>JASHNQ010000009.1 GCA_030041545.1 candidate division FCPU426 bacterium | reverse complement strand
GCCGGACTTCGTGCCGCAGGCCTTCGCCGCCTTCGTTTTCCTGGCGGGATCCCTGCTGTTCTTCTCCAACGCCCAACCCGAGGCCTCCGGCCGCATGACGCGCTTAAACGAGCTGATGCCGCTTTGGGTGCTGGAGGCCGCCCATTTCTCAACCGGCGTGTCCGGGGCCCTGCTTTTGGTCCTGGCGCGCGGCCTGCAGCAAAGGCTGCAGTCGGCCTACGTCTTCGGCTTGATTTTCCTGGGCTTGGGCTTCCTGGGCTGCCTTTTCAAGGGCTTCGATTACGAGGAAGCCCTACCCCTGCTTTTGGTTTTCGGCTCCCTCCTGCCCTGCGGCCGGTATTTTTCCCGGCGCACCTCGATTTTCCAGCAACGCTATCCCCCTTTCTGGGTGACCGCCATCCTTTTCGTGCTCTTAGGCTCGGTCTGGACGGGGGTCTTCAGCTACCGCTACGAGGACTATTCCATGGACCTTTGGACCACCTTCGACGTGGTGGAGGACGCGGCGCGGTTCCTGAGGTCCACCCTGGGCGCCACGGTGACGCTGTTGGTTTTCTCCATCGTGACGCTCCTTTCCCCCAACCAGCCGGAAACCGAGCTCCCCGATGCGGCCGGCCTGGCGAGGGCCCTGGAGGCGGCCAAAAAATCCCGCCGCGCCTCGGCGGGCCTGGCCCTGATGGGCGACAAGGCCCTTTATTTCAACCGGAAGGGCGACGCCTTCCTGATGTACGCCATCGAAGGCCGCAGCTGGATCGTGCTGGGCGACCCGGTGGGCGAGGAGAAGGAACGGCAGGACCTGGCCGTCCGGTTCAAGGACCTCTGCCACCGCAAGAAGATGTGGGTGCTGTTTTTCCTGGTGGACCAGGAGCATTTCCAGTTTTACCTGGACATGGGCCTGACCGTGGTGAAGGTGGGCGAGGAGGCCCGGGTGCCGCTGAAGTCCTTCAAGCCGGACGCCCTGGCTTCCGCGGACCTCAAAAACACCCTCCAGCGGTTCAAGGAAAAGGAGGAGTACCGCTTTGAGGTGCTGCCCGGGGGACCGGGGCCGGAGCTGCTGCCGCAGCTTAAGAAGGCCTCGGAGGAATGGCTGAGCAAGAACAAGACCCGCGAAATGGGGTTCTCCACCGGTTTTTTCCAGGAGGGCTACCTGGGGCGCTTCCCCCTGGCCGTGGTCAGGCGGGAAGGCAAGGTGGAGGCTTTCGCCAACCTTCTGGAAAGCGGGGGGCGGGAGGAAGTGATGGCCGACCTGCTGCGCTCCTCCCACGAGGCGCCGGCCGCCCTGGAGGACTATCTCCTCCTGGAGACCCTGCTTTGGGCCAAGGAGAAGGGCTTCAAGTGGTTCAACCTTGGCACGGCCCCGCTCTTGGACGCGGAGGAAAGCCCCCTGGCCCCCTTCAAGGACCAGATCGCGCAAATCCTGTCCCCCTACGCCCACGTCTTGAAGCTGCCGGACCTTCGCAAGGACAAGGAAAGGTTCAACCCCGAGTGGTCGCCCAAGTACCTGGCGGCCTCGGCCAACCTGCCGCTGGCCGTGGCCTTCGCCAACACCCAGGCCCTGACCGCCAAGGGCGGCCGCATTACGGCAAAGAAATGAAACCTCTTTTCGCCCCAGAGGCGCAGAGGCACAGTGCCGGCATTTATGGATTTGAAGTCAAAAATGCCTTTAACCGTTTCCCCTTGCCTCTGTGGTTCATTTTGGCTTTGGCGGGGATCTTGTCCGGCTGTGCGCCGGTGGGGTACGAGATCCGCAACGACACGGGCACCCAGGCCACGGGAGAAGAGGCGCTCCAAAACGCACAGTATTACCTGGACAACCGCCCCAACTGGAAGATCGACTGTTCCCACTTCGTGCTGGCCTGCTACCATTCGCCGGAAATGAACCGGTTTTTCGCCAAATACGGCTACCTGGGCCACAACCTGACCAAGGACATCCGCATCTACCTGGAACAAAAGCACACCCGCCGCGCCCACGCCAAGGACATCCAGCCCGGGGACATCATCATCTTCAACAAGACCTACGACAAGAACCGCACGGGCCACATCGACGACAGCGACACCGACACCCATTGCGCCATCGTGGAGGGCTTCAAGGACTGGGTGGTCACCTACATTGACGCCTCGGAGGAGCGCAAGCCGCCGCGCATCCACCGCCGCAAGTTCAGCTTTTACGACAGTGGGCCCAACGAGCACGTGGCGGTGGACCCGGCCACGGGCCGCAGGATCCGGGCGCGGGAAACCTTCATGGGCGCCTTCGGCCCTCCGCCGCCTTGAACTTGCCCACATATTTACCTTAAAGGATTTATAATGCAACATCGTTCAGTTTTGGAGGTCGGTAATGGAAGTTAAAGCAGTTGTTCTTCCGATAAATCGAAGCAGTAAAAATTATTCGATGGTTTGTGGAGACGCATTGGAATGGCTAAAAAAAGCTTCCCATCATTCTATACATGCAGTGGTGACCGATCCACCCTATGGTCTTATTGAATACAAGCCGGATCAACTTCAAAAGTTGAGGGGCAAAAAAGGAGGTGTTTGGAGAATTCCACCTTCATTTGATGGATGTCAACGCACTCCTTTGCCTCGTTTTACGGTTTTAACCGAAGACGACAAGAATGAAATGAAACGTTTTTTTTGGCGGCTGGCGAATTTATTGAGAAAAGTCCTGGTTCCGGGAGGGCATGTATTCATTGCGACAAATCCACTTCTTTCCTATCTGGTTTACGAACCTTTTATTTCCGTTGGGTTTGAAAAAAGAGGGGAAATTGCCAGGACTACTCAAACACTCAGGGGGGGGGACCGTCCCAAAAATGCCCATCGTGAATTCCCTGATGTTTCCGTCATGCCCCGCTCCTGTTGGGAACCATGGGGATTGTTCCGAAATCCCTGCGAAGGAAGAGTACAAGATAACCTTCGAAAATGGGGTACGGGCGCATTACGGCGTATTTCCGAGGACGAACCTTTCAAGGATTTAATTGGCTCAGGCCCGGCCCGCGGCCACGAAAGAAAGATTGCGCCCCATCCTTCGCTCAAACCCCAAGCTTTTATCAGGCAAATCGTAAGAGCCGCACTTCCACTTGGTGACGGAGTTATTTTGGATCCTTTTATGGGATCAGGTTCAACTATTGCAGCGGCCGAAGCTTGTGGATTTAAAAGCATCGGGATAGAGAAAGATTTGGAATATTACAAAATGGCTTTGCGGGCTATTCCTTTGCTTTCAACCATCAAAACGGAAATTGGCGGCTTAAGTGGTAGATAACAGGGATTTTAAAAGTTCCGTTCCACTGCCATTAGGATTAGAGATTGCGGCTATTCGTCGAGCCATCGAATATATCGAAAGGGAACTTTCAGATTGGGTGGAACTGTATTACGAACAGGCAAATGTTTTTAGCGCTTTAGTTGGCATTATGGGTGTTAAAGCTTTGGACTTCGTTAGCAATTATGAAAAACACCGAAATATCGACACGGCCCAACAGCGTTTCCCGGACCTGAAAAGGCGTGGTTCCGGTTCTAAACCCTAATTCCATCCGAGTCTTCGTCATGTTTCATGTCGTCCTCATCGAGCCGGAAATTCCCTGGAACACGGGCAACATCGGGCGAACCTGCCTGGGCGCGGGCGCCGAGCTGCACCTGGTGGGGAGGCTGGGTTTTCACCTGGACAACCAACAGGTGCGGCGCGCGGGACTGGACTACTGGGAAAAGGTGAAGATCCACCGGCACGACACCTGGGAAAAATTCCTCGAAAGCCTGCCCCCGGACGCGGCCTTTTTCTTTTTTTCCACCAAGGGCAAAAAAAGCCTGTGGGACGCCTCCTTCCCCAAGGGGGCTTACCTGATCTTCGGCAAGGAAACCGCCGGGTTCCCGAAAAAATTCTACGAGGTCTACAAGGACAAGCTGTATCGCATCCCCCAGCAGGAGGACGCGATCCGCAGCCTGAACCTTTCCACAGCCGTGGGAATCGTGCTGTTTGAGGCGCTCCGGCAGGTTCACCCGAAAGGCGGAAAATGAATAAAGCCAGTTTCTTCCAAAGGTTCGTGGCGGCGTTGATCGACCACATTTTGAGCCTTGGAGTTTTCTGGATCCTTTACGAGACCATCCTGGTATCCCAGTGGAACGGCTATACGGTGGGCAAGAAGGTCATGGGCATCCGGGTGGCCTCCAAGGACGGCGGGAAGGTGGACTGGGTGAAGGCCTTCGTGCGGTCGGTGGGCAAGATCCTATCCGGGATGTTTTTCGGACTGGGCTACCTTTGGATGCTGTGGGACGAGGACTCCCAGACCTGGCACGACAAGCTGGCCGAAACTTTCGTGGTGGAGGCTTAGGGCTCCAATGTCGGTCGGGGGCCCTTGGGTTTCTTGGGCTGGTCTTTTTGACTCAACTTTTGATAACGCCAAATCCCGTAAAAACCCGACCCCAATAGGGCCAGGATGATGACCATCTGCTGAACCAGGGACAGCTTGTGGGTGCTTTCCTCGTCCGGCGACGACCCCGCGGGAATGAACACGCCCAGGGCGAAAGAAAAGGCGATCGCCAATAAGAGGGGCCAGAAACTTTCAAACAGGAGGGATGATCCCTCCCCGACCTTCAGGCTTTCGGGAACATTGGGCTTTTCTTCCTTGAACCGCATCATCAGCCGGATCCATTGGCCCATCTCGCCGCCGATCCCGGCCTTGGCGGGGTCCTCCCCCGCGATCTTCTGGTATTGGGCCAGGAGGCCGTCCAGCTTGCCGAAGCAGAAGTAAAGGTCCATGCGGTTTTGGTGTCCCGCCTTCCAGTCCCAATGATCACGCAGGATCTCCGCGATCCCCTGGTCGGCCTTTTGGAAAAGAAGGGTGTCCCGCCGCTCCCGGGCCATGGAACAGAGGTAGGCGGCCCTTTTACAGGCCGTGTCGAAGTCCGAGGGGTCCAAGGCGAGGTAGCGGCCGTAATAGTCCACGGAAAGGTCCTGCTTCCCCTCGGCCCAGTAAAGGTCGGCGGCCTTAAGGAGCGCTTCTTTTTCTTGAAGCCCGCAATGGGGGCAGGCCGGGGCGTCCATTTTTTCGTTCCTGCAGTAAGGGCAAAGCAAAGGGGATTCCTTGGTGGATCTTAACTTTCGAAAGTATTTTGGCCGTTCCCGTCCCCATTAGCAAAGGGTTTCAACGGTTTCCGGGTTGATTATGGGGGTTTTTTCCGGCAACCTGAAGCCATGAAGTTCAAGGCCGCGCTTGTTTTTCTTCTTTTGCTTCTCATCTCGAGCACGGGGTGGTGGATGGACTCCCAAAGCAACCTGACTTCCCATAAATACACGAACCGGCTCATCCTCGAGAAGAGCCCCTACCTGCTGCAGCACGCCCACAATCCGGTGGACTGGTACCCCTGGGGCGAGGAGGCCTTCGAGAAGGCCCAAAAGGAGGACAAGCCCATCTTCCTTTCCATCGGCTATTCCACCTGCCACTGGTGTCATGTGATGGAGCATGAATGCTTTGAGAACGAGGCCATCGCCCAACTGATGAACGAAAACTTCGTCTGCATCAAGGTGGACCGGGAAGAGCGGCCCGACGTGGACCAGATCTACATGAACGCGGTCATGGCCCTGACCGGCCAGGGCGGCTGGCCCTTGAACCTTTTCCTCACGCCCGATTTAAAGCCCTTCTACGGCGGCACCTATTTCCCGCCCGACGGGCGTTACGGCAGGCCGGGTTTCCCCGAGGTGCTGAAAGACATCGCCCGGGTTTGGAAGACCCAGAGGGACCAGGTGGAAAAGGCCGGGGCCCAATTGGCCGGCCTTATCGCCTCGCCCGCCAAGGACACATCGGGCGGGTCCTTGACCGCCAAGGCCCTGGATCAGGCCCGCCGTGAACTGGATAACGGGTTCGACGAAAAGGACGGCGGTTTCCGGGGCGCGCCCAAATTCCCTCCCGCCATGGCCATCCAGTTTTTGCTGCGCTTTTACCAAAAAACAAGGGACAAGACATTACTGCCCTTGGTGGAAGTGACCCTGGACAAGATGTCCCAAGGCGGCATCTATGACCAGATGGGCGGGGGCTTCGCCCGCTATTCCACGGACAACCAATGGCTGGTGCCGCATTTCGAGAAGATGCTCTACGACAACGCGCTCTTGTCGCGCGCCTACCTGGAGGCTTACCAAGTGACGGGCCAGGGGGAATACGCCCGCGTGGCCCGGGAAATCTTCGCCTATGTCCTGAGGGACATGACGGACAAGGAGGGCGGCTTTTACAGCGCCGAGGACGCGGACAGCGAGGGCGAGGAAGGCAAGTTCTACGTTTGGACACCCGGCCAGATAAAGCAAGTGTTGTCCCGCCCTGTCAATGAAAAGAGGGACGCGGGATCGCCTTCCGGCGGAGGCGACCAGGACGCAATCGATTTCTGCCGGCTTTATAACGTGACCGAGGCGGGGAACTTCGAGGGCGGCAATATCCTACACCTGAAGACCGGCCTGCCGGGCGCCTTGAAGGTCCTGGGAAAGGACGAGAAATGGTGGGAGGCGGCCAAGGCCAAGGTGCTGGAGGCCCGGTCCAAGCGCGTGAGGCCCCACCTGGACGACAAGATTTTGACCGCATGGAACAGCCTGATGATTTCATCCCTGGCCTATGGATACCAGGTTTTGGGCGACCGGGAATACCTCGAGGCCGCCCAAAAAGCGTCGGATTTTATCCAGAAAAATCTTTTCAAGGACGGCCGCCTTTTGGCTTCCTTTAGGAAGGGGCCATCGGGCATCCAGGGTTACATTGACGATTACGCCTTTTACCAGGAAGCCCAACTGGATTTGTATGAAAGCACCTTCGACACCGCTTATTTGAGGAAGGCGATGGAACTGGATAAGGAGATGGCACGGCTATTTTGGGACGAAAAGGCCGGGGGATATTTTTTCACGGGCAGCGACCAAAAGGACGGGAACCGGCTGTTGACGCGAACCAAGGACGCCTATGACGGGGTCATCCCCTCGGGCAACTCGGTGGCGGCCTTGAGCGGCTACCGCCTGGCCGAATTCACGGGCCAAAAGGAATACCGCGACCGCTCCGACGCCATCTTGCGGGTTTTTTCAGGGCTCCTGGAACGGGGCGCGTCCAACTTTCCCCAGATGCTGCAGGCCTTCCAGTTCGATTTTTACGGCCCGGCGGAAATCCTCGTGGTAGGCCCGCGGGACGCTTCGCAAAAAATGCTGGATCTAGTATGGAAAATCTACCTGCCCAACAAGGTGCTGGTTTTCGCCGAGGAAGGCCGGGTAAAAGACCTGACCGCGCTCATTCCCTGGGCCGAGGGCCGGGCAAGCCAGGGGGGGAAGCCCACGGCCTACGTCTGCCGGAACTACCAATGCCAGCTGCCCACGACGGATGAAAAAAAGGTCCAGGAGTTTTTGAAGGGAAAGCCAAAAGATTAAACCCGAGGCCATTGAGCCACAGATGTCCCACATCCCTTAAAAGGAGCGAGTGACAATTCCACTCGTGATTTGTGGAGCATCTGTGGCGAATAGGACTTGCCTTTACCAAAACCTCTCCCAGGGGTCGATGCCCAGGAGGCGGACCTGCGACTTGGGGTTTTTCAAGGCGTCGAAATCCTGCAAAAAGTCGTCGGCGCTGTCGAGGACCAGCAGGCGGCGGTCAATGGGGATGCCGGTTTTTTCGCAATCATGGATCGATTTCATGGCCTGAATGAGATATTTGCCGTTGTTGGCGTGGCCCCGGGTTTCATAGGCCGCTCCGCAATCCACGTAGGACATGTAAAAATTGTAGCGGTTCAAGTAAACCTGGGCTTTTTGCGATTGGCCTTCCGATGCCAGGCCGGAAAAAACGCGGGAGTGGAGCAACCGGGGTTTCTCGAAGAAACGGCCGTAGCATAAGGCCAGTAGGGTCAAAAAAAGAGGTAACTTCAATTTGATCAACTTCAATAAGACGAACTTCATGGCGCGCATCCATCCGCCTTCGCCCTACTATCACTTGATCCACCGTGGAGAAAGCGGGGAGGCTACGGCGGATTTCGCCAGGTTGTGAACGGATGCCCACCGAAGCCTTGGCGAAGGTGGGCTAAAAGAGCGTCACGGGGTTTCTTTGTGAGGCTCAACAGCTAAGCGTTGTATTACATCCATGTAAATTATATCACGTCTTAAAATCCTTTATTTACAAGCCTTTTCGCCAGCGGAGGCCCCTGTGCGGGTGGTTGAACCCGGTCCAAATTTCAAGTGGGAGAGGCGTATGCGCACCGTTGATTTCCACATCCCAAGCCAAGGAGAAAGAAAGGTTTGGGGGACCCTGACCCTACCGGAAGAAATCACGGGGCCCGCAGTGGTCATGGCCCATGGGGCTTTGGGGTTCAAAGACTGGGCCTTTTTTCCATGGTTGGCGGCTTTTTTCGCCGGACAAGGTTTCCCGGCCGTCCGCTTTAATTTTTCCGGATCGGGTATGGGACCGCAACCCGATGGACCCTTCACAGACCTGGAGGCCTTCCAAAACGACACGATTTCCCGGCAAGTGGAGGACTTGAGGGCGGTCGTCCAAGCCGCGATCCAAGGCCGACTAACGTCCGAATTTCCGCCGCAAAAGGGAGTTTTCCTCTGGGGCCATTCCCGTGGCGGGGCGGTATGTTTCCTTGCCGCAGGCCGGCTTCCTCCGGTGAAAGCCATAGCCACCTGGGCCACCATCGCACGGGTCAACCGCTACCTTTATGAGGTGAAACAATCCTGGCGCCAGCAGGGCTTTTTGGCCCAGGAAAGCTCCCGCACGGGCCAGGCGCTGCGTTATTCCACCGCCTTCCTGGACGACGTGGAGAAATGGGGGAAGGAAGGGGATGTGCCTACTTATTTCCACAACCTGGGCATCCCGGCGCTTTTGGTCCACGGCTCCGAAGATACCAGCGTTCTCCCGGAGGAGTCCGAAAGCTTGGCGGCCTTGAACCCCCAAGCCCGGCTGGCGATCCTGGCCGGGGCCAACCACAAGTTCAGCGCCTCCCATCCTTTTACCCTTTTGGCGGGTTCGACCCCTTCGGCTGGCTCAGGGCAGGCCGCGCCGCCCGCGGCGCTCTTGGAGGCCGCCCAAAGGACGGTGGATTTTTACAGGGAAGTTTCTTGAAACCTATTTGAAAACTCAGAGACTATAAGGCAAGTTCCTTTTCAAGGCTCACACCGGCTTGTATAGTTGGGCCATGGAAAAGGCCCCTTCCTCCAACCTCCAAATCATCGACCTCGCCCGAAGCCTCTCCATTTTGGCCGTCCTGGCCAGCCATTTCGGCTACTTCGTGCCTGAACCCGGGCCCGGGCGGATGGAGGTCGTTTGGAGCGTTCTCCGGGGCCAGGGCCGGGCCGCCGTCACGATTTTTTTCATGGTGTCGGGTTTCTTGATCACCCGGATATTGGACCGGGCCCCCAATGGATTTTCCCGGGCTTCCCTCAAATGGTTTTACGCCCGCAGGGCCGGACGGATTCTCCCGCTCTTTCTCCTGCAGGTTTTCACCGGTCTGGCCCTCATCGGCGTTTTTGGGGTGGTCCTGGGCGACCATTCCCTCAATTTTTTCCTTTGTTTCGAACTGCCCCGGAACCCCTGGGATCTCCGGTTTTGGGGTTCCTTGTTGACCCTCCTCCCCTTCAGTTGGGCCGTCAATTTTCTCAAGGCGCAATGGGGGGCCTTGGGGCTCCACTGGTCCATTTATTGGTCCCTGGCCATCGAGGAGCAATTTTATCTTTTCTACCCCCTGTTCCTAAGGAGGGCCGGGGATGAAGAACAGGTGACCCGGTTGCTGGTCTTGCTGGTCCTGGCGGCCTTGGGCCTCTCCTGCGCCGGCTTCTGGCTGACCCCCCTCGGTTCCCTTCCCGTGTTTACCTGGAGCGATGTTTGGTGCTACGGCGCCATCGCCTTGGGAGCCTTCCTTTACCTGGCCGACAAGCGGGGCATGTTTCGCGGGCTTCGGAGCCGGTGGGGGAACTGGGCCGCCGTGGGGGTGGGACTTGCGGCCATGCTGGCCGGGAGCACCCCGCTCTTAAATGGCCGTTGGGCCATTATTTTGGCCACGCCCTTACTGGACGCCGGCATGTTTTTGGCTTTATGGGGCGGCCTGGAACTTCCTTTTTTTGAATCCCGGTGGTTAAAGCCGCTGGCGCTCCCCGGAAAATACTGTTACGGCCTTTACCTGCTACACATGGTGGTCATTTACTTCACTTGGCCTTGGATGGCGGATTTCACGGCCCGCACGAATGTCTCCCTCTCGTTCGGCGTCTTTGCCATCGCCGCCACCGCCGTGGCCGCTTTGTCGTACCACCTTTTCGAGATGCCCGCCAACCGGGGTATCCGCCGCAGGTTCGGGGCCATGGACGAGTCCAGCCCCGGCCCGGGGGCATCCTAAATCCGCCCGGAAGCGCTGGTTGGTTCCAGGCCGGCTGCGGCTGGCTGCTACAATGGCGGCCATGGGAAAAAGCACCCGCTCCTCCACCCGGAACAAACACCTCCGTCCCTATTTCCACCTGAAGGATTTCCCCGGTTTTTCCGCCCGAGATCTCCTCGGCCTGGAAAGCTATTACCACTCCCAATTGGAGGGCCACGAGGCTCCCGAAAAAAGGGTGGGATGGAACACGGCCCATAGCCAAAGAGTGCGCTTTGAGGCCCTCGCGTCGGTGGGGCCGATGAGGGGCGCCCGGATCTTGGATATCGGCTGCGGCCTGGGGTCTTTCTGGGGTTATTTAAGGGACAAGGGCGCGGGGGTGGATTACACGGGCGTGGACCTTTTCCCCAACGTCATCCGCGAGGCCCGCAGGCTTTACCCGGACGCGAAGTTCGAGGCGCGCCGCATCCTTTCAAGGCCTTACCGCGCCGGAAGCTTCGATTACTGCTTTTTGTCCGGGGTTTTCAACGTCAAGGTGAAGGATAATTGGCGCTACATGCGCGCGGTGCTGGCCGCGGCCTTGAAAGCCAGTCGAAAGGCCGTTGCCTTCAACGTGCTCAACGCCGAGGCGGGTATCCAGGAGAAAGACCGTTTCGCGGCGCGTCCCAAGGAACTGGCGGCTTTCGGCAAAAGCCTGGGCGCCTCCCGCGTGCACTTGATGGACCATTACCATTACTTGGATTTGACGTTGTTTTTGTACAAGCCGTAAAAGCGGAAATCCTTACCCTGGTTTTTCCACGCGGGCCCGGTGCCCAGGCGCCTTGGCCAGCCGCCCATCCCGGGTGACCAAAGGCACTTGAAGAATTTCGGCGAGGGCGACATAAGAAGCATCGTAGGCCGAAAAATTAGACCGAAGTTCCCAAACACGGGGCAACAGGAAGTCCTGGGGGTAGCGGGCTAGGGGGAAATCTAAAAAATCCTCCAAGGCTTGGCGGGTCCGCCCCACTTCCAATTTCTCGTGTAGAACATACCGGCGAAGCGCTTGGGCGATTTCAACGTCGATCTAAGACTTTCGAGAAAAGGCTGGAAATCCAGCAATCCTTTCCCCTAAACTCGCTCCATGCCTCTCACCCCGCCCAAGCGCATCGCGTCCTTCTCCCTGGCCACCACCGAAATCCTCCAATACCTCGGCTTTTCGGAGGAAGTGACCACCCTCAAGGAATACTGCGAGTCCGAGCCGCCGGTGAGCGACCGCAACAAGCCCGAATACTGGTTTACCATGGCCGAAGGCCGGGTGCACAGCCTGAAGGCCGAGCTGTCGCTGACTTTCTCCGTGGGCCAGCAGGATCTCTACAAACGGCTGAAGGAAAAGGGCTTCAATGTCCTGCACTTGGATCCCCGTTCCCTGCGCGAGGTGGAGGACGCCTTCCTGCAGGTGGGGAAGGCCACGGGCACCATGGACCGGGCCAAGCAGCTGTCGCAGGATTTCGCCGGGGGCCTGGCGGCCCTGAGGGAAAAGATACCCTTCAACGCCTACCGGCCCAAACTTTACGTGGAACAGTGGAACAAGCCCCCCTCGGCCGCGGGCGGTTGGTACCCGGAGCTCATGGTGGAGGCGGGGGCCCATTATTTCCCCATGCTGACCCGGGAGTTGAGCCGCCCGGTGCGCATCGAGGAAATGGTCAAGTTCGACCCGGAAATCATCGTGTTCTCCGTTTACGGCGCGGGCCTCACCTTCGACCCGGCCGAGGCGCTCAAGCGCATCGGGTGGGAAAAATTGAACGCCGTGCGCAAGAGGCGCATCTTCAGCGTGGAGGAATCCCTCCTGAACCGCCCAGGGCTTCGCCTCCTGGACGGGGCCAAGGTCCTCCAGTGGATCCTGGGGGAGGCCTTCTGGGGCTGGCCCCTCGTGCAGACCGCCTTTGCCCGCCGGGTCGTTGACTGAAAACAGTTCGGACTTCGAACTATTTTGGCCTTTCCGACCCAATTGGGTAAAAAGACCCAAGGGCCCGCCCCTTCGGGTCGAAAAAAAACACTCAATTCCACTAAAATTTAGATTCCGACTGGCATTCGATTTGCTTTACCCCCTGGTCGAAGATCATTACCATTGAGGGGGTTTGAAATGCTTCCATCCGCGCTGCCAGCGCCGTCCCACCGCGCTTTTATTCCCGAGGTTTTAATGGATTACCCGATACCGTCGGCACTGGACCTCCACCGGATTTTCAACCAGTTGCTCATCCGGAGGGCCAACCGTAGCGCCCAACTTTTCCAATCCCCGATGGAGGACCTGGCCCCCCTGGGCGCGGAGCAGAGCATTTATTTTTATGAGCCCTTCGCGGGCCTGCTGGTGTTGCGCACCTCGGAGGATTTCGATAGGTTCCTGCAAGACGAAGCCCTCGGATCCCTCCTGGAGCTCACGGTCCTTTTCTACCACCAGCTTTTCAAGAATGCCTGGAACCTGGACACCCGCAAAACCAAACCCGCCCTTTTCAAACGTTCCATCCCCCTGGATTGGCCGGACCGACGCTTTAACAGCGGATGCACGCTTTTCGTGAAGGATTTTCCCGTGGAAATACGCCTTTGGGCGCCGGTCTCCGAGCCGGAAATCGAGAAATGGCGCAGGGCCAGGCGATAAGGCTAAAACCCAGCGCCATTTGGCCACCGATGTGGAACACCGCGGCAAAAGATGGTGTTTTCCAGGGGAAAACATTTTTGGGCCGCTATTTGGTAAAATGACATTCCCCTGGGCCACGCCCATCCCCAAAACCCGGAAAGCGCCATGGCGTCTGACATCAACCTCGACCAGCTTCATTCCTTTTTCGAGCTCTCCTGCGAATGGATGGCGGTTTTGACCGTGGACGGCCGGTTCGAGCAAGCCAGCCCCTCCTGGAAAAACGGCCTGGGCCTCGATCCCCGGGAGCTGAAGGGCTTCCCTTTCTTTGACCTGTTGCATCCGGAAGACCTCTCCCGGGCCCAGTTGGAAATCCAAAAACTCCACCAAGGGGCCAAGCGGGCGGATTTTGAGGGCCGCTGCCGCGGCAAGGACGGTGAATACCGCTGGGGGCGATGGTCCTGCCGGTCGGCCCAAACCGATGGACGTTTTTACCTGGCCGGCCGGGACGTCACGGAATTAAAGGAAGCCGAGAAGTCCCTCCAGGAGAGCCAGGGAAAATTCAAACGGCTCAGCGACTCGGCCCGGGAGGGGATCGCGATCCACCATGAGGGTGTCTTCGTGGAGGTGAACCAGGCCCTGGCCACCCTCCTGGGGTATGAACGACCCGAAGACTTGGAGGGCTTGGACGGCATGGATTTCCCCGCTCCCGAATTCCGGCCCCTGGTGCGGGACCATGTGGCCAAGGGATACGACCAGCCCTATGAAATCGTCATGCAACGGAAGGATGGAAGCCGTTTCGACTGCCTGGTTTCCGGCAAACCCATCCAATACCGGGGCCACGCCATGCGGGTGACCACCTTCCTGGACATCACCCAGATGAAGAAAAGGGAGAAGGAGCTTTTCGAGAGCCAGGAGCTGTTCCGCAAACTGGCGGAGGCCTCCAAGGACGGCATCGGGGTGAGCGAGAAAGGCGTGATCCTCCTGGCCAACCCCGCCCTGGCCCGGATGTTCGGCCTGGAGGTCTCGGAGATGGTGGGCCGCAACGCGCTGGAGTTCACGGCCCCCGAATTCCGGGAAACCCTCATCCAAAAAATCATGGAGGAATCGGAGGCGCCTTACGAGGTCATGGGCTTAAGGCGCAACGGCACCCGGTTTCCCGTGGAAATCACGCCGCGCATGACCACCTACCAAGGCCGCCGGGTGCGGCTCTCCTTTTTCAAGGACATCACCCAGCGCAAGAGGATCGAGGAGGAAATCCTTAGGCAAAAGGAGTTCAACCAGAACCTCATCAACAGCAGCATCGATGGGCTCATGGCCTTCGACCGGGAATGCCGCTACACGCTTTGGAACCCGGCCATGGAGCGACTGACCGGCCATTCCCGCGAGGAAGTGCTGGGACAGTGCGCCTTCGACGTCTTCCCCTTCCTGAAGCAGATCGGGCAGGACCGGTATTTTTTCGAGGCCCTGCGGGGCCAGACCGCCACCACCAAGGACCGGCCCTTCCGCACGCCAGCGGGCCGGCAGGGCTTTTTCGAGGCCGTCTATTCCCCCCTGAGGAACATCCAGGGGGAAATCGTGGGGGGACTGGGCATCATCCACGAAACCACCGACCGCAAGCGGGCCGAGGAGGCGCTGAGGGAATCGGAAACCAACCTGAGGGCGGTTTTCCATAACACCTTCCAAAACATCATCCTGATGGACCGGGAGGGCCGGGTGAAGGCCTTCAACCCCAACGCCGCCGCCTTCATCCGGGACGATAGCGGCAAGGCCCTCGAAGTTGGCCGGGTATTGGCTGAGTACGTCCATCCGGAGGACCGGGGGCTGTTCCACAAGAACATCGAAAGCGTTTTACGGGGCGAAGCCGTCCAAGTAGAACGCCCCTACCGAACCGCGGTGGGTGATTTCCATTGGTTTGAAGCCAGTTACCACCCCGTTTTCGGGGCGGAGGGCGAAATCGAGGGCGTCTGCCTGACCACGCTGGACATCGACGACCGGAAGAGGGTCCAGCGGGCCCTGGAAAAGTCCGAGGCGGACCTGAGGGCGGTTTTCAACTCCAACGCGCGGGGTTTCATCCTGGCAGGCCGGAACGGCCGCATCCGCGACTTCAACCAGCTGGCCCGCCAATGGGTCCTGAGGATGCGCCACCAGGAACTGCAGGTGGGCCGTCCCTTGGCCGACTATGTGGAGCCCGAGTATGTGAAGGACTTCAAGGCTAGGTTCAAGAGGGTCCTGGGGGGCGAATCCCTCCACCTGGAGAGGGTGGTGAAATCGCCGGAGGGGAGGGAGGAGTGGTTCGAGTTCGCTTATAACCCTGTTTGCGATCCCCAAGGAAAAGTGATCGGCGCCTGCGCGGCCCTCGGTTCCATCCAGGAGCGCAAGGCCGCGGTGGAGGCCCTTCGAAAATCCGAATCCAACCTGCGGGCCATCTTCAACAGCAGTACCCAGGCTATCACGGTGGTGGACCGGGAGGGGATGGTCCAATACTTCAACCAAGTGGCCGCCGCCTTCGTGGCCCAGGCCGTCGGCAGGGGCCTGGAAATCGGGAAGTCCCTCGCCGACTACGTGGTGAAGGAGGCGCAGGAACCTTTCCGCAAAAACATCGAACGTGGCCTGAAGGGTGAGGTCGTCCAGGGTGAAAACCTCATCCGGTTTCCGGATGGTTCCCGGAGCTGGTTCGAGTTCGCTTACCGCCCCGTGGCCGGGGAAAATGGCGCCGTCACCGGCGTCTGCGTGACCTCCCTTGACATCGACGACCGCAAAAAGGCCGAGGAAGCCTTGAGGGACAGCGAGGAAAAATTCCGCCGGGTCTTTGAGAACGCCCCCCTGGGCATGACCCTGGTGGACAAGGACTTCCGCTTCCTCCACGCCAACCGCGCCTTCCACGAAATGCTGGGCTACGCCGAGGGCGAGCTGGCGGGCAAAAGCTTCAAGGACATCACCCATCCGGACGACCTGCCCCGGAATACCGCCTTCAGCCGGGAGGTGCTGCAGGGGCGGGGATTCCAAATGCAAAAGCGGTACCTCCATAAGGACGGCCATGTCTTGTGGGCCAACCTGACCGTGCAAAGCTTCCAGGACTCCCAAGGCGGTTTCCTTCACAGCATGGGAATGGTGGAGGACATCACCGAGCGCAAACGAGCCGACGAAGCCTTGAAAAGATCCGAAGCGGACCTGCGCGCGGTCTTCAACAGCGGCTCACAGGTGATGGTCCTGATCGGCCCGGACGGCCGCGTCCAGGGCTTCAACCAAAGCGCCGACATCATGGCCCGGCGGGTTCTGGGGCGGGGCATGGAAAAGGGCGCGCCCTTTATTGAGACCCTGCCGCCGGGAGCCGACCCGGAAGTGTATAAGGCCAGCTTCCAATCCGCCATGGAGGGCAAGGAAACCCAGGGGGAGCGGCGTATCCGCTCGGCGGAGGGGAAGGACCGCTGGGTCGAGGTGAAATACCAGCCCGTCCTGGACGAACAAGGATCGGCGCGGGGGGTGTGTTTTTCCCTGGCCTTCATCGACGACCGCAAGAGGGCGGAGGAGCTTTTAAGGAAATCCGAGGCGGACTTGAGGGCGGTCTTCAACAGCGGGTCCCAAATGATCGTGTTCATCGGGCGGGACGGCCGGATCCGGGATTTCAACCAACTGGCCGGCCGCTATGCCGGGTTGATGACCGGACAAAGATTCGAATTGGGCCGCCTGTTCCTGGATTACGTCCAGCCACCCTTCCAGGCGGCGGTGCGGGAGCGTTTTGAGAGGATCCTGCAAGGGGAAACCATCCGGGTTGAGAATTCCATCCCAGACGAGGACGGCGCCCCCCACTGGTTTGAAATGACTTTCACCCCCGTTTTCGACGGACAGGGCTCGGTCACGGGGCTTTGTCTGGCCTCCACCCTCATTGACGACCGCAAGAAGGCGGAGGAGGCCTTGAGGGAGAGCCGGGAGCGCTTGAAAAGGCTGACCGACCTGACCCGGGAAGGCATCCTGATCCATGAGAACCCCCGCGTGGTGGACGTCAATCCGGCCATGGCCCAGATGCTGGGCTATTCGCCGGAGGAAATGATCGGCCGCAGCGGTTTTGACTTCCTGGCCCCGCCAAGCCGGGAGGAAGCCCTGCGCCGCATGAAGGCCGCCTCCCCCGACCCCTACGAGGCCCTGGCCCTGAAAAAGGACGGGAGTTTTCTGCCGGTGGAGCTGAACGGCCGCAACTTCAAGGAGGGGGAACGGGAATTGAGGGTCCTCTCCGTGCGGGACATCACCTGGCGCAAGGAGGCGGAGAAAACCCTCCGCGAGAGCGAAGAGCGTTACCGTACCCTGGTGGAATTGATGCCCGAGGCCATGGTGGTGCACGCGGCCGGGCGCGTGCTTTACGTGAATTCGGCGGGCCTGGGGATGTTCGGGGCTTCGCCCGAGGACGTGGAAGGAAGTTCGATCTCAGGTTTCCTGCACCCCGATTCCCGCAAGGAAGCCCTGGACCGGGTCAAGGACATCCTGGAAACGGGGCGCTCCACGGATTGGATCGAGCAAAAGCTGGTCAAAAGGGACGGACAGGTTTTCGAGGCCGAAACCAAGGGAAGCCCCATCCTTTACCGGGGCATCCCGGGGGTCATGACCCTGGTGCGCGACATCACGGAGCGCAAGAAGGCCGAAAGGGCCTTGCGGGAAAGCGAGTCGGACTACCGGCGATTGGTGGCCGAGATTCCGCTGGCCCTGGTGGTGTCGGATAAGGAAAACATCATCGTCTCGGCCAACGCGGAGGCGGCCCGGTTGTTCGGGGCCGCCAACCCCGTGAGTTTGATCGGCAAATCGGCGGTGGATTTCATCCTGCCCGAAAACCGGGCCGTTGCCAAGGAGAGAATGAGGGCCACCCTGGAGGGGGCCAGCGCCCCCAACCGGGAAACGGAACTCGTCACCCTGGCGGGGGAAAGGGCCCAGGTGGAAGTGCGGGGCTTTCCCGTCACCTTCCAGGGCCAGAAATTCGTCATGTCCATCCTACGGGACATCACCGAAGGCAAGAAGCTCCACGAGATGCTGCTGCGCTATGAGCGCCTGGCCGCGGTGGGCAAGGTCATCGCGGGCATCGCCCACGAGGTCCGGAACCCCCTGGCCGTGGTTGCTGGCATGAGCCAGATCCTGAAGGCCAAGCTGGAAAACCGGTCCGAGTACTCCCAGGAACTGGAGACCATCCTTGCCCAGGCTAACCGCCTGCAATATTTCATGAACGACATCCTGGATTACTCGAGGAACCTGGAAGTCAAGAAGGCGCCGGTGTTCGCCCGCGCCCTGCTGGAGGATTCCCTGCTGCTGGCCCAGGCCCAGCTGGGGCCGTCCCACGCCGCCACGCGGGTGGAGTGGAACTTGGAGGAGCGGCTTCCGGACCTTCCGGGCGACGCGGAGCGCCTGCAGCAGGTGCTGGTCAACCTGATCGTCAACGCCTACCAGGCCATGGAGGAAAAAGGGACCCTCACCCTTTCGGCCCGGGTCAAGGACGGTTGGATGCTCCTGGGCGTGGAGGACGACGGGCCGGGCATCGCCGAGGCGGACACGGCGAAACTTTTCGAACCCTTTTTCACCACGAAAAAGCACGGATCGGGCCTGGGGCTGCCCATCAGCCAGAAGATCGCTTGGGCCCACGGCGGCCGCATATCGGTCAAGCGCCTCACGCCCCACGGCACCCTCTTTACCCTCCAACTGCCCCTGGAAAAAACCGAGTAAGAATTTGTCATTTCATTTTTCCATATTCCTGACCACGACCTGCCTGGTCGTTTTGTGCCTGCACTATTACCTTTGGGCGCGCCTGATCCGCGACACGGGGGTTCCGAAACCCTGGCGGTGGGGGCTGACGGTTCTTTTGTCCCTCCTGGGCCTCCTGCTGCCCGCCAGCATCCCCTTGGGGCGGCTCCTGCCCCGGCCCTGGGCCGGGCCCGTGACATGGATCCTCTATACGTGGTTGGGCCTGGCGTTTTTCCTCATCGTGCTTTTGGCCGCGGCCGACGCGGCCAAGTTCCTGGCGGGCCTTCCGCGCATGGCCCAAGGCCTCCCGCCGGACCCGGAACGCCGCCGGTTCCTGGCCCTTCTTTCGGGAGGTTTGGCGGCTTTGGGGGGCTTCGGCCTTTCGGCGGCGGGACTTTGGGGCGCCACGGCCACCGCGCTTGAGGTGAAACGGGTGCGCGTGGCCTTGTCCAAGCTCCCGGAGGCGCTCCAAGGCTACCGCATCGCGCAAGTCACGGACCTCCACGTGGGACCCCTCCTAGGGCGGGATTTTGTCCAGGAGGTCGTGCGGAGGGTGAACGCGTTGACGCCGGACCTGGTGGTCCTCACCGGGGACCTGGTGGACGGCACGGTGGCGCAGCTTTCAGACCAGACCGGCCCCCTCCAAAACCTCCGCGCCAAGGACGGGGTCTTTTTCGTGACAGGCAACCACGAGTACTACACGGGCGACGTGGACGAATGGCTGGCCTGGCTTTCCGGCATCGGCATTCGCCCCTTGCGCAACGAAAGGGTTTTGATCCGCGGCGGGTTCGAGCTGGCGGGAACGGATGATTATTCGGCCCGCCGTTGGGGCCATGGCCACGGCGAGGACATTCCCAAGGCCCTTTCCGGGCGGGACCCCGACAAGCCGGTCATCCTGATGGCCCACCAGCCCCGGTCCTTCATCGAAGCGGCGGGGTTGGGCGTGGACCTTCAACTTTCCGGCCACACCCACGGCGGGCAGATCTACCCCTTTACCTACGTGGTGGCCTTGTTTCAGCCCTACATCAGGGGCCTTTACCGCCAAGGACCCTCGCAGCTTTACGTCAGCTGCGGCACGGGCACATGGGGCCCGCCCATGCGGTTAGGGGCGCCGGCCGAAATAACGGAAATCGAATTGGTGAGGAGTCAGTTTTAAAAATCAATATTTGATAATTGTTGCAGTTTTTTTTAAGCCTTTACTGAATTTCTGCGCGTCCTCAGCCTTGGCTTGAAGATAGACGTAACTGGCCTTCTTCAAGCGGTAACCCAACTGGTGCAGCCAGTTTTGAGCCTGACGAACCTTGATCTTCATCCCAAACTGCTTCTTCAAGTGGACCGCAAGGGTCGGGCCATCCCACCGGCCTCGGGGAATTCCGAAATCTTCGGGGCTCTTCTCCAACTGGGCTTCCAGCTTTTTGGCCAATTCCTTGGTTAGCTTGGTGGGCCGGCCCGGTTTGGGTTTTTCCCGAATCGCCTCCAAGCCACTCTTGTTCACGGCCCTCAACCAGCGGTTCAGGTTCATCCGATGGATTCCCAAGACTTCGGCTATCCATCCCGGCCGCTGACCCTCCAATGTCAGCAGCAAGGCTGCTATCTTCAAGCCGATCCAGGCCCCCGGAATTTCCGCCGCTAGATTGACCAACTGTTCTTTCGTGACGGATGAGTGTTGTATAGTGGTCATGGCGTCCACTATAACAGAACAGTCAAAACGTAACCTTCGTTATTACGTTCGTATTAGTTGTTTATACGTTTTTGCTTTGAAGAACAAACGCCAGCAAAACCCAGACTATTGTATTTGACGCATTACCGTGGTAATGTAATTCCATGGTTATCGCGCGTTCCAAAATGACGGCCCAGGGCCAAATCTCCATACCCGCCGAGGTTCGGCGGAAACTCAACCTCGCGCCCGGTTCCACGCTGGAATGGGACCAGAAGGGGAAAGATATCGTCATCCGCCGGACTGGGAAATATACCTGGGAAGATATACGACGGGCTTTGTTTTTGAAGCCACCCCGGCCCAAAAAATTGGAGGAATTAAAAGAAGGAATCCGGACGTACATACGGCGGCGTCATGCGCGCCATTGATACTAACGTCCTGGTAAGGCTGGTGACGGGTGATGACGCGCGACAGACGGCGGTGGCTGAGTCTTTCGTGTCCCAGGGGGATGTCTGGGTTTCCCAACTGGTGTTGGTGGAAATGACATGGGTCTTGGAAACAAGTTACGGGTTAACCGCTCAGGAAATCGCCGACAGCGTCCAAATGTTGCTGGATCATAAGAACCTTACGATCCAGGAAGCGGATACCATTGAAGCGGCACTTGCCCGGTATCGGCGGAAACCATCCCTTGGTTTTACGGACTGCCTTGTCCTGGAGTCAGCCCGAAAAGCGGGCCACTTGCCTCTGGGAACTTTCGATCGCGACCTTGGGCGGCAAGACGGTGGTCATCTTCTCCACAAATAACAAACTTTAGTCCGGCAAGAAGCCTTCCATTTCCCTCAACTCCTCCGGGATGAGGCGGAATTCCAAGGCCGGGGCCAGTTCCTCCACCTGCTTCGCGTTCCTCACGCCCACGATGGCGCCGGCGACCTCGCTCCGCCTCAACACCCAGGCCAGGGCCGCCACCCCGGCCGGTTGCCCGTGGCGGGCGGCGATCCGGCCGAAGGCATCCTGCAAGGCCAGGTTCCTGGAAAGTTTCGGTCCCTTGAAGTTCTCATTGTTCCGGCGCCAATCCCCTGGGGCTAGGTTTTCAACCCTCTCCTTGGACATGCGCCCGCTCAAAAGACCCGCCTGCATGGGCGAATAGGGGATGACCCCGATATTTTCCTTGGCGCAAAAGGGGAGGATTTCGGCTTCGATGTCCCGGCGGATGGCCGAGTAGGGGGGTTGGAGCGAGGCGATGGGCGCGATGGCCTGGGCCCGCCTCATCTGGGAAACGCTGAAGTTGGAAACCCCGATCCAACGCACCTTGCCCGCCTTCTGGAGCCTTGCCATCTCGGCCCAGCCTTCCTCGATGTCCGGGTCCGGGTTGGGCCAGTGGACCTGCCAAAGGTCCAGCGCTTCCACCTGCAGGCGCCTCAGGCTGTCCTCGCATTCCTTGCGAAGGGATTCGGCCTTCAGGCAGTTGAAGATCACCCGGTCTTCCTTCCAGGCCAGGGAGTTCTTGGTGAAGACATAGGGCCGGGGCGAGCGGCCTTTGAGGGCGCGCCCCACCACCCCCTCCGAATGGCCCTTGCCGTAGGCCGGGGCGGTGTCGATCCAGTTGATCCCCAAGTCCAGGGCCATGTGGATGGCGGCGATGGAATCCTTATCGTCCTGGGGGCCCCAGTTATAGTTTCCCTCGGGCCCGCCGATGGCCCAGGTGCCTATGCCTAATGGGGTGATCTTCATGCCGGATGCGCCCAGCGGACGGGTTTGCATGGAATTCTCCTGGAAGAAGGATTATGATGCCCTAGTTTTGCCGCAGAAGGTCGATCAAGCCCATCATCTTGTAGTCTTGGGGCCACTGGAACGTGGCGGTGTCGAAGTCCCGGGCCTGGATCCCCAGGACCTTGAACCGCAGGGAGGGTCTGCCCTTGGCGTAAACCACCTCCCGGACGGGAAAATCGATTCCGGAAAAATTTTGCTCAAAGGCCGACGTATCCACCCCGAGTTGGGCCGCCAGGGAACTGGAAAGGTCAAAGGCCAGGTGGGCCAAGCTGCGGAAGGTATTGTAATCCTCCCCGGCCAGGGGTGTCCCATCGGAAGGGGTAACCCAGACTTCCCGCATTTTATCGCCGTAGGGCCCGTAAACCACGTACTCGTCGCAGGAAAAATTCCCGTCGGGAATCCCTTTTTTCTCCAATTGGGGGGTCCCATTGAAAAGGGCCCTGGCATTTTGGGCCGCCAAGCCGTAGGTGCGCCGGGCCCCGGGGCCTGCGGCGTTCACCCGCTCCTTCAAGGAGCCGGCCGAAAGCGCCAGCATCAGCTTCAATGAAGTTTGGTCCGTGGCGGGAAGCAAGAGGACGGTGCGGTGGAGGGGGTCCGCCAGTGCGACCTGGGAGGTGTCCCGGTCGTAAAAAAGGGAGCCTTTGGACCAGGGCCCTTTCCAGTCCAGCCGCATCTGGCCCTGTTGGATGGAGGCCTTGACATTCAACCAATAATCCACGCTCTTGGTGCTTTGCAGGTAGGCTTTCACCTCCGTGCCCGCTTGCAGGCAGGGAGCCAAGCCCCATGAAAGAGTCGCCCAAAATAGCAAGAAAAGTGGGGATGTTCTCATGAACCTATCCTAACAGGGCGCGGAAAGCAAAGTCTGGTTTAATTGCCTTTGCAGGTTTTGACGAATTTTTAAGGCCTTTCCGGCTTTCCCACTTTCGCTAAAATCAAAAACCCCCGGCGCCTAACCCGGGGGTTTTTGATTTTAGCCTTTATTGGCGGATTTTACGGGTTCATCGCATCGGAAGGAACTCCGCCCATATAGTCATTTTCCTTGAAATGGCTGTGGCACCGCATGCAGGAATCCAGGTTCCCGTCACCCGGCAGCCAGGTGACCGGTCCCTGGATCCCCTCGGGGTTGCCCGCCACGGGCTTGTCCCAGCGCAAGGCATATTTCCATCCCCCGGTTTCGGGGGAATCGGAAGCCTTGCCTTTCCTCATCACGTAAAGGGGGCCGGGAACCTGAGACGCCTGGCCGCCCGCGTCCTGGAAGGATTCCTTCACAACCAAGGCCCCTTCCGGTAGCGGATTGGAATTCTTATACGCATCCACCGATTCCTTGGAGACATAGGTGTTCACCCAGCGGTGACCATGGGTGCGGCTGTTCCACGTTTTGGCGTTGACCTTCGCGAGGTTTTGGCGGTAATCCGCCACCAACGATAACAAATCCTCCCCGGCGACCGAGGCGGCCGCGGGGGCGGAGGCCGGGGAAGGCGTTTCATCCTGCGGCCCGTAAACCATCTCGCCTCCCTCATGGCCCGTGAAGCCCAAAAGCACGGCCACGGCAAGGCCCCAAACCAGCTGGAGGGCGGTGGGCCAGGCTTTGCCCTTGGCGCTGCGCCAGGCCCCGGTGAGGGTTAGGAGGGACAGCAGGGCGGCCAGGCTGCCCAAGATCGCGTGGAAACGAAGCTGGCCCTTGAGGATTTCCGGCGGTGGAACCAGGGCCCAATCGGCGGTCATCCCCAGGTCATGGGCGAAAAGATGGCCCAGGAAGACACTGGCTACGGCGCTGAGGAACGTGAGAACCCACAAGGTGAGAGCGGACTTCAGGAGCCAATCGGCTTTTTTCCACAAGCCGGCGCCGAAAGCCAGCACCGCCAGGATAGAGCAAACAATGGGGAAATGCGTCATCGGGGGATGAAGGGGGCCAAACCAATGGGCCAAGATTTCCATTTGTGAGTTTCCTTAAGTGAAAAATGGGCTTCAGAATAACACGGTGACTATAATGAATTACGGATGTTCGCATTAAGGATACACGACTCGAAGGGAGACCCTTGGCCAAGAATCCCGACTTCCCCACGGTTTCGCCTAAAATGCTTTGGCTTTTGTTTGGCGGTTTCACCTTGGTGAACGGCCTCCTGGCTTTTTTTCCACTGCCCCTTGCGTGGAGGGCGGCCTTGGGGTCGGTGGAACTGGCGTTTTCCCTGGCAATGGTCTTGGGATGGGCAGGGCTCTCCTTCCCAAAACAGCTATGGGAGGAAGAATTGGTATCCTTCCCTCCCACATGGATCCTGTTCCTATTATTACTCACCACGGCTTATCTTCGTTTCACTCATTTAACCACTCTTTCCCAATGGCCCTTGACGGACGAAGCCAAGAGCGGCTACTTCGCCATGCAACTGGCCACCCAGGGATGGGGATCGGCGCGGCTTTTATATGATTTCAGCCAGTTGCCGCCTCTTTATACATGGATGGAGGGGGTGTTTTTCAAGGTTTTTGGGGTGTCCCTTTTTTCCCTCTGGTGTCTTCCCGCCCTTCTTTCCCTGTTGACCGTCCCGGCCTTCTACCTGGCGGCCAGGGCGTTCTTTTCAAGGAGCTTTGCCCTGATCCTCGCTGGGCTCATGGCTTTCGGCTTTTGGCCGCTTTACGCCGGCCGGTTTTCCCACCCAGGAGTCCTGCTTTTGTTGTGGGAATGCCTGGCCGTTTGGCTGGCGGGCAAGTTGAAAACAAAAAATTCCCACCGCGCCTTCGCGGTGATTCCGCCCGGGTTTTACCTGGGACTTTGGACGGGGGCCGGGTTTTACACCTTCACTTCCTGGCCCGGGGCAGCCTTGGCGCTGGCGCTGTGGGTATTCTTTTTCCACCGGCGGGCCCTCACGGCCTTCCTGGGGGGCATGATCCTGGTTTACCTTCCCTTAGGGGTCGCCGGGTTCCAAAACAGCTATGGAGGATACATCCGGCACGTTTGGGGTTTCCATTCCGGGGAAGCTTGGGTGCCCCAAATCCTCCGGTGCTTTTGGGACTTTTGCGCCTTTTTCTGGGAATCGCCCGTGCCGGAAAACCTCTTCGCCTATAAGCCTTTTTGGGGCGGCTACCTTAATCCGCTTTGGGGCGCCTGTTTCTTCCTGGGAACCATCGTTTTTTCCCGCATGGCTTCGGCGCCTTGGGTCAAGTTTGGGTCGCTGGCTTTCATCCTCCTTTACTTGCCCGGTTTCCTGACCGGCGGAGTGGAAATGTTCCGTGTTATCCCCATCCTTCCACTCCTTTTGGCGGGCGCGGCCTTAGGGCTTTCCGCGCTCCTTTCCGGATTGAAACGGACCTGGCGGTGGCCAGCCCTGGGATTGTTTTTCCTGCTGTCCCTGGGAATGGACGGCTACCATCTTTTCGGGGTTTACCAAAACGTTTGGGCCCACCCGAAGGACAACTGGTTCGGGAGCAAGTCGCTGGACCGGTTGAGGGCCTATGGGCTCCTGGAGGACTGGCGTAAAAAATGGGGTCCGGGCTTGATCCTGTGCGACCTGGTGCCGGACCTCTACGACCAAAGCCTTCCCCTGGCCACCTTTTCCTTTAACGCCGTGGAAAATCCGGGCCTGGACCCGGCCCAGGCCCGCTGGGCCGCCGTGTTCACGAACGTCAATTACAGGGACTGCTTGGAGAAGCGGTTCCCCCAAGCCCAGTGGGCTTGGCTGGCGCCGGATATGGGATGGTCGGACGGGGGAGGGATGCTGGCGTTCATCCCCCTGCCTTGCCCTTCTACCGAAGCGCTGGGCCGCCTGGTGGCGGCCGACCAAGCCATGAGGGAATTGGTGCCGGCGGTCTTCGACAACCGCGATTACCGGTCCCGCCAGCCGGTGATGGAAAAGTTGGCCTCCCTTTACCCCCTATTCGAAAACGACCCCTACTTGGAATCCTGCTTTTGGGAGAAAATAGCGGATAACGCCTATGGCGACGGTAATTACGACGCCCAAATGGCCGCTTTACGGCAGGCCGTTGAAAAGGGATGCCCCGCGGCCCATCTTTATAACGACCTAGGGGCCCTTTACTTCCGGCGCAGCCGTTTTAAGGAAGCCCGGCAGAACTTCAAGGAAGCCCTGATCTGCCCCGGCGCCCATACTTCCGCGGCGGCGGGGCTTGAAATGCTGGACGAAGCCGAAAAAACCGGCCAGCTTCCTAAAGATTGAAATAATAGTCGGCAGTCGACAGTCCGCAGCCATTCGGTAAACTCATGGCCTATTCATAATGCCTGAGGCCCTCGAAGGGTCGGCAGCAAAACCAGATTTTGCCTTCAAGCCGTTACTGCCGACCGCCGACCGTGAGCTGTCAACTGTCTTTCATGGAGGAATTTTGAGTTCACCGAAATTCGAGCGCCCGCCCGAGGTGCCGCCCGAGATCACTTTTATTTCCCTCCCCCAGGCCTTGGCCCAGTTCCACCACCTGCCGCTGCACGTGCCGGTTTGGCTGCACCGACAGGAGGAAATGGAGAAAAAAGGCTACGACTTCAACGAGGGCGCCCTGGTGATGGAGGAACTCCTGGAGGCCGCGCCCGGGGTGCCGGGGGCCTACCTTTACCAATTGTTCGTGAAAAAGTGGCCACGCCTGAGGGAGGTGGCGCCTTATTTTGAATCAGGGCGCGTCGCGGAGGCCATCCCCAAGCTGGTGGAAGTGCTGGATATCGATCCCGAGTGCCCGCTGGCCTCTTTCCAGCTGGGGTATTGCTTCCGGGCCACGGGGGAGTTGGAAAAGTCCGAGTCCTTCTACAAGAAGGCCCTGCGCATGGCCCCGGCGGCGGGGTGGATCCACAGCAACCTGGCCCGCACCTACCTGGCCCAGGGCGACAAGGCCAAGGCCGTCCAGGCTTTTTGGAAGGCCCTGGAACTCCTGCCCGGGGACACGTTCGTCCTGGAGCAGCTGATCGGCCTGGGGGAACTCTTCGTCATCCCCGCGCGGGGGAAAAAGGGGCAAGCGTCGGCGGCTTTCGTGAAGCGGGCGGATTACGAGAAAAAGATGCGCGAGGCCGTGGAGAAGGAGACGGATCCCGGGACGCTGGCCCAATTCGGATGGCGGCTCCTCAAGGACCGGCTGACGGATCTGGCCTGCCGCGGCTTCGAGAAGGCCCGCGGCCTGCAACCAGGCCTTTCCGAAACCCTGCTGGGCCTGGGCACGGCCCATTTGGAGGCGGGCCGCGTCCGCGAGGCCGAGCGGTTCCTTTTGGAGTACCTGGACGAGAACCCGGATTCGGCCACGGCCCACCTAAACTTGTTCAAGGCCTACCTGGCCTCCGGGGAAATGGACCTGGCGTGGGACGAAATCCAGACCACGGTCCGGCTGGAACCGGGCCGGCTGGAGGCCCTCAAGCAGCTTTATTACCTTTTCCTGCAAACCGAGCGCAAGCCGGAGGGAATGGAATGGATGGAGCGGCTGGCCTTGGAGAATCCCTCCAACGCCGCGCCGCTTTTGGTGAAGGCTTGGGCCCTCACCGAGGAAGGGCAGTGGCCGGAGGCCCGGAAGGCCTTGGAGGAAGCCCTGCGGCGGGCGCCCCACGACGAGGAAATCCTGCTTTTCCTCACCTCCGAACTCGGCAAGCGGGGGCAACGGGAGGAGTTGATCCGCGTGCTTCAAGCGGAAGACGCGCCCCTGCCTTTGTCGCTGACCATCAATTTGGCCCTGGCCTACAGCCAGACGGGGCGGCTTAAGGAAGGCCGGAAGGTCTTGAGGGGCTTCCTGGAGAGGCCCGGCTTGGAACCCTTGGACCGGGAGAGGGCGAAGGCGATTTTGAGGGAATTCGAGAAAGGCAGTGGATAACTTACACTTCGAACAACTTTTCATAATCATCTTTAGTCAAAAGGTTTTTTCGCAATTCACCATCCATCCCCAATTCCGGGATATGGCGATACTCAATATGGACCCCCCCACAGGCCTTTTCCAAGGTTTTCCGGGAAAAGCCATATTTCATACTTTGCAGAAAATTTACTTCCCCTCAGCCGGTCCAAAGGTCTTGTCAACGGAACCCTTCCAGTGGATGCCCTTTACTTTACCGTTTTCGACCTCGGCAAACGAATTTTCCTCCTCAAACTCAGGAGTCTTATACGAGTCTAATTCGGCCGTCGGGAGGGGTGTTTTATCGTCGCCTAGTGTCCTTAACCGTCACCAACAAAAAAGCCCCTGCCCACGAAACCATTGTGGGCAAAGGCTTTTGTTTACCGCCACGGGAACGGATTTTTTTGATGTGAAGTCGGGAAATTACCGGGCTGTCTTATGAGTAGGCCATGTGTTTATCGAATGGCTGTGGACTGCCGACGGCGGGCTGCCTTACTCGTCGAGGGAAAAAGTGCGGCCAGAAGGGTTCGAGGGGCCCGACTCCTTAATCTTGCGGTGGAGCATGGGGCGGATGACAAAGGCGTCCCCCTTGTAAAGCGTTTGGATCCTTTCCAATTCCGCCTTTTGGGTTTGGGACAGGTACTCGCAGTGGTTCAAGTGGTCGGCCACCAGGCAAAGCCCCGTGCCCGGCCTTTTCCAGAACTCCAACAGATTGTCCAAGACGATCACCGGGCCTTCCATTTGGGCGATCTTTTCCTGGTCCACGGCGTGAAGGCCGTCGTGGTAAGTGAAGAAATAATCCGGATGGAATTTGAACTTGATTTTGCGGGCCGTGTCCATGAAAAAGACACCGGCGTCGGAAACCACCAACTCGGTGAACCGGTCGTTGTTCGTTTGTTTTCGGAAGGCGAGGTAACGGACGGCGTCCACGGTGACGCCCGCGTAACCCAGGTTGCGGAATTCGTCGTAAATCTTCTTGTTCATACGGCCCAACGCGTCCAATTGCTCGGGCCTCATCGGTTCCATATTCATTTTAAGATTTTAGCACATTTTGAAAAGGGGGCCTACCAAGGCGGGTGGGGCGTGGAAGGTTTCCAAGAGGGGAGGCAGGGAAGGGCTTACATGGCCCTTTGACCGTTCAACTGGTCCCCGGAAAGATAGGTGCGCGGGCTCGTTAAGACGATAAAGCCGTCCCCGAAGAAGAGGAGATCCCGAGCAACGGTCCAGCCGGTCATCCTTTCCGCCGAGTCCGTCTTGAAGCATCCACAGGCGCAGTCAATGCCATGAAGTACGTCCCAGGTGATGGCCAGGGTATAGGCGGCCATCAGCACGCAAAACACCAGGGCCGCCCCGCGCCACCGGAAACCCGAAATAAGGCAAAGGCCCGTGAAAAACTCCAGCCAGGGTATGACGACCGCCGCCAAGGGTTGCAGCGGGGCGGGAACATAAAAATAACATTCCTTGATCAAACCCAGGAACGCCCCCGCGTCCCCCAACTTGTCCAAACTGGCGCCCGCCAGGAGAAAGCCGCAGGCGATTCGAAGGAGGGTGGCCGCGGCGGTTTCCGTGTCCAGCCGGGGCAAGGTGTAGAGTCGCCGCCAGGCACCCGCCCAAACCAACACCAGAAACAGGCTTAAGGCACAGAGGACCTTATCGTTGAGGAGTTCATCGGTTTTCATGGTTGGTTCCCCTGGGTCATGGGGTATCCAGCTTTTTCCCATTCCGGCCAACCGCCGCCGAAGATTTCCACATGGGTGTAACCGGCTTCCGCCAGGGCTTTGGCCGCCTGAAGGGACAAATCACAGCCGCCCCCGTGGCAGTAAGCGACAATTTCCTTCGTTTTATCCGGCAATTGGGGCATGACGAGCGGCGCGTATTTCTCCGGCTCATTGCCGTAAAAATTCAGGGCGCCGGGAATATGGCCTTCCTCGTATTCCTCGGGTTTGCGGGCATCCAGGAACACGCAGGACTTCTTATCAAAACGCTCCTTGACGCCCATCAGGCTCAGGCGGGGGAATGGGTTGGGTTCACCAGGCAAAGGCGTGGGAGTGGAAGCTTCGGCGGAAGTTGAGGGGGAGGATGGGTTGAAACCGGGGATAGGCGGCTGGGAACTGGACTGCCAATGTCCGATGGGCTTGGGCTTGTGCTTTAATTCAATTCCATCCACATAAAAGGCGTTGAAGAGCACGGCGAAAAAGGAAGAGAAAACGAAAAGGCCCCAAGCCTGCCGGAAAGGTTCCCGGCCTGGCAGGGAGTGAGTGGAGCCGGATGGAGCCGGATGGATGTCGGAGGGGCGCCTGTGTCTCATGGCGTGTATTTTAAGGCCGAAGGACTAAAAAAGTAACGAGCCATGAAGACACTTCCTTTGGTTTAAATTCTTCCGTTCCCTGCTGTCTTCTTGGGTAGAATAATCCGACATCCAAGGAGGCCTCCAGGCTTGGCCGCACAGATCAAAATTTCCCGCCAGAACGTCTTCGTCGTCGCCTTTTTCGTCCTCCTGATCGGCCTCCTGAGCCTGCTGTTCTCGCTTTTGGAGCCTTTCCTGCGTTCCTTCGTCTGGGCCACCATCCTGGTGATGGTGTTCCACCCCCTTTACGCCCGGCTGCTCAAGGCCACGGGAAAGCGGAGATGGCTGGCGGCCCTGATCTCCACCCTGCTGGTCCTGGC
>JASHNQ010000072.1 GCA_030041545.1 candidate division FCPU426 bacterium | reverse complement strand
ATGGCCTCATCCCCCGTCGAGGACGTCCCCAGGTACATGGGACCGGTTTGGAACCCGGCGTCGCAGGTCAGCGAGAAGGCCATCTTGCTGATGCCGCTGGACTTGGGATCGTCCAAATACTTCAACAGGAAGCTGTCGTCCGTGTGGAACTTGTAGCAATCCGGGGAATCCGGGTTGTCCGCGCCCGCGTAGTTGTTGGAGATGACCAGCATGTCGGGGGTTGGCGCCCAGCGACACTCGAATCCATAGTCAAAATGGGTGCCGGCGAACCCCGTAGTGTTGAACTCGTTGTAGGTCTGCCAGCCGTTGATGAGCCAGGGCTCGATTTTCAGGGTGTCGTTGGGGAAGAACTGGACGCGCATGCCGCTGAAGAACCAGGGCGTGTTGGAGGACACGTAGGAAGCCTGGTAGGTCCAGTTTTCCGAGTCGTAGAAGCTGTAAAGGCCGACGTAGGACGGCATCTGGCCCGCGTCGATGTTGAGGCCGTCCGTGCCGGGGATGGCGAAGTGGTAGCCGCAGTAGGCCTCGGAAAGGTACTGGACGCCCGTAATGACGTTCCAGCTGCCGAGGGACGGGCTTTCGTCGTCGCGCGGGACCTCGGTGGAATACATGCCGAACTCCGTCATGAGGCGGCCCCTCACGAAATCACCGCCGTCGCCCACCGGGATATGCCAATCGCCCCCCACGCCGAAGTCCTCCAGAGCGAATTCGTCGGCGAGGTTCGTGGCGGTCGAGCCGCTGATCGTGTGGTCGATGGGCTGGGCGAAATCATAGGCGTAATTGGTGTCGATCAGGACCTCGGGCGAGAAATATTTGCCGTCCATCGGATAATCCGTTTCCCGCGTGTTCCCGTTGACCCAGCTGAAGTCCGCGTAATTCATGAACCCCTGCAGGCTCGCGGGCGCCGCCGCGGGTGTTGCCGCCGGCGTCGCGGCCGGCGTGGCCGCGGCGTCAGCCAGGGCTTTTCCGGTCGAGCCCAGGAGCAATACGGCGAACAAAAGGGCCGAACCTTTCCCTAAGAATTGAAACCACCTTTTGGCTTCCATAACACAACCCCTTTCCCCGGCTGCCCGGGACCCAAATTTTGAAGAACCGGAGTTCCAACCATCCAGGGACCGGTCCCTTCTCCCTAAAACAAAGCCTCCGACATTTCCGCCCAAACCCAGCTGGCGGCGAACCACCAATTTTCAAAAAACTTTTTCATCTTTCCCACCTGCGGCGGACCTCGTTGGACCCGTGTCCGTTATTCGCGGTTGTCAAAGCAATCTCCGTGCCACCCGCTAACGAATACCAAACGCTTTAATAATGCTGAATTAATTTCGACACCGAAGTCGTGAAATACGTTTTTGTTTTTAAAGGACTAAATTTGTTTTTATATAAAAAAATAAAAACTAATTCTTAACGCTATTTATTAAAAAACTAATTAAAAACAAACAAAATTTTATTTGGTTCTCTTTTCTTTAGTTCGATCATTTCAAAATCCTAACGCTGCATTAATGCCACAAACGAAAAACTAATGTTTCCCTAACGAGCCGTTTAAATCGGCGGGGGCGCGAAGAAAAAGTTTTGCTTCTTTCCCCGCGCCTCTTCAATTTGGAAGGGCCGCGAGTGGGGGCTTTGTCGTCTTTACGGGCCTTCGCGGCTGCTCGGGGGCCGGGGCTCTTGATGGGTGGGCTGGCTTGCGACAAAGCGATTCTTGGTTGCAAACAAAGGGGTTCGCCCGGGGTAAAACCATGGACGCTTTACCGAAAAGGGTTGAAGTTAAGTGAAATCAGCCCGAGGGAAATATAGGAATAATTAAAATGAAGGGATTGTGGGGGTCCTTTCATGGACAGTACCTTTGACGGGGCTTAGAATTTCTTGAAACTAATCTGCGGTCATTGCGAGGAATGAACCCCGGATAGAGGCTCGTTAATGACAGGCTTGAAGTAGTTGGCCTTAATTCGGCCAACCATCCTGGGGCTTTAGCCCCAGGACAACCCCAGTTTAAATAGCCTTTTCCAAAGGAAGTTATTTTGGAACTGCGGTTGCCGCGTCGTAAGCGCCCCGCTGTACGCGGGGCACTCCTCGCAATGACAGCTATAAAATTTTGGGATTTTCAATGAACGACAAAAGACCCGATCCGGACGCGCTGTTAAACCGCGTCCAAATGGAGGCGGCCCAGGAGAGGCGGGGCAAGCTGAAGGTCTTTTTCGGCGCTTGCCCCGGCGTCGGCAAGACCTACGCCATGCTGGAGGCCGCCCGGGCCAAAAAGGCCGACGGCGTGGACGTTGTGGTGGGCCTCTTGGAGACCCACGGCCGCAAGGAAACCGCCGCGCTGTTGCAGGGTTTGGAGCTCCTGCCCCCCCTGGAACTGGACTACCGCGGGACCCAGTTGATGGAGTTCGACATTGACGGCGCCCTGAAGCGAAGGCCCGGCCTGCTTCTGGTGGACGAACTGGCCCACACCAACGCCGAGGGGTCCCGCCACGTGAAGCGCTGGCAGGACGTGCAGGAACTCTTGGACCTGGGCGTGAACGTGTACAGCACCTTGAATGTGCAGCACCTGGAAAGCATCAACGACATCGTGGCCCAGGTGACGGGCGTGGTGGTGCGGGAAACCCTGCCCGACAAGGTGCTCAAGATGGCGGACGAGGTCGAGCTCATCGACCTGCCGCCCGACGACCTTTTGAAGCGCCTGCAGGAGGGCAAGGTCTACCTGCCGGACGCGGCCCAGCGGGCCGCCAACAATTTTTTCCGCAAGGGCAACCTGATCGCGCTGCGGGAGATGGCGCTGCGCATCACGGCCGACCGCGTGGGCGACCAGGTGCAGGACTACCGCCGCGACAAGGCCATCACCCAGACCTGGGCCACCACCGACCGCATCCTGGTCTGCGTCTCCCCCAGCCCCTCCTCCGCCAACCTGGTCAGGGCGGCCCACCGCATGGCCAAGTCCCTCAAGGTCGGCTGGATCGCCCTTTACGTGGAAACGCCCTCCCAGATCCGCCTCCCTGGGGAGGCCCGCGCCCGCGCCATCCAACACCTGCGCCTGGCCGAGCAGTTGGGGGCGGAAACCGCCACCTTGAGCGGCCAAAACTTCGCCGAGGAGGTCATGGACTACGCCCGCGAGCGCAACGTCACCAAGATCTTCATTGGCAAACCTCCCCGCTACTCCTGGCGCGGCTTCCTTAATGGCTCCCCCGTGGATGATCTCCTGCGCGTCAGCGGCGATATCGACGTTTATGCCACCCAAGGGGAGACCGCCGACCCCCGGGAAAAGCGGCGCACCAAGGCCGGGCTCGCTTCGCGGAAGTTCGACTGGCGGGGCTATGCCTGGGCGCTTTTAACGGTGGCGGTCTCGACCGCCATGGCTTGGGTCATTTTCCCGCACGTGGAGCTGGCCAACTTGATCATGGTGTACCTCTTGGGCATCCTGGCCGTCTCCTACCGCCAAAACCTGGGGCCCTCCACCCTGGCTTCCTTTTTAAGCGTCCTCGCCTTCGATTTTTTCTTCGTCCCGCCCCGCTTTTCCTTCGCCGTCACCGACACCCAATACATTTTCATGTTCCTGGTCATGCTTTTGGTGGGCCTCTCCATCAGCAACCTGACGGTCCGGGTGCGCGGCCAGGAGCGGCTTTCCCGCCTGCGGGAGCGCCGCACCGCCGCGTTGTATTCCCTCTCGCGCGAGCTGGCTAGTACCTGGGGCACCTCGGCCCTCTTGGACATCGCGGTCAAGCACATCTCCGAGGTTTTCGAGAGTTCGGTCATCGCCTTCCTGCCCGACGAGCACGGCCGCCTGCAGGTGCAATGCGGGGCGGTGCGGGATTTCAACCTGACGGCCAAGGAACTGGGCGTGGCCCACTGGGCCTATGACCTGGGCCAGATGGCGGGCCGGGGCACCGACACCCTGCCCGGCACCGAGGCCCTTTACCTGCCGCTCTTGGCCTCCGGGGAGCCCGTGGGCGCGCTGGGCGTGAAACCCAAGAATCCGGAAAAGCTTCTCATCCCCGAGCAGCTTCACCTCCTGGAGGCCTTCGCTCACCAGACCGCGCTGGCCGTGGCCGCGGACAAGCTCTTGCAGAAGCAGCAGAGGACCCAGATGCAGGTGGAGACGGAAAAACTCCGGAGCTCGCTTTTGAGCTCCGTGTCCCACGACCTGCGGACGCCGCTGGCCGCCATCACGGGGTCGGCCAGCAGTCTCCTGGAAAACGGGGACTCCCTGCCTCCTTCCACCCGCCGCGACCTGGTGGAGAATATCCACGACGAGGCCGAGCGGCTGGAGAGGCTGGTGAACAACCTGCTGGAAATGACCAAACTGGAATCGGGCGCGGTGCAGCTGAAAAAGGAACTCCATGTCCCCGGGGAGATCATCGGCTCGGCCATCGCCCGGGTGGAGGACCGGCTGGGCGGCCGGGCCCTCTTGACCCACGTCCCCCCCGACCTGCCGCTGGTGCCCATGGACGCCCTCCTGATCGAGCAGGTGCTGGTGAACCTGCTGGACAACGCCCTCAAGTACACCCCGGAAAAGTCCTCCCTGGAGATCACCACCGAGGTCCGCGACGGCCTTTGGCGGGTGGAGGTGGCCGACCGGGGGCCGGGACTTCCCGAGGCCGATCTTCCCCGGCTTTTCGACAAGTTTTACCGCGGCCCCGAGACGGCCCATAAGAGCGGGGCCGGCCTGGGTCTTTCCATCTGCAAGGGCATCATCGAGATCCATGGGGGGGGAATCACGGCCCAAAACCGCCCCGGCGGCGGCGCGGTGTTTCGATTTACGATTCCTTTAGGAAATAATCCGGCGAAGCCGGATTAAAATGATAACCGTCATTGCGGGGAGTGAGCCGCGAATAGCGGCTCGGTTACGACGAAGCAACCCCAGTCTAAAAAAACTTCCAGATTGGGACGAGGCATATTTATAACTGAGGTTGTCCTGGGACTTTAGCCCCCAGGATGGTTGGCCGAATTCAGGCCAACTACTTCAAGCCTGTCATAGTCGCCAGACTATTCGGCTGGCATTCCTCGCAATGACCGCGATTAATCTTGCTTGGCAAGGAATATAAAGATGGACACTGGAACGGTTTTGGTGATCGAGGACGAGCTGCCCATCCGGCGCTTCCTCAAGCCTTCCCTCCAAAGCGAGGGCTTCAAGGTGCTGGAGGCGGTCAAGGGCGAGGAGGGCCTGGCCCTGGCTTCCTCCCACAACCCGGATATCATCCTCCTGGACCTGGGTTTGCCCGACATGGACGGGCTGGAGCTGGTGAAGCGCCTGCGGGAATGGGCCTCCACGCCCATCATCATCATCACGGCCCGGGGCAAGGAAAAGGACAAGATCGCGGGTTTGGACGCCGGCGCGGACGACTACCTGACCAAGCCTTTTGACGTGGGCGAGCTCATGGCCCGCGTCCGCGTGGCCCTGCGCCACGCCGAGCGCGTGAAGCTGGGGGCCAAGCAGGACCCCGTCTTCGAGACGCAGGATTTTAAGGTGGATTTGGCGGCCCGGGTGGTCACCGTGCGGGGCAAGGAAGTGCACCTGACGCCCAACGAATACGACCTTTTGGCTTTTTTGGTGCGCCACGCGGGCAAGGTCGTCACCCAAAAGCAAATTTTGCAGGAAGTTTGGGGCCCCGCCAACGGCGACCAGGTGCAATACCTGCGGATTTACGTCTATCAGCTTCGCCAAAAGATCGAAACCGACCCCGACCGGCCCCGGTATATCGTGACGGAGTCGGGTGTCGGGTATCGGTTGAAAATAGAATAAATTTCATCCGACGACGCCCTGAGGCCATCGAAAGGCCGAATCGGGGGGTTGGATACCGGCTCAAGATCGGCTAATCTAACGTCCAAACAGGAAACTAATGCGCTCCTTGCGGCCCAGCTTCGCCGCGAACCTCGCATCCCCTATGAAACAACCCCAGGGGCGCCCCTCACCCCGCCCCTCTCCCCCAAGGGGCGAGGGTGACGAGTACCCCTTCTCCCTTGAGGGGAGAAGGATGGGATGAGGGTGATTGTTTCTTACTCAAATCACCCGGCGCCTTTCGGCGGGCCCTGGCTCGCAATGGCGTCATTAGACCAAAACCCAAGGCCCCCTATGTACCGCCGATTCTTACTGGTCGTTGTATCTTTCCTTGTTTTCGCCCCCGCCTTCTCGCAGGACTTCTCCCACGTCAAGGTGGAGCTGCTGCCCGAACAGCGCGTCATCCCGCCCGGGGGTTGTGTGACCGTGGGCTTCCATTTCCGCATGCAGCGGGGCTGGCACATCTACTGGCAGAACCCCGGCGATTCGGGCCAGGCCCCTTCCATCACCTGGACCATGCCCGACGGTTTCACGGCCGGCGACATCCTTTGGCCCACGCCCCAACTGATCCCCTTGGATTCCCTGGCCGATTACGGCTATACCAATGAAGTGCTCCTCATGGTCCCCATCACCGCGCCGCAGGACACGAAAACCGGGCAGTGGGTGCGGGTTTCCGCCCACCTGCGCTGGCTGGTGTGCGACGAAATCTGCATCCCCGGCGACGCCAATTTCAGCCTGCGGCTGCTGGTCAAACGGCGCAAATCCTCCGCCAAGACCCGCGACGAGTACCTTTTCCAGTCGGCCCGGCGCAACCAGCCCGGGGTTCTCCCCGATGACTGGAAAATCAGCGGCTCCATCGGCAAGAAGGACTTCCATATTTTGGTGGACACGGGCGCGCCGGTGGCCAAAACCGCCACGGCGCTTTTCATTCCCCTCCACCAAAACCAAGTGGAGGGCGCGGCAGGCCATGCTTACCACGCTTCCGGCACTTCCTTCCATTTGATGTTGAAGAAATCCGACCAGCTGGCCGGGGACATTCCAACCCTGGACGGCGTGCTGGTGGTGAAGGAAAAAAACGCGGTGAAGGGGTATAACGTAACGATTCCCCTTTCCCAAGAGTAGGACTATTACTAAGAGGCTCTAACAAAAAACAAAGGCATTTGAACCACCAAGGCACCAAGGGCACCAAGAACTACAAAAACAAACTTGATTAAAAACGACTCAAAACCAAAATGTTCCTTTCGACTTTCTTAGTGCCCTTGGTGCCTTGGTGGTAAAAATTAGGTTTTGTTAGAGTCTCTAAATAAAATTTTTAAGGAGGAGAAGATGAACTTCGTTAAAAAAGGAACGGCTTTGGCCTTGGTTTTGGCCTTGTCGGGAACCGCCACCCTGGCCTTGGCCGCCACGGTGGGCGCCCCGGCGCCGGACTTCGCGGCCACCGACAGCAACGGGAAGCAGCACAAGCTGGCGGACTTCAAGGGGAAATACGTGGTGCTGGAATGGCACAATCAAAACTGTCCCTTCGTGAAAAGCCAGTACGCCCAGGGAAAGATGCAGAGGCTCCAGGACAAGTGGACGAAAAAGGGCGTGGAATGGTTCACGGTCATTTCCTCCGCTCCCGACACGCAGGGCTACGTGGAGGCTTCGGCGGCCAATACGGACGTGAAGAGCCACAACGCCCACGTCACGGCGGTCTTCCTGGACCCCAAGGGCGACCTGGGCCATGCCTACGGCGCCAAAACCACGCCCCATATGTTCGTCATCGATCCCAAGGGAGTCCTGATTTACGATGGCGCCATCGACAACGCGCCGCGGGAGGACGGGGACGTCACCAAGACCCAGGCTGGGGAGGAGTTCGTCAATTACGTGAACCGGGCCCTGACCGAGTCCATGGCCGGGAAGAAGGTTTCCATTTCCTCCACCCCGCCCTACGGCTGCGGCGTGAAGTACAAGGATTAAACCTCTTAAAAAAATGTTCACGGATGTAAAGGGCCCCAACCGGCTGGAGTCGTTTTTCAGCCCGGTTGGGGGCCTTTTTATTGTGAAATCCAACTCCCTTAAAATTTGATTTGACAAATATTTAAGTTTGCGATATAAGTTTCTCGTTAAACCATATAGGTAAATTGATTTCCTCTGCTGGAGGATTTATGGCTTCCAAGCCTTCCCAAAAGCAGAGCCTTCTGCAAAAGGCCCTCCGCCACAATAAAACCCTCACCCAAGAAGTTCTCATGTACCAGCGCTTAATGGAAGTCTTGCGCGGTGAGAACAGCTTCGAGGACATTTTGAAGCTCCTTATCACTTCCGCCACCCAGGGCCTGGGCTATGACCGGGCCGGCATCTTCCTGGCCGACTGGGAGCGCGGAGTGGGCCAGCGGGCCATGGGAATCGACGGCAACGGGAATTGGGAGGGAAACTGCGAGGACCTTCCCCTCTCCCCGGTCAAGGGCACCCACTGGTTCTCCGATATGGTCCACGGCTATAGAAAGGGCTACTTTACGAACAACCTGCGCCGCAAGATTAGTAAAGAAGGTTGGGATAAGAACATTGACCCCGGCGTCACCTGCAACGCCCTGGTGCCCATCGGGGTGGGGGAAAACAAGATCATCGGCGTGCTGGCGGTGGACAATCTCTTCACCAACCGGCGGCTCAAGAAGTCCGACCTGCTTTCCCTGGCCAGCTTCGCCACCCAGGCCGGGTTCGCCATCGAGTCCTTCCGGATGCACGAGAAGATCCGCGACCTGACCCTCAAGGACGGCCTGACGGGAGTCTTCAACCGCCGCTACTTCGACAATTACCTTCCCCGCGAGGTCCTGCGCTGCCGCCGCTACAAGCGGTTCCTCAGCCTGCTTTACGTGGACCTGGACCGCTTCAAGCGCGTCAACGACCTTTACGGGCACCTGGAGGGGGACGCGGTGCTCAAGCACGTGGCGGGCCTGCTGGTCAAGGGCCTCCGCAACGTGGACATGGTGGTGCGCATGGGCGGCGACGAGTTCGCGGTCATCCTGCCCGAGATGGGGCCGGACGGCGCCAAGACCGTGGCGGGCCGCCTCCTCAAATCCATCGTCGAATCGCCTTCCCCGGTGGAAACCATGCGGGCCAAGGGTGAAAGGGTCACGGCGAGCATAGGCTTGGCCTGCTATACGGAGGACATGGGGGACGTCCGGGAACTGATGAAGCGGGCCGATGAGAGCCTCTACCAGGCCAAGGCCCTGGGCCGCGGCCGCGTGGGCGACCTGGTCCAGCCTGTGAACTTTCCCCCAACGTAAAATTTCATGTTTTGAACGCCCCTCGTCCGGGGATTCCTCCGTATGACCATCCCAAAATATTTAATTTCGAACTTTAATCCTTGTTTGTCTTGTCTTTCTTGGTGACCTTGGTGGTTCCAAACCTTTTTATTCTTTCGCCGCCGGGGTTCCGGCTCCCGGCTTCTTCCTGAACCAATAGCCCGAGTAAAAGACCTTCTCCCCCTTTTCGTCCTGCGCCACGTGCAGCGTCCCGCCGTCCCCGTAAAAAAGCCCCGGAATCACCGCGTCCTCGTCGGAAAGCGGCAAAAGGGCCACCTTGAATTCCTGGTTCTTGATGTCGAAAGCCGGGAAGGAAACCTTCAGGTCCACGACCAGGAAACCCTCCTTTTCCCCCAGCGAAATGCGGCTGAATTGGAAGACCCCGTCCGGGTTTTCCAGTTCGTAGTCCCCTTCCCGGTCCCTCCAAGCTTGGGGGATCGCCACGGGCTGGATCCCTTCCAGGGGCACGGGGAAGGTCAGGCCCCCCAAGACCGCGGCGGGTTGCCCTTCCACCGTTGAAAAGGTGAGGGGAAACTGGGGCAGGTCGATGGGAAAGATGATGAAGACGATATGGGGCACGAAGGTATCCTGGGCCACGGGCAGCAGGTCGAAATCATGGTTTTCCCACTCGGCGCCCAGGTGGCCGTCCTTGCGCGTGATTTTCATCAGCTGGCCCAGCGCCGAATAATATCCCGTGGCCTTGTTCAGGGCCTCCGGGGGCACCTCGACGGTGGGGGGCATTTTGATTTTTTTCTTCTCCAAATCCTCGGGGATGCCGTATTTGGCTTGAAGCATCAGTTTCAAGGCCCGCTCCGTCACGTCGCCCTGCGGGTCGTCCCCTTCCGCGCAGTTGGAAAGCAGAACCATCCCCAGCCCCTGCCGGTAAAGCGCCACCACTTGGGAATTGTAGGGCGGGTATTCGCCGTCGTGCCAGGCCACGCCTTCGGCGCCCTTCACGTCGATGCCCGAAAGCTGCCAGCCTAGGCCCACGTCGTGGCCGAAATCCCACGGAAGGCCCGGGTAGGCGGGTGTGAACATCAACGCCAGGGCCTGGGGCCCCAAGGGTGGGTCGCCCTCCAGGGCGCCGCCGCCCAGGACGAACTGGAGGAACCGCGCGAGGTCGTTGGCCGAGGAAACCATGCCGGCCGCCGGTACATCCCGCAGGTGGATCAGGCTCACCGGGTCGCCGTGGCGGTAGCCCTGGGCCAGCCGTGGGTCGTTATCCGAGGAATGGTCGAAGGAGGAGGAATCCATGCCCAGCGGATCGAAGATATCCTCCTTCACGGCCTGGGCGAAGGGTTCCTTGCGCTTCAATTCCACCATCCGGCCCAAGAGGTCGTAATCCACGTAGGAATACTTGTAGAGGGTCTGGGGCGGCGCCACCAGGTAATCGTCCTTAAGCTCCCCCACGAAGTCTTCCAAGCTCTCGGGGTGGTCCACCCAGATGCCCTTGAGGAAGAAGCCTGGCAGTCCCGAATGGTTGGCCAAAAGCGAGCGCACCGTGACTTCCTTGGCGTCCTGGAAGCGGCTTTGGATGGAAAAACCCGGGACGTATTTTTGGATCGGCCGGTCCAGGCCGATCCTCCCCTTTTCCGCCAGCCCCAGCACCTCCGCGGCCGTGAAGATTTTGGCCGTCGCGCCCAGGTGGTACAGCGTATCGCCGTCGGCCTTGATTTTCTTTTCCTCGTTGGCGTAGCCGAAGCCCTTGGACCAGACAACCCGGTCCCCGTCCACCAGCGCGATGCTCATGCCCTTCACGTGGTACTTGTCCATCTCGTCGGGGATGTACTTTTCCAGGTCCTCAATGGCTTTGGAATAGTCAACGGCGGGCGTGGGGGGGGAGGTGGGGGTGGAAGTGGGCGTCACGGTGGGGCTTGAAGTCGGGGTGAAGCTGGCGGTGGAGGTAGGAGTAGCCGAAAGCGCCGGGTTTGACGGGGCCTGGCCCCAACCCGCCACGGGAAGGATGAGGAGAAAAATCAGGAGTGTCCGGGGGTGGAGGAAGGTTTTCAGGGATTCCATTGCCTTCATTATAAACCAAACCGGGCCAAACCCGTGCCTTCCCTCGGTAGTGTCTCAGCTTGAATGAATAACTCCAACTTCACCCTCACCCCGCCCTCTCCCCTCAAGGGAGAGGGGGAAATCCACACAAAAACCCTCGCCCCTTGGGGGAGAGGGTAGGGTGAGGGGTGTCTAGATGTTCGTGCTGAAATGAAATTGATACAGCACCCTTCCCTCTTCTTCATTGTTTCCCGGCCATGCCGCTTTTAGAATGTGGCATCCCCGGGGAGCGGAACCATGAAATTTTTGAAATTCCTCCACAAGCACGCCTTGAGCCTGCAGATCCTCACCAACCTCTTCACCATCATCGGCGTGGTGGTGGCGGTGTTCCAGATTTCCAGCGCCCGCCAGATCGTGGAGGCCATCCTGACTTCCCAGGAAAAGGCCGCTTCCTACCGCCTCCTGGCCATGAAAACCGAGGTCCAACTCAACATCAGCCGCATCCAGGATGTGCTGAACCACCAAGGGGAATACCGCAACATGCGCCAGACGTTCCAGCTGCCGCTTTCCACCGCCGTTTATTACTCCAACCCCACGTTTTTCAAGCTGGAGCACCTGGACAAGGACGAAAACCAGGCGGTCAACGAGAAAATCTCGGAAGTTTACGCCTATTGGCAGATCGCCAACAACCTGATCCAATCCAGCCAAACCCTGGCCGCCAGCGCGGGGTTGAACCCGCGCATCGCCCAGCTCAACCTTTGGAAGAACAACGTGAAGATTTTGGAAATTCTGGGGAACACCTTGAAACCCGCGCAGGAAATTTTGAAAGCCTTCGAGTCCGAATCCAACCCTTCGTAAGGACTTCTGTCAAAACCTCTTTTAACATGTCTTTCTCTGTGTGCTCCGTGAACTCCGTGGTTCAACCTTTTAGCGCTTTTTCGAGCTTATCCAAGTGGTCCTTGCGGTGCAGCGACCGGCGCAGGAATCTTTCCGATCCAACCTTGAGGAACTCGTCCACCTGAGCCTGGGTCATTCCCGCCACCAATCCGTCCGCCTTTTCGGTGGCCTCTTGAGTCAGCCGGACGACTTCCCCGCGTGGGATGGCCGCCGAAAGGCTGGCCAGGGCGGCGTTGATGGCATCCACGTCCAAGAGAAACACCGGGCCCTTCCCTCCCTCGCGAAGCCACTTTTCCAAAAGCCACGCCTGCCTAAAATCCCAAAAGGCCAGGTGGGCCAGGGTCACGCCCACGGTCCAGCCGTTGGGCAGCCTTTTGGCGAACTCCGCCTCTTTCAGGCCCGACATGAGCTTCAAGAGCCTTTCGCGCTCTTGCTTGTTTTCTTCAAGGATGGATTTTAAATCTGTCATTTCAATCCTCTTTTTTAATTTTTCTGTCATTGCGAGGAATGCCCGCCGAATAGGCGGGCGACTATGACAGGCTTGAAGTAGTTGGCCTGAATTCGGCCAACCATCCTGGGGGCTAAAGCCCCAGGACAACCCCAGTTTAAATATGCCTTTTCAAAATGAGGAACCGCTAAACCGAAGCTAATTCCCCACGCACCACTGTCCGGGCCTCCCCGCCCAGGTAAACCCGGTCCCCCTCGCAGCGCACCGACAGGATTCCGCCCCGGGGCGAGGCTTGGTAGGCCTTGAAGCTATTCTTGCCGAGCCGCTTTTGCCAGAAGGGGCCGAAGGTGCAATGGGCCGAACCCGTCACCGGGTCTTCCGGGATTCCCGCGATCGGCCCGAAAAAGCGGGAAACAAAGTCGTAGGCCGGATCATCCGAGGCGGCCGTAATGCCCGCTCCGATCATTTGCCGGTCCTTGAGGAGGGATTCCATGGCCTTGAAATCCGGCTGGGCCCGCCGGACAGCCTCGGCGGAAGCCGCTTCCGCCATGAAGTAAGCCCCGGCGCGGCCCAGGCTGGCGATGGAAGTTCCCAGGGCTTCTTCCAAACCCTCGACCTTTTCATGCGGAGCCGCCGGCCGCGAAGGAAAATCCAATTCGACCTGCCCTTCCCTTAAGGCGGCCTTGAGCGGCCCGCTCTTCGTGTAAAACCGGGCTTCCTTTCCCTTCTCCAAAAAGCCCCCGCTCCAAAGGGCGTGGGCGCTGGCCAGGGTGGCGTGGCCGCAAAGGGAGATTTCAAGGACGGGCGAAAACCAGCGGAGCCGGTAACCGTCGTTCTCCGGGTAAAGAAAGGCTGTTTCGGCCTGGTTGATCTCACGGGCCAGGCCCTGCATCCAGGCCTCCTCCACCGGACCCGGCAGCACGCAGACCCCCGCGGGATTGCCCGAGAAGGGCTTTCCCGTGACGAAAGCGTCGACTTGGAAAAAGGGGATGGCCATAGTGGGAAAGGTTTTAACGCAAAGGGCCCGGAAAGGAAAGCCCGCTGTTCAGGCCTTGGGTGCCGCGGGCGGGGCGGCTTCCTTGGGCGGCGGTTCCGGTGCGAAATTGATCTTGGCCCCGGACATTTTCCGGTAGAAGACCAGTTCGGGCTCCTCCTCCTTGGCGGCGAAGACGATGAGGCTCAGGCCCTCCCAAAAGGTGAACCACCCGGCGGGTTCCAGCAGCACCACCACGAAGGCGGTCAAAAGGTTTTGCTTGAGCTCGTCCAGGATATAGGTGGCCACGAACATGAAGACGATGCCCAGGGCGATCATCCAGGCGCCGGTCCTCCGGCGTTTTTGCTGCTTCTCCGCCAGCAGGCGGTGGTGCCGCCGGAAATGGCTGCGCAGGCGCTCCAGGATGGTCTTCTCATTCGCCGCGTTGCGCTTTTCCTTGGGAAGCAGCATGGTCAAGACCAGGCTCTTCTCCTCTTTATTCAGGGAGGCCCGCCGAAGCTCGTAAAGGAAGTCCTCCGACAGGCTGCGCTCCGAGTAGGGCCGGGGGTCGAAGTCGGAGAAAAGGTCCTCGTAATCGTCCAGCGCCAGGCTAATGGAGGAGGCCTTGGCGACGCCCGGGAATTCCGCGCCGGTTTTGTCGAGGGGTTGTTCTTCCATGAGGGTTAATTTAGGGAATGGCCTTTAGAAAAAGCATGCGAAAAATGGGATTTAACTGCGTGTTTTCATGCCTTCCAGTTAAAACAGCGGAAGAATTTAGGAATTAAAACTTAAGCGTTAATAATTCCGTTTGGGACCCCGGCTTGGGCAGGTTCCAGGTGGTTTGATCATCCCCGTGGACAACCTCGTTGTAGCGCTGAACCGCATTGAACTCGTCCGCCTTGGAGTCGGTGATTTTAAATGCCCCCACCACAGCCCCCACCAAGCCAACCGCTGACACCACCAATCCGGCGGTTTCCTGCCCGTCAATAACATCAGGATTTTTTTGGGCGTTGGGGTCCACGCCCGCGATGACAACCCCACCCACCATCATGGCCAGGCCCCCGACCGTAAAAATCGCGCCCGTTTGGTTCTCGTCCCTGGAATTGGTCAACAAACGGCTGGCTTCGGGATCATTTAAGGGCGAGATGATGTTTTTCAGGCCGTCATAACCTTTTACATCCACGCCCAAGTAGTAGTAATGGATTCCCAGGAGGGTTTTCCAACGCATCAGAATGGGATGGCGTTTCTCAGGCGCCGGGGCAGTGGTGGGTTGGGCCGTCTGGGCCAGGCCAAGGGACGGGGACAAAAAACCGATCAAAAGAATAATCATCCAAGCGGCTGTTTTTCCAAGCATAAGAACTCCTTTAAATGTGTTCTACTTCGTTTCAGCCTGGCTTTTATCAATTCTATAATCCACGAATTCAAAAACCATATCGAAATGAGTCGTGCCCGCGTTTCCGTTTTTTTTCATGTGCACGGTCATTCTTTTGGGCATCATCAACCCGTCCACCAACTGATATTCCATCGTGGAATCCATTTCGGTGGATACTTGGGGCATCTGCGAGGTGGTCTCGGTTAAGATCATCCCCGTGGGGCTGTCCACATATTTTAGCTTGCAGGACCGAACGGCCGCCTTATCGCCCGCCTCAATATCGTAAATCTTCCAGTGTTGATCGGCGTACTCGGTGACGGGCTGGTTCCCGGTAGCCCAAATAATAAACCCATCGCCTTTTGGCTTCACCTGGAGGTCATAATTCGTGAAATCATCCGCCCCAAAAACAGGCTCCAAAACGTTCGAGCGCCAGGGGTAAATATTTTGTTGGAAGGCCCCTTTGACGATGCCGATCATTTTTTGGACGATTGCGTCGAAAGCCTGGTCGCCGCTGGGTTCAACCGAAGTCGCCTCAAAGGACAAGTTGTCCTTCCCCGCGTAGGAAAGGACAAATTGGATTTCTTCGAGTTCCTGGACCCTCTTATCGTCGGGGCCGTATTTCGCCAAGCACTTCTTTAAATAATCATCAAAAAAGGAGCATTTGATCCCGGCCTGGAAGCCCAGGAGCCCTTCCCGCGTCAAACAATAATAATGGCTATCGAGTTTTTTCAAAAAATCGATCGTGTCCTTGTCGGTGGCGGCATAACTGCTGGAGCCACAGAGAAAAACGAGGATCCAAAACAAAGTGGCTTTTTTCACTTAAAACTCCTTTTCGGAAATCCGCGCCTTCACCTTACCGCCAAGGAACCGCTCTCCCTCGAAGGCGGCGACGAGGGCTAAAGGCCATTGGGGGTTCAACATCAGGGTCCCCCAGGATAACCGCCATTTTACAGGGTTTTCGGATATGCGTTTTTTAAGGGTTTCCGTGACATTCCCCATCTGTTGGGAAATTTCATTATTCCCCTTATTTTTTGACTTGCGCCGCGCAAGTTTTGGGGCCAACAACCTTCCCCGCTCCGGCTGACGGGCCTTGGATGTCCAGCGGCTCGCTCTGAGTAAGCGAAGTGCATCGAATGGCCTGGCCACCCCCGGCTTTGGGAGGTCGAATTAGTACGATCCGTACTAATTCAAGGTCCATCCCGGCCTGCCTCCTGAAGCCTGGAGGCGCAGGGAGGCCCGACAGCGATCTATTCTTCCAATTAATGACAAACGAGCCAATAAAAGGGCACCTTCCAGGTAACTTCGGGAGGTATCCCCAGAAGCCTTTAGGGTGAAAGGGTTTGTTGGAGGAGGTAGTCGGCGGGCAATCTTTGGGTTAATGATGAGTCAAGTATTAGTCAAGTTATCGGTCAACCGGCTTTGGCGGAAGCGCGGCCTTTCAAGACACCCATGGAGCCTGCCCTATCGGCGAAGGGGTCGATGACGAGGATTTCCTTCCTGGCCAAAAAGGCATCCAAATAAGCCTTATGGCGGGAATGATCGCCATGACGCTTTCCCTGGTTTTGGGAAACGGTTTCGTAAAAAGCAAAGACATTCATGATTAATTTTTAGGGTTGTATTAGTGATTTTTAATTTTTCTTTTTAGGATATTTTGAACTTTTCCATATTCGGATCCTTCTAAGTCCCTTAATTTATGTTCAATATCAAATGACCGTCCAAGCTTACTCGCCCATTTTTCCGAATTCACTTGTCGAGCAGCGTGGAATTTAGGTGGGTGTCCATCAAGCATAAATACTGCAACTTTTTCATAACCGTCTTCATGTATTTCCGAATCGCAAATTTCATACCCAATTTTTCGAAAAGCCTCCGTGAAAGCTTGAATTGTATATTCTTTAGGCACCCCCTTGAGCCAATAACGTAGGGGTTCCCACCAATTCCTATTATCACCTGCCGCCCAAGCTATGCAATTGTAAGATGGGTCTCTTGGGCTTTTATAATCACAACTATTTTTCAGCTTTGGAAATTTTTCTTCGATCTGTTGAACTTCAAGTATCTCATCAAAATTCATTCAATGAATCCATTGACCTTCCCCCAATCTAACCAAGCCTCAACCATTTCATTAAAATTTCCGTTTTTACTTTCAGGTACAGGATTCTGGTCGCTTATGATTTCAAGCGCCCAAAACCAATGATCAGGCTTGCTTTTTAACCTATTTAAGATAAAGGGAATAACTTGTTTGCCCATGGCGATTATTTTTTGATAGGAAGGGTTTAATACCATCTCAATAGTCGAGGAAGAAAATTTCGTTTCTCTCTCCCATTTATCAGCGAGATTATCAAAAGTTACACAAGGGTCTTCCAGACGGCGTACAACTGATTGGAAGTAAACTTTCCTCGTTTCGTCTAGTTTTTGCATCTCAATTTCGACTGGGCTCAATTCACCAATCCTTGAGAAAACAACTGTTCCTAAAAGATTCCAAGGCAAATACGTCTTGGCCAAAGAATCGCCATGAAATTTCTGTGTCGTAATATTCATTGGAACATCTCCTTTGTCTTCGTGGTCAACGAGTTATTAAATATCAAATTTTTAAACTCTCTTAATTGTTTTACAATGGTCCATATCTCTTGATCTTGCTTAGGATTTATCATTGTTTTTTTAAGTGCAGTAATATCAAAAATCACCGAAGCTGTTTCAGGTGTTACTTCTCCGACAGTTTGAATTACATTGCCAATAGCACCACTTTTGGGGTCTACGATTTCAAAAGAATAAAAGTAATTATTTATGTTTTGGGGAATGCCAGCACCAATTTCTGGGTAAGTCAAAAAATATTCCTTTAATTCATTAACTGGCTGCGGCAAAACAATTGTATTGATATACCTAAAAGAAATCGCCGTAATCCTTATGGGATTTATAACAACTTTATAAAGTTCCCAAAGAGGTTTCGCTTCTTCTATTAGTTCTTCGAAATCAAAATAAGGCTTTAATTTATTAAATGTAAAGCCATCAAAGCGCGCTTGAACCACTTTAGCATCGCTTTTATTTTGATAAACGAAGCCCCTTAACACTTTCTCCGAAACAGGGGGAGTAAGTTGGCCGTCTTTAAAACCAATAGAATTTTTAATCGCAAAACTTTCATTCTTTTCCGGAAACCGATCTTTAATTTTTGAATAAAAGTCATCAAAAATTTTTAGGTCGTCACGGGACGATACTTCCGCATTAATGTCAAAAACGGCTTCAATAATGGGGGGATTTTTGTACCTGACGTGCTCTGAGGGCATAAAGTGCCTTAAATTATAGATGGATTTTCAAAAATTACAAAGTTAACGTCGCCCTAAACAAATCAGTAAAATCGTTCACCTAACCGCAAAATACTCGCAATCCGGGTGGTGGAGGACGATGGCGCTGGTGGATTGCCCGGGCGCCCTCATGTGGGCCTCCGTGAGGGTGACGCTGCTGGGTGGGTCTAGTTTAAAAACTCTTCCATACTGACCGCGGTCCCCGCTCCCGCCCTCCTAAGCCCCTTGTCCTCCGTCACCAATGGAACGCCGAGGGCTTGGGCTAAGGCAAGGTATTGCGAGGCATAAAAAGTAAGCTGGTGATGGACGGCCAACCGCAACGCCAAATCAGGATCCGCGCCCATGGCGCCGGAAGCGAAAAGGTCCAATGCCTTTTTTAGGATAACGGCCGCATCTTTGGACGACATCGTTTTTTGCCGGACCATAAGCGCCAGGGCGTTGCCGAATTCATATTCCCACAAGGGCGGAAATCTCCATTCGGGGTCGAACTCTTCCAGTTGGAAAGTCTTGTTGGTTTTCTCGCATTCAACCATTCGATAGATAAGGATGTTGGCGTCCACGACGATCAATGCCGCCCCCATTTCGTGGCCTTTGTCACCCAGTCACTGCTGAAGCGGACCTTCGCCTTAAAGGGCGGTGGCAAGGGGCCGATTCGCGGACGGGAAAGAACTTGTTCCAAAAGGGCAACCGCCTCTTTATTCATGGAACGATGGTGGAGTTCCGCCTCTTCCTTAAGCTTTTTGCGGAGATCTTCAGGGATGTTTTTAATCAGCAGGCTGGCCATAGCGTCCTCCTAAATGAGATACCAAAAGGATATCTATTTGGTATAGACCCGTCAAGCCTTGCTACCGAACCGCGAAATACTCGCAATCTGGGTGGTGGAGGACAATGGCGCTGGTGGACTGCTCGGGCACCATCATGTGGGCTTCCGTGAGGGTGACGCCGATGGCCTTGGTGGCGTCCAGGAGCCTGAAATACTTCTCCTGGTCCGATTGCTCGGGGCATGCGGGGTAGCCGGGCGAATAGCGCTTCCCTTGGCCGATAGGCAGGTCCCATTCCTTGCGGATTCGACGGTGAATCCATTCCGCCATGGCCTCGGCGGTTTGCACGGCCAAACCATGTAAATAATAGGAATCGCTGTATTTCCCGTCCTTATTCAACTGCTCAATGATCTCTGTGGCTTTGTTGCCGATAGTGACCACTTGGAAAGCCACCACGTCCTTTTCACCAGAGGAAGCCGGGCGGAAATAGTCGGACAGGCACAAATGCCGCCCCACGCGCTGGCGGGGGAACTTGAAGCGTTCCAGCTCCTTCTTCGGGTTATTGCCGTCGTAAATGGCCAGGTCGTTCCCTTCCGAATTCGCCAGCCAGAAACCATAAACCAACTGGGGCTCGAATAAGCTCTTGGCCAGAATCTCGTCCTGCATCTTTAGGCGCATGGGCTCGAACTGGGTTTTAATGAGGTGCTTGTATTCTTCCGAATCCTTGCCCTTGACCCCCCAATTGAGCTTGTAGAGCTGGGTGAGGTCCAAATAAGGCCAGACTTCCCTTAAAGGCACCTTCTTGATGGTGGAAGTGCCCGCAAAGGGGTTCTTGGGGATGGTGAGGGCCGGTTTGACCGTGGACGGAAACTTGTCCGGCGTGGCTTCTTCTTCCGTATTCTTCGCCTCCGCGAAGCCCGCGGCCTTGGACTTCAATGCCTCGTCCTTGATGCGGTTCCTAAAGGTTTCCCGGCTGGCCAGGTCCGACAGGGCGTTCAGGATATCCAGCCCCTCGAAGGCGTCCTTGGCGTAGTAAACGCCCGGCTCATAGAGCTTCTCATCCACGAAGCTGATGCGGTAGCCATAGCGGCGGTTAATGGCGGCCCCCCCCACCACCACGGGATATTGGAGCCCCATTTTTTCAAGTTCCTGCACGCAGATGGGCATCTGCTTGGAGGTAACCACCAAAAGCGCCGAGAGGCCGATGGCGTCGGCCTTCACTTCCTGCGCCTTGGCGATGATGGTGGAAACCGGCACCTGCTTGCCCAGGTCATAGACCGTGTAGCCGTTGTTGGACAGGATGGTCCTGACCAGGTTCTTGCCGATGTCGTGCACGTCGCCGTAGACCGTGGCCAGCACCACGGTTCCCTTGGTGGTGGCCGTGTTCTTGTCCAAAAACTTCTCCACGTAGGCCACCGCCCGCTTCATGACCTCGGCGGATTGGAGCACGAAGGGCAATATCAGTTCCCCGGCGCCGAACTTGTCCCCCACTTCCTTCATGGCGGGCAAGAGCACCGTGTTCAATGTCTCGACCGCCGACTTTTCCTTCATCACCTCGGCCAGGTCGGCCTCGATCTTGTCGGGCTTGCGGTTGACGATCTTCCAATGCGCCTTTTGCGCGGGAGCCATGCCCTCCGTGGGGTCGGCCGCGGATTGGGCCTCCACCGGGGCCTTGCCCGCGAAATGCTGAATGAACTTGGCCAGCGCCTGGGGGTCTCGGTTATAGACCAGGTCGTCGGCCAGCTTGCGTTCCTCCTCCGGGATGGCCGCGTAGGGCTTGATATCCGCCGGGTTCAAAATGGCCATGTCGAGCCCCGCCTGCACGCAGTGGTAGAGGAAGACGGAATTAAGCACTTCCCGCGCCGGCTTGGAGAGCCCGAAGGACACGTTGGAAAGCCCCAGGATGGTGCGCACGCCGGGGATTTCCCTCTTGATGGCCCGGATGCCTTCCATGGTCTCCACCGCGGAATTGAGGAACTCGGCCTCGCCAGTGGCCAGGGTGAAGGTAAGGGCGTCGAACACGATGTCCTCGGCCGGGATGCCGTATTCGTTCACGCAGATATCCGTGATCTTCTTGGCCACCTCCAGCTTGCGGGCGGCGGTTTTCGCCATGCCCTTCTCCTGCGGTTTGGACTTGTCGTAGTAAAGGTCGTCGATGGTCATGGCCACCACGGCCGCGCCGTATTTCTTGGCCAGGGGACAGACCTTTTTCACGCGCGAGCCGTCCCCTTCCAGGTTGATGGAGTTGATGAGCGCCCGGCCCGGGTAGATCTTCAAGGCCGCCTCCACCACGTCCGCCTCGGTGGAGTCGATCATGACCGGCGTGTCCACGCCCAGGGCCAGCTTCTTGATGACGGCCTTCATCTGGTCCTTCTCGTCGGTTCGCTCGGTCAAGGCCACGCAGGCGTCCAGCACGTGGGCTCCGCCCTCGGCCTGGCCCCGGCCCACGGCCACCATGCCCTCGTAATCCTCGGCCAAAAGCAGTTGCTTGATCTTGCGCGAACCCTGGGAGTTGACCCTTTCCCCCACGATGAGGGGCTTGGGGTCCTGGTCCAGGGCGACGGCCTTGATCATGGAGGAGGCGTTGCAGAGGTGGGCCACGGTGCGTTGCTGGGGCGCCCTCCAGCCGATGGCTTGAACCACTTGGCGCAGGTGCTCGTGGGTGGTGCCGCAGCAGCCGCCCACCACGTTGACGCCGAATTCCTCCACGAACTCCTTCAAGGCGGCCGCCAAATCCGCCGGCTTCAAGGGATAAACCGCCTGGCCGCCCCGGTTCTCCGGCAGCCCCGCGTTGGGGATGGTGGAAATGGGAAATTCGCAGTATTGGGAAAGGTACCTGACCGAGTCCTTCATTTCCTTGGGGCCCGTGGAGCAGTTCATGCCCAGGACGTCGATAGGCAGCCGCGAGAAGGTGGCCAAGACCGAGGTGATGTCCGTGCCCAAAAGCATGCGGCCCGTGGTATCCAGCGTGGTCTGGGCCATGAGCCCGACGGGGGATTTCTTTTCGGTGCGCGCCTTATGGCAGCCGAAGACCGCCGCGCGCATTTCCAGGATGTCTTGGCTGGTTTCCACCAGGAGCGCGTCCACGCCCGCGTCGATCATGACGCGGGCCTGTTCGTAATAAATGGCTTCCAGCTCGTCGGGGTGGATCTTGCCCAGGTCCGGGTCCTCGGAGGCGGGCAGCATGCCCGTGGGGCCCATGGAGCCCACCACGAAACGGGGATGGCCGGGGGTGGAATACTTGTCGGCCAGCTCGCGGGCAAGCTTCACGGCCGCGGTATTCACCTGAACGATCTGGTCCGCGATGCCGTATTCGCCCAGCTTCAGGCGGTTGGAACCGAAGGTGTTGGTTTCCAGGCAATCCACGCCCGCCTTCAGGAACCCCTCGTGGATTTCGCGGATCACCTGGGGCTTGGTGACGCAAAGATAGTCGTTCAGGCCTTCCTTGCCGCCGAAGTCTTCCTTGGACAGGTTGTAGGCCTGGATGTTGGTGCCCATGGCCCCGTCGAAGATGAGGACCTTTTCCTGGAGGGCGTCTAAGAAGAGCGGCCGGGCCACGATGATCACCTTATTAAAGTAAATTTTTAGGTGTCATTGCGAGGAGTGGCCCGCGAATAGCCATTCGACAAGCTCATGGCCTAATCATTAAGCCCTGAGGCTCTCGAAGGGCGGGACCGATAACAACGGCTTGGAGTAGTTGACCTGTAATTCAGGCCAACCATCCTGGGGCTTTAACCCCAGGACAACCCCAGTTCCAAAATATGCCCTTGTTAATCAAAACCAACCAGCGTAAACCACCCATGAACTGAGGTTGCTTCGCTCCCAAATTCGTGGCTCGCAATGACAAATAAAAGCAAAACGGAGCGTCAGTTTAGGGCCTTTTGAAAGGGCCTTCAAGGAGGACTTGGCCGGGGAATCGTTGCATTGGCGCGGGATTCGGCTTAATTTAGTGCCCGCCGTACCCATCCCCCTTCAAGAAAGGAATCTCGATCCATGCGCACGATCCTGCTGCTTTTGGTTTCCAACACCTTCATGACCTTCGCGTGGTACGGCCATCTCAAGTACCGGCAAAGCCCCCTTTGGATCGCCATCCTGGCCAGCTGGGGCATCGCCCTTTTCGAGTACTGCTTCCAGGTGCCCGCCAACCGCATCGGCAGCTACGAGTTCACCACGGCCCAGTTGAAGACCATCCAGGAGGTCATCACGCTCATCGTCTTCTGTTTCTTCTCGGTGTTTTACCTGCGGGAAAGCCTGAAGTGGAACTACCTGGTGGGATTCGCCTTCATGGTGGGCGCGGTCTTTTTCGTCTTCAAGAAATGGGCGTGAAAAAGGGCGGAAGCCCTAAAGCCCCCGCCCCGCGTTAACGGCTTCGGTTTTTCTTGCGGGTCAAGGTACGTCAGGATGGTCGCCGGGGTGATCCATGGGGTGGTCGTCGTGGTGAACCACCTTATGGCGGGGACGCCTTTTTTTATGGACGATTTTTTTATGGTGGTCGTCGTGATGGGGCACATCATCGGCCATGGCCATACCGGTGCCGGCTAAAAACAAAATACCCAATAAAATCCCAAACCATTTTTTCATGTTTCCCCCTTTTCGTTCGCGTCCCTTGGATTGTACGAGATTACCCTTAGCCGGGTAAAAGAACATGCTTATAAAAAAAGGGCGCGCCCCTCGAGGGAGCGCCCCGCTTTCAACGGGCCGGATTCAACCGGTCTTGAGGAGTTTCTTAACCCCAAAAGGTTTCCGGTTGGAATTTCAGGCGGGTTCAATGTCCCCGTTCCCGGTGCGGCCGTTCAACAGCCGGCCCGCGCAAATAGGGATTCCACCCCTCCCCGTAGGCCATTATGATGGGCGGCCTATGGAAACGGCCCTCTTTCAACATGGCATGGATTGGGCGCTTTTCTTTTCCACCTTCGCCCTGATCTTCCTGGCCGAACTGCCGGACAAGACGGCCGTGGCCGTCCTGATCCTGGCCAGCCAGCGCCACCCCTTTGCCGTTTACGTGGGGGTTTGCCTGGCCTACCTGGTCCAAAACATCGTGGCGGTCCTGACCGGGAGCCTATTGACCCTCCTGCCCCTCTGGGTGATCCACAAAACCGCGGGAGCCCTCTTCATCCTTTTCGGGGCGCTGATGTGGCTGAGGGAAGGGGGAAAAAAGGAAAAAACCGGGATCAAGGACCAGGCCTATTTTTGGAAGACCGTGTGGACCGGCTTTATCGTCATTTTCATCGCCGAATGGGGGGACCTGACCCAATTGGCCACCGCCACCCTGGTGGGCGAAAGCCGCCACCCGGCCGTTATTTTCTCGGCCTCCACCCTGGCCCTCTGGGCGGCCAGCGGGATGTTCGTGCTGATCGGGCATCATTCCAAAAAATTCATCCAGCCGGTGGTCCTCCAAAAAATCGCCGCGGTGGTCTTCAGCGCCGTGGGGATCCTTCTTTTGTCGGGTTTTTGGGATAAATAGCCCAAGCCCTTTATACTTGCGGCAAAATTAAAGAAAGTCGGCATTCACATGGAACGGTTGGAAAAATTCCTGGTGGGCCGGGGAAAAAAACTGTTGCGGATTGGTTGATGCGGGCGGCTTCGAAGGATAACGCCTTATTCGAATTCCTTGCCGCCAAGCCCCGAAAAGGGAATGAAATGGAATTGATACCCGAAGAGGGATTATGAGTGACGCGGAAGAAATACACGGTTTTTTCAACGATGACGGTACGCCAATCAATCCAGGCTTAGTTCCCAAACCCAGCCTATGCGTCACATGCCGTCACGACAACGATCCAAGCCAGGAAATCTTTTGCACCCTCACTCGGGCGGACCAAGAAGGCAAGGAAGAATTCAGGTGTGGGGCCTATCAGAAAAAGCTAGAACGACATTGATTCCTTGAACTCTTTAGCGGCGGCGGTCAAGGCCTTACCCGGTTTGGGGGGATGGTTCAAGGTATAAACGGCTTTTTTCCAGTCCCTTTCGGACAAAACAATCCGATTTTGGGTGGACAGGTTAAACTTTATAACCCTCATCACATAAACACGGAAGAACTCCGCCAAGCTGACACCTAACGAGGACGCGGCCTTTTCAACGGCCACCTTTTCCTTGTGGCTCAAGGGGACTTTGATTTCGTCTTTGCGCCGAAGGCTTACGGCCATGACCGACTCCTAAACAAATCATAATTTCTAAATTGAGCCATCCCAAGCTAAGGCTGTTGTTCATACGTTTTCAATCTACAGTGAATTTAAGAAATCGGCCGTGCTTTGAATCCATATTCCCTGGGTCTTGTGCGGTTTGTTCATGTGAGGGCCAAAGTCCTTATAATCCCCGGTTAACAAATGAGTGGCGTTGGCATGAACCGCCGAGAGAAATATGGGCTTATCCTTATTGGGCAGATGAATAGGACAGGTTCCCTCCGTAACAGCCGGAATGGTTTCAACCCAACGGGAGAGGATTCTTAAGTTGTGCAAGGCGGCAGGTTTTTTAAGGAAGAGGTTTCGTTCCGCTTCCAACCAAGCCCAATCGCAAGTGATGAAAACCCAGCCCGCTTCATGGCCTGTTAGGAGAATGATGTAATGGGAACTCCGGGGGTCGTAAGCGGCGGAAAAAAGGACGTTTGCGTCGAGGAAAATCCTCATTTCTTCTTAATGGTTGAGGATTTTTTTGCGGAGGGCGGCCGTTCCCCGTCGTGTCAGGCGTCCTTCTTTTTTCCAGCGGGCGATTTGTTCGTTGGAATACAGTTCAATTTCGAAGGGTTTCAAGAGCAAGTTGTTTCCATGTTCTTCCACCAGGAAGGCACGGCCGGTTTTCGTCCTCAATTGCCGTTTAAAAGAGGCGGGTAATGAAAGTACGCCGCCATGAAGAACGGCTATGGAACCTGATGTTTTGCGATTCACGATGAACCCCCGTCTAAAGCATCAACTGAACACCGCTTTTCGATAAAATTCAAAAAGCTTAAGGAAATTATACAGTGCGGAACCGTGAAAAAGAATCCGCCTTTTATAATTCATTAAATTCATCCAGCCGCGGGTTCTCCAGAAAATCGCCGCGGTGGTCTTCAGCGCCGTTGGGGTCCTTCTTTTGTCGGGTTTTTGGGATAAATAGCCCGAGCCCTTTATACTTGCGGCAAAATTAAGGTTTTGGGTAATATACTCGTCCTTTCCTGGGTTCCAGGATAAGGAACGGCTGCGCCTGTGGCTCAACTGGATAGAGCAACTGACTACGGATCAGTAGGTTGGGGGTTCGAATCCCTCCAGGCGCACCACTTTAAAATTTAACAGTCCCCAGCGCGTTTTAATCGGCCTTTGTTTGCAACGGTTTTAAAGACCGGAGCAAGCAGAGGCCTTTTTTGTTGGTGACGGTCAAAGACCGTTGGCGACGGTCAAGACCCGATTTTGACGGTTGAGTTTGACACGTATATGACACGGATAAGACAAAAAGTCAGTTGCTTTAGGGAAATGGCTTTCAGTCAATGGGTCTAAGAAGAACGAAAAATTTCGATTTTACAAAACCGACCAGCATCGCTAATCAAGCTTTTGTCTTTGCTTGAGAAAAGGACGGTTAATGATCCCTATGTAGTGACCTTGGAAGCCCCTTAAAACGATGGATGTTAGGCTGACAAAAAGGTGCCTGAAAACCAGGCCTTGGGGGAATAGGATTGACTTAACCCTAGCGATTGACTATGTTTACCCCCTTGTTTTCCACCTGTGGACAATCATTAAAGAAGTTGGTAGCTTGAACGTTAGGTAAGCATAGAGCGGGAGCCCCCCATGAATTCCTATCCATTGATTTTTAAATTCAAAGACATGATCGCCGGGCCAGGCTTTTTGGCTGGCGTGCAAATCGAAGGCCGCGTGCTCATGGTCGAGGAAAAAGAGGATGGGGTCAGCGAGTGGTGGTTGAACGGCGTGAGCCCCGGCGGCATCGCCCAAGAAGGGGCCACCCCCCAAGAGGCTTATTTGAACTTCCGCGAGTTCTTCCGGGGAGTTTTGGAAGACTTAGCCGTGGCCGCGGGTAACTTCAACGAGTTTCAAAAATCGGTCGATAGTTTTATTTTGACCGAGAACAAGGCCCAGGCCGCCATTTGGACCGAGACCCGGAATGCAATCCGTTCCGGCTCCTTGAAGCCGGACGGCCCCTTTTCCAACCTCGATAAAATCACCGAAGACGCCCCGGCGAGGGTCATTCATTGCGTCCGACTGGACGCACAGAAGAATTGGTCCCCTTCTCCTACGGACAACCCTGAGTTCGAATACGCCACGGCAGCCTAATATTGGGTCCAAAAGGCCAGGTTAGGTTAAGTGAGATATACGAGATGCTCAAGAAGTGCGCCGGTGGAAAGGCCACTAAAAGGGAAAGCACTCACAGCAATTTAATCACCTATGAGGGAAAGGTTTTTGCCCTGCCCAGGGGTTCAAAAAAGGAGCATGACCCTCATATCCAGCGTAATCCGGTCAAGCGCATGGCGGAACTCTTCCAGTTGGACCCGAATTGCGTCAATAGCTTTTTCGAAGGGCTAATGTAGGGGCCTGAAACCCCACCCCACCAAAATTAATTCCAACTTATGTGGTTCCCGAAATGCCGGGGAGCCTTTTATTTTTCAAATGGTTAAATTTTTATGAAAAAGCGGGAATTAAAAAAACTGCCGGTCGAGATACGCCTTGTCCCTTTATCAAAAGAAGATTTGAAAAAACGCCAAGAAAAACTGAAACTTCTTTTAATCAAAGGAGCCATAAAGGTTTCTAAAGAATGAGTTTTTGGGGGGAAGGCCTTCCCCCTGGCCTCGGCTGGCTTTGCCGATCCTCGGCACACCCCCTTCTCCTGGGGCTTCGCCCCAAGCCCCAAACTCTTAAAATTAAGTGACCGAATTTTGTGAAATAATCGCCCATACTTTAGACGAAACACAAAGTTCAAACTTTTTTCTGATAATGAACTCTGGTTCTTTATTTAACTCTTTTAATTGAAAGATTTATTGGATAATTATAAAACTATGGAAATGCGTAGCTTTGAAAATCCTGAAAACAGATGGGCTGGACTTGGGCCTTACTATGCAATGTTTCCTTTTTCATTTGCAAAAGAGGTAGTAAAAAAATATTCCAATAAGGAAGAATGGGTTTTGGACCCTTTTGCGGGTAGAGGATCAAGCGTTTTTGCTTCATCAGTTTTGGGTAGAAAAGGGGTTGGAATAGAAATTAACCCCGTCGGTTGGCTTTACGGAAAAACAAAGCTTTGCCCAGCTTCAGAAAATTTGGTTTTTAAAAGTTTGGGGAAAGTTCTTAAACAAAGTCGTGGGGCACAAGCTTATAGAGATGAATTTTTTAAATTGTGTTATTCCCAATCGGTATTTGATTTTTTAATTACAGCCCGCAAAATTTTAAAGTGGAAGACGAGAAAAGCTGATGCAACATTGATGTCTTTAATATTGGTTTATTTGCATGGCAAGGAATGGGATTCATTTTCCAATCAAATGCGCCAGGGGAAAGCGTTAAGCCCTGATTACTCTATCCGTTGGTGGAAAAGCAAAGGGAAAACACCTCCCCACATAGACGTAATGAAATTCCTTGCTCAAAGAATTAAATGGAGATATTCAAAAGGAATAATAAAAGATAAAAATAGTCAAATGTTATTGGGAGATAGCACTAAGCTTTTAAAAAGGGTCGCTAGATTTTCTGGGCCAAAGGTAGGCCTTTTATTCACTTCGCCACCATATTATGAAGTAACAAATTATCATTACGATCAATGGTTGCGTCTTTGGATGCTCGGAGGTTTCAAAAGACCAAGAAGTTTGGATAATCATTGGGCCAGAAAATTTTCTTCAAAGGAAGATTACAAAGTTTTGCTTCAAACAGTTTTTGAAAATTCAGCAAAACTGTTAAAAAAGAACGCAAATATTTATGTGCGAACAGATGCTAGACCTTTTACATTCCAAACCACAAAAGAAATTTTAAAAGATATTTTTCCAAAGAAAAAAATGAAAATATTAAAGCGCCCTTTTTCAGGGCCAACCCAAACCGCTTTGTTCGGTGACAAATCCCCGAAACCTGGCGAAATGGACATAATTCTTTCTAACTAAGGTTTTTATGAAGACTATCCGAAAACATCCAACTAAACCCAAAGTGCCTCCAGAAGAAATATCCAACATGGAGGAATACACCAAATTAGTTGAATTTAATTTGGCAAATGTTAATGGTGATAATGACATGTTCTGTTACCGCGGGGTTGGTGATTCTTTATATGAATTGATACCCGGTTTGTTTCGTCATCCCACTGAGAAAGATTACGGTAACTTGTTAGATAAAGAAGAAAAGATGATAAAAAAATTCGTAGAGCTTGGAACCCCTTTTTTCCCAACAGGAACAAATTTTTCAAATGAAAAATCTAGGGATGTATTGGATTGTTTATTTTTTATGCAACATTGGGGAATGCCAACTCGATTATTAGATTGGACCCAAAATCCATATGTTGCTCTTTTTTTTGCTTTGTCAGAGGCGAAAAAGAAAAATGAAAAATATGATTTAAAATGTGATGCAGCCGTATGGGTTTTGAATGCGGTCAAATGGAACCGTTGGGTCCTCAAATCTCAAGGCTATAAAGGTGGTGTTTTGTCAGTTGGCGATCCAGCTTTGGATAATTATGTTGTGGTGGATCCCACCCTTAGAAGAGCCATGAACATGCATCCAATTGCATTATGGGGCATTCACAACAATGTACGTATTTCGGTTCAAAAAGGGATGTTTGTAATTTTTGGAAAAGATGTGCTTCCTATGGAAAAGCAAATTAAAGGCAAGGGGATTAGAAAACACGACGAACTTTTATATAAAGTGTTGATCAAAAATAAAAACATAGATTCTATTTTTAAAAATCTTTATTCAATTGGTTTTACGGATTCATTTGTTTATCCAGATTTACACGGGTTAGCAAATGAAATGAGAAGAGATTTTGGGTTTAAGGTGGAGGTTTAAAATATGTTCAAAGTAAAACTCTTCCCCCTCAAACCGCTTACTTGGTGGTATAGCCAATACCAACAAAAAAATATTGATTTAGCACCAGTTTTTCAAAGAAAAGGAAATATTTGGAAATCAGCAGAAAAGAAATATTTGATTGATTCAATTCTTAATGATTATGACATTCCTAAATTTTATCTTGCTGATAACACTTATGGTATTTCGCCACGAGATTCTGGGAAAAAAATGTTTTCAGTTATCGACGGTAAACAACGATTCGAAACTATTTTTGCGTTCTTTGATAATAAGTTGGAGTTGGCAAAAGATTTTTTACTATCCGACAATGCCAACTTACAAATTGGTGGATTAAATTATTCAACTTTAAAAATCCAATACCCGGAAATCGCAAGGAGAATCGAAGAATATGAAATTTCAGTTATGAGGGTTATTACGGATGAACAGGAAAGAATAAATGATATGTTCATTCGTTTAAATAAAACTTCAAAAGCTTTGGTTGGAGCAGAAATTAGGAACGCTACGATTTCAAGGGCTACAAGAATGATCCAAAAGCTTTCCAAGCACAAATTTTTTAAATTCAACATAAAATTTAATATACAACGAATGCAGGAATCAAATGCTGTTGCAAAGATGCTATTACTAGAAACTCATGGAAGATTTGTTGATATGAAAAAAAGAAATTTAGATCGTCTAGTTGAGGAAACTCTAGAGCCTCAAGATTTTGAGAAGTCCCAACTCCGCCATTGGGTTGATATTTATCGTACTGTTGGAAGAATGTTAAACAGGATGACTAAGGTATTTCAAAAAGGGGACCCGCTACTTAACTCCCAAGGCCCACTAATTTGGTATTATTGGTTAATAAAACGGAATTTGGGTGATGATAATAAACAGCTTAGAAATTTTTTGAGATATTTTGATGAAATGAAAAGAAAAAATAATGCGATTCTAAAAAAAGGTGTTAATGCTACGCGAGATGAAATTGCGAAGATTGATCAGGACCTTTCGAATTATCAATCATTTAGCAGAAGCCCAAATGATGGTGGAAATATGACAAGATGTTTTGAAATTCTTTCGAAGAAATACGTGGAATTTAAATCGAAAACGGTTAATTGAATCAGAAGGAATCAAGACAAAGATATCAGGCTTTTTTATTAAAAATTTTAATTTTTTTTGTTTTCCTAATTTTTCCGAACGGCCTTAGCCACCAGTGGCTTGCCCTCGGACCCTTAGACCGTGTCCGGGGCACCAGGCCTCGGATGCTATCGCTTCGCTTTCGCACTCCGTCGGAAAACTCGAAAACATTATTGGGCCAATAGTCCGCTAGCTCTTCCTATTTGGCCTCTCCTCCATGGCCGCCCCTTTCCTCTTCGAGGGGCGGCCCCGGAGGCTGCTCCTGGTAAAGGAGCATGGCAATGAGTGATGAAACAAAGAAGGACCGACTGAAATTCAACGTGAAGGAGTTGCCGCCCCCAACCGTGCCACCGGTTTCTTGGGCGGAAGCCAGGGCGGACTACCAGCGGGGGCCGGTCATGGGAAGCCCGGATGAAGTGGTCGCGTACTTCAAGCAGTATATCGGCGGGAAACGGAACGAAGCTTTTGTGACCATGTACGTTGACCACCGGAACCATGTTTTAGACGTGGTTTTAAACCAGGAAGGCACGGTTGACCACACCGCAGTTTATCCCCGCGAGGTCTTGAAGAAGGCTCTGGAATTGGACGCAACCGGCATTATTTTCAGCCACAACCACCCTGCCGGAAGCCTGGAACCATCCGAGGGGGACAAGCAGTTAACCCGCCAGATCATGACCGCCGCCAGGGCAATGGGCATCACGGTCCATGACCATTTGATCGTGACCCACGAAGGCTATTTCTCCTTCCGCCAAGCCGGGCTTTTGTACTAAAAGCCAGGCCCCTTTCCCCAAGAGGCCTTTTTGCGTCCGGCAGGGTAGGGTGTTCCCTCCCCTGCACCCCACCCCAAACTCATCTCTGAAAAATGAAGCAAGTTTATTAAAGTGGCAGGAGCTAAAATATAAAAAGGTCGGAGAAAGAATAAATTTTGGAAATCATGAAAGCAACCGTCCATCTGAACAGTCTCATTGTCGGTGAAAATTATGATAGGCCATATCTTGCAAAAATTTGGGGTTATGGAGCCTCCAATGCTATTGCCAGAGGAATTTTTACCCCAAAGGGGGATAACAAATTAATTCTTTTTATCACCCAGAAAAAGCAAGAAAAGCTAACTCAATACAACGATTATTTTGACGGGGACATTTTGCATATTGAAGGCGAAACTAACCATGCGAACGATCAAAGAATCATTAATACTTCAAAAACCAAAGATGGACTTTACCTCTTTTTTCGGGAAAAACACCATTCATCTTTTACTTATTTTGGGCCAATCAGACTTTTAAAGTATTTTCTTGAGAATGAAAAACCTAGTAGGTTTTCTTTCCAAACAAAAAGAAGTTCTATCATTTCAAAATCGGCTTTGATCACTGAACTTGAAACTCATGGAGATAGAGATTCCGAATTCCTTCCGAAGGAAGAAGGCAAAAAGATTTTGAGGAAGCATTACTCTTATGAAAGGAACCCGGAAAATCGAACAAATGCGATTTTAATTCATGGAACAAAATGTAAGGCTTGTGGGTTCGATTTTGATCTGTTTTATGGGAACGAATTAGCCAGAGGTTATATTGAGATTCATCACTTGAAACAGTTGTCCGCGGGAATGGTTTCTATTGACCCTAAATCTGATTTGGTTCCTCTTTGTTCAAATTGCCATAGTATGGTTCATCGAAAGCATGGGACGATTGTCCCTGTGGAAGATTTAATTAAAATCATCCAGGCGAGAAGAAAATGATCAAAAAACATGATTTTTATCATGGTGTGGCTCTTATTCACTTGCTGGACGATAAACGTTGTCAAAGTGTGCACAAATTCGAGAATGGTTATTTGGTTAACAACGAAATATTATTTTTTTTAAAATACACGACAAAAAATCGATCACCTTGGAGATTCATTTTTACGGGAGAAGAAATTACCAAGCTCCAACAGTGCGTCGATTTATGTGAAAAAATGTACCTCGCTTTTGTTTGTGGCGGCGATGGAATTTGTGCCGTGAATTGGGGGGAGATGGGTGAATTTTTCGATGAGACTACAAAATGGATATCGATTAAAAGAGGATTCAACAAATGCTTTGCCGTGGCCGGGTCAAAAGGCGTTCTTCCTGGTAAGGTGCCGGTGAGTGGTTGGCCGGCAATTTTATTTGTCTAATCGAATTGATTGAAAGAAGGAACCGATGAATCACATCGATCAAGTTATAGAACTTTTGAAGAAGCAGATAGGTAATGAAGAGGAAGTTAAAGATATCAGGAATACTGCCAAGGAAGTGGCGGAGAAATGGGTGAATCCTTTAAGCGGTGGTAAGGAAGATATAAATGGCCTTATTTATGGTTTGGTTCAAAGTGGAAAAACAGGCGTTCTAAGTGCAACGGGAGCGATTGGCGCAGATGAAGGATACAAAACAATAATCATACTGACCTCTGATATAGACCCCCTTTATCAACAAACCTTAGGTCGAATTCAAGAATCCTTCCCCGGCATGGATGTTATTGGGAAAAAAGATTTTAAAGATTCAGAGGCATTCTTGAGGCGCATTAAAGGCAGTACATGCGCAATTGTAACAACTAAAAACGTAAGGATGCTTACAGACATAAATGAAAATTTTAGGTTGGGGCGGCTTAAGGGTCTCAGTTGTTTAATCATAGATGATGAAGCGGATCAAGCCAGCTTGAACACACGTGAACGCCTTGCCGATGGAACTCGAAGTGCAATAAACGAACAAATTAGTCAGTTGAGGAATTTTTTTGAAAAAAATACATACTTACAAGTAACAGCGACACCCCAAGCACTTTTCCTCCAAACTCCAACGCATGACTTTCGACCAAAATTTACCGTTTTAAGTCATCCCGGTTCCGATTATGTCGGCGGGAACGATTTTTTTGGAGACGATACTAATCTTGTCAGAGAATTCGATATTAACGATATAGCCGTTTTGGCTCCAGGCCCGCAACCAGCGCCAACTCTTCAAATTCCAAAATCACTCGAAAGAGCTTTAGATTCATTCATGATTGGAGCGACATATAAAAGAAAAAAGGAAGCAGATCAGAATTGCGCCTTCCTTTGCCATGTGAGCCTGCGAAGGGACGATCATAAGCACATCGTAAATCTTCTAAGGCAGTACAAAATGGATTTAAGTGACGGTGTTAAAAACAACCACCGAGCAACCATCGAAAGATTAAGAGAAGCTTACGAAGACCTTTCTTCAACTCACTCCGATTTAAAAAATTCAAACTTTGAAGACTTGGTTAAAGCCATCGGGTTTTTCTCGCCGGGCATTTCTGTGAAACTCGTCAATGGAGACTCCGATGAAGATGTGGCGGTTAAATCTCCATATAATCTTTTTGTTGGAGGAAACAAGCTTGGGCGCGGTGTAACCATTAAAAATTTGCTCGTCAGTTATTATGGCCGCCATCCTCAAAAACCACAGGCTGATACCGTGCTTCAACATGCGCGTATGTACGGTTACCGCAGAAAAGACATTGGCTTACTTAGACTATTCCTACCACCAGTTTTACATGTGGTTTTTAGAGCGATTAATAATATGGAAAATGGATTACGCGACTTAATTGCGCGTCACCCAACCGAAGAATTTCGAGGGGTTTATTTAGAAAACAACCTTAATCCAACGAGGCGTAATGTTTTGGCTCCGGGCGCTATTGGCATTTATTCAGGCGGCGGCATTTATAATCCTGCACAAGTTGTGCGGGACGATTCGGTTAAATCGGCCACCGAAAAAATCAACGATATTTTGAAGAATGTTTCAAACAAACAATTTTCCGAAATACCCGTTGAAATGTTAAAAGAAATAATAGCTCTTACAATGCCGGACCAAAGGGTGTCTGAAAAAATTTGGGACCCGGTTGCCGTTGGCGAGTCGCTTGTTAAATTTTCCATCCTTCATAACCAAGAAAATGGTTATGTTTATGTTGACCGGGATCGTGGTATTAAGGAAAACCGACGCGAAACCCAGGGCATTCTAGATGGAGGAGAAGCGGGAAAAGTCCCCGGAGATAAAATCACATTGTTCTTGCTTAGAACTCAAACAGGAGAAGGACAAGAAGCATCATGGTGGCCACAAATAAGGTTTCCAAGTGGACGTTACGCATTCGCTTTTGCAGTTTAAAAAAACAAATTTTGAAGTGACTAAATGACTATAAAAAGAAAATACTCTGCCATTGACCTCTTTTCGGGTTGTGGTGGATTGACTACGGGTCTTAAGACCGCTGGATTTAATGTTTTGGCTGGCGTTGAAATTGACGAAACAGCCCAAAATGTCTATCGCTTAAATCACACTAATGTTTTTTTGTTTGACGATATAAAAAAGACCAAATCGAAAAATATTTTTAAATCCTTAAATATCAAACGCGGTGAATTGGATCTTTTGGCAGGGTGCCCCCCTTGCCAAGGTTTTTCAAAAATGACCACCAAGAACAAATCAAAACCCGCTAAAGACCCACGTAATAAGTTAATTTTTGAATTCATGCGTTTGGCCGACGAACTTTTTCCTAAAACAATCATGATCGAAAACGTCCCCGGCTTGAAGAGCAATTGGCGATTAACGAAAGCAAGAAAAACGCTGGAAGTTCTCGGCTATAAAACCGCAGTGGAAATAGTAGACGCAGCGGATTATGGGGTACCGCAAAGAAGGAAAAGGATGATATTGATGGGATCACGTTTAGGGCCTATATCTATTCCTCTAATTAAAGAAAACCGCAAAAATGTAAGAGATGTTATTGGGAAATTACCCAGGCCAGAAATTAGTCGGATACCTCTTCATAAACTTTTGGCAAAGCATAATGATGAAGTCTTAAAAAGAATTAGATCGATTCCAAAAAACGGTGGAAGTCGTTCCTCACTAGGCCGAGACAAACAATTAAATTGCCACAAAAAATTAAAAAGCGGTTTCCGTGATGTTTATGGCCGAATGAAATGGGATAATGTGGCTCCAACAATAACGAGGTTTTGTAGTAATCCATCAAAAGGCAGATTTTTACATCCCAGCCAAAATCGTGCGATAAGTCCATATGAAGCCGCTTTAATTCAAACTTTTCCGAAATCTTATAAGTTTTCTACAACTTTAGGACGCACTGCAATTACCTCAATGATTGGAGAAGCATTACCACCATTGATGGCCCAGAAACAGGCTTCATTTTTAATGACACACATTAAAGCTTACACCTGAGTTGTTATGCCGGACAATTTGACCCCCGCCCAAAGAAGTTATTGTATGTCCAAGATTCGAGTAAAAAACACAAAACCCGAACTCTTGGTCCAAGCAGCCCTTCACAAATGCGGCCTGCGATTCAAAAAACATGTCAATAATATCCCCGGAAATCCTGACATAGTATTCCCCCCAATCAAGTTAGCTGTTTTCATTGACGGTGACTTTTGGCATGGGTATCGGTTTTCAGAGTGGGCTAAAAATTTAAAACCCTTTTGGCGCAAAAAAATATCAGGAAACCGTCTAAGAGACCAAAGAAATTTCAGAAAGCTCAGAAGAATGGGTTGGCAAGTTTTAAGGATTTGGGATCATCAAATCAAAAGAGATTTATCCATTGTGATTGAAAAAATTGTTGAGAAGCATAAAAGGCGCCCAAATATTTTGAATCCATTGAAAAATAAACAAGCGCCTGACCAACTACAAAAAGCTATGAAGAATCAAAGTAAGAATATTTATTTTCAAAAAAATTAATTCCTATGTACGAAATTCCAGCTTTCAACTTTTAAATCCTTTTAAAAAACAATTCAATTTTTAAAAACAGATGTACGATATACATACGGTTTTCTTTGACGTTTTAGAACGAAAGGAATAATGTCATGCCCATGAAGAAACAAAAGCGTGGACGCAAAAGTTTAGGCGGCTTGAGGATCATCCTTCGCATTACGCCGCAGGAAGTGGAACTCTTGGAGAGGCGGCAGAGGGATACGGGTCTTAGCCGGACGGAGTTGATCCGCAGGGCCATAGACCATTATTGGGCCGAGAAGCGCCACGAAACGAATTGGAGGACTCCCCCCAACCCCTGACCTGGCGGGAAACCGCCGGGGGTGGGGTGGGTTTCCTCAAAGAAAGCTAGGTTATGGAATTCGATAAGAAAGACTGGGAGCGCCTCAATCAAGGCATTTTGCTGGTCTTGGCGGCCCCTTACGTTTTAATCGCATGCAACTACCTGTGGCCCTTTTTCGGGGTCTATGGAATAGACGGAACCTTCCCGGACCCGGATGTGGTCAACCACCACATCATTGGGCCTGTGATATTGGTTTTCGCCCTTCCATATCTCCTCATTCTCTTGTTCGGCCAGAGTGAGAATATATTCATCACGACCAAAGTGGCCGTCTGCCCCACCATGGCGGTTTCCGTCCTCGATTTCTTCTTCCCAATCTTCAACAAGCTTTACGTTGTTTCGGTTTTCATCGTAAGCGGCCTTGGCTTGTTTTTCCTCTTCTATAAGCCCACTAAGAAGAGAAGGGTGGACTACGGCCCCTATCTCCTCAAGCTGGCCCCCAAGAAGGGGCGGGGCCTGCCGACCTCCTCCCTCCACGAAAACGTCCAAATCATCGGCGGAACAGGCACCGGCAAAACCCATTTCGTCATCAAGCCCTTCATCGAGCAGACCGTCCGGCAGGACTTGGGGTGTTTCATCAGCGACGTAAAAGGCAACATGCTCCAAGATGTTGCCTTTTACGTCAGCCAAGCCGCTGGCCGCAGGCTCAAGCACTTCAACCTTATCAACCCCCGCCAGTCCAACGACTACAACCCCCTTTATGGGGACAACGCGGACGCCATCGCCAACCGGGCCTTCACCGCGCTTTTCTACAACGCCAAGACCACCGAGACCTACTACCTGGAACTGGCCGACGCCTTCCTGCACAACCTCATCGGGCTTTTGAAGGAAGGGATCGAAACCATCACCTTCCAAGACCTGCTTACGGCAACTCAGGAAACCGACAGTTTCAGGACCATTAGTTGGTTTTGTTCCAGGTATCCCCAAACGTCCTACGCCCGGTATTTCCGGGAACAGTGGCTTGGCAAGCCGCCTAAGGACCGCCGGATGGAGTTGACCGGGCTCATCAACAAGCTCCAACGTTTCTGCAACAGCGAATGGGCCTATCTCTTGAACGTCCGCAAGCCGGGCATCCGAATGAGGGACGTGGTGGCGAAGGGGGAAGTCTTCCTTTTCTCCCCCAACTTCGCCCGTTACCCAGAGGACGCCAAGGCGTTTTCCATCCTCGCCATGATGGATTTGGCCGAGCAACTGGCCGACAGGTACGCCACACCCCCGGAGAAGCCTTTCCGGGTCTTCCTGGACGAGTTCTATAACCTGGCCTATCCCCGGTTCATCGACTTCATCAATAAGTGCCGGGAAGCCCAGGTGAACCTCTTCTTGGCCCACCAGTCCTTGGGTGACTTGAAAGGCGTCTCCCCGGAGTTCCAGGAACAGGTGATGAACACGGCCAGCAACAAGATCATCCTTAGGGTCAACGACCCGGACACGGCGGAATCCTTTGCACGGCAATTCGGGACCGTACCGGACAAGGACTACCGGGTGGAGAGCTTTGGCAAGCAGGGGGAGATTTTGGGCTTTTCCAAGCCGCCGGTGGAGAAGTTCCGGTTCCACCCCAACCTGTTCAAGGAACTTAGGGCCGGCCAGGCCATCGTCAAGGTGGTGGCCGACGGCGGCGTCCATATCTTCAAGACGGACTTGAGGGCGGCGGCCACGGCCCCGGAAGGCTTCAGCCCCAGGGAAGTCCTAGTCCCTTGGGACTACCGGGAAAAGGAGAATGAAAGCTCCCTGCCGAACATTCCTACCGAACCCAAGGAGACGGCCAAGGCCGGAAGCCGGATGGGAGAGGACCAATGACCCAACCCACCACCCCTCTTCCCAACCCAAAGACCCCGGACTTGGAACCTTCCGAAATCCAGCTTTTGGCCTATATCCATTCCAACAAGTTCATCACCACCAAGTTGTTTCACAAGAAGTTCCACCCCGGCCAATCCTACGTCACGGCCTGCGTGCATTTGAGGGAGCTGGTAGCCAAAGGCCTGCTGTTGAAAACCCAAAAGCTCCCCAACGAGGACACCTATTTCTACCTTTCCCGGCCCGCCCTGCACCAGTTATCCGGCCTAGCCCGGATACTCGTTTCGTCGGAGGTCCGTTCCCCCCGGATCAATCCCTTGGAGAAGGAGCACGACCGGAGGCTCCTGGAACTCCGAATCCACCTGGAAGCGGACCCCGCCTTGGAGGGCTTGACCTGGCTTTCGGACTACGAGATGAGGTGCGGCCTGAAGATGTCCTGGAAGAGGGCCTTGGAGGAAGGCCGGGGATGGGACTTGGCCGGAACCAAGCTGCACCGGCTCAACCAGAGAACCCCCGACGCTTACTTCAAGGCAACCCTAGAAGGCCAACCCCATGCCTTTGTCCTGGAATACGAGCACAGCCCCTACAACCGGCAGAAGATGGCGGCCATGGTCTTGAACCTCAACCGTGATTTCCCGGAGGTTTACCGGCTGGTAGTCAGTCGGGACAAGAACCAGGCCGTCAGGCTGTTAGAGGGCATAGCGGCCTACCTCAAGGGGGATGCCCGGCAGAAGGACCTTTGGGGCTTTTCCTTTTTCGGAAAGGCAGCCACCTTCCCCTTTATCCGGGTGCCATGGGTAAACCTGGAAGCGGAATACCTGCCATTCGTGAAAGACCCCATCTTAAAAGCCCCCTCAACAAGTGACGAGAAGCAGGGAGGCACAACCCATGAACTTTAAGCGGAGCTTTAACCTGCTTAAAGCGGAAAAAGGCCGGAACGCCCGCAAAAGATGGGGTTTCGCCTGTCCTGCGACGCCAGACCCCACTCCCCCTGGATCAGTAATGATGACCAGGAAAGCGGTAGTGGGGTCTGGCCTCTTGGACAGACTCAACCCCAAAGGCGCGGGCGCGGAGGCGAAGGAAAAAAGATTCAAGGATACAGAAAAAGCGAAAGTCAAAGTCAACGGCAACAACAACACCGTGGAACACCCCCCATTAAACCTGTCCATGGATGGACAGGTCTTTCATGCGGGGTTTTCCACACCTTTCCCCGAGGGTGGGGCCGGTGGCCCCTTTTATTCAATCTTCCATATTCAAGGAGGGGCGATATGACCGAGCGTAGGAAGGGTGAGCGTCGCAACCACTTGATGAGCGACCAGGAGGTGGCCGAGAGGGCCAAAGTACCGGTCAATACCGTCCGGTATTGGCGGCAGACCGGCGTCTTGCCATTCGTCAAGGTCGGCAAATATCCCAGGGTGTGGCTCTCGGAGTTTTACCGCCTTTTCCAAAAACCTCTTCCATATTTGGCGGAGGGTGCTGGTAAAATGCCTGGTGCTGGGGACATTAGGAGGCAGTCATGAGTAAACCTAATGTTCACGGATTGCCCCACCACTTGCGAAAGGACGGGCGGGGCTACTTCCTGGACTATTTCGTCTTGGAAGGGGGAATCAGTAAAAGGGTAAGGGTCCGGCTGGGGCAGATACCCTTGGCGCAAGCCAAGAAGGTATTGGCTCAGCAAATGCAGGCCATCGTGGAGCAGAAGTTCATTGCTTCCGACAAGCCGAAAGCCACTTTCTTGGAGGCGGCGGATTCTTTCCTGGCCTATTCAGCGGCCAGGAAGAGGAGCCACAAGAACGACGCTCAGATCGTGGCGAGGCTGAAGGCCTATTTTGGGGACCGGCCCTTGGAAAGTTTGACGCCGGACTTGGTAGAGGCTTACTTGGTCCAAAGGCGGAAGGAAGGGCATAAGCTTCGCCCTGGAAAAGCCATCACGGGGGCGACCTTAAACCGGGATATAGCCTGCCTGAAGACCCTTGTCAAAAGGGCCCTCTTAAACAGGCAGATTGACCGTAACCCGATTGAGGGGATAACCCGCTTCAAGGAGCAATCCAGGGAGCGGACCCTGGCGGCGGAGGAATACCAGGCGTTGTTGGCGAACTGTTCCCGCCACTTGCGCCCCATAGTCCAGTTGGCTTATTCAACGGGTATGAGGTGCGGGGAGATTTTGGGCTTGAGGTGGGAGCAGGTGGACTTCAAGGCCGGGGTGATCGCCTTGGAGGCCGCCGACACAAAGACCCAGGAGAAACGGGAAGTGCCGTTGAGCGAGGGGCTGGTGGATACCCTCCAACGGATTCCAAAGACCTTGGGAAGCCCTTATGCCTTTACCTTCAAGGGAAAGCCGATTGGCACCATCAAGACGGCCTTCAAGAAGGCTTGCTTCAGGGCGGGGATTGAGGATTTCAGGTTCCACGACTTGAGGCATTGCGCGATAACGAACTTCAGGAAGGCCGGTGTTCCCGATAACGTGACGATGAGCATCAGCGGTCATAAAACCTACGCCGTTTTTAGGAAGTACGACAGGGTGGATAGGAAAGACCGGAAGATGGCTCTTCAAAAAGCGGAAAGTTTGATTGACACGGATATGACACGCGTGGAAAATCATCCCTCCCTATCGGGAGCCAAGTAGTCGGAAGTTGTTGTGCTGTAATGTTTTTTGAAGGAGTTCGGTGAGGCTGGAATGTTTGAACCGTCTGACTACGGATCAGTAGGTTGGGGGTTCGAATCCCTCCAGGCGCACCATCTTTTCATTGAAATAGCGGCAAACTTCGTTTTGCCGCCAAATTGAGGAAGATGGTGCAGTACCAACTTCATTAAAAAAAATTCCAAAATGAAAATTGGCACGCACCACTTTGATGAGGCTTCAGCTGGACCACCCCCACGAAAATTTCATGCGAGAGGCATTGAAGGAAGCCGTCAAGGCGGCCCAAAAGGGCGAAGTTCCCGTGGGCGCGGTGGTGGTAAAGGACGGCCAAATCATCAGCCGGGGCCATAACTTAACGGAGTCGAAGCAAAGCGCCCTGACCCATGCGGAAATGATGGCCCTGTCCAAGGCCGCGAAAAAGCTGAAAAGCTGGCGATTAAATAACTGCAATTTATACGTAACCCTGGAACCTTGCGGTATGTGCGCGGGCGCCATCGTGTTATCGCGGATTGAAAACCTTTTTTATGGGGCCGCCGATCCCAAGGCGGGGGTTGTTGAAAGCATCGCGAACGCCTTGGAGAACCCGAAATTGAACCACCGGGTCAAGGTTACCGGCGGTATATTAAAAGAAGATTGCTCAAAGGTTTTGAGCGGGTTCTTCAAGGAAATACGCCGCAAAGCCAAATGACGGACGTGAGGGTGTAGCCCTTCGACGAACTCAGGGCCCCGAATGGTTCGGCCTAGCTCACCACTAGGCCTGTCGAGGGGTTGGGAGAGTTTCCTTAGGTTTGGTGCTTGTGGGGATGTAGCTCAGTTGGGAGAGCGTCTCGTTCGCAACGAGAAGGTCGGCGGTTCGATCCCGCTCATCTCCACCATACTTCGCTTCCTTGAACGTTGTTGAAGTGGGCGAAGTATGCCCTCCATAGCTTCAGCGAAGGAGGGCTGGTGTTAAACTTGCCAGCTTCGTATGGCAGGCCAATTTCAGGGGTGAGCATTGCCTCGACCCCTTTTTTGTTTTCGGAGAGGTGGCCGAGCGGTCTTCGGCCCCGAAGGGGACGGGACGAAATAGTCCCCTAAGAATTGGAGTATAAGATTTTATTTCGTCCAGGCGCACGCCTTGCGCTTTGGTTACAAGTTCCGTGGAGAGGTGGCCGAACGGTCTTCGGCCCCGAAGAGGACGGGACGAAATAGTCCCCTAAGAATTGGAGTATAAGATTTTATTTCGTCCAGGCGCACGCCTTGCGCTTTGGTTACAAGTTCCGTGGAGAGGTGGCCGAGCGGTCTTCGGCCCCGAAGGGGACGGGACGAAATAGTCCCCTAAGAATTGGAGTATAAGATTTTATTTCGTCCAGGCGCACGCCTTGCGCTTTGGTTACAAGTTCCGTGGAGAGGTGGCCGAGCGGTCTAAGGCGCACGCCTGGAAAGCGTGTAGGCTCCAAAAGGGTCTCGAGGGTTCGAATCCCTCCCTCTCCGCCATTGTTGTTCGGGAGCTTGAATTTGAAGAACAAATGATAGCCGAGCGGTCGAAGGCGTCCCCGAAAAGGGGATAGGCTCCAAAAGGGTCTCGAGGGTTCGGCGGCGCTTTGAGCGCCGGGTCAAAAGTCTCCTTAAAGAATGAAATTTATGTAGGTGTTTCTTTTGACCTGATCCTCCTTCTCCGCCATGTTTTTCCCATTCGCTCCTTTCCCCGCCAACATGGAAAATTCACGGCCTTTTCGTTTAAAATATCTAACTCACCCCGGCGTGGGAGTCGGGTCCTATACGGCGATGCGGCCCCAACTCCGCTAGGTCCGGAAGGAAGCAACGGTCAGGTCGATGTTCGGGTGTTGTAGGTCACCTGGCTCCCACGGCGGGGTGAACGCCGCCCCTTAAAACCAGGGGCGAATTCTGAATTTTGAATTCTGAGTTTTGAATGATCGAAGTTTCCGCTTCGCGGAAACAACCACAATTCATAATTTAAAATTCATCATTCACATAGTTTATCTACTGTTGTAAATGGGGCTAAAGCCCCGTAATGAAAACTATGTCGCGCTCATTACCTAACATCGGGCAAAGCCCGATATTTAGAACAATGTAAATGAGTGCAAAATTGAGGTTCTCGATGCCCCAGGTCATGGCCTTGAAATGGCGCCCCCAGGTCTTCGCCGACATGGTGGGCCAGGAGCACATCACCCGCACCCTCAAGAACGCCATCCTGTCCGACCGCTTGGCCCACGCCTACATCTTCGCCGGGCCCCGGGGCGTGGGCAAGACCACCACGGCGCGCATCTTCGCCAAGGCCCTCAACTGCCGCAACCCCAAGGACGCCGAGCCCTGCAACGCCTGTGACGTCTGCCAGGACGTCAACAACGGGACGTCCATGGACATCATCGAGATCGACGCCGCCTCCGTGAACGGTATTGACGACATCCGCGACCTTCAACAAAGGGTGGCCAACGCCCCGGCCAAGGCCAAGTACAAGGTCTACATCTTCGACGAGGCTCACCGCATCTCCAAGGCCGCCTTTGACGCCTTCTTAAAGACCCTGGAGGAGCCCCCCGCCCACGTCATCTTCATCCTGGCCTCCACCGAAATCCACCAGTTCCCCCCCACGGTGCAGTCGCGCTGCCAGCGCTTCGAGTTCCGGGCCATGGGGCTGGACACGCTCCAAAAGCAACTCAAGCGCATCGCGGACGCCGAGAAGATCGAGGTGGACGACAAGGCCCTTTACCAGGTGGCCCGGTCCGGCGGCGGCTCCATGCGCGACGCCCAGAGGAACCTGGACCAGGTGGTGGCCTTCGCGGGCAAGAAAATCACGCTGGAGGACATCCGCGTGGTCCTGGGCGCCATCGAGGAGGAGGTCTTCCTCAAGCTGGCCGGGGCCGCGGCCGGCCAGGACGCGCCCGCGGCCTTGTCCGTGGTCAAGGGCGTGGTGGAGGGCGGAAAGGACCTGGAACACTTTTACGCGGGACTGCTGGAAACCTTCCGGCACCTGGCGGTCGCCAAGGCCTACCCCGCTTCCGCCGCGGGCTTGATCCCGCTTTCCGCCGACGAGGTGGCCCGGTTGTCCTCCCTGGCTTCCCAAATGGAGGAAGCCCAAATCCTTTCCTCCCTGCGGCTCCTGATCGAGCAGGAATGGGCCGTGCGCCATTCCGCCAACCCCCGGATCATCCTGGAAACGCTGGTACTGGAGCTTTGCCGCATGAAACAGCTGGTTGCCGTGGGCGACCTTTTGAAACAGGTGGACAACGGATCCGTTTCATCGGTCCCTTCTCCTTCCGCCTACGCTAAAGCTCCGGCGGACAAGCCGCCTGTCGCCCGAAGCCGCCTGTCCTCCGGCTTGTCCCCCGAAGTTTTAACGAAGGGGGAAGCCTTGGCGAAGGAGGGTGGCGAAGGGGGAGCCCCTTATGCCCCCCAAACCCCGGCTCCTGCCGTGGGGGAACCCGTCCTTGCGGTGGAGGAGATCGAGGAGCCCGTGGACGCGGAACAAAGCCCCGAACTGGCGAAGTTGAAATCCCAATGGCAGGAACTCCTGGAAAAGGTCGGTGCCCAAAGGGCCAGCTTGAAGGGCGTTTTGGTGGATACCCGCCCCAAAAAGATCGACGAGGGCGTCCTAACCCTGGTCTGCAAGGGGCCCTTCCACCATGAGCAGTTGTCCAAGCCGGAAAACAAGGTGCTGGTGGAAAAACTGCTGGAGGAAACCATCGGCCGCAAGATCACCCTGGTGCCGGTGCTGCCCGAGGCCAAGGCCGCCGCGCCCGAAAAACCCAAGGGGCCCCGGGCCCCCAAGCCCCTTTCCGCCCCCCAAGTGGACGTGGAAAAGCTGGAGAAGGAAGAGCCCATCGTGGCCGCCGCGCTCAAGATGTTCGGCGGTAAGATCGTGGAAGTGAAAAGGAACAACCCGCAAAAGTAATTTTTAATTTTAAATGTTGAATTTTTAATTGTGGATGCTTTTAAGCTATGCTTAAAAGCCACCATCATTTAAAACTTAAAATTAAGAATTCAAAATTCCACGGAGTGGTCATGCCCGACATGTTCGAGATGCTGCGCCAGGCCCAGTCCTTGAAGGAGAGGATGGGCAAGTTCCAGAAGGAGCTGGAAAGCCGGTCCTTCACCGGCACGGCCGGCAACGGGGCCGTTTCCGTGACCATCAACGGCAAGCACGAAGTCCAGAAGGTGGTCATCGACCCCAAGGCCGCGGGCGACGCGGAGAAGCTCCAGGAATGGATCCAAGCCGCGGCCAACGACGCCGGGCACCGGGTCAATGAGATGCTTAAAGCGGAAGTCTCGAAAATGACCGGCGGCCTCGGGCTGCCGGGGATGTTTTAAATTTTGAATTGTTGTAGCTTTTAAGCGCAGTTAGCTTAAAAGCATCCCTAATTAAAAATTCAACATTCAAAATTAAGAATTCCAAAACGGGGTTTGTTTTGGCAGAGTATCCTCCTTCTTTAGAGCGCCTCCTTCACGAGCTGGAAAAGCTTCCCGGCGTGGGCCCCCGCTCGGCCCAACGGCTGGCGTTCCACATGCTCAAGCAGCCCCTGGAGGCCGCCAAGGCCCTTTCCGCCGCGCTTTTGGATGCCCGCACCAGGCTGCACCCCTGCCGTGACTGTTTCAACTTGACCGAGGAAACCCTCTGCCGCATCTGCGCCCAGGCTACCCGCGACCGCGCTTCCCTCCTCGTCGTGGAGGACCCCAGCGACGTGGCGGCCTTTGAGCGCACCCGCGAATACCACGGCCTCTACCACGTCCTGGGCGGCACCCTTTCCCCCCTGGAAGGCCGGGGGCCCCAAGACTTGACCCTGGACGCCCTGGTGTCGCGGGTCCAAAAAGACGGGGGATTCAAGGAAGTGATCGTGGCTACCGACCCCACGGTGGAAGGGGATTCCACCGGCCTCTACATCCAACAGCTCTTGAAAGGGATGCCTGTTCATGGTGAGCCTGGTCGAACCATCAAGGTTTCCCGCCTGGCGCGCGGCCTTCCTTCCGGCGGCGACGTGGAATACGCGGACGAAACGACGCTCCTTAAAGCTTTGGAGGGGCGCCGAGAAATATAAAACGTCGTTTGGGTGCCGCATTCCCAATAAGGCTTATAAAAAGCGGTGCGAGACAACCCTCCTTAAAGCCCTCGAGGGACGCCGAGAAATATAGAGGTTGTCTCGGTACCATCCTCCCATTCCTATTCCTCAAAAAAAGATGGCACGAGACGACTTTACTAAAGGCCCTAGAGGGTTGGAGAGAGCTATAAGTCGGTAGTTTGTTGTCACCATTCCCGCCAAAGTGTCGCCGGCCCAAAAAATTATTTTTCGAAATCCCTTATTTTCCGGTGCAACCCGCGTCTCCCCTTCTTTCGTCCTATCAGCGAAGGTCGAAATAAGGCCTCAAAGGAGACAACCATGAAAAAGCTAACGCTGGTTTTGGGATTGCTGGTTTTGCTGGGTTCCACCGGAATGGCCTCCGCCGTGGAGGTCATCGTGGCCGCTCCCGGCCCGCCGGTGGCCGCCGCGGTGGCTTTCCCGGGGTTCCGCGTCGTTTACGGCATGCCTGGGATTTACTGCTGGTATGGCGGGCATTATTACACCCGGGTGGCCTGGGCCCGTTTCTGCCGCCTGCATCCTTATCGCTACGCTTACCGCTATCCTCACGGATATAGGCGGTTCTGAGGGAAACACCCGGGGACGGAGAACCGTCCCTTTGGGTTGAGCCAAGACGGTTGGCGGGGAACCCGCCAACCGTCTTTTTTTGTCCCCGATTGCCGTTGCAAATGGAATCCGTTTCCTTTTCAATAACTAACTGCCTCGGTTGGCGAATCTTCCTTTAAGTCATCTTCAAACAGGAGCATCGGCATGAAAGTCCTTTTGATCGGCGGCACGGGCCTTATTTCCACGTCCATCGTGAAACAGTTGGTGGAACGGGGCGACGACGTGACGGTCTACAACCGGGGCGTCACCCCCTGGCGCATCCCGAAGACGGTGAGGGAGATCAAGGGGGACCGCTGGAACTACCCGGCCTTTGAGTCCCAAATGAAGGGCCTGACCTTCGACGCGGTCATTGATATGGTGGCCTTCGCGCCGGAGAACGCCGAATCCCTCCTGCGGGCCTTTACCGGCCGCGTCAAGCACATCGTGGTCTGCTCCACGGTCTGCGTTTACGGCGGGCCCTTGACCAAGCTTCCGGCCGCCGACGACGAGCCCCACCGGCCCGTGGGGGAATACGGGAAGAACAAGTCCAGGATCGAGTCCATCCTGCTCTCGGCCGACGGCAAGGACGGCCTCCACACCACGGTCTTGCGGCCTTCCTTCACCACCGGGGAGGGCGCCACGGCCTCCGGCATCCTCTTCGACGACAGCCTTCCCAACCGCATCCGCAAGGGCCTTCCGGTCATACTCATGGACGGCGGCAAGGCGGCCTGGGCCGTGGCGCATGTTTCCGACGTGGCGCGGGCCTTCGTGAATTCCCTCTTGAACCCCAAGGCCTACGGCCAGGCCTACCACTTGACCAGCGACGAGCACACGGACTGGAACGGGGTCTTCGCCGAACTGGCCAAGGCCGTGGGCGGCCGCTTGGACCCCGTGTACATCCCCACGGACTGGCTTTACGCCCAGGCCCCCCACCGGGCCGTGGGGGTGAAGTACATCTACCAGTACCCTTCCCTCTTCGACAATTCCAAGGCGGCGCGGGATCTGGGGTTCAAGACCACCGTCCCCCTGGTGGAGACCTTCCGCCGGCAGGTGGCCTGGTCGGAGGAGGCGGGCAAGCTCAAGAAGGTGGAGGAGGACCGGTTCGAGGACCTGATGATCGGGGCCTACCGAAAAGGCGCCAAGCCCGACCTTCCCGAGGGCATGGATTGGAACCCTTGGGGAAACCAGACAACCGGCTAAACCTTTCGCCACGGATGAAGGGGATGAATGGGATAAATCCAACCACAAGCTGTAATTCTTTCCAGCATTTGATTTGTTTTAGCCTTTTCCATCCCCTTTATTCCATGTATCTGTGGCTAAATGATTTTGGTGGGCCTTGGTTTTATCTTTGCCGAATGGGCGCTTCTCAAAGAGGTGAAAGATGCCTATTTCTATCCGGGCTCTTTTGTTGGACGTGGGCGGCGTGCTTTTGACCAACGGCTGGGACCGGAATTCCAGGAAAAACGCCGCCGCCACCTTCGGTTTCGACTACGCCGACATGGATGAGCGGCACCACCTCACCTACGACACCTACGAGTCGGGCAAGATCAGCCTGGACACCTACCTGGACCGGATCGTCTTCTACGAGAACCGCGGCTTCACCAGGGACCAGTTCAAGGCCTTCATGTTCTCCCAATCCCAGCCCCATCCGGACATGATCGGCTACTGCGAGGCCCTGAAGTCCGCCCATGGTTTGAAAATCGGGGTGGTCAGCAACGAGGGCCGGGAGCTGATGGAATACCGCATCCGCCAATTCGGGCTGGGCGGCTTCGTGGATTTCTTCGTGTGTTCCGCCTTCGTGCACCTGCGCAAGCCCGACGAGGATATCTACCGGCTGGCCCTCAACATGGTTCAGACCCAGCCCCAGCACTGCGCCTACGTGGACGACCGGCCCTTGTTCGTGGAGGTCGCCGGAAAGCTGGGCATGCGAGCCCTCCACCACAAGGGCCTGGATTCCACCCGCCAGTCTCTGGAATCCCTCGGCCTTTCCTGCCCCTAACCCCGGTGGTGATCAGTTTCATTTCAGCACAAACATCTAGACACCCCTCACCCTACCCTCTCCCCCAAGGGGCGAGGGTTTTGTGTGTATTTCCACCTCTCCCTTTAGGGGAGAGGGCAGGGTGAGGGTGAAGCTGGATTGGTTCATTCAAACTGAACCATTACTCTAACCCCGTAAACCTTGACTTTTATGGGGGCTGATTTAGACTATCCCTCCCCCACAAGCCGCTTTTTGTGGGTTTTTTTGCTTTAATTCAAAATTTAAAATTCAAAATTAATAATTCCTGGTGCTTTTCCAGGCATCTTCCCCGGTAGCTCAATGGTGGAGCATCCGGCTGTTAACCGGAGGGTTGTTGGTTCGAGTCCAACCCGGGGAGCCAAAAACATAAAAGGGGGCCATAAAGGCCCCCTTTTTTATTTCTGATTCCCGGGTTGGACGAGAACCAGTGGGAAGGGTCCATGGGAAACGGGAGTTTCCCATGAGTGGTGTTCAAAAGGGTACACAGGGGGTCTTTCCCCTGTGGGAGCGAAGCGACGGTTCGATGCCCAACCCGGATGCCCTTTTTGTTTCGGAGGCTCCCCGGGTTAAGGGGGCATGGGGGATTGAAGGCCCCCATGCTGTTCAAAGGGGTATACAGGGGGTTTTCCCCCTGTAAGAGCGAAGCGATACCCGGGTGTGCCATTTCCTTTTTATTTATTGGGTTTCCGCGGGTTGGAAGGTATATCTCAAAATCCGGTTTTTGGGAGGGGGCCGGGCTATCCCCTGGTTTTTTTGAGACTCTCAAAACCGGTTTTTGAGAGCGGACCGGGCTACCCCCCGTTTTTTTGAGACTCTCAAAAACCCCGCCCTGGGAGGGGGCCGGATTACCCTTGGTTTTTGGGGATTCTCCAAAATCTGGCCCTGGAATTCCTGGGTTTCCCCAGATTTTTTGAGACTCTCAAAACCGGTTTTTGAGAGCGGACCGGGCTACCCCTGTTTTTTTGAGACTCTCAAAACCTTGCCTGGGAGGGGTCTGGGTTATCCCCTGGTTTTTGGAGATTCTCTAAAACCAGCCACCAGGCGGGGTGTTCACCGGCCCTTAGAACAGTGTTTACTGGGGCATAAACGGCGTTCACCGAGGCGCAAACGGTGTTCACCTGGGTACAAAGGGTGTTCAGCGGAGTGCAAACAGTGTACATCAGGGCATAAACGGTGTTCACCGGCCATAAAGGGTGTTCAGCGGGTGTTCAGCGCGGGGTGCAAACAGTGTACATCAGGGCATAAACGACGTTCACCGGCCCATAAAGGGTGTTTACCGACCCCCAGGACAGTGATTACTGTGGCATAAACGGTGTTCACCTGGGTACAAAGGGTGTTTAGCGGGATCATCATCACCGCATTTCCAACGCGGCTGGGGGTGTTCACCGGGGCACAAAGGCGTTCACCTGATCTCGAACCCGCCACAGTTCCTGAGGAATCCGATCCATCCCCGCACTTGGTCGATGTGTGCTTTGTGGTCGGGTTCGGGGTCTCCCGCCGGGCGGTCCATGGCGGCGGGCCCTCCTTCCCATAACGCGCCAAGGTCATACGTTGCCGAAAATGTCCATTCCCATAAAGACATCTTAAGCGAACGGCTGCTTAAGGAAACAAGGGATAGCTTCCCGGGAAGAGGGTGTTTTTTTACTTCTTGGACCAATTTTCCACGCGCAGGCCGGGAATTTTGGAAAAATGCCGCTCGTTGTTGGTGACCAGCGTGTGGTTGGCGGCGAGGGCCGTGGCCCCGATCAAAAGGTCCATGTCGTCCACCGGAGTGCCGCGCTTGTGCAAGCCGGCTTTGAGGTCGGCGAAAACCTCCATGACGGCGCGGCTCACCTCATAGAGGGGGAATATTTCCGCCAGTTTAAGCACCACCGCGGCGTTTTTCTCGGGCTGTTGGGATTTCCGCGCCCCAAAGAGCAGTTCCCCGAAGGTCACCACGGAGATGGCTTTGGGCACGTCCATGGTCCGGCGGAAGGCCGCCTGAACCTCCGGGTGCCCCTTCAGGCTGTAAATGAGGATATCCGAATCAATCAAATAGGCCATGTTGGGAGAAGCGCCGGCTATTGCGGCGGGAATGCCGCAGGGAGCGGACGAGGGCTTCGGCATCCTCCCCTTCGAAAGCCCCGGTCAGGGAAAGGAAGGCTTCGGTCTGCCCGGCGTGGAGGGTGGAGGGCCGGCTTAAATGGGTCCGTAGGATATGGATGACTTCCTGGGAAAGCGAGCGGTTTTCCCGCCCCGCCAGGTTTTTGAGGGCGGCATAAAGCCGGTTGTCGATGTCGCGGACTTGGAGGATGGCCATAACCCGATCTTAAGCCAGCTTCATGAAACATTCAACAATTTTCATGCATTCATTCCTTGTGGCGCTCCCCCTCCAACCGGGCCCCTATCCGCCTGGAGGACCCTTGGTTTAAAATAATCCGGTGGCGGGATGAAGCCATCGCATTCCAGGTTTGCTCCTGATCCCTAAACCGAAAGGCCGTCCATGCCGAGGTATTTTGGCGCCCTAACCCTTGTCCTGTTGCTGGGGATGGTGATCGCCCGGGTTTTCATTTTGAAAAGCCGGGGAATCCAGGCCATGCACTTCGGCCGCCAGGACAAGAAGGACTTCCTGATCCCGCCCTTCGCCTTTTTCTACTTCTACCTCGTTTTCGCGGACGCCTTCGGGTTTCCCCTCCCCAGCCGGTGGGAATTCTTCCATTCCACGGCCGCCGCTTGGACCGGGGTGGTCTTTTGCCTCGCGGGGCTGTCCTTGCTGTTGGGGAGCCTGGTTTCCTTTGGGCGGAGCTTCCGGGTTGGCATCGACACCGACCATCCGGACCGGCTCGTCACGTCCGGCGTTTTCGCCCTGAGCCGCAACCCCATTTACGTGGCGTTTTGGCTCGTATTGGCCGGCCAATTCCTGGTATTCCCCAACTGGCTTCTTTTGGCCTACTTCTTCGCCGCGCTATGGCTGATCCACCGGCAGGTGTTGCTCGAGGAAAGGTTTCTGGGGGACCGTTACGGCCGGGAATACTCGGAGTACCGCAGACGGGTCCGTAGGTATCTTTAGGGGCCTGCCGTCAAAGCCGGCAAAACTTCATTAGCGCATTTCCAATGGCAAGAGGTATATTCGTTTGCGGCGTCATCCCCAAACCCCAAGGTTTTCATGGCCCGGCCCCTCCAAAAACTCAAAAACGACCTCATTTATTACTCCGCCCGGGCCCTCATTGCCGCGCTCCGGTGGCTTCCCTACCCGTTGGTTTCAAGCGGGGGCCGCCTTTTCGGCGGCCTGGTTTTCCGGCTGGCGGGGGGCGAGCGCCGCAAGACCCTGGAGAGCCTGGCTACGGCCTTCCCGGATAGGGGAGAGACCGAGCGGGCGAGAATGGCCCAAGCCGCCTGGAAAAACCTGGGCCGCAACCTTTTCGAGGTGGCCCATTGGACCGGCTGGGGCCGGGAACGCATCTTGGCGCAAGTGGTCCGCGCGGAAGGCCTGGAAAACATCGACCAGGCCCTGGCGCGGGGGCGGGGGATTTTCATCGTCACGGGCCACCTGGGCAATTGGGAGCTCTTGGGCGGATACCTGGGGGGCCGGTACAAGGGCTCGGCCGTGGCGCGGAAACTTTACGATCCGCGGTTCGACGAACTGATCAACCGGTTCCGGGTGGAAAAAATGGGCGCATCGGCCATGATCAAGCGGGGAACGGCCTTGCGGGGCATCCTGGAGGCCCTGAGGGATAACCAGCTGATCCTCGTGCTCTGCGACCAGGACACGGGGCGGGACGGCGTTTTCGTCCCCTTTTTCGGCAGGCCGGCCTGGACCCAGTCGGGTTACGTCCGCGTCGCCCAAAAAACCGGGGCCGCCCTGGTGCCGGGCTTCCTGGTGCGGGGGGCCGACGGCCGGTTCGAGCTGCATATCGAAAAGGAAATCAAAGCGCCGCGAAATGGAGACAAGGAAAAAGACGCGGTGGAGGCCACCCGGCGCGTCACCGAGGTGATGGAGAAATACGTGCGCGCTTATCCCGACCAGTGGATGTGGATGCACCAGAGGTGGAAGACGAGGCCGCCCGGAGAAACAAAATTTTGAATTCTCAATTATGAATTTTGAATTAGGGATGATTTTCAACGCCTGAATTCGCGTTGAAAATCCCGTAAGGAGTTCAACATGAAACCCATCCGTTGGGGCATCCTGTCCACCGGCCATATCGCCGGCATTTTCGCCCAAGGCGTCCAACGTTCCAAAACCGGCGTGCTGGCGGCGGTCGCAAGCCGTTCCTTGGGCCCCGCCCGGGCCTTCGCGAAGAAATACCGCATCCCCCAAGCCCACGCCAGCTACGGGAGCTTATTAAAAGACCCTTCGGTGGAGGCCGTTTATATCGCCCCGCCCCACCCTTTCCACGCGAAGTGGGCCATCCGGGCGGCCCAAGCCGGAAAACACATCCTCTGCGAGAAACCCCTGACCATGGACTACCCGGACGCGGCCAAGGTCGTCCAAGCGGCCCAGCGCCACCGGGTTTTCCTCATGGAAGCCTTCATGTACCGCCCCCATCCCCAAACCGCCAAGGTGGTGGAGCTGATCCGCAAGAAGGCCATTGGGGAGGTCCGGATGATCCAAGCGGCCTTTTGTTTCGACAAACTCCTGGACCCGCGCCACCGCCTCTTCAACCGGAAACTGGGGGGCGGGGGCATTTTGGATATCGGCTGTTACCCGGTTTCCATGGCCCGGCTCCTGGCGGGCGCGGCCCTGGGAAAACCCTTTGTGGAGCCGTTGGAAGTCAAGGGGACGGCGGTCATGGGAAGGAGGAGCCGGGTGGACGAAATGGCCCTGGCTTCCCTCAAGTTTCCGGGGGATATCCTGGCCGAGCTCTCCTGCGCCTCGCGGGCGGACCGGGGCCCCTCGCGGGTGAAGATCGACGGGTCCGCCGGGACCCTCGCCGTTCCCTCCCCCTGGTTCGCGGCGTGGGACCCCGGCACGTCCTATTTATGGCTTCAAAAACGGGGTGAAAGGAAACCGCGGAGGATCCCGGTCCCTTGCGACCGCAACCTCTACACCGTGGAAGCGGATGCGGTCGCCCTCTCAATCCGCAAGGGCCAACGGGAATGTCCCGCGATGTCGTGGGCCGACACCCTGGGCAACATGAAGGTATTGGACCTTTGGCGCAAATCCGCGGGTGTTTTTTATTAGTTGTTTCCTTCCTTCTTCTACCCGTTCCCCCTTTAAATCCCTCCACATTCATCCCTAACGTTTAAGGACAGGAAGTTGTCCTTAAATTCAAGGAGGCAACCATGGCGCTGACAAAGGAACAAGTGATGGAAAAAATGAAGGAGAAGGACACGGTGGTGTTGAACGTCCTTGCCAAGGAGGAATATGACAAGCTGCGCATCAAGGGGTCCGGCAGCCTCCCCTGGGGTAAGGACGCGCCGGCTTTCACCAAACTCGTCGGGAGCCGTTATGGGAAGGATAAATTCTTTATCACCCATTGCGCGAACTACTCCTGCCCGGCCGGGCCGGACGCGGCCAAGGCTTTGAAGGCCGCGGGTTTCAGGGCGGAGGACTATCCGGGCGGTATCCAGGAATGGTCCCAGGCGGGTTTGCCGACCGAGGGTTCCATGGCGCCGAAGGCGCCGGCCCACCGTTAACTTCATCCGTTAATTCAACAGATAGGGTTTGAAAGCCCCCCTCCCCGTGGAGTGGGGGCTTTTTTATTCGGAACTATGCTCTTGGCATAACTTACCAAAAACCTTCAAACTGAACGTTGCTTTCTTTTCAGCGGTATTCGTCCGGGCTTTAGGTTATCTTAGGCGCGCCTCCCAACACGCCCCAAAGGATCAACCATGTCTTTTTTACAAATCGCGGTTTTAGCCCTGGTGCAGGGCTTCGCCGAGCTGCTGCCCATTTCCAGTTCCGCCCACGTCATCCTGGCGGAGAAACTCATGGGCCTGGACCCTACCTCGCCGGAGGCGACCCTCCTGCTGGTCATGCTCCACACCGGCACCATGTTTTCGGTGCTGGTTTATTTTTGGAAGGATTGGCGGAACCACTATTTCCAATCTTCCGCGGCGGGCTGGGCTTTCCTAAAACAGGTCCTGCTGGCGACGCTGGCCACCGGCGCCGTGGGCCTGGGCCTTCAATGGATCATTGAAAAAGTCGTGTTGAAGGGCGCGCCCCACGCCGAAGTGGAGGATTTATTCGGGAATCTTCGTCTTATCGCCGTATCCCTCACCTGCGTAGGATTCCTGATCCTCTTCGCCACAAGCCGTGAAAAAGCCCCCGGAAACCGGAAAAACCTCGGCCCCGTGGCGGCGGCCTGGATCGGGTTGATCCAGGGCCTCTGCCTCCCTTTCCGGGGCTTCTCCCGCTCCGGCGCCACGATTTCCGTGGGTCTCCTGTTGGGGATCGCCAAATCCAACGCGGAGGAATTCAGCTTCGCCCTGGCGGTGGTCCTGACACCCCCTGTTCTTGCGCGGGAAATCCACCGGCTGCTCAAGGCCCATGTCCTTGCGGGTTTTTCCGCTTCCCCAACCGTCGCGCTTTTCCTGCCGGGGCTTTTGGGAATGGCTTTGAGCTTCCTGGCGGGCCTGTTGGCGCTGCGTTGGCTCTCGAACTGGCTCTCCCAGGGGCGCTGGGGTTGGTTTGGCGTTTACTGCCTGGCGGCCTCCGTGGAGGTCTGGCTGTTCCAATAAGCGGCCATGTCCCGGTGTTAAACGGGTAGATCACCAGGCCCGCCGTTGCGTTTTTTTTACCCACCTGTGGAATAAAATCTCTTTTTTAATTTTCGGAACCAAGGGTTAAACGGCCCAACATTCCCCTGGGGTTGGCATTTCTCTTGCGGAACAATCGATCTGAAGGTTTGGAATTTGATCCGCGACTGGAGATGCCATGATGACTGGCCAGGTAGTGAAATCCTCCCCACCCACCCCATCCGTTCCCCCGCGGCGGCTCCCCCATTCCCTGGAGCTTACCGTCCTTTTCCGGGAACTTATTCATTTTTGGACGGGATTGAGGACCGAAATCCCCGAAAGCCATACCTCCCTAAACTTGGAAGAACCTGTGGAATTCGCCACCCGGTGGAAAGGATCGGTCAAGGGGACCCTTGTACTGCGGACTTCCCGCCGGTTCGTGGAAAGCCTGACAAAGGCGTTGGAGGAGAAAGAGAAAAAAATCCCGGGCGGAAACGCCCTTTTGCAGGAAATGGCCACCCTTTATTCCATCTTCCTGGTTCATTACGCCTGGATGGACGAGCTTTTCGAATTGGGGCCTATCCTGGCCAGGCCATCCCGCCCCGATCTCTGGCCCGCCGAAGAACCTCACGCCTTTTGTTGCGTCGGGGTGTCGGGGGAACCCGTTGAGATACGCCTGTGGATCGGCCACCCTGTTGAAAACCCCCAACCCGCGCCGCCGAAAGGAAAAAACCCGTGACCCAAGGAACCGCCGTGATGGAACCCCCTTTAAAACCCAGCGCTTTCCCTTTCCTCAGCCTCGGGAATGTTTTTGAGAAGGTGATCCGTTCCTGGGGCGCGGATCGGGTGCGGGGGCTTCCGCCCTCGCCCCCCCAAAGCCCGGGCTTTAACCTGGAACGGTCGGTGGCCCTGACGGGCACTTTGACGGGCCTGTTGGTGGTCCGTTGCGGGGAGGAATTCGCGGAATGGCTGAGGGCCCAAAGGTGGAAAACCCACTTGGGCCAATGCGCTGCGGAGGAGGTTTTCGAGGAGCTGGTATGCCTTTTTTGCCTCTACCTGTTCCACGTATTTTGGCGGCCGGACTCTTTCCAAATCGGCCCCCTCCATCCTTATCCCTCTATCCCCCCGAGCTGGCCGCTTTCCCCGCCCCAGGCCGCTTGCGCCCTGGAAGTGGAAGGGCATCGGGTGGAACTGAGGCTGTGGCTCTAAACGGCAGCCGACCGTTAACAGTCCACAGTCGACAGGTAAAACTTGAGGGTCTTTCATGTTTCGCTGCTGACTGTGGACCGTCGACTGCCGACTGCCTTTCTCACTTTTCGTCGAGGACCTTCCTTACCTGCCGCACCATGTCCTCCAGGTCGAAGGGCTTCTGGATCAGGTGGATGTCGGCCGCCAGAACGCCCTGCTGGGAGAGGATTTCCTTGGGGTATCCGGATATGAAGACCACCCTGACCTGGGGCCGGGTCTTGCGGAGTTCGTCGGCCAATTCCTTCCCGTTGAGCTTGGGCATGACCGTGTCGGTCAAAAGCAGGTGGATGTCCTCCTTGGACCCCCAGGCCTTTTGCAGGGCCGCCAGGCCGTTTTCCGCCTCCAGGACGTGGTAGCCGTATTTCTGGAGGGTTTTCACTAATACCCTGCGGACGGGCGCCTCATCCTCCGCCACCAGCACGGTTTCCGACCCCTGGGGGATGAGGTCCATGGGCCGGGGTTTGGCCTCCTGGGTTTCGGTTTCCGTGATCGAGGGGAAATAAAGGGTGAAGGTGGAGCCCATGCCCGGCGCGCTGTGGACGAAGATATGTCCCTCCCATTTCTGGACCAGGCCGTAAACCGTGGCCAGGCCCAGCCCCGTGCCCTTGCCGGCCTTGGTGGTGAAGAAGGGCTCGAAGATGTGTTTTTGCACCTCGGGGACCATGCCCGTGCCCGTGTCGGTCACGCTGAGCCGGGCGTAGTCGCCCGGCGGCAGGCCGGGCCTCCCTTCCTCCCCCAGCCGGTCGGCTTCCACCTGCTTGGTTTCCACGATCAGGTTGCCCCCCTTGGGCATGGCGTCCTTGGCGTTCAACACCAGGTTCAGGATGATCTGCTGCATTTGGCCGGGATCGGCCTGGATGGGCTTCACGCTGCGGTCCTGGATGATGGCCAATTCCACGGTGGACTCGATGAGCCGCTTGAACATCTTGCTCATTTCCGAGGAGAGGGCGTTCAGGTTCACGGGCTGGGGCTGGGACACCTGCTTTTGGCCGAAGACCAAGAGCTGCTTGGCCAACTCGGCCCCTCGCTTGACGGCGTTCTGGATTTCCGAGACTTCCTCCCGCTTGGGGTCCTTCTCCTCCAGGTTGGAGAGGAGGAACTCCGCGTTGCCGCCGATCACCGAAAGCAAGTTGTTGAAGTCGTGCGCCACCCCTCCGGCCAGTCGGCCGATGGCGTTCATCTTCTCCACCTGCCGCAGTTGTTCCTCGTGGCGCCTCAAGGAGTCCTCGGCCTTCTTGCGCTCCGTGATGTCCCGGAGGATGGCCGAAACCCCGATGACCTTGCCTTGCGGGCTTTTCACGGCGGAAAGCGTGATGGAGACGTCCAACAGGCCGCCCTCCTTGCGCGCCCGGACCGTCTCCAAGCCGGAAATAGTCTCCCCCCGCAGGACGGCCACCCGGATCTCCAGGGCCTCCGGACGGCGGTCTTCCGGCGCCAGGACGGTCACCGGCTGGCCCACGATTTCCTCCAAGGTGTAGCCGAACATGGCCTCCGCGCCCTTGTTCCAGCTGTAGATGCGGTTGTCCAGGTCCGTGCCGATCACCGCGTCGGGGGTTTGCTGGAGGATGGCCGCCAGCTGGGCCTGGACTTCCTCGGCCTTCCGGCGCTCCGCGATGTCGCGGGCAATGACCGAAACCCGGGCCACCCGGCCCCCCCCGTCCTTGATGGGCGAAAAGCCGATGGAAAGGAAAAGGTCCGCGCCTTTCTGGCTTCGATGGGTGGTGAAAAAATCGGCGATGGCCCGGCCGTTGCGGACCGTCCCCAAAAGGGAGGGGATTTCCGCCCTCCGGGCCTCGGGGACCAGCAGGGAAAAATCCCTGCCCCCGATCTCCTCGGCGGCATAGCCGTAAATCCTCTGGGCCCCGGGGTTCCAGCCCAGGATGATCCCGTCCAGGCTGAGGGTGTAAATGGCGTCGTTGGAGGATTCCACCACCGAGGCCAGCCGGCTCATGGCGTCGAGGGATTTTTTTTGCTCGGTGATGTCGCGCACGATGGCGGAAAGGCCGGTGACCCTTCCGTCCCCATCCTTATAGGGGGACATGGAGACCGAGACGTTCACCAGCTGCCCGTCCTTCCGGCGCCGGACGGACTCGAAATGGTGCAGGGACCCGCCCCGCTTGATGAGCTCGACCTGCCGCCGGTTCTCGTCCTGGTTTTCCTCGGTCAAGAGCATGGTCACCGGTTTGCCCAGGGCCTCTTCCTCCGTATAGCCGTAGACCATCGCGGCGCCGTGGTTCCAATGGGTGATGACGCCCTCCAGGTCGCAGCCCACGATGGCGTCGTTGGAGTTCTCCACGATGGTGGCCAGCCGGGCCGCGGCCTCCCGGGCCTTTTGGCGGTCCGTGACGTCGTGGAAATTGACCACGACCCCCTGGATGGACCTTACGTTCATGGAATTTTTCACGAAGAGTTGCAGCGTGCGCCAGCTGCCGTTCCGGTGCCGGGCGCGGAAAAGGAAGTCCTGGACCAGGCCGGGGGCTTGGAAAACCTCCTGGAAGACCTCCCGGATGCGGGGCTGGTCCTGGGGGTGGATCATTTCGACGCCGGCTTTTTGGGTTTCCTCCGGCGTATAGCCCAGGATCTTCTCCACCGAGGGGCTCAGGTAACGGAGGCCTTGGGGGGTCACGATGGCCACGCCGTCCAGGGAGTTCTCGATGATTTCCCGGAAAAACTCCTCCTGCCGCCGCAGGGCTTCCTCGCTCTTTTTGCGTTCCAGGGCGTAGCGGATGGAACGCTCCAAGAGCACGTTGTTGATGCCGCTTTTGTGGAGGAACTCGGCCGCGCCAAGCTGCATGGCTTCCAGGTCCACGTCGTAGTCGCCCTGGCCCGTCAGGAGGATGATGGGGATGGAGGAATGCTTTTGCTTGGCTTCCCGGAGGAACTCGATGCCGGTCCTGCCTTGGAGTCGGTAGTCCAGGAGGCAGACGTCGTGGGCGGCCGCCCCCAGGCGGGAGAGGGCCTCCTCGTAGGTGGAAACCCTTTCCAGCTCGTAGCGCCGGTTTTTGACGCTTAAGAGCATCTTCTGGAGGATGAGGAAATCGTCGGTGTCGTCCTCCACCACCAGCACCCGGACCGGGGGTTCGGTCATCGTTTCAAGCCTCCCAACGTCAGCTCGCAGCTCACGGGTAACAGCTCACAAGAAAGATTTCGCCGGAAAAAGGACCGGTTGTCGCCTGTGACCCGTGAGCCGTGACCCGCCGTCCATCATGTCCTTCCATTGGCCGGCAGTTCCACCGTTCCAAGCCAGTAGCTCTTAAAGGTGTTGATGAGCTTCACCAGTTCCTCGAAGGAAAAGACCTTGGCGATGTAGGAATTGGCCCCCGTTTCATAGCAAAACTGGATGTCTTCCTCCGATTGGGAGGTGGAGAAAACCACCACGGGTATCCTCCGCAGGCGTTTGTCCGACTTCAGGCGCCTCAGGGCTTCCCGGCCGTCCATGCGGGGCATGTTCAGGTCCAAGAGGATGACGACCGGCAGCGCGTGGCCGCCGCCCCCATTGCCCCCTTGGATGAATTCCAAAAGGGCCTCGCCGTCGGGCACGGTGATGAAGGGGTTGCCCACCTTGTTCCTCTCCAGGGCCCGCTTGGTCATCAGGCAGTCGTCTTCGTCGTCGTCCGCCATCAGGATGGGCCGTGTGAATGTGTCCGGTTTGACCATGCTTTTTCTCCTTATCGTCCTTTCCGGTTCCTTACCGGGGATGGGGGGACTCGCCCTCTTCCAGGGGCAAGTCCACGATTTCCAGCCAGTAGCTTTTGAGGGCATCCATGACCGCCAGCAGCCCCTCGAAGCTGACCGGCTTGGTGATGAAGGAATTGGCCCCGGTGTCGTAGCTCCGGAGGATGTCTTCCTCGGCTTGGGAGGTCGTCAATATCACCACGGGGATCTTTTTGAGCCCTGGGTCCGCCTTGACCAGCTCCAGCGCCCGCCGCCCGTCCATGCGGGGCATGTTCAGGTCCAGCAGGATCAGGCAGGGCCGGGGGGAAGAGGCGGGGTCGGCGTATGGGCCCTTGTGTCTCAGGTAGGCCATCAGCTCCTCGCCATCCTCCAAAAACAGGATGGGGTTGATGACCCGGTTCTTCCGCAGCGCCTTTTCCGTCATCATGCGGTCGTCCTTGTCGTCGTCCACCATGAGGATGGGCGAGCCCGTTCCTTTCTGGATCATGCGTTCCCTCCTTTTGGGTTTTGCCGAACCGGCAGCGTCACGGTGAAGACGCTTCCTTGCCCGGGGGTTCCCCGGGCGGTGATGGTTCCCCCGTGGCGTTCCGCCACCTTGCGGCACACCGCCAGTCCGATCCCCGTGCCTTCGTACTCATCCCGGCCATGCAACCTCTCAAACACTTTGAATATCTGTTCCGCGTACTTGTTGTCGAACCCGATGCCGTTGTCCTGGACCCGTACCCGGCATTGTTTTTCCCCCGGCCGGGGCCCCTCCACCACCTCCGCCTCCACCCGGACTTCCGGCGGCGCCCCGGGCTTCTGGAACTTCAAGGCGTTCCCGACCAGGTTTTGGAAGAGCTGGCGCATCTGGGTGGCGTCCGCCTCGATCTTCGGAAGGGGCCCCAACTCCACTTTTGCCTTTTTCTCCGCTACGCGGACCTCCAGGTCGGACAGGACATCCTTCAGGACCTGGGAGAGCTCCACGGGCTCGAAGGGCTTGGCCTTGGTGGTCACCCGGGTGAGCGTCAAAAGGTCGTTGATGAGGGTCTGCATGCGGGAAGCCGCCGAGCGCATGCGCTCCAGGTAATCCTTGCCGTTGCCCTCCAGGCTGGCCCCGTATTCCTCGGCCAGGAACTCGCCGAAGGATTGGATTTTCCTCAAGGGCTCCTGCAGGTCGTGGGAGGCCACGAACACGAAATCCTGCAGTTCCCGGTTGCTCACCTCCAGGGCCTGGGCGTACATCTCCAATTCCCGCTGGCGCTTGGCGTCCGTTATATCCTCGGAGATTCCCAGCAGGTAAAGGGGCTTGCCATCCTTGTCCCGGATGGGGATCTTGCGGGTGTGGAGGAGCCTCGTGCCCTGGCTTTTGGTCTCAATCGTCTCCTCGGGGATGTCCAGCAGCTTCCCGCCGTGGATCACCTCGCGGTCCTTGGAGGCGAAAAAATCCGCCTGTTCCTTGGGGAAGAAATCGTAGTCGTTTTTACCCATGAGATCTTCCCGCCTCAAGCCCAGCAGTTCCTCGCCCGCCTTGTTGAAATTCACGAACCGCAGGTCCTTGGCGTCCTTCACGAAGATCATGTTGGGTATGTTTTCCAGCACCGCTCCCAGGAAATCGCTGGTTTGCTTGATCTCCGCTTGCGCCCTGCGGATTTCCGTCACGTCGCGGGCGATCTTGATGAACCCCCGCAATTGGCCCCGGTCGTCCTTGAGGGCGGTGATCACCACGTCGGCCAGGAAACGGGACCCGCCCTTGCGGATCCGCTCCCCCTCGTCCTCCACTTGCCCCTTCGCCGCCGCCTCCTGGAGAAGGCGCCGGGGCTTGCCCCTTTTCACCTCCTCGGGGGTGTAAAAAAGCTCGAAGTTTTTCCCGATGATTTCCTCGGCGCCATATCCCTTGATGAGTTCCGCCCCCCGGTTCCAGGTGAGGATCTTCCCTTCCGGGTCCATCATCAGGATGGCGCAATCCTTGATGGTCGCGATGGCCTTGGATTCGCCCAGGCGGTTGATTTCCTCCAGTTTCAGCTGCTCGGTGATGTCCCGGATATTGCGGACGATCCCGCCGACGGCCGGGTTCTCCAAGAGATTGGTGGCCGTCATGTCGATCCATCGCCAGGAACCGTCCTTGTGCTGGATGCGGTAGCGGGCCTGGACGGTTTTACCGGGATTCCCCAATGTTTCGGACATCTTCTCCAGGACGTAGGGCAAATCGTCGGGGTGGACCATGTCCTTGCGGATTTTTCCCGAGAAATCCTCCATCGTGAGCCCGAACATCCGGCCCATGGATGGGCTCACGTAGGTGACTTCCCCCTGGGCGTTGGCCACGGCGATGCCGTCCGCGCTGTTCTCGATCAAGGCCCGGAAGCGTTCCTCGCTGCGCCGCAAGGCCTGGTTTTGCGCCTGGATTTCCGAGAGCATCTGGTTGAAGGCGTCCGTCAGCGAGCCCAGCTCATCCTCGCCGAACTTCTGGGCGCGGATGGAAAAGTCCCTGTTTTTGGAAACGGCCTTGGCGGTCAAAGCCAGGTCCAGGATGGGGGTGGAAATCTGCCCTTGCAGCGCGCGGGAGAGAAGGTAGGCCGTCAGCACGGACGCGGCCACGATCACCGCCGCGAGCCAGGCATAGGCGTGGAACCGTTCGGAGAGCTCGGACAAATTCGACTGGATGTAAACCGTTCCCAGGTTCCGGTCCCCCTGGACGATGGGACAGAAGATTTCCAAGGACGCCCCCCGGTAGCCGGAGTTTCCGTGGGCGGCCGGGAAAAGGCCGGCGGGCGCGTCCACCGGGTATTTGGCGAAGACCTTTCCCTGGCTGTCGTAGAGGCAGGACGCGGTCACCCTCGGGTCGGTCTTAAGGGCCCCCAACACTTGGGCCGCGTCGTCCGAGTTTTGGAACGCCAGGGAGGCCGTGGAATTGGCGGCGATGATCTTGGCGCGGGTCAGGTAGGCGTCCATCATGCCCTTGCGCAAGGTGACGACTTCATAAACGATGAAGGCGGAGCAGGACAACAGGAGGACCGTCCCGCTGGTCAGCAGCAGGGCCGCCATCAACTTGCGCTGGATGGGGATATCCCTGAACGCCATGTTTAATCCTGCCCGGTCTCGGAGATCTCGGCCAAGCGCAGCACCTGGGAACTGATGACCAGTTTGGCGCGTTTGGCCGCTTCCGGGTTGATCCGGAAGTGGATCTTGTTGTCCACCGTGACGAAGCGTACGATGCCGCCGCTCTTGATGAACCCCTCGGTGTCGCCCACCGTCAGGATGTTCAGGCCCTTCAAGCCCTCCAGGATGGCGGCCATCTGCGGGCCCTCGGAGCCGCTGATGAATAAAATCTGGCAATCCTTGGCGTCCTCGGCGCTGCTATAGCGCCGGATGACCAGGGGATGCCCGTCCACTTTCTCGCCCTTGACGGTCTCGTCCAAAAAGGCGTCGAAGGGGTCGTTCCCCAAAACGCCGATGCGGAAGGGCTCGTCGGGCCGGCTGAAGGCGGCGGGAGGCCATTTGACGAACTGGGCGAAATTGAAAAGGAAAACGGCCTTGACCTGGTACTCCTTGGAGACCCCCGTTTCCGCCTCCAAGGGCGCGGCCAGGGTGCAAAGCAGGCCCAGGCCCAGCCAGGCCAGGGACGACCGCCGCGGGCGGCGAAGGCTTAAAATTCGCATGAGATCTTCCCGTAGACGCTGCGTGCGATTTCCTCGCCTGAACCGTATTCGATATGGTAAGGCTGCAGGAGGTTTTGCCCGGTGACCGACAATTCCAGGCCTTTCACGGGGCGCCAACCCAACCGGGCGTCCAATTCGGCGTAAGCGGGCACGGTTGGCGCATTGGCGTTACCGGAGCCGTAAATAGCGTCCACCCAGCGGAAGGCGGGGTCGAATTCCAGGTTCCCGGGCAAATCCATGGAAGAGCGCAAAAAAACTTGGTTCTTGGGGTCGGCCGTGTCCTCGAGGCCGTTATCAATGTCGGTCTGGCCGGGCTTGACCCAGATGTTTTCCAGGAGCAGGTCGTAACCGGCGTGCAAACGCCAGCCCTCCAGGACCTGATAATCGGTCGTCAGTTCGGCCCCACCGGTTTGCCCGGCCAAGCCGTTGGCGATGGTGATGGGTAAGTAGCCTAAGAGCCCGCCGGGAGTGGGGCTCAAACTGCGCAGGTCGTCGTAGTTGTTGAAAAAGGTGGAGAGGGAGGCGGCCCATTCCCCGGTCAGTTGGGCGCGGTAACCCAATTCATAGGCGACGAGGGTTTCGGATAGGAAATCGGAATCGCCTTCCAAAGTGAAAGGGATGGAAACGTCCGTGTCAATACGCGAAGGCATCCGGACCGCCCTGGAAACCGCCGCCCAAAGCATTTGCTTATCGGCCAGGTCCCATTTCAAGCGGGCGCTCGGCTCGAACTCAAAGCCCGTGTAATCGTTGTGCTCGACCTTGCTGCCGGCCGTCAGGAAAAGGTCGCTTCCCAGCTCGATCTCGTCCTGCGCGAAAACGCTGAACAACTGCTGGTCCAGGGTCGCGGGCAAAAAAGACAGGGCCGCGACGTTTTGGACCACGTCGTGCGTGAAACGATAGCCCAATCCCCACGTCAACTGGTTGCCCGCGTCCAGGGAAAAATGGTGTTGGAAGTCCAGGTCGTAAGTGTCCAAGGCGTCGCCAAAGGTTGTCCCCGCGCCGGCGGGCTCGTCCGCGTAGGTCCGGTCGAAATATAACTGCAGGCTCATGTTGGAATCGTCGGAAATGACGCGCGACCAACGGCCCAGGACGTTTCCGCCGGCGAAATTTTCTTGGCTGCCGGCGGGAATGTCGCCGCCGGGGGTAACGTCGAGGAAGCTGTTGTAAAGGTCGCCTTGCAAGGTGAATTTGTCGCGGGGGTCCGCCTCATCGTCGATCCGGAACCCGCCTTGGCCCATGTTCCAGGCGTCCTGCGCGCTGCTGACCCCGCCCGAAAGGGTCTCGGCGCCCTCATTGAAGTACTTCGCGTAAAAACGGTAGTAAACGTCGGGCGCCAAGGTTCCGCCATAGCGGGCCCCGGCGAAATCCTGCAATTGGGTGCCGCTTCCCGTTTCCACGTAAGCTCCCTGCGTGTCCTTCGCGTCCTTGCTGAGGATGTTGATGACGCCGTTGACCGCGTTGGCGCCCCAGAGCGTCCCGCCGGGGCCGCTGACGACCTCGATGCGGTCGATGTCCTCCAGCAGGTAGTCCTGGGCGTTCCAATAAACGCCGGAATAAAGCGGGGTATAGACCGTCCGGCCGTCGATCATCACCAGCAGCTTGTTCGCCAAGTCCACGTTGAACCCGCGCGCGCTGATGTTCCAGCCGGAGGAGGAATCTTGCTCCACTTCCAGGTTGTCCGCCAGCCGCAGGGCCTCCGGGATGCTGGAAGCGCCCGAACGGATGATTTCATCGTTGGTGATGACGTCGATGGAGGCCGGCGCCTCCTCATAGGGTTCGGGCTTCCGGGAGACGGAAGTGACGTCCACGTTCATGAGTTCCTCCAAGCTCATTTCTTTCATCTCCGTTTGCGTGGATCTTTCAGGCGTGACCGTGGGCGAAAGGGTCGCTTGGGAGGAGAGGTTGGCGTTTTCCGCCGCTGCCGGCGAAGGTGTTGGGTTTGTGGATGCTTCGGGCGTTGCGGTGGTTGAAGTGCTTTCTTGGGATGAAGGATTTGTGTTTTCTGTGGCTATCGGTGAAAGAGTTGGGCTTAATGCCTGGGTTTGTCCGTTTGAAAAACCGGGTAAAACGGAAAAAAGGAAAATGGAAAACATGACGAAAGTGGTTGGGTTGAACTGCGGAGCGGTTTTAACCGTCCTTTCTGTCATAAAATAGCCTCCCGTTTTTTATTTCCTGTCTTCGAGGATTTCAAGACACACCTTTTGCGTCGGGATCGAAAAAAACCTTGGAAAATGGGCCTCTTTCACCGGATCAACAAATTTTGATTTCGAAAAGAACGAAAGGGATGGGGCAGCATCACAAGATGTTGCGGGGAAAATTCCTGGCGCCTAGGACGTTTGCCTGGAACCCCCGCCAAATATATTTAGGATAAGGATAAACCCCCAGTTAATATTTGTAAAATGAAAAGCCTTGTTCAGGGCCTGAAAGGGCTTCCCTGGATCGGACAGAATACCAACAAATTTTGGGGCCTCTCCGTAACCGGGCGGTTACCGGCTTTTGGGGCTAAACCTGGAAAGTTTTGCCTTTCATCCCTATGGTTGCCCCAAAGGAGGACGCGAATGACAACGGCAAAAATCCGCAAAATAAGCCAAATCGTCCAGGGCATCAACACCTCCGACGGGGCCGGGGTCAAGCTGAAACGCATCCTGGGAAGCCCGGAATTGGGCCAATTGGACCCTTTCTTGCTCTTGGATGAATTCAAGAACGACAACCCGGATGATTACGCGGCGGGCTTTCCCGACCATCCCCACCGGGGTTTTGAGACCGTGACTTACATGATGGCCGGCTCCTTCACCCATCGGGACTCCAAGGGACACGAGGGGCACCTGAGCGCCGGCTCGGTCCAATGGATGACCGCCGGGCGCGGCATCATCCACAGCGAAATGCCGGAGCAATCCGACGGCTTGGCTTGGGGCTACCAGCTTTGGCTGAACCTGCCCGCTAAATGGAAGATGACCGAACCCAAATACCAAGACCTGCCCTCGGAAAAACTGCCGGTGGTCGAGGAAAAGGGAGTCCGGGTGAAGGTCCTGGCCGGCGAATATGGGGGCGTCCGCAGCCCTGGAAAGTCCTTCATTCCCTTCACTTACCTGGAGGTGAGGCTGGAGCCGGGCGCGGTTCTCGCGCAGCCCGCTCCCCCGGACCAGAACGCCTTCGTTTACGTGATCGAGGGAAAGGCGGAAACCGGCCCGGAGTCCGAACCCGGTTACGTGAAGGCCGGTCATTTGGGGGTTTTCGGGGAAGGGGGCTCGGTGCGCCTGGAGGCGGGGGATGAAAAACCGGTCCACCTGCTTTTCGCCTCGGCCCTGAAGTTGAACGAACCCGTGGTCCGTGGCGGGCCCTTTGTCATGAATACCCTAGGCGAGTTGAAGCAGGCCTTTTACGACTATCAAACGGGAAAGCTGGGTTGAGCCGGCGCTTGGACTAAAACCAGCTTCACAATCTCTCGCCACGAAGTACACAAAGTGAGTCAAAAAAAGCGCCTCAGGCCGGTTGCTGGCATTGGGGGCAGCTCAGGCGGCTGGCGAACCAGTGCCCTCCCTCGCGGACGTAATCCGGGTACAGCTCCATCACCAGTTCCACGTTGCACTTGGGGCAATGGAACCCCTTGGTCAAGCCGATATCCTCTTCCAGCTTGGCCGCGTCTCCCTGCCCCGCCTGCACGAGGAGCTTGTAGGAGGAAACGCTTCGTTGGACCCCCCCCGCCTGGTCCAGCTGTTCCTTGATCTTGCTGAGGATCTGCCGGGGGGTGTAAAACCCCTTGACCGTGTAGTCGTTGGCGCCCATTTCCAGGGCTCTTTTGATGTCCTTCTGCTCCCCCATCACCGAAAAGATGATGACCGGAATGGGCTTGGTTTCGTTGTCCGCCCTCAACCGGCGCAGCACCTCGAAGCCGTCGATCTTGGGCAACCCCAGGTCCAGCAGGATCAAATGGGGCTTTTTTTCCTTGGAAAGTTTCCATCCCTTTTCACCGTCCTCCGCGGTTAAAACGTCGTACCCTTCCTTGGAAAGGACATCCGAGTAGATCCGCCGGAATCCGTCCTGGTCTTCGATGATTAAAATAGTCCCCTTGCCGCCCATTCCGATGCCTCCCTCCCAAACGGTGGTTTCCAAAATTTTTTAGCGCCCGGTCTCGAAAGCCGGGGTTCATTATATCGATTTGAAACAACTTCCCGCATCACTCTTTTGAGGGATGCGGCGGGGCGCAACCAAGGGATGGTTTTCATTTCCGGGACCTGTCCGTTTTTCCTCTTCCCCGGCGGTAAAAGCGAAAAACGCCCGCCAAGATCACGGCTTCCCCGGCGATAAACAGGAGCCAATCATAGCCCCCCGGCACATGGTTGGAGCTGATTTCCCGGAACCGGGGGTCGGCCGCCAGTTGGAAAAACCCCGGAAGGTGCCCGCCCTCCACGATCAAGCGCCCAAAGTCCCCCAGGAACGTCACGAGGATGGCGAAACTGCCGGCGATCCACAAGGCCCACTCCGGTGGGCGGGGATTGTCCTTCGATTTCAACAGGGCGAGGGCCAGGAGAATCATGGTAAAGGAGGCGGTCACGGGGGCCAGCACTGGGCCCACCCAGGGCCAGGGGATGAGGAACAAAACGTCGAAGGTTTGGAAGGAACCGGGCCAGCCCAGTAGGACCTTCAGCCAGACGTAGTAAAAAATATCCCAAACCGCGAAGGTAAAAAGGAAGAAAGCGAACCGGTCCTTCCAAGAAACGGCGGACAGATAGGCCACGGCCAGGAGCATCACGAGGGTTGACATCTCCCGCAAGCCCTCGATGGCCAAGGCGTGGGGGTCCATGAAATTCCGCAAGGGAAAGCCGAATCCGTCCGGGCAATAAAGCCGCCTCAAGTAAAACACCACGGCGCTTTCCAAATAGCCCATGGATACGGCGAATACCGCCCCGGCCGCGAGCTGGCGGTGTCCCCTTGCCGGCATCAGGCGTTTGGGGCGGCGCAAGAAGCCGCCCCCTGTTCCAACAGGTTTCCCAGGGCCTTTTTCTCGGCCTCGTCCAAGACCTTCTCGATGCGCCCGAAAAGGACCTCCTCCTCGAAACGAACGTGGTTGGCCAGGATTTCCGCGAAAGAAAGCAGGCTTGGTTTTGTGGCTTGGGTCAGGAGGGATTCCAGCAGGCGGTGTTCTTTCCGGACGCGGTCCGGTTCGGGTTCTTCCCTTCCCATGTGGCCTTCATAAAGGGCCAGCATTTTCTCCTCGTCCCAGAAATGCAACCGCAGTTCCTCCTCGTAGAACGCCTTGATTTCGGCGGTTGTTTCCTCCACGCGGGCCGTTTCCTGTTTCGGATCGACGGCTGAGAGGGTTTCTTTCACGCGTTTAGCCGCCATCAGGGCGCGGTGATGGGATTGGCTCAGCGGCCAAAGGAATTTTTCCCGTTTCATGGAAGCCAACTACCCTCTATGAGGCTTTCTTTTCCGGGTCCAAAATCGGGATGTCATGCCAACCGTTTTTTGGAATTGGACTCAGGCGCCTTTCTTGAAAGTGGAGGAAGACGGCGACGGAGGCAATTTCACGACCTTGGAAGAGTCCAGACCGATGAATTTTTCGTGGACCTCCTCCTCCTCGAAGTGCTTGAGGCTGAGCTTCACTAGGTCGCTGCGGGTCAAGATCCCCAAAAGCTTCCAGGGGTGTTCCGGCGAAACCACCGGCAGGCGGCCGATGCGGTGGCGGGCCATGCGCGCCGCGGCCGCCCGGCAAGGGTCGTCGGGATAAGCCGTGACCGGGTTGGCATTCATCAAGTTTCGGACCTTCAGGTCCCCGGCCGCCTTGTTTTTCATGATTTCCCAGCGGCTGACCATGCCCACCAGTTTTCCCTTCGCGTCAACGACAGGGTAGCCCTGGTGCTTGCGGCTTTGGTCCATGACCTTGAGGACCCTGGAAAGCGGCCAGGACTCCCCCAAAACCACCGGGTTTGGGGTCATCACTTCCGCTACGTAGCTCATCTCCAAAAGATCAACCGTATATTCCCGCAAGATATGGAACCCCCGGCGCGCCACCTTTTCCGTCAGGATGGACCGTTTCATGGTTAGCACCGTGATGGTGTAGGCCGCGACGGAGGCGATCAGGATCGGGAGTATGGCGTTGGTGTCGTGGGTCAGTTCCAGCGCGAAGGCGACGGCCGTGAAAGGCACCCTCATCACCCCGCCCAAAATGGCCGCCATGCTGACGAGGGGCCAAAGGCTGTTCGCTCCCTCCGCCGGGAAGAAAGACGCCTCCGCGACGCCCAGGCCTCCCCCGATGATCAAGAGGGGCGCCAGGACGCCGCCGGAAGTCCCCGAACCCAGGGCAAAGGCCCAGATGGAGGCCTTGACCAGGATCAGCAAGAAAGCCCCGGTGGCCGACGAATCGCCCTTGAGGAAATCCGCGATGATGTCGTAGCCGACGCCCAGGGCCTTGGGCTCGAAATAACCGCCGACGCCCACCGCCAGCCCGCCCAGGGCCGGGAACCACATCCAGTGGAAGGGCAGCTTCAGGAACAAGTCCTCGAAGAGATAGACCAGTTTCGTCAAAAGGGCCGAAGCCAGCCCGGCGATGAGGCCGCAAAGGACCGAGAACAAGAGGCCCTTCAAGGGCAGTACGGGGTGCTCCGGGACGGGAAAGAGGGGCCCGGGGCCCAGCAAAAAGGGCCTGAGCGTGGCGGCCACCACGCAGGCGGCGGCCACCGGAACAATGCTCCGGGGCTTCAATTCAAAAAGCAGGAGCTCCACGGCCAGGAGCGTGGCGGCTAGGGGCGAAGAAAAGACCGCGGACATGCCCGCGCAGGCGCCCGCCACTAGCAGGGTCTTGCGCTCGGCGGCCGTCAAGTGGAAAGCCTGGGCCATGAGGGAACCGAAGGCCCCGCCGGTCATGATGATGGGTCCTTCGGCGCCGAAAGGCCCGCCCGATCCGATGGCGATGGCCGAGGAAATGGGTTTTAAGATCGCCACCCTCAGGGACATCTTGCTCTTGCCGAAAAGGATCGCCTCCAAGGCTTCGGGAATGCCATGGCCCCGGATACGGTCCGAGCCGTAGCGGGCCATGAGGCCGATGACAAGCCCCCCCACCACGGGAGGGGCCACCACCCACCAGCCCAAGTGGTTCACCGCCGGGGAATGGAAGGACCAGGAATAGGTTTGGAAGAAAAACAGGTTGGTGAAAAAATAGATGAGTTGAAGGAGCGCCCATGCCACCACCGAACAAACGGCGCCTATCCCCAGGGCCAGGGTTGTGATCCAAAGGGTGCGCCGGCCGGTGGTGAAATCGCCTTTTTCAATGTGCACGGGTGAAAACCTCCTGGAATAGTTTTTAGGGAGCCTGCACCATAGTTTAACGGGGCAAAGGTGGAAATAGAAAGGGTTAAGCCCAAGGGTGGTGGGAAGCGGCGGGTCTTAACCCGGACGAGCCGGAGCCAAACAGGGTTGCATCCGCTGCTTTCACGGGTGAATCCACTGTAAAAGCGCCCGATCCCTTAGGTCGGAAGTTTTCGGCTTTTTGTATAAAATTTCACGACTAAGGGACTAAGGGGAGGAGGATCCGGGAGGGGGAGGGAGTTCTTTTTTCCTTTTCAAGGCATCCTTGAAGTGTTGCAGGATGATGGAAAAACGGTCCAAGGTGATGGGTTTTTCGATGAAGGTATTGGCCCCGGCTTCATAGATCAACCTTTCCACTTCCGCCGAATAAAGTCCACTGAGGACGATGACCGGGATATTCCGCAAGTCCTGGTTTTGCCGGATTTCCTTCAAAATCTCGTCGCCGCCGGCCACGGGCAGTATCCAATCCAAAAGGACCACATCCGGGCGGGGAGCGTCATGGAATTTGTCTTTATGACCGAGAAAGTCCAAGGCCAGCCCGCCATCCGTGATGACGCGCAGTTGGTAATCGGCTTCGAAACCCTTCAGGGCCATGGAAACCAGGCGCGCGTCAGCGGCATTGTCCTCGATGAGCAGGATTTCAAATTTAAACGGGGGTTCAGCTAGAAGATTCATAGGGAGGCCTCCCTTCGCCGCTTCATCCAAACGGCGCCCAAGATGCTTTTATTATTTTTACCGGCCTGTAACGATTTCAATGGGGTTCCGGCGGCTGGGTGGGGAACACCCGATCCCCGGCATGGCATTTTGGATGCCAATCCGTCCGTGAAATCCCTTTTTGTCGGCGAAAAGTTCCGGGCTGGGCCGTCCTTCCTGGAAAAAACCCAATTTTCCTTAGGGAAAGATTTTTCCTAAAAGCGGGAAAAACTTTTCCTTTTCCCCCGCAAATTTGCCAACCGGCAATGGCGCATTCCCCAAAATCCCGGCGATATTTTGGGGGATCAGGAGGTTGTGGTTTTCCCTGCCGTCATTGATAGGGGCGGGAATAGCCCGGGTAAAACTTTTAGGCGGGGAGGATGGGACATGGCGGCGGAAAAAATAAACATCCTTAAAGGGTGAAAGCACACCCTTGTAATAAAGAGGACGGCGTCCCTAGGTTTATAAAGAATGATAAGCCGGACAAAGGAGGGAGTGGCCATGAGAACCGCAACGATGTGGATTTATCCCCTGATCGTGTTCGGGGGGATCTTTGGCTTTTCAGCCACGGCCTTGGCGCAGGTGAACCCGCAGATTCAAAAGGATATCCAACAGCGCGTGGCCCATCTTCAAGACACCAAGGCGGCGATGGACGGATCCCAAGCCGACCTGGATGCCGCGAAAAAAGACCTGGAGGCGGCCCAAAATTTCGACGAAAGAGAAACCCTAAGGTCCCGGATAAGCCAGGACCGTTCGGACATTGAGGACGAGACCGAGAAAATCCTGGATGACGTCAATTACCTGCAGAGCGTTTGGAATTACCTGAGCCCCCAGCAGCAGTCCATCGTGGACGCCGTGCAGAAAGGCATGGGCCAATAACGCCTTCCTTCAGCGCTGGAGGGGGAAGTCCTGTCCGCTGTAAGGGCTCTCGGGTTTGGAAGTGGGCGTCGCGGCCGGGGCCACGGGGGTAAAGGGTTGGAGGGGTTTCAAGCGCAGGATCACGTTGTCGTGGATGTCGGTCACGTAGATCCGGTTTTCCGGGTCGCTGGCGATGCCCCTAAACTTGGGCTGGAACGCGGGGCTTACGATCTCGTCCTTGGCTCTCCACCTGCCCAGGTACTCGTAGAGCCCGTCCCGGCTGTTGTAAAACATGACCCGTCCGCTGGTCCCATCCGCGATGGCCGCCACGCCGACCGGGGTCACGGCCACGCTCCCCATGTCCTTGAACTCGTAAGGGCCCTTTTCCCCGTACCAACCCTGGATGGTGACCGGAACCGCGCGGTTGTCGAAGACCTCCATGCGGAAATTGCCGCTGTCGGCGACAACGGCTTGGTCGATGGAATTCAGGGCCATCCCCCGGGGAAGGTTCATCTCGGCGTCGGAGGGATTGGGGGTGGTGCCGAAGGTCCCCCAGGAGTACCTAAACCCGCCATCGGGGCCGAAAACCTCGACCCGGGAATTGTTCATATCCAGAACCCAGAGGCCCCCAAAATGGTCCTCGGCCAGGGCCCGCGGTTGGTTGAATTCGCCCTTTCCCTGGCCCAGGCTTCCCCAGCTTTGGACCACCATGCCGTTGGAATCCAGCTGGACGACGCGGTCGTTGAGGGTGTCAGCCACGAAAATCCGGCCCTGCCCGTCCACAAGCACCGCCATGGGATGGTCGAACTGCGGCGGGTCCTGCCAATCCGCGCGGGTGCCGAAGGAGCCGTAGGAGGTCACGGGGTTCCCGTTTTCACCCCACACCAGGATTCGGTCGTTGCCGGTGTCCGCGATGAAGACACGGCCGTCGGGCGAGACGCAGATGCCTTGCGGTCCGTTGACCTGGTTGAGGCCCTGTCCCTTCGAGCCCCACATCGCGTCGAACACGTAGCGGAAGGAGGGAAAATCATGGTGGGATTGGGCCCGGGCCTTGGGGGGTTCCCCCTCCCAAACCGCCGCAAGCAATAACAGGGCCGCGATGAGCCCAACCGCCGGCCGGGAAGGTTGGAAGGGGAGCATAGCGGGAAAATGATAGCCAGGATGGGCCGCCAAAACAACGATGGCCCAAAGCCGCTTCGCCCGTGGGAAAACCCTTATCGCTCACCGGTTTTGAGCCATGTCACCCCGAAGTAACCCGAAATTTCGCCACGGGGTTTACTCCGCGATGCGGGATGCCTATGGTGGGGCAGTAACGGCAAAACTTTTCCGGCGCAAAACATGGGATTTTACTTTTGCCCCTTGAGGCCGGGCGGGTTTTGCCGAATTTTTGGACAAGGAGCGCGCCATGGAAATCGTCGTCTTGTTGGGCCGTATTTTTTACAGCTTTCTTTTCATTACCAGCGGGTTTGCCCACGTTCAAAACCGCAAAATGATGGCGGGTTACGCCCAGTCCAAGGGGGTGCCGGCGGCGGAGTTGATGGTGGTGGCCTCCGGCCTGGTGGAGCTGGTGGGCGGCCTCTTGGTTCTTTTGGGCTACCAGTCGCGCATCGGGGCCTGGCTGATCATCCTCTTCCTCGTGCCCGTCACCTTTGCCATGCACGCCTTTTGGAAGGTCACGGACCCAATGCAGAAGGTCCACGAACGGGTCAATTTCTTCAAGAACTTGAGCCTCCTGGGCGCGGCCCTGCTGATCGCTTATTTCGGCTCCGGGCCCTTAAGCCTGGGCGGCTGACCTGGAAAGGGGGAAACCCCGGCCTTAGGGCGCCGGGCTTAGCACGCCGCTGGCGGAGGGCATCTTGCCGGCCGCCGCTTCCTGGGCGGCCGAAAGCAAGGCCCGGGGATCGAGGCTGGCTTGCGCCCCCGGGTAGTAATAAACGAATTGGATGTCACCCTGGACGATGCCGTAAACCGCCGGTACCGGCAGCACGTTTCCGTTGTTGCCCGTGTAATCCTTTAAATTCACGCCCTCTTTCTTCAATTCACCCAGGTCGGCGTGGTAGGCCAGGCCGAACCGCCGGATGACCTGCGCGTTGCGGTCGCTCAATAAGGAAAAATTCAGGAGGGCTTGTGGAAAGCTGTCCTTGAGCCGCTCCGGCTTATCGGGGCAGACCGCGGCCACCTGGTATCCCAGTTTTTCCAAATCGGGCTCCACGCCGGATAGTTTCTGGAGTTGGGCCTTGGCCGACGGGGACCATCCGCCTTGGTAAAAAAGGAGGATGGTGGCTTTTTGGCGGAGGAAATCTTCCACGTCCACCGCCTTGCCTTCAGGGGTCCGAAGGGTGCCGAAGGGAATATCGTCCCCTTTTTTTCGCGGTGTCACATCCTGTGGGTTGGGGGCGACAAGCCTTTTCATGGACAAGGAATTGTCCATTTCGATCTTCCCCCATGCGGCCATACCCCATCCCAGGAAGACCAACGCCATTCCGACAATGGCCGAATGCCTTTTCGTCATTTTCCTCTCCCTCTCCATGGAATGTTTCGTGAAATTTCAACGGCCCTCACTTTACTCTTTTCCATATTTAGGATTTGTTAAAAATGAACCTTCCATTTGCCTCTTTCATTTCCGTGCCTTTCTTTGTTAAGTTCAAAAATATTGACATCTACAGGCCTTCCCGGCTGGATCCTCAAGTGCCCATCGGGGACACCGTGGGAACCATCGCCGAAATGATCAAACGCGCAAGCAACTGGACGAAACCCTGGGGGCCTTGGGGCTCAACCTTTCCCCGGCTGATATCGAGCACCTGGAAAAGGTTGTTTCCCACGAGGCCGTGGCCGGCACCCGCTACGACGAGCGGCAGATGAAGAACCTGGACAGCGAGAAGTAAGCCGCCACGGCAAGACCCCTCTCACCACAAAGTACACAAAGGGCACGAAGTTGAAACCTTTTGGTTTTTTGTAATGCTTTATGCATTAACTTTGTGTACTTCGCGACCTTCGTGGTGAGAATTTGGAGGTTTTGTTGCGGTCTCTTAATAAAGACTGTTGGGCCGGCGCTCGCCGGCCAGGTGGTAGTTCTTTTCCTGGATGGCGCGGGCCAAGGGTTCCCGCTTCTGGTAAAGCGAATCGAACTTGGCCGTCACGAAGGCGTACCCGAACTGGAAATAGACCCCGGCCAGGATGAACACCTTGGCCAGCAGTCGCAGCCGTGGGCTCCCGGCGAAAAGCCTCCAGCAGTAGCAGGAATAGGTCATGACCAGGGGATAGAGGATGAAATAAATGTGGGACATGGGAAGCTTGATGGTGAACCAAAAGCTCACCCAAACCACGAGGTAGGCGCAAACCACGAGAAGATTCATTTCTTTCCAGCCCGCAAGGTCCGCCGGTCCGCGGAACCATTGGAAGGCCGGGGCCAAAACCCGAACCCTTGGTGCGAACCAAAGCAACGCCGCGAGGGGGATGATCGCGTAGGGGGGCCACCCGCTGGCGGCTTCAATTCCCCCCCAGACCCCAACGTAGACCAGCGGGAAGTACCACTTCCTTTGGTAGAGGAAGGAAGGCATTTTAAACCAGCACAGCAGCATCACCAGGGCTTGGAGGATTCCCCCCATCCAAAGAAAGGCGCAAGGCAGGGCCAGGAAGGGGTGGGCGGCCAGGTATTGGAACCGCTCATGGTTGTCCTGGCCGATGAACCGGGGCACCTCGTAGCAGGCGAGGGAGAAGAAACGGGCCAGGATGGTCACCCACTCGGTGAAATTGTTCCAAAAGAAGGGGGCGGCGAAGGCCGACACCTCGTTGCCGGGGTTCAACCCGTATTTCAGGAGGGTGGGAAGGATGAGCGCGGCCATGGGCGCGGCCCCGGCCGCGAAACAAACGAAAGGCCTCCAACGGTTCCCTTTCCACCATTGGCTTAAAAGCGAAAAGCCCGCCAGGGGCGCCAGGTACACATAGGAAAAATGGAACTGCATGATCCAGGCCACCGAGAAGCCCATGAGCGCGTTGGACCCCAAGGGTCCCAGCCACCCCGTGGAAAAATAAGGAAGGCTTTCCATGAAGCCCACGAAAAACAGGACGCTGGGCAAGTAGTTGAAGGCAGGATTGATGACATGGGTCCCCTCCGAGACGCTCCAAGGGGTGACGCAGATCCAGGCGAAAAGCCACGGGAAGGACAGGCCGGGGATTCGCCTTCGGATGTACCAGGCCAGCAGCGCCGCGCCTACCGTGGACAGGAAGGTGACCACGACCGTGGGGGTCTCGGGAAAGGGCAGGACGCGGAGGGGAAGGCCGATGAGAAGCCCCTCCAGGGCCCCGGGCAGCTGGCGCTCGAAGGACGTGTTCTCATTGCCCGTGACGTCCGGCCCGAAATAGGGCCAGGTGCCTGTCGTGTAGCATTTCAGGCCGATCAAATAGGTCTGGAGCTCATCCAGTCCCCACCATTTGGCCTCGCAGAGGCCGAAAGTCAGGCGGGAAAAGAACAAAAGCAGGAACAAGAGGATGAATCGGGTTCGTTGGGAGGACAAGGTTCCTGTTCTTTCGTGATTTTTAACAACCAAGCCGCAAAGGCAGGCAGTGGGTCAGTTTGATCATTTAGCTCTTTTGCTGTCATTGCGAGGGCTTGGTCCCCGAATAGGGGACCGATTCTGCCCGAAGCAACCCCAGTTGAAAACAAGCCTTTTCCCAAATGGAAGTTATTGTGGAACTGAGGTTGCTTCGTCATAAACAGCCGCCTATTCGGCGGCTATTTCTCGCAATGACATCAAATCTGGCCCACTATCAACTTCCCTTAGGCCGGGACCCGCTTGGTTTTAACCGGTTGGGACGCCGGGTTTTCCCCCTTCGCCGCCCGCCCCTCTTCGCCCAAAACCGAGGCCGCCGCCGCCAGGACGCTTTCCACCGTGATGCCCTCGGTCGGTCCGGGACCCCCGGGAGGCTGGACGATCCGGCAATGGTTGGCGCGGTAGGGGCCGTAAACGTCCGGGTCCTTGGGGCCGAAAAGGGCCACGCAGGGCGTGCCCACCGCTCCCGCGATATGCATGGGACCGGAGTCGCAGCCCACGAACAGGGCCGATCGGCGGATGAGCTCCACCAAGTCCAAAAGGAAGCGGGTTTCCAGGGACATCACGGCTTGCCCCGCGCTGCCCGCGACGACGGATTGCGCCACCGGGCCTTCCCCCGGCCCCCAAGCGATGACGCTGGGGATTCCCAATTCCTTCCCCAGTCTCCGGGCTAGTTGCGCGAAAAGTTCGGTGGGCCACCGTTTCAATTTGCCGAAGGCGCTGGTTCCGGGGTGGATCACGGCGAACCGGACCAGCCCTTTTTCCCGCAGGAAATCCCCCACCCGCCGGGCGCCTTCCGGCGAATCGGGGAAACGGAAAAGCGGGTGGACGGGTTCGGCTCCCAAATGGCGAACCACGGCCAGGAAATGCTCGGTGAAATGGACCGCTTCGGAGGGCGGTAGGACTCGCACGGGGTTAAAAAACTGGTTTCCCTCCTTGGCAAAAGGCCGCGCCAAGCCGACCCTTAATTTCGCCCCGGCCAAAAGCCCCAGAACACCCCCTTTGAGGTTCCGCTGGAGGTCCACCGAGACGCCGTAACCTTCGTCCCTTAACTCGCGGGCGAACCGGCCCACCTCCCGGGCCAAGGCCCCCCATTGGAACGGATGTTTCAGGAACCCCAGCCAGCGTTTGCGGGGGAAAAAATGCGCCCGGTTGATCGCCGGGTGGCCGGCCACCAAGTCGAAGGACCTTTCATCGGCCAGGTAGCCGATGAAGCTGTCCGAATAGGCCGCTCTCAAGGCTTCCACGGCGGGTAGGGTATTGAGCACGTCGCCCACGGCGCTGGCGCGGATGACGAGGATTTTCGAACCCGGCCCAAGGCGGATCATGGGGTGGCGGAGCCTTTGAGGAGGTTGTAGGGGACGAATTGGGGAAGCCGGCAATTTTCCACGGGAAGGATGAAGGTGGAAACAAGGGCGAACCGGCCTGCGGTACAGGCGTGGCTGACCATGTCGGTGAAAACCATCCAGGCTGAAAAGGGGCCAAAACGGAATTCTTGCAAGCCCTCGGTGGAATCTTGGAACGAGGGCGTGTCCTTCAAGTAGTTGTGGAACCGCCGCATGGCGCGGTCATAGGGGGAGGTATCCAGGACCTGGTCCAGGGGTAATCCCCACCGGGAGAGTTTCCTCAGGCCCGAGGAATAAAACCTCTCCAGCGGGCTTTCCTGGATCCGCTCACCCAATCCGCCGTTCGGCAGGCCCGCGGCGGGTCCGTAGGCCCCCAGCAATTGGGGGAAGGTTCCCTTGGAAACCCACACCCTGTCCTCGGAGGGGTTGATGTTGACGAAAAAACGGAGTATCCGGTCGCCGTGGGTGGCCCCGTAGGCGTTGGCGTCCACGTGGATGAGTTCGTTGCTGGCGTGGGCCTTGAGGTTCCTTCCCCTTTCCTCCAAGGGACGGAAACTGCAGGTTCCCACGCGCCAATTCCGGGTTAGTTCGGGGATAACGGCTCCCAGGAATTCCTCGACCCGCCGGCTATGGTCTTTCAGGATCCGAGTGACCCTTTCCACAACCGCCCGCTCCCCCCTCAGGCCATGCACCAGGCCCGTTTCGGGATGGAGGCTGATATTTTTGCGCCCCAAGCGCTTGGGGGTTTCCACGCGCAGGAATTCCTGGTCCTCCTCGCCGGGAAGCGGGAAGGGACAGCGCGGGAAATGGACGATATGGCCCTCCTCCAGCCGGTCGGCAATGGAGGAATCGGTGGAAGGATTTTCTAAGGTAAAAAGGCCCGAAAAGCTCACTTTTTTCTTTCGTGTAGACAGGTTTATAGGGGGCTGGAAATAACCCCGGGAAGGGTATTTTACAGCATTTGAAAAACTGTTTTCGTAATTTTCAGCTGAAAAATACCGCTTTGGGGACTAACCGTTACGGAAACCCCTAATCCTTAATTAGCCGGAATCTAAATTAATTTAAGGGATTAATTATGCCTGGCCATGGCTGCGTATTTTTTCTCCGCTTCCACCCAATCGGTCAATTCGTCGCCGATGGGGCAGCCCCTTTCCAGCCAGTGGTAATAGGCCGCCACTTCCATGTTCTCATGCGTCATTTCTCCGGCGGCTTCCTTAGGCTGTTGCTTTGAGGTTTCCCTATCCTTCAATTTGGCCATGATTTCCTCCTGGAAAAAATTTGAATCATTTTTAGGTTAGGCTTGGCGGTGCTTAAAAATCAAAGTGGAAGAAACGTAAAAAAGGGTTCAGGTTTAACTTCTATGGATTCATTTTTAAAAACCTTTTAACAAGGCGTACCTACAAAATAAGCCATTCCTTTCCTAGTTTAGGATGGACAAATCACTCAAGGAGGTGCCTTATGGCCATTATGAAATACGACAACAAGGGCATGGAAAAGCCCTTGTGGAGCCCCTGGGCCTTGGACAAAACGGTCCGCCAGATGTTCGACCGTTTCCTTGCCGTGCCCAAGGATTGGGAATTCCCCCTCACGGGCGGCGAGTTCTTCCCCTCCGTGGATATTTCCGAAACGCCCCAGGAATACGTCATTCGGGCGGAAATTCCGGGGATGAAGAAGGAAGACACCAAGCTTTCCATCCACAACAACGTGCTCACCCTTTCGGGCGAAAAGAAGTCCGAGGCCAGGCACGAGGACAAGAAGTACCACAGGGTGGAGAGCTACTACGGCTCTTTCCAGCGCAGCTTCGTGCTACCGGATGCCATCAAGGCCGACAAGGTTTCGGCCACGTTCAAGGACGGCGTCCTGAGCGTGACCGTCCCCAAGGCGGAAGAAGCCAAGGAAAAAACCGTCGAAATCAAGGTGGATTGAACCGCCTCGCGAAGCGGGCTTGTGCGGGTAAGGGAGAGTGGCATAAGATCGAAAGCCCCTGGGCGACCGGGGGCTTTTTTATTTAACTCAAAACTTTTTTAAGGTGTAAAAAAATGCCCGTCTACATACCCCATAACCACCACGAAAGGCATTCCCTGTCCCTGCTGGCCCTGCGGGACTTCGTGGTGGGCACTTCCGACGGCCTGACCGTGCCCTTTGCCCTGGCCGCGGGCTTGAGCGGGGCGGTGCACAGCAACACGGTCATCATCGTGGCGGGCCTGGCGGAAATCATCGCGGGCACCATTTCCATGGGCCTGGGCGGCTACCTGGCGGGCCAGACCGAGATTGAGCATTACGAGGGCGAACAGCGGCGGGAGGAGATGGAAGTCGAGAAGATCCCCCAAGAGGAGATGGACGAGATCAAAAACATCCTCGAGGTTTACGGCATCTCGGCGGCCGTCCAGCAGCAGGTGGTGGAGGAATTGGCCAAGGATCCCCAAAAGTGGGTGGATTTCATGATGCGCTTTGAGCTGGGCCTGGAAAAGCCCGACCCCAAGCAGGCCTTTTTCAGTGCCTTCCGCATCGGCCTTTCCTACGCCGTGGGCGGCTTGGTGCCCCTTTCGGCCTACTTCTTTTGCGCCGATCCCTTGGTGGGTTTACGCTATTCCACAACCATCACCATCCTCTGCCTCTTGGTTTTCGGCTACTTCAAGGCCCGCTTCACGGGCCAGAATCCCTGGAAGGGCGCGGTCACGGTCACCGCCATCGGCATCGCCGCGGCCGGCGCGGCCTTCGGGATCGCCCGCCTCATCAACGGCTAATCCCAAAAATAAGTTATGAGTTTTGAGTGTTGAGTTTTAAGTTTAAGAAGCTTTTGAACCAAAGGTTCAAAAGCTTTCATTAACTCCTTTAATGAGATGTGGGACAAAACTTAGAACTCAGAACTGCCTTTTAGATTTACAATCCTCCCATGAAATTCCCCAAATCCCTCCCCAAGACCGTCTTCCAATTGGGGCTCGTGAGCCTCTTCAACGACCTGGCCAAGGAAATGATCTATCCGGTCGTCCCCTTGTTCCTCGCCCAGGTCCTGGGCGCCGGGCCCGTGGCCGTGGGCTGGGTGGAGGGCGTGGCCGAATCCACTTCCTCGATCCTCAAGGTTTTTTCCGGCATCGGGGCCGACCGTTTTAAAAAGAGGAAACCTTTCCTGGTCCTCGGTTTCGCCATGTCCACCCTGCTGCGCCCCCTGGTGGGCTTGGTCCAAACCTGGCCCTGGGTGCTTTTCCTGCGCTTCGCCGACCGGATGGGCAAGGGGGTTCGTTCCGCTCCCCAGGATTCCCTCATCACCGACGTCACCACCCCCGCCAACCGGGGCGCCTCCTACGGCTTCCACGACGCCATGGACGATGCCGGCCAGCTGCTGGGCCCCTTGGCGGCCTGGGCGCTCCTTTTCATCGGCCTTTCCTACCGCAACATCATCCTGCTTTCCATCGTCCCCGGGTTGCTGGCCTGGGCCGCCGTTTGGTGGGTCCGGGAAAAACCCTCCGGCAAGCCCATGGAAGCCAAGAAACCCGCCTTGCTGCGCGACTGGAAGGCCTTGGGCGGCAGGTTCAAGTTCCTCCTGGCCGTCCTTCTGTTGTTCACCCTGGGAAATTCAACCGACGCCTTCCTGATCCTGAGGCTTTCCCAGGTCGGCGTGCCCAGCGGATGGGTCATCCTGCTTTGGGGATTCCATGGGGGTGTGCGGATGGTCTTCTCGCCTTATGGCGGCGCCCTTTCGGACCGCTTCGGCCGAAAGCCCCTGATGCTGGCGGGATGGATTTACTACGCGCTGGTCTACCTGGGTTTTGCCCTGGTCACCCGGAAGGAAGGGCTGGTTTTCCTTTTTCTGGCCTATGGCGTTTACTACGGGCTTTGCGAACCTTCGGAAAAGGCCTTCGTGGCCGACCTGGCTCCCAAGGCCTTGAGGGGAACCGCTTTCGGGTATTACAACCTGGTGGTGGGATTGTTCGCCCTTCCGGCAAGTTTGATCTTCGGCTGGGTGGGAAAGGTTTGGGGTTACCCGGCGGCTTTCGGGGTGGGCGCCGGTTTCGCGGGCCTGGCTTCCATCCTGTTGCTATTCGCGGGGAACCGGCGGATAAAGAAAATCTGACTCCGCTCTTTTGGGCGAAGCATCCCTCGGCCCACGTAACACCTAATACAAAATTCCCATATCCCTGGCCTTCCGGAAAAGGATGTTGTCTTCCAGGTGGCCGTGCTGGCGGATATAGCCCTCGAATTCCTCGAGACCCCGGCATAAGATCGCAAAGTCCTCGTTTTGATTTCCCTCCGGATGGAATCCCGAAATCAATGACCGGAGTAAGATCCACTTGTCCCACATGGCCTCATGCTTCCACACAAGGGAGGCGAGCATATGGTAGCTGGACGGCCCTAAAAGGGTTTCGGCCCCTCCGTTTTGAGCGTATCGAACCTGCTCCATGGCCCTTAAATACGGGAAAACCGTTTTTTCCTCGTTATCCATGTGCCCCTCCATTTGCCGGGCCATATCCTGGATGGCTTCGTTCAATTGGGGGAAAATGGGGTTCCACGGCCGCCCCGACCGGGCCAAATCGAAAGCCCGCTTACGAAAACAGGTGAGCCGGAGGCGGATAAAGACATGCTGGCGCTTGACGATGTAGTCGATGATATCCCGGAGGGACTTGTCCCTCCAATCCACGCCCCTTCGGGGGGGTTCAGCCGCACGAAGTTTCGCCAGCCCTGCGAGGACCTCCTCCACGGCCACTTCGGCCTCGTCGCAGGTGTCCCGCAGGGTTTGTCGTCCCTTGAAGAAATAATTGATTTTCTTCTCCTCGAACAATTCGGCGGCGCCATCCAATTCAACGGCGATTTCTCCAATGAGGGTATCGGGGATGATTTTCATGATAACCGCCTGTTTTCCTGGGTCATTGGCGGCCGGGCGGTTTGGAGCCAAAAATCCTTGAGGGCTTTCACGGTCGCCACCAGCTTGTCGTAGGAATCCGGCTTGGAGATATAGGCGTTGGCCCCCAATTCGTAAGCCTTTGAAACATCTTCCGGCGACGCGGAAGTGCTTAAAACGACGGCCGGGATGGATTTGAGCGCCCGGTCGCCCTTGAGGACTCGCAGGGTCTCATGCCCGTTCATCCTCGGCATGTTCAGGTCCAGGAGGATGAGGGACGGGAGGGGGCCGGGAGGAACTTCCGCGAACCGGTCTTCCCGCCTCAAGTACTCCAAGGCCTCCTCCCCGTCCCTGACGCAGACGACCGGATTCGGTATTTCATTTTCCCGGATGGCCTTTCGGATGAGAAACAGGTCGTCCGGGTCGTCGTCAACGATGAGGATGGGATTCGAATCGTTATCGGGGATTCTCATATTGGTGCCTCAGTTTGTTTTGAAGTTCAGCGGACATCGTCGCCTTTTCCTTTCTATATCCGCCGGGCCCTGGACGTCCTTCCCTTAGAGGGCCTCCAGCCTTTCTTCGAGTTCATGGATATTTTTGACTACGATCCGGCCGCGGGCCGTGGAAACCAGCCCCTCCTTCTCCAAGCGGGAAAATGTCCGGATGGAGGTTTCCACCGTGGTGCCCGCCATTTCCGCGATTTCCTTGCGGGTCAGGGGGATGGTGGTTCCGAATTCCCCCACGAGCTGTTTCAAGGCGTGAAGGATTCGTTTTTCCACGGTTTCCCGGTCGAAGGCCTGGATGGACTTGGATTGCTGTAACCGCAGCGAGAGGTGGGCCACCAAGGCCTTTCCAATTTGTGGATATTTGGACAGGAACACGTTGAATTCCCCCATGGGCAGGGAAACCACGGTGACGTCGGTTTCCGCCACCACGTGGCAGGAATACCGGCCACCTCCCAGGGCGCAGCAGGAACCGAACATTCCCTTGGCCCCCACCATGCAGAGGGTTTGGCAGCGCCCGCTGGCGGCATGGTTGACCGCCTTGACATGTCCTTCCTTCACGAACCAGACCGACTCGGCCGGTTCGCCCTCCAGTACGATGGTGGACTGCCTGGCGTATTTCTTTTCCACGGCGCTTTTTTCGATTTCCCTCAACGCTTCCGGCGGAAGATTTTTGAAGATTTCCATGCTTTCCAGGAAACCCTTCGGGGCCACCAGGAAAGAATTCGTTTTTTTCATGGATGACGCCAGCATGTCAGCCTCCCCCAAGTTTTTTTAACTTCTTTGGATTTCCCCGGACGGGCCATCTCCGCGGGAGCCCCCGCGGAGATGGCCCGCGATGATTCCCGGAAGCGCCTGCGTGTCCAGCGGCTTCATCAGGTAACCGTCGCATCCCGCGGCCCTAGCCCTTGCTTCGTCCCCCTGCAGGTCATAGGAGGTCGCGATCAAAATGACGATGTCTCGGTTGTGGGAATCGGATCTGATGCGTCTCGTCAGTTCCACTCCGTCCAAGCCGGGAAGCCCAAAATCCATAAGGATCAACCGAGGATGGAAATATCCAAGGACCCGCATGGCTTCCTCGGCGTTTTTGGCGGTTAGAACCTGGTACTTCTCCAACTCCAAAATGCGTTTTCCCAGTTTCAGGTTCATCGGGTTGTCATCGACGATGAGGATAGGTTCGTCTTCCATCGGATCCGTCCCCCGGGTTTTCAAAATCTAAAAGAATCCGTCGCAAATGTGATGCCAGTCACAGAAGGAGGAAAACCAAGGGTTTTACGGGCTTGAAGGGCGGACGGAGGGGCGGCTATGGCGCCGACGCCATAGCGGTTAAACCATAAAACAAATGGAACCACAGGGGCACGAAGGCACGGTTCGAGCCAAATGAGTCAAAGCAAAAAATATTCGGAAATATGCACTTGGCGTCAGTTTCCCAAAACCCTCGCCCCTTGCGGGAGAGGGTAGGGTGAGGGGTGTAGTGAACCACGTGAAATCACCCTCACCCCGGCCCTCTCCCCTCGAGGGAGAGGGGGGGCAAGCGACAAATCAACTTCGAGCTGACGCCAA
>JASHNQ010000071.1 GCA_030041545.1 candidate division FCPU426 bacterium | reverse complement strand
ACTATCATGGCTATGAGCTTTTAACCCTCGTCTTTTCCGGTGAAAAAGGTCTTTTCCCCTTAGGAAGAGCCCTCAAAACCTCCCAAAGTCCTTCCAAGGTGAAGATGTCTTGCCAGCTCATCCGGCAAGCCGTTTCCCTAGGTTTTCGCCCCCAATGGATTGTTTTCGACGCCTGGTATACGGTCCAAAAGCTTTTGGATGACCTCATCCTCCAAGGTTTAAAGTTCATCGGCCCTTTGAAGAAAAACCGAGTCCTTTAGTTCAACGGTCGCCGCCACCACCTGGATTACTTCCTCAAGAAAGCCGGCGAAAAGACTTATGCTTCCTTCCCCGTAGCCCTCAAAAGCGGCCAGGAGTTCCGATTAGTCGTCTTTCGCCGCCGTTTGAAATCCAAGAGAATCCAGGTGGAATTTCTCCTGACCAACGACATGGTTTCTTCCGCTAAGAAAATCGCCCGGGCTTACTTGAAACGTTGGGGCATCGAAACCTTGTTTCGGGCCTCCAAGCAGAGTTTCTCACTGGAGAATTTCCACAACCGAACCCTGTCGGCCATCCAAAACCATATCACCCTTTCACTCTGCGCTATACTCTTGGTGGCTTACCTCCGGTCTTTATTCAAACCGCTCAGGGAAATGTCTTTTGCCTTCGTGAGAAGGGTTGCCTTCTTCAAGCGTATCCGGCTCGTGTTGAAAACCTCCAACGGCCTCGTGTTGATGGCCTGGCAAACCATTCCAAACCCTTTGTATTTCAAACGGTTTGGGCTTGCTTCGTGAAGCGTCTAACTTTTGTAATGATTATCCATCAGCACCCAGGCATGGACGAGGATTCGAAAATGTTCGACCATTTCCTCCAATACCCGCGGAAAAGAATACCGGTCCTTGTCATCCCGGACGATAGGTTTTCTTTCATTGCCCCGGGCCGTGACATGATAGACCGCTCCGGGATATTGGATTCTCAAAGGCCTCGCCATGGCCCTAGGATAATCGGGCAGACTACAATATTCAAGACCTGACCCTAATGTCCTGAAGGATTCCCACGGCCTTGAATTTTGACGCCTTTTCATGGGGAAAGTGTCACCGCGCGCCAGGGAGAAGAATGATGGAAGCTTCACATGACATGGCATATACCCGTCAAACTCGACCCTCAAAACCGGGTTTTGCCCTTTAACCGCCTTATGGAAGGTCGGCGTGGCGTCCTCGCGATCACCCGGAGGCTCTCGAAGGGCTGCGCGGTAGGTGTTGCCTGGACTGTCACTTCCCGTAAATTTCCGTTTTCTTCCAAAGGCCGTCGTGGATGAGCGTGGCATCCATGTTTTTCGCGTCCACCGCCAGGGGGGCCAGGAGAACCGCCCGCACCGGGGAAGGGCCGTTGGGCACGGCCGTGAACTGGCAGTCGAACTCCTTGGCCTTGCGGGCCAGCTTGGCGGCCAGATAGGCGGTTTCCTCCGCCAGCTTTTGGGGGGGATGATAGACCGTCATGGTTTGGCTGCCCGCGAGGATTCTCCGGCAAGTCCCCAAGTCCTGCCCGACGCCCGCCACCGCCACTTTTCCGGAAAGACCCGCCTTATCCAGCGCTTGTACGGCGTCTTGGGCTTCTTCCACATTTGAAGCAAGCACCGCATCCACTTTATTTCCGAAATCGCGCGAAGCGGTGATTTGGATGTCCCCCTTGCCGATCAAGGGCTTCAAAACCTCCATCTGCCCTTCCCGGAAACCACCGGCCCAGCCGGCCGGATTCCCTAACAGGACGTAACGCCCCTGGGGGACCTTTTTCACCAGGGTTTGGGCCTCCAATGCACCCTCTTTTTCGGGGTTGAAGGCAACAAGGTAATCCAAACCGCAGCCGGGGATAGGGGTTTCCAGGGCAATGACCTTGACCCCCGCTTGGTGGGCGGATTCCACCAAGGGAGCCGCCTTGGCCGGGTCGCAGGGGAAAACCACCAGGGCCTGGGCGCCTTGCTTGATCAAGTCCGCCGCCTGGTCCTGTTGGGCCGCCGGGTCGCCTTGGGCATCTTGGAAGACCAAGTCCGCGTCGTTCCCGTCCAGTTCCTTTTTCAGGTCCTGAAGGAAGGCTTCACGCCCCTGGGAGCGGTCCAGCAAAAGGCCGACCTTCACCTTGGGAGCGTGGTGCCCCCAACCGGCTAAAAGCAGGGCGGCGGGGCTTAAGAAAAGGAAAAACCCTATGGCGTGAGGACGCATGGAAACTCCGGTGATTTGAAATTGCTTTTAAAAATCCCGAACAAAAACCTATTTAACCACCAAGGTCACCAAGCTCACCAAGAACAGCGAACGAATAATATTTTAAAATCCAAGCAAATCTGGGATCTTTTTTATCTTTCTTGGTGAGCTTGGTGACCTTGGTGGTTCAAATGCCTTTGTTTTTGATTTTTGTTAGAGCCTTTTAATGATTATAGGGGATATGGAAGGCGCGGGTTTCAGCGAAAAAGGCGATTGGCTGGTGTATCAGCTTAGTTTTCAGCAATACCCAAGGCATCCCTCACCGGGTTCGACTCCCTCCCTCCTGCGCCAAGGCTACGGAGGGCAGGTCGGTCGCTCACCGCAAGCCTACCCTCCTGCCCTGAGCGGTTCGACGTGGCTCACCGGATCGCTCTCGAGGGGCTCCCGCAATGGTTCGACAGGGACATTCGGCTGAGCCCTTCGATTTGTCTCAGGGGGGTGAGCCTGTCGAATCCCTCAGTCGAAGCCCTCACCCTTTGGGGCGAGGGTTTTTGCGAGGTTTCCCCCCCTCCCTTGACGGGAGAGGGCGGGGTGAGGGTGATTCGCTGGATGAATTGAACCACCACCGGCAATTGTCCGCCTTGCGGAGTCCCTTGATCCGCGTTAAAGTTGGCCGTTGACATGATCCATCCGCCTTCGCCCTGGTACCCCGTGCTACGCCCGTGGGGAAAGCGGGAAGGCTACGGCGGATTTCGCCAAGTTGTGAAAGGATGCCCACCGAAGCCGCCTGTCCTCCGAAGCCTTGGCGAAGGAGGATGGCGTAGGCGGGCCATAAAGTCACCACGGGTTTTACCCGTGGTGCTCCATCCGGGGGGTTGAAGCCCTTGAAAGACAGAAGCCTTCCGCGCAGTCGAAGGGGAAACATCCTATGCGGTTTGGTTTTGATTTGCCTTGGGGGGGCATCCCAGGCTTTCCTGGCCCTGCCCGCTTGGGCGCAGGAGAACGACCCGGGGTTCATCCGCGCCCTGGGGACCGACTCCGCCTCGGTGGAGAACGCTTATTACCTTTGGGCCACGGCCGACAACGCGCCTAAGGACTGGCTTTATTCCTATGGCGAAGGGGTTTTCACCCTCGCGAAGGATTTTGGGTTGGTCCTGAGCTTTCCCAACCTGGTCACCCTGCTTCCCCTAGGCCAAAGTCCCCTGGCTTTGGCGCCCACGGGCCTTTACTTGCGGTTGGAGCCCTTCCATTCCGGGGGTTGGAACAGCGAAACGGCGGGGGTCCTTTCGTTCCAGGCCGGCGGCGCCTATGGGGCCGCCAACTCCACTTTCCGCTACATCGGCAGCAGTTGGACCGCGGAGGCGCTGGGCGGCTACAAGATCGGGCGGTTTTTCCTGCAGGGGAATTACGGCTTCCAGGGGGGCATCGACCCCCAGGCCCTGACCCAGTGGCAGGCCGACACGAGCCTGGGTTTTGCCTTGGGTTCCAATTGGTACCTCCAGGGGGAAGCGGACTTTTATTCCATTACCGCGCCTTTCAGCGATTCGTCCTGGTCGTTCCTGCCCCAGGTCGCTTTCCAGCCGGGCGACTGGCTTTTCGAGTTCGGCGAATCCTTCAGCGGCGACACGCCCCAAGGCATCACGGAGGTCCTGGCGGCCAGGGCCTTTTAATCCTTGAGGGGGATCGACCCGCATCATCCATTTCCCCAAGATGCTTTGGGAAGGAGCAGGGCGCGACTTGTCCAATGAACCTATCCACCTGGTGATCGGAACCCCGTGCTACGGGGGCTATATCACCGTTCCCCATTTCACGTCGGCCTTGAGGCTCCGGGAGTATTGCGGCAAGAACGGCATCCGCCTGAACTTCGTCATGCCTTGGGGCGACGCCTCGGTCGTCCGGGCCCGGCAAAATATCGCCGCTTATTTCCTGGAAGACCCCACGGCCACCCACCTGCTTTATATCGACGCGGACATCAGCTACGACGTGGACCAGGTGCTGCGCCTCTTGAAGTTCAACCGGGAGGTTTGCGCGGGGTTGTATCCCGCCAAGAAGTACGACTGGGATGTGATCCGGAAAAAAGCCCTGGCGGGAGGGAGTCACTTGGAATCAGCGGGTCTTTCCTATGTTTACAACTGGAAGGAACCCCACGAAACCGTCAATGGGTTCGGCAAGGTCACGCTGACGGGGACGGGGTTTTTGATGATCCAACGGAAGGTCTTGGAGGCCATGGCGAAAAAATACCCGGAGCTGAAATACAAGGTGCCGGGCCCCCGGGGCGAAAGGGAACAAACCGCCTTCTTCAGCTGCATGGTGGACGAGAAGGGAGTTTATCTTTCGGAGGATTACAGCTTTTGCAAACGGTGGACCGACATGGGTGGGGAGATCTGGGCGGACTTCGAAAGCCGCTTGGGCCACACGGGGCCGGAAATGTTCAAGGGTGACCTGTCCCCAAGTGCCAACCAGGGCCAATCGAAGGGTTCTTTATGACATCCCACCTAAGGGCCGAATACTATTTCCCTCGCCCCTTGCGGGAGAGGGTCAGGGTGAGGGGTGGCGTAAGTATGGTTGTTCACCCTCACCCCGCCCTCTCCCGTCAAGGGAGAGGGAGAAATTTTAAGGAAAATTAAAGATGACTCCTCACCTCATGCTCGCGACGCCCTCCTACGGCCGGCAACTGACGGCGGTTTACGCTTTTTCCGTAATTCAGTTCATGGAAGCAGCCCAGAGGGCTAACCTGCCGGTGGAGGTGGCGGTCCAATGGGGGGACGCGTTGATTTCACGCGCCCGGCAGGATTTGGTGACCCGTTTTTTGGAAACGCCCCAGGCCACTCACCTGCTCTTCATCGATTCGGACATCGGCTTTACACCCGACCAGGTTTTCCGGCTCCTGTCCTTTGACGTTGAAATGGCGGCGGGGGTCTATCCCTATAAGCATTTGGATTTGGAGCGGATGAAAAAGGCTTTTGAATCAAAGAAGGCCGTCAAGAGCCCGGAGCTTTGGGCCTATGGAGTGGAGTTTGAGAACCCGGCCAAAATCACTGTCAAAAATGGATTCGCCAAGGCCCTTTACGCGGGATTGGGGTTTACCCTTATCAAAAAATCCGTCTTCCAGAAAATGATTAAGGAATATCCTGAATTGAAATATACGGGGGGCATTTTACCCACGGACCCTTTTCCGCAAAGCCAGAACCGTTACGCCCTGTTCAACGAGTCCATTGACGAATCCACGGGCCGCTACCTTCCGGAAGACCGGAGTTTTTACCGGCGCTGGACAAGGATGGGAGGGGAGGTTTGGGTGGACACCCAAAGCCGGCTGCAGCATTTGGGAACCACTGTTTTTGAGGGAGATTTTTCCACCCAATTCACTGCCAAATAGAGCGATTTCATCGGTGGAAATGTAGGGCTATTGCCCAATTCGTGATAAAACCCGCGTTTGTTCGCTGCTTTCCAAAATGTTCTTTTCGTGAGAAATCCGGTATGTTGAAGGCAAGATTTGTGCGGTTCGAGTCCAACCCGGGGAGGGCGAAATTTCATGAATTCGTTATTTTTAATATTTTTTATCGTTTGGCCGGTTTTAGGCATCTTGGGTTTTATTCTCTTTTGGACAAATAAGGATTCAAAATTCAAAAGAAAATATTTTCCCTGGTGGATTATCTTCGTTGGTGTTTTGTTTTTCTTTTTTGTTGTCGCTATTGGCGCGCAATCTCAAATACTCATAGTTGCATTACCAGCTATCGGGTTGATCTCTTTTTTGAATATAAAAATGACAAAATTTTGCAATAAGTGTGGCAGAACAGCGATTAATCAGATGTTTTTTATGAGCAAATACAAACATTGCCCATACTGTGGGTCGAAATTAAAGTGATTAAATTTGAATAAAGGTTATAGATTTAACTCAAATTTGATGGTTCGCAAATCGTACGGTCCGGGGAGGGTATTTGAAATTCGTAGTTTCTTCTTTTTTTAAAATATTTTCTCCTGATCGACCAATTATTTCTCGAATGGCTTCCTTTTGCGGTTTGATCCTTAATCTGCCGATTTTTGGGTGTTTGGAATCCTATCTTTTACCCTTGGGGATTATCTTATTCCCTGCTTTGCTCATTTTTTTTGTGGGAGTATTTAATCCTGACGCTATTCCTAAAAGTTCAAAAATGGCATGGTATTTAGTAACTTCCTTGATTCTGTCAATGTTTGGTTGGTTTTACTGGATTTTTGTTAGTGGAATTCGAGTTTATTGATTAATTCGAATTATCCCAAATTTGATGGTTCGCAAATCGTTCGGGATGGGGAGGGCATGTGAAAAAGTTATTTATCCTTTCAGCTTTTGTTTTTTTCGTCTCGACGTTCGCCTTCGCCGGTGATTCGGCAACCCCGGTTCCCGCCAAGGCATTTCCCGCTGATGATCCAGGCGAGGATTGGGGCCGGGTATGTTCGGATAAACAGATTTACGATCTTTGTAACAAGTTTTTGGTCACCCAATTCGGAGAAAAATGGGCGAAATATTACACGCCCTATTACAACCCCAAGGGAATTCAAAAAAACGTTCTCATTCACACCCAACATCAATACGGTCTTAGGGTTTCTTACAGCTTTTCCGGGCCAGCCAACCTTAAGGAATTAACCTTTATCTATAAGCCCCCCCACGGAACGGGATATAGTGTGGGAGTGGGGCCCCAATTCACGTTTTTCATGGATAACGTATCGGCGGAAGGGTGCGGACAGCTCAAGTTTTGGACAGGTATGTTTTTTGTGGCCCCCTACGATCCTTCCAAACTGATCACCGCGCAAGAGGCGACGAAAATCGCGAAACAAAAGGGTTACGATGTTCAATTCACCACCTTAACCTTGATACGGTCCGATCTCATGTTGGGAAGGTTGTTTTTATGGGTTCCCGGATACTACGCGGAAAAAGGGTATGATGTGGTTTATGTGAATGCTATGGACGGAACCTTGACTCGTCAACAGGCGGCCATTCCCGCTTGATTTTAGTTTTTTGAGATTTCGAAATTGATGGTTCGCAAATCCTCCTGCGCTAAAGCTTCGGAGGACCGGTCGTACAAAATGGGGAAACTTCATGTTCTGTAGGCGGTGCAAAATCAAAATGCGGGAAATGCCGCATTCGGCCCATAAGAAGCGGAAGTTCATATGCCCCCGGTGCGGCGGGGCCCGCATGATGGGCGGCAAAGAAAAGGGCCGGGACCGGCGCCAAGGGCACCGGGATGATCAATAAAGTGTGTTCGGCCTTCTCTCTCCCAACAAATGGTAGTTCTTCTCCGAAATAGCTTTCACAAACAAATCCCGATTTTTATAAAGTGACTTCACCGGCAGGTTGTGTAAAGCCAGCCCCGCGTGGAAAAGAATGTTGCAGGCCAATAAAATCTTCGCCGTGGTTAAAAACCATTTCTTTGAGACCCAAGGGCTGTAAACGTAAAAACCGTAAAGCATGGCAATCGGCAGGGTCAGGTAATAGGTATGGGCGGCTGGAACCTTGATGGCGAAAAGAAAACTCATATAAATCAGTAAAAAGGTCAAAAAGGCTAAAAGCTTAAGGGCAGGCCAATCCTTTTGCGGATGATTTTTCTGGAACCATCCCACCCATAAGGCCAAGGTCTGGACGATTCCCAAAACGCCGGCAATGGCCGCGAAAGGGGCCAACCACCAGTTCTCCCTCAAAAATTCGATTCGGTCGGTGGTATGGGCCCCGATAAAGCGCGGTATTTCGCAGGCCGCCAGGGAAAGAAACCGGAAGAGGACCGTAAAAAAGCTCAGGAAATTTCCCGGGTTGAAAGCGATGGCGTTTCCCGCTCCGCCCGAGCCTTGGGCCAGCCCATATTTCTCAAGGGTGGGCAGGATGAAGGCCCCGGTGGCGAGGCAGCCCATTAAAAATGCCACAAGCGGCGAGAGGGATTTGGCTCCAAGGGATTTCCACTGGAAATAAACAGAAACCAGCACGAAAGGAAACAAGATCACGTAGGACATATGGAACTGGGCGTTCCAAAAGAGTCCAAAGCCCATGAGGAAGTTGGCCGCGGTGGCGGGGAGCCATTGAAGGCTCAAGGCGGGAATGGTTTCCAGGAAGCCGATGAAGAAAAGGCAGCTTCCGAAAATTACGTAGGAATCGTTATCGATATTCGTGGACCAGGCCATAACCCAGGGCGCGGTCAAGAGCCAGGTGTATAGGATCCACTTCGGGAATTGGGGAAGCCGCTTGGAGCAGTACCAGGCGAACAAGCACAGCCCCGTGAAGGAAAGCAGGTTTAAGAGAACGTAAGGCGCCTCAGGAATGGGGCAAAGGTAAAGAGGGCCGCCCACGACCAGGCCCTGGAGCGCCCCGGGCAGCTGGATATGGGGCGCCACGTCCGCCCCGAAATAAGGCCACTGTCCGGTGCAATAGAACTTGAGGCCGATGAGGTAGATTTGTTGTTGGTCAATAAACCAGATTTCCGAACAAAGCCCGAAAGCCAGGCGGAAAAGAAAGGCCAGGCCCAAGCCGAAAAGGAACCAGGGAAAGGAATGTGATTTTGGGTTTGTAGAAGTGTTAGCCACGAAGGCCATTATTATGGCGCTTAAAATTCCGATCAAGGATATTACCTGTTGTAAGGAATAAATTGGTCCGAAATGTTTTTCACCCTCACCCCGCCCTCTCCCGTCGAGGGAGAGGGGGAATTCGGCAAAAACCCTCGCCCCTTGCGGGAGAGGGTAGGGTGAGGGGTGGATTACCCGCCTCTTTAAGGTGGAAGAGGCCGGAAGGGGGCGATAAAATGTGCCCGCATTCCAAAGGCCGTTCCTGAACGCTTATCAGCCCGTCCTGGAGAGCCGGCATGATCGAAAAAATCCGAGGCCGCATCGAAGAAAGCATCCAAGTCAAGCAGAACCTGCTGCACAAATGCCTGCCCCAAATCGAAGAGGCGGCGAAGGCGCTGGTGGACGCCTACAAACGGGGGAACAAGGCGGTGTGGTTCGGGAACGGGGGGAGCGCGGCCGACGCCCAGCATATCGCCGCCGAACTGGTGGGCGACTACCTCAAGCGCCGCCGGGCGCTGATGTCCCTCGCCCTCCATACCAACACCTCCACCCTGACGGCCCTGGGCAACGACTACGGCTACGACCAGATTTATTCCCACCAGATCGAGGGGCTTTGCGCGCCGGGCGACGTGGCGGTGGGCCTTTCCACCTCGGGCAACTCGGAAAACGTGCTGAAGGGCGTGCTGGCGGCCAAGAAGAACAAGGTCCACACTATCGGGCTTTTGGGCCGCGACGGCGGCAAGATCGCGAAGGAAGTGGACATCGCCATCGTGGTTCCCGCCTCCTCCACGGACCGCATCCAGGAATGCCACATGCTGATGGGGCATATCTTCTGTGAGTTGATCGAATCGGCGATGTTTCCCTGAAAGCAGGTCCCAGGTATTAGGTGTTAGGTGTCAGCAAAACTAAATGCTTAAACCGGTCTACTATTACAAACATTAAGAACCTCTGAGAATCGGAGAATCGGTGAATAAAAAAAAGAAATCCCCCCTGTCATCCGTGGACAAAACCGAGCTGCTCGCCCTGGTGGGGTCGCTCCAAAACAAGAAAGTGGTGGTCATCGGGGACGTGATGCTGGACGTTTACATCAAGGGCGCGGTGGCGCGCATCTCCCCCGAAGCGCCCATCCCGGTGGTTGAGATCAACGAGGACGACAAGAAGATGCCGGGCGGGGCCGCCAACGTGGCGGCCAACATCACGGCCTTGGGCGGCCGGTCCTCCATCATCGGCGCCATCGGCAAGGATACGGCGGGCCGGGAACTGGTCCGGGAACTCAAAAAGAACAAGGTGGACACGGAGGGTGTCCTGGCCCTTTCGGACCGTCCGACCACGGAAAAGACCCGCGTCATCGCCCATACCCAGCAGGTGGTGCGCATTGACCGCGAGGTGAAGTCGGCCCTCACCGGCCCCCAGCAAGACCAGGTGGTCCAGAAGGCCCTCAAGGCCGTGCGGGACGCCGACGCGGTCATTTTCGAGGACTACAACAAGGGCCTCCTCACCCCCAAGGTCATCCGAAAAATCGTGGCCTACGCCAAGGACCGCAAAAAGATCATCACGGCGGACCCCAAATTCCACAATTTCTTCGAGTTCAAGGGCGTGACCGTCATGAAGCCCAACATGAAGGAAATGACCGAGGCCCTGGGGCCGGAAGCCGACGGGGAGACCTTTGAGACCATCGGGTTCAAGGTCATGAAAAAGCTGGGCTGCCGGTCCGTCGTTTTGACCCGCAGCGAGCACGGCATGACCCTGTTCGAGGAGGGCCAGCCCGCCCGCACCATTCCCACGGTGGCCCGGGAAGTTTACGACGTGTCGGGCGCCGGGGATACGGTCATCGCCACCCTGACCCTGGCCCTGACCGCCGGCGCCACCCTCCTGCAGGCCGCGGCCCTGGCCAATTACGCGGCGGGCATCGAGGTGGAGAAACTGGGCGTGGCCACGGTCTCGGCCGAGGAACTCAGCCAGCGCCTGCTGGAAGAAATGAACAGGTAACCGCTTTCGCGGGGCCGAAGTTTTAGAGGTTCTAAGAACCTCTGCTATGAGGCCGTTCCGCAAGCCCCTGATAACCTACACCCACCGAGCCTTTGACTTTCTTTGGATTTCGTGAATTCCCACTGCTATTCGTGCTCAAGGCACAAGATAGGAATCCGACGACGTTCCCGATGGGAGCCACCACCTAACAAACGTGCTTTTGGGCACGGAGGCTCTTCGTGGTCATCCCCGGGGA
>JASHNQ010000070.1 GCA_030041545.1 candidate division FCPU426 bacterium | reverse complement strand
AATAACGGTTATGTTCAGTCGTCATTGCGAGCCTCGAATTTTGAGGCGAAGCAACCTCAGTTCGTGGGCGGTTTTAGCCTTGGATGGTGGATTCACTGGAACAATGTATTTAAACTGAGGTTGCTTCGTCATCAACGAGCCCCTATTCGGGGCTCATTCCTCGCAATGACAACAAGGGACTTAAGTATATAAATCCCTTTTCAAAGGGGCGGAAAAATCCCGGCTTTTGGAGATTCTCTAAAAAACCAGCCTCATGGAGCCCCACGGGCAGAGCCCGTGGTACCTTTAAGGCCCGCCTACGCCAAGGCTTCGGCGGGCATCCTATCACTACTTGGCGAAATCCACCGTAGCCTTCCCGCTTTTCCCACGGGCGTAGCCCGTAGCCTGTCCTCCGTAGCTCGAAGAGCGAAGGAGGATACCAGGGCGAAGGCGGATGGAGGACCCCCTATATCCTCCTGGCCCGGCTGACAATGGATGTTTCATCTCCCCGTGGGCGGGGGCCAGTCCTCGACGCCCACCCAGGAAAGGCCGATACGCACCAGGCTTCCCCAGAATTTGGCCATTTCCTGCCAGAAGTGGAACCTCAAGAACCAAGCCCTTGGGAGGGGCGTGGTGGCGTAGGGCGTCACGGTAATACCCTTCCCCCAAAGGTAATAGCGGGTCAGGAAAAGGGCCCGGGGAAGGTGGTACCAGGGCAGGGCCAAGACGATCCGCTTGGCCCCGGTTTTGAGGATGATCGGCTCGCAGTAGCGGGCGTTCTCGTCCGTGGTGCGGGCCTGGTTTTCCAGCAAGAAGGGCTTCCCCGATTCCATTTCCCTTTTGAGTTTCCAGTTGTTGTAATCCTGGCCGGAGAAAAGAAACAAAGGCCTGGGCCCCGTCCATTCCCGAAAAAATTCGGTCCTGTCCTCAGGGCCGCTGTAGATGAGCACCAGGTCGCAGGCGGGCGGTTGGGCGGGCAGGCGCAGGTAAACGGAGGCGTAATAGAGGGCTTCCCCCGCCAGGACCGCCAGGAAGAAAAAGGCCGCCCAGCGGCGTTTCTTCCTCCGGGTGGGCGTTGGAAGGGAAGTTCCGGCCAAGGCTATTTCCGGGCCGGCGCGGTTTTGGCTTGGACCTGTTTCTCGATCCACCGGTAGGTCTTTTCCATGCCTTCCCTCAAGGGGCGGCTGGGCGACCATCCCAGCTTCTTTTGGATGAGGCGGTTGTCCGAATTGCGGCCCCGCACGCCCAGGGGCCCGGGAATATGCTTGATGGAAAGCTTCTTGCCCGCGATGTCCATGGCCATCTGGGCCAGTTGGTTGATGGTCACCCTCTCCTGCGAGCCGATGTTCAAGGGGCCCGGTTCCTGGGACTCCATCATCCGCCGCACGCCTTCCAGGCATTCATCCACGTAAAGGAAGGAGCGGGTCTGCTTGCCGTCGCCCCAGATCTCGATTTCCCCGCCGTCCCGGGCCTCCGCCACCTTGCGGCAGATGGCCGCCGGGGCCTTTTCCTTTCCGCCGTCCCAGGTGCCCTCGGGCCCGAAAATATTGTGGAAACGGGCCACTCGCACCTCCAGGCCGTAATTGCGCCCATAGGAAAAATAAAGGCGCTCGGAAAAAAGCTTTTCCCAGCCGTACTCGCTGTCCGGGTTGGCGGGATAGGCCGATTCCTCCGAGCAGATGGGGTTGTCCGGGTCGGCCTGGTTGTGGGCCGGGTAAACGCAGGCCGAGGAGGAGTAGAAGAACTTTCTCACGCCGGCCAGGCGGCCGAAATGCAGGGTGTTCAGGTTGATGGCGGCCGAGTTGTGCAGGACGTCCGCGTCGTGCTCGCCGGTGAAGATGTACCCCGCCCCGCCCATGTCCGCGGCCAGCTGGTAAACCTCGTCCATCCCCTCCACGGCTTTCCTTGAGAAAGCCTGGTCCCGCAGGTCGCCCTCCAGGAACTCGTCGGCGGGAAGCTTGGAATATTCGTGGGCCCTCAAATCGGCCGCGCGCACCCAAAAACCCTCGGCCTTGAGCCGCTTGACGAGGTGGCCGCCGATGAACCCCCCGGCGCCGTTGACGAGAATGCGTTTCACGGTTCGTTCCTTGATCGTTTCGAATCCTTCAACGATTGAAGGGCCGATGAAGTGTCAAACCTTGGAACTGCTGAAAATGGGAGTCCAAAGTGAAAATGGGCATCCGGATCCTCACACAAAGGGATGCGATCAGGGCGTCCGTGATGGGCATCTTATGGCCCTTCCGCCGCAAGGCGTTGCAGGTATCGCCGGCGGCCTCAAAATCCGGACGGGTCAATTCAAGGTATTGGGCTTCCCCCAGGAAATCTTGGAGCGTCTCTTTTTCCGATGGACGGACCCCTTGGAGCAGTTCCGATACAATAATACCGCAAACAGCCAGCCGCCCGGCCCCCAGGAGAAGGCCCACTTCCTCACGGACATCCTCCCGGCCGCCGGGACGGAAAAACTCAATCAGCACGGACGAGTCAGCGAGAATGCTTGCCATAGAGTTTTTCCGCCTTCCTCAATTCCAAAACCCTTAACTCATCCAAGTTGCCGTCAAACCGGACCTTGCCCGCTTTTTCCAATATCCGGTCAATGCGCTTCCGGCGCGCCCAGTCTTCCAGGGCGCGATTAACCGCCGCCGTGACGGATTTTGCGCCGGTTGCCAGCCGGGCCATTTTCAGTAAATCATCGCGCAAAGTGATGGTAGTTCGCACAAAAACCTCCCGAATACTTCACCAAAATAATACTATATCCACATCATTTTTTAAAAAAATAGATGAAAAAAATGACTATGGGGCGCCCTAAATCCAGGCTTAGCGATTCAGCAGGATGCCGAGTTCCCTCTCCCAGGCGTCGATGACGGCCTTTTTTGGGAAATAGGCCTGGTCCCCTGCGCCGAGGCCTCATGCCGAGGCGCGAGCCTTGGGTGTACCAAGCCCAGGAGCCGCTGGTTAGAAGCCATTTCAAAACCCAAACTCTTACCACAAAGGGCACAAAGTACGCAAAGTAAGTTGAAAATGCCTTGAAAAAGCATTGGGTTTACTTCGTGGTCTTCGTGTACTTCGTGTACTTCGTGGTGAGAGAGGTTTTGAAATAGGTTCTAGGCCTTGGGAATAGGTTAAAAAGATGTAAAAGGTTTGTCCCTTTGGGCTCCCGTCGTGGACCATCAAATTTATTTCAACTTTCGGCCCTAACGCCAACAACCCGCACATCAAATAACATGGTCGGAAAAAGTGTTTTTCCGATGGATAAAGGGCCCTGTGCCTCTTATCATAAACCCGCAAACTCTCCCCAACGCATAATGCCCCAAAATTTAGCCGGTCAAGGAGCCCGCCCATGCCGCGTTCATCCGCCGACCCGGAAATTTCATCCTGGAAGCCCCTCTTCCTTGTGGCGGGCTGGTCTTGCCTGCTGAACGTCCCCCTCTCCATCCTCTGGTGGATTGTCTATTTGAAATGGCCCCCGCCGGCAACCGTCACCGGCTGGTTTGCGCTCCTTCATGACCATTGGCTCATCGGGCTCATGGACATGGACCTCATCAGCATTGTGACGACCGTCCTCACGATCCCCGCCTTTATCGCCTTGTATGCCGCCCTGCGCCGGTCCGCCCCCTCCTCCATGGCCATCGCCTTGGGCCTGGGCATGACCGGGCTAGCCACTTATTGTTCGTCCGTGTACGGTTTCAACATGTTGTCCCTGGCCAACCAATACTCGACCGCCACGGCCGAGGCCGACAAAGCCGTTTTCCTGGCGGCCGGCCAGATGACGCTCACCAATTGGCTTGGAATTAATTACTTCAGCGCCGGGATGATCCTGGAGGCGGTGGCTTTCATCATCTTTTCGGTTGTCATGATCCGCAGCGCGTTTTTCACCAAAACCCTCGCTTACCTGGGGATCCTAGCGGGCATCTTTTGGTTAACGCCGCCCATCCCGCCTTATATCGAATTTGGGACGATCGGCGGGACGATCGCGATGTCCTGTACCACCATTTCCTTTTTTATATGGGATATTTTGATGGGGCTGAGGTTTCTCAAGCTTGGGCGGGGTCGTTGACGGGATCATTTCAGGGGGAATAAACAAAACCCTGGGTTTCCTTTCAACTGTCCGCTCCGGGTCCCCGTCGTGGACAACCTTGTTCAATTACTTGGGGATCAAAACACGGACCTCGCGGACCCCTTTTTGGTTTTCCAGCTCCGATAAGAACCGGTCCATGTTCAACTTATAGGGGACATAGGCCGTGAAGCCCACCGAGAGTTTCCGGCTCCGCAAATCTTTTTCATATTCGAAATCCGCCACATTGACGCCGAGCGCTTTCATGGATTCCAAAATCCGGGCTTCGTCGTAGAACCTGTATCCGACCACGAAGTAAACCCGCCGCTTGTTCGGCGTGCCCTTCTTGTCCTCCAGGATCCGCAGGAGGGCCAGGGCGACGATCCCCAGGGCGGTGACCGCCACGCCCTCGGCGTACATGCCGCTCCCGGCGCACAGGCCGATGGCCGTCACCAGCCAAAGGCTGGCCGCGGTCGTCAGGCCCTGAATGGTAAGGCCTGTCTTCAGGATGGTCCCGCCGGCCAAAAAGCCTACGCCCGAAACCACCGCAGCGGCGATACGGGAAGCGTCGATGTCCAATGGCACCCCGCCGTGGGGCCCGTATTGCTGGTAGAACATGAAATGGGTGGAAACCACCATGAAGGTAGCCGAGGCCATGGCCACGATCAAATGGGTGCGCAGCCCGGCCTGGCGACCGTGGATGTCCCTTTCGTATCCGATGACCCCGCCCAACAACGCGCCGACCAAGATCCTGAAAATCATCTCGCTATCCGGTACCATCCACACCTCTTACAGCCCGGTGGAACCCGGACCACTCCATCAATATAGATCTCTGGGCCGGGCCAAAACCATCCCCCGGCCCATCCGGCGGAAAGCGGGGAACGGGTTGGTCCTATCCCACTCCCGCTCCGGGACTGTTTTCGTTGACGGGGATGAAAGAAGATGGGGGTCACCATTATCCATTTTGCTTTGTCCAATACGGGCCCCCGTCGTGGACAAGCCTTCCGGATTCAAAATGGGCGACGGTGCCAGATCGACTTTTGACTGCCCCTCAGTTTTATTTCACAAGTGGAACAGTAACCCCGCATCCACGTTGTAATATGAAAAGGGCTGGGAATCGGAAAAACCGAAGGTCTGGTACGCCTCCACCGTAATTTCGGTGTCCTTGGCCACTTCAAAGGGCAGGCCAACCCCCACTAACCCGATAAAACTGTTTTGGGAAAAACCCGGAACCGTTCCCAATCCTTCCCCACCACCGTTAGTGGTCACCACCCGGACATAGGTACTTTTCATTGACTCGTTCAGCAGACCCGCACCCGTAAAGAGATAAGGAGCCAAGCGGTTTTCATCCAGGTTAAAATTCAATTTGAAAGTGGGCACCAACTGTACGATGTTGAGCAGCCCGCCGGTGTCTAAAGTGATGGAAGCGTAATTGCCTGCCTGGTTAGGCAGGAAACTGTCAATAAAATCCGCTGGATTAGCCGAATACCAAAAATAATCCATCCGTATCCCCAGGGCGGCGTGCTCATTGAAATCGTAACCCAACCAAACCCCCAGACTCTGCCCTCCGCCGACCCAGGGATAGCTGTTATTACCGGGCCCCGGCCAAGAAGGAATTCCGTAGGTGAATTGGAACTCGATCCGTTTGGTCTTGTCCCAGGGCTGTGGGCTCTCGGGCTCGGACGAGGGATTTTGCAGTTTAGCCGCTAACTGGGTGAAAAACTTCACGGCGGCCTTGTTGGTCGGGTCTAAATCCAGGCACTTCAAGAAGGTCTTCAGGGCCTTGTCGTCCTGGTGGAGGCCCAGGTAGGCTTCCCCCAAGGATTCATAGACCTGGGGATTCTTGGGGTCCTTCCTGGCCGCCTTTTCCAGCGCGATCCGCGCTTTGTCGTACTGGCCTTGGTTTAAATACCCCAGGTCCATTTGGTAATTGAGATCAGCTGACGCAGCCTCCAAACTTCCGACGGTCAAGACGATCATGGCCCATAAACATAAAATGGATTTCATATTTACCCCCTCCGATTTACTCTTTTCGAATATGTCGGGCCATTCTATTCGATTACTCTTTCAAACAGGCCCACCGGTTGAGCCCCCGAACCCGCCGCGAGCCCCCACCTGTAGAGTAGAGCACTGGCGCGGTGGTGTGCAGAGGGACCCTTGATCTGTTTCCCCGTTTCCGGTTCCGTGCCCCAACGAGGTTCCCTCATCACTTCGTTTCCAGCGCCCCCTCTTCAAACCGTACGTGACCTTTTCGATCATACGGCTTTCCGACAACCTCTCCTCCGGCGGCTTACGGATTTCCCTTGGCCGCCC
>JASHNQ010000069.1 GCA_030041545.1 candidate division FCPU426 bacterium | reverse complement strand
AGAAATTGATTGTTTAATAACGGTTATGTTCAGTCGTCATTGCGAGCCTCGAATTTTGAGGCGAAGCAACCTCAGTTCGTGGGCGGTTTTAGCCTTGGATGGTGGATTCACTGGAACAATGTATTTAAACTGAGGTTGCTTCGTCATCAACGAGCCCCTATTCGGGGCTCATTCCTCGCAATGACAACAAGGGACTTACTGATGTTCACCTATTAGGGTGACACCGAACGCTATATCTGGAAAAGCGTTCAGTGTCACTCAATAATGCGAACATCAGTAAGTATATAAATCCCTTATGATTTGTTCCACTTAGGACCGGGCCATGCTTTTTAACTCCATTCCTTTCCTCGTCCTCTTTTTGCCGGCTTCGCTGCTGCTTTACTTCCTCTTGGGCCGCCTGCACATGAACGCGGCCAAAGCCTGGCTGGCGGCGGTATCCTTCCTTTTCTACGGCTGGTGGAACCCCGCTTTTTTGGCGCTGCTGATGGCGTCCATTTTGTTCAACTACGCCTGCGGCTACGGCATTCAGGTTTTCGGGGCGCGCCCCAAGGTTTCGCTTTCCATCCTCTGGGCCGGCATCGCCGGCAACCTGGGGGCCTTGTTCCACTACAAATACCTGGCGGCCCTCACGGAATGGCTGCGCGCCGAAGGATGGGCCCATGGCCCCTCCTGGGGAAGCGCGGTCCTGCCCCTGGGCATTTCCTTTTTCACCTTCACCCAGATCGGCTTCCTGGTGGACACCCATGGGGGCACCGCGCGGGAGAGGGGTTTCCTGGAATACGTGCTCTTCGTCACCTTTTTCCCCCATCTGATCGCGGGGCCGATCCTGCACCACCGCGAGATCATGCCCCAATTCGCGAAAAAAGAAACCTACCGCCTGCAATGGAACAACCTGGCGGTCGGCGTTTCCATCTTCATCGTCGGGCTGGCGAAAAAGGTCCTGCTCGCCGACCAGATCGCCCCCGTGGCCAACGACATTTTCAAGCATACCGCGGACAAACACGCCCTGGAGGCCTGGTGCGGCGCCCTGGCCTATTCCCTCCAGCTTTATTTCGACTTCGCGGGTTACTCGGAAATGGCCCTGGGCCTGGCCCGCATGTTCAACGTCAAGTTCCCGGCCAACTTCGATTCCCCCTACAAGAGCCGGAGCGTCATCGACTTTTGGCAGAGATGGCATATTTCCCTGACGCGCTTTTTCACCCTTTACCTCTATAATCCCGTTTCCCTGAGGATCATGCGCCGCCGCGCGGCCAAGGGTTTGACGCTGTTGAAGGCCCAAGAAACGACCTGGGAGGGGTTCCTGGTCATGCTGGCGGCACCGACCCTTTATACGATGATCCTGATCGGCATCTGGCATGGGGCGGGGTTCCAATTTTTCATCTTCGGGCTTTTGCATGGGATCTACCTTTGCGTCAACCACGCCTGGCGTTTGTTCGGGCCGAAAGCGACCCCGGCGACGGTCCACCCCTTCCGGGCTTGGCTGGAGGGGGCATGGAAGGGCGCTTTGACCTATTTCGCGGTGCTCGTGGGCCAGATCTTTTTCCGGGCGAAAACCGCCTCGGATGCCTGGTCGCTGCTCCAATCCATGTTCGGCGGGGGGACAGGGGACAGTCCCGGGGGGGCGACGGGGGTCCTTGAATCCATCTTGAATTACATGGGCGTCGCCGTGCCTTATTGGGGTTACTCGAATTCCATGATCACGCTGGGGATCCTTTTCATTTTTGCCCTGGTCATGCCCAACACCCTGCAGATTTTCGAAAAAGAAGCGGCAGGAACGTCCCTGACGAGGATCCGGTCCACGCAGGCCCTTCTTCGCTTTCAGTGGCGACCGAACCTCCTGTGGGCATGCCTTTTGGCGGTTTTGGCCCTGGCCGACGCGCTGATGGTGACGGGCAATAGCGAGTTCCTGTATTTTCGGTTTTAATTTAAATGGAGAGAAACGGGAAAATGAAGACTTATTTGGGCGTCTTGACCTTGGTTTTCGCGGCCAGCCTGGCCGGGGCCTGGCAATGGGGGGTGAACCACCGCCTGTCCTATTTAAGCCGGGATTACGCCCTTTTCGCGGGTAAAGAAAAGTTGATCGAGGATTATTCCAGGGCCGGGTTGGCTGTTTTCGGCGACTCCATCGTCATGGATGACGTGCTGCCCGGGAAGTTGGGCCCGCGCGTCATTAACTGCGGAATGAACGGATCCACGCCCATCGAGGCTTATTTCCTCGTGCGCCGGCTGCTGAAGGCGCCGGTTCATCCCGCGGCGGTCCTTCTTTCCTACAACGCCTATCATTTCGTCCATCCGGATTTTTACTGGGAAAACACCGTGAAATTCGGAATCTTGAGCGGCCCCGAGGCCGACGAGGTGATGGGCCGCATCCTCGAGTTCCACGACAAGGAACTCCTATCGGGTTCAAGCCCTTGGCACCTGGAACAACGGCTCTACTCGTTCCTGCTTTCGCGCGGGTTTCCGCCCTACTACATGTCGTCCCTTTGGGCCGAGCCCTTTGGGGCACGGGCAAAGGAAAATGAGGAAGCCTTGAGGGTCATCGCCCGGACCCGGGGACAGTATTATTTTCCACAGGCGAACGGGTCCAAGGATTTGAACGCCGATACCAAATTAAAAGCATTTACCGTGGACCCCGTTGTTGGCTATTATTTCCGGGAAACGCTTGATATCCTAGAAAAAGGGAATGTCCCCGCTTATTTTTACGTCATGCCCGTCAATGAGTCCTCGGTCCCCTATCTCGACTCCGGCGTCTTTAAGGCCTACAGGGATTACTTGGAGGGTTTCACCCGGGGGGACGGCCAGTTTCATATCATTCCCCCATGGCGAACGGTTTATTCCTGGAAACTTTTTTCCGATTACGCGCATTTGAACCTAAAAGGAGCGCTGCGGTTCAACCGGGAGTTTGCCGCCCTTTTGAACCGAAACCGAGTTCCCGGCGAGCCCTACGGGGTTTCAACCCCGTCAAACTTTCCCGTTCGCTAAGGCTGGCCGCTCTTTTTCGCCGATCAAGGCACTTCCACTCAGTAAACAATGAATTGGTCAAAGGCTTTTTGAAGGGCCGCCAAGGAAGGCTCTTTTTTACCCCCGGCCAGCCCCAAGACTTTTGACCTCAGGAACTCAAAATGGGCCACTTTTTGGAGGCTGTCTAATTTGGGCTGGTTGTAGGCATCTCTTTCCAGGATATAGACAAGGTCCACTTTCACGGCATCCGCCTTGGCGCTGGAGGGATAAAGTTGGGACGCCAACTTAAGGGCCGCCTCGGCCAACCGCCTTTTTTTATCCTTGACCTCGAAATTGGCCTTGAAATCCTGGGCGTTCCAGAACAGGTAAACATAATCGCCGTCGTCGGTGGACTCGGCGTTGTTTTTGAACCAATCCTCCCAAGGGATCGCCGAAAAGTTCCATTTTTTCAAAATAGTCGGGGTAGCCGTCGCATAAGGGTTGTCCGACGGTGCGGCAGGGGTTGTTGAGCCGGTTGCCTGCGCCCAAAGCGTTCCGGTCATCAGCAAAAATGCGGCCGCTAGGATCTTTTTCATTTCCTTCTCCCGTTGTGGTTGGATCACGAAGAGTCCGGCCCTTGGGAGTACCGTTCCCCCCTCACGCGGCTCATCTTAACCTAAACGAGTTTTGCCCGCAAATGGCGTCTTGCAACGGCAGCGGCTTCAGGACCGCTGCTCCGATCGTCGGCCTGTAGGAAGAGACGGGCAACCGGGATTATTGTATAATTTCCCTCCGTATTTTAATTTACCCAGGAGATATTAAAGATGAAAAAAATGATTTTCCTCTTCCTTTCGTTGGGCCTGGTATTTTGCGCGGGGAATTCCCGGTCTGGCGAGGCAAAGGATTTATCGGACCGCTACCCGATCGTTTCCGTTTATTATTCCGTCCCGGACAACGACCAAGGGAATTTCGCGGACGTGGTTTTTAGGTTCGGCTGGAGCAAGAAACCCTCCCCTCAAATCGCCATCCAGTTCGTCAACCGCGGTTATTCCGACCGGAAATTAAAATTCGCCATCAAGGATGCGACTTCGAAAAAAATGGTGCTTTTGGATAAGGCCCACAACTCGCGGTTCGGAACCGAAACGTTGAAGGCGAATTCGACCGGCGCGGTTTGGGCCGGCCCGGTGGACGGTATCAACGACCAATTCACGCTTAGGGTTTGGGACAGCGCCGGCGACGAATTCGAGAAGGCGCCCCTTTCCATCCAAGACCAACAATGAACCATTCCCAGCGGGTTTGGGCCCTCGGCCTTGCCTTGGCATCGGCGCCGACCCTTGCCGGCGCGGTCACGCCCATGGTCTATTACGACAGCCTCGTGGCGGGGGGGGAGGCCGGGTTTCGGGACGGTTCTTTCGCCGCCGCCCGCTTCCGGGAACCCTTGGGCCTGGCTTTCGATGAAACGGGACGGAAACTTTATGTCGCGGACTCCGGAAACCACCGTATCCGCGTCATCGACCTAGGCCGGGAAAATGCCGTGACCACCCTGGCCGGAGGAGATTCCGCCGGCGCGGCGGACGGGCCTTTATCGCGGGCCACCTTCGGGACCCCGGCCCGCTTGGCTTCCTTGCCCGGAAACAGGCTGGCCGTTTACGACGCGGGGAACAACTCGATACGCCTGATCGACATTCAAAACCAAACTGTTTCCACCCTCGTCAAGGGCCTTCCGGTGCGGGACATGGTTTACCGGCAACAGGACGACAGCCTTTACCTGTCGGAGCCGGACAACCATATGGTCGAGAAAATGGACCTCAAGACCTTTTCCATTACCACCGTTTTTTCCCAAAGTCCCAGAATTCCTTCCCCGGGGGCGCTCTGCCTCTACCAAGGCAACCTCTGCGCCGCCGATGAGAAATCAGCGGCGATTTACGAAGTGACGCCGGCCAACGGCAACCCCGTCTCCCTGAAGGCCGTTGGAAACGCCAAAGACGCCCTGGCCCTGACTTCCACGGACGGCCGCCTCTACGCCTTCCAGGAGGGCGGGTTCCTGGCAAGGGTGGAACTGCCGCGCTCCACCCCCTTTGAACTTCCCACGCCCTGGGGGTTTCTGGTCAAGAACGATGATTACCAAGGGATGCCCTTTTTCACCCTTCCGGTCGGCATCCCCCCGGGGTTCACGGCGTCGCCCACCGAGCCGCGGAAGTTGTTCATCTCGATGGAACATTCGATCGTGAGCGTGAGGGATTATGATTTCCAGGAAAGGTGGGGGGCAATCGAGGAAAATAACGGCGCCTTGACCGATTTTGATTATCCGTACCAAAAGCCGGCCGGCATCTTCCGGATCTTGGCCATAGGGCCTTCCCGGAATTCCACGGCGGTTCCATTGCCGAAAGACCCCCTTACGCCCGCGGATGAAAACACCCAGTCACCGCGGGTGGAAACCTTCCCCAAACAATTGGAGCTGCTCTTAAACACGGAAGCGGCGCTGCGGAATTCCAAGGTGCATTTTGAAGTCTTGAATTTCACCCGGCGCGGCTCGCCCATCAGCACCTTCGCTTATTACGATGTCCCGGACTTGGTGAAACGCTATGACATCGACCTGGTACTGGGGTTGGGGGATCAAAGCGGTTATAAGGACTATTATGAAAGGCCCCTCACGCCCGAGGGCATTCCCGCGCCATCGGTGAAACACGAGTATTTGCTCAAACCCCTCTCCGAGCGGGCAAAGTCCGGCGTCGCCCTGGATTTGCTGGAACGCTGTAAAAAAATGAAAATTCCCGTTTCCAATGGGCAGGACTTTCCCGGGGACGGCCTGTTCAGCCTGTTTTGCACCGGGGACCCCCAAATCCAAAGCGATTTGGAGGAAATGGCGGGCCGGCGGCTGGTTCTTTTAAACGACAAGCTCGGTTCCATGAGGACCTCCAGCGGGAACCGCCCCCAGTTCGCCGTTTATTACGTCCCCTGTAGGGATTTTCCCAACGACTGCCTGGAGCCTTTTTGGGGAGATTTGTGCTCCCATTACCACTTGAGATTCCTGGATTTAAGCGACGCCTATGACGCCTTGAAAACGAGTTATTACCCCACGAACGTGACTCATTTCACGGCCTATGGGAACGCGCTCGTGGCCCTCATTTTGAGCCATTATTTGATTGATTCCAAACTGGCGCCTTTTTAAACTCTTCCCCGGAAAAATCCATGGCTTTGGAAATGGGGCATCCCGCGAATTTTTTAGTCTCTTACTCGTAAAATCTTCATCATTTTGTAGAAGATTTTACGAGCTAAGGGACCGGGCACTATTATCCCGGTTTCACCAGTGAATCTTGAGGATTCTTCCCTCTTTGGTTCCGGCTCGCCCGGGTTAGGAATTGTATGAAACGACTTATTCCCTTTTTTTTCTTTTACTTGTACTTGGCTTTGACCTTTTCTCCCGGCCAGGCACAAGCCGACAATGGATTGAGATCGTCGGGCCCCGATCCAGGTTCCCCCACGCCGATCTTCGCCCCGACGAATACCAGGACCCCCAGCCCCAGCCCGACGCCGTCCCAAACTCCCACCTCGACGCCATCCCAAACGCCCACACGAACCCCCACTTCGACACCCACCCGGACCCCCACTGTCACGGCAACCCCAACGCCCACGGGCACCCCCACCGATTCACCGACGATCACGCCCACGAGCACCCCCAACCCCTGTTCTTTTGCCTATGGCGTGACACTGACCGGGGGGGACCAGCCGGAAACCGGCAACGCGTTGGAATCCCCCCTCACCCTCACCCATCCGGTAACGGTCCAGGACATCCATGGTTATTCCTCCCAAGCGGAAACCCTGATGGCCGGAGTTTACAATTCCTCCGAATCCCTTTTGGAGTCCGTGACCCTCCACACCAACGGCGCGGGATGGTACAGCACGGCGTTTCCCGTCACCTTGGCCGCGGGAAAGTATTACCTGGGCCGGTATGGGGCGGGCGCCAACGCTAATCTAGTCCCGGGGGCGGGGGTCACCTGTTATTACGACCAATCCGGGGATTTGCCTAAGATCTTCAACCGCATGGGCTCCTATCCCTCCTGTGAGGCGCCGGTTTATTTGACGGCCTGCAGCCCCATGACGATCGTTGGAACGGTATTCGGCCTTGGGGATTCCACCATGTATGGGGAAGGCCTTGGCGGACAGACGGCGTCCCGCCGTTTTTTGACCTTGTTCGGCGATTGGCTGAACGCCAATTACGGGCCGGTAACGGTCATGAACGAAGGACTACCCATGCTGGTGACGTGCCAGTTGGAAGACGCCCTCCGGGACCACCTTGCGGCGGGCATCACCATTCAAATCTGCGTTTTGGAGGTTGGACAAGGCGATTTTGAGCAAAAGGGCAGCCCCCAGTCGTCCGATTGCGGGGGCGAGTCGTTAACCGACGGGCTTCTCAGCGCGCTGGTTTTTGGGGCCCAGACTCAAAACGCCATTTCGCAAATTAAAGAACACATGGCGCCGGGAGGGACGATCCTGATCATGAACATCTACGCCTTCGATGATGTCATGGAGGCCATGTACCCCAAATGGAAGGATTACCGGGACATCCTGGCCGCTTATAACGATGTGCTTTCTTTACTGGCGGAGGCCAATGGCGCAAAACTCATTGACCTTTATTCCCTATTTGAGGCAAATTCCTCGTATAAGCAAACACTGGGAGTCCACGCCAGCCTTTCCGGCCACTACGCCATCGCGGAACTTTTGAAGAAAACCATCGAAAGCGAAGGCCAACCGGGGAAGGAAACACACTAGAACTTATTATTGATGTCTACCTTATTAATCGAATAGAGCGCCTTCCATTTCTATTGCTGGCAAAGCGGTTTGGAAGGCCCCCTGTTCGATTATTTTGGCGGACATCCATAATCGCTTGTTTCCAACCCCTTCCGAACTAAAGACAGGGTGTTCTCCTTATCAACCCTGGAAATGACTTTCATGTGATAAACTTGGCGGCATCTTATTTGACGATCCAATTCTTTAATCCGGAATACCCATGCCCCGATCCTCGCTCTTCACCGCTCGCACCGACTTCGAACGCCATAAGGATACCTATCGGCAAGAAATTCAAAAGTCCATTTCTTTCATAGGCCAAGACCTGGATTTTTTTACCCAAGTCAAGGTGGATTGCCTGCTGGACTTGACCCGCCGCCATGTGGGCGAGCCTTCCCGGTTGAAAATCCTGGATGTGGGCTGTGGAGTAGGAATGACGGACCGTTTTTTAACGCCTCATTTCCGCAAATTGTATGGGCTGGACTTGAGCCCGGGAGTGGTCCGGAAGGCCAAACAGATGAACCCCCGGGCCTCCTACCGCCATTACGGGGGCCGGACCTTCCCTTACCCCTCCCATTCCATGGACGTCACCTTCGCCATCTGCGTCATGCACCACGTCCTGCCGGAAAGTTTGAACCGTTTCGCTGCCGAACTGTTCCGGGTCACCCGCAAGGGGGGGCTGGTCGCCGTTTTCGAGCACAATCCCCTGAACCCCTTGACCCAGATCGCGGTCTCCCGTTGCGATATGGACAATGACGCGATCCTTTTGAGGAGAAGGGAGGTTGAGGAACTCTTGAAGGAGAAAGGCAGGGTTGTTGAAAAACGATACATCCTGTTTACGCCCTTTCCGGTCCGCCTTTTCCGATTCCTGGCCTCATTCCTCGGCAAGTTTCCCATCGGGGCCCAATATTACGTAGCCGCTAAAAAATAAAAACTTTATCGAATCGGAATGGAAGGCCAGCAGAACATTGTCATCGACAAGATCCTAGCGGAGGCCAAAAAACATTAACAGGTTGCTGAAAGTCCCTAAAACGGACTTTTTCAGCTGACGACATTTGCGGAAACCCCACGATTCCTGCGGAATTTTGGGGGTAGGCAGGCTGCTTTGTAGCTCTTTTTTACTTTTTCAGCAGCCTGCTAACGAATTTTGGGGGCATTGATTTTTTTGCGGGAGACGGCCCAAAGGGCCCGGGATTGCTCCAAGGAACGACGCATCAAGGCCAGGCCCGATGAGGGAGGGGAACTTTTCCGGAAAACCCAGCGGAAGAAAACGAGAAGGCTGAGGGCCAAGACGATAAAGCCGTCCCAAATGGTCGTTCCCGCCCGGTAAAGGGGCACTTCCACCTCGAAGTCGTTGTCGATTTTGAATCCCGACCTCGCCGAGATCAGGGCGATTTCCTGGGCGCAGGAATACTTCACTCCCTGGTAATACCTCAAGATGGGCTTCAGGGTCTTGACTTTTAACAATCTCAAGCCCGACTCCACATCCCTGTATTTTTGCCCGGAAAGCACGGAGTTGGTCCATGTCAAGAACCGGTTTCCCCATATTTTGTAGCGGGGATAGACGGAAAAATCCCTCCGGGTAAGGACGACGTCGGCTTTCCGGCGGGCCATGTGGCGGACCAGCGCGGGGATGTACTCCGGCCTGTGCTGCCCGTCGGCGTCAATGGTGACGACGATATCCTCCGGGCCCACCCGCCCCTTTTTTCCCAGGTACAGGACGAAAAGGAAGCCTTGCTTCAAGGCCCCCGCCATTCCGCTATTGGCGGGGAGGTCGAGGATGTAGGTGTGTTCCCGCTTCCGCGCGAAGGCACGCAGGATGGCCAGGCTCCTATCCCGGGAACAATCGTTGACGCAGACCAGGAAATCCACCTGCCGGGCCACGCGTGGAAGGATATCCGGCAAGGATTTTTCTTCGTTATAAACAGGCAGGACAACGATGGTTTTGGGCAAGGTCGCTCTTTTAAAAAGGTGAAGTTAGGCCAAAGGGTTTGGACCCAACCTAAGCCACAAGGCGCGGCCCAGGTATTTTAAAAGGGTCGTTAGCCCCAGCTTGGATTCCCCGCGGGTCCGGTCGATGAACTCGATTGGAACTTCCATCACCCTCATGTGAGCCCGGTAGCAGCGGTAAAGAATTTCCGAGACCGTAAAGGGGTCCCGGGCCGTGAGCGTCCCCACCTTGATCTTTTCCAAAGCTCGCCTTGAAAAAGCCCGGAAACCCGATGTCGGATCCTTGACCTTGAGGCCCAGGACGAACTTCAAATAATAACGCGCGAAATTACTGGTCCATTGGCGGTGAAGGGGCCTGTCCATATCCTTTCCGCCGGGGATATAGCGGCTGCCGATCACCACGTCCGCTTTCCCGGCGGCCAGCGGCGCCAGCAGGGAAGGGATGAAACGGGGCTGATGGGAGAGGTCGGCGTCCATTTCCACCACGGCGCCGGCGCCCATCCGGAGCGCCTTCACGAAGCCGTCCCGTCCCGCCCACCCACGCCCCTTGACGGAGCGGTCCCGCAGCAAGAGATGGAGATTTTTACCCTTTTTCGCCAGCTTTCGGACTTCCTGGAAAGTCCCGTCCGGGGATGAATCATCCACCACCAAGACATGGGCTTGAGGAACGCTTTTGTGGAGAAGTTTCACGAGCTCGGTGATGTTGGCCCGCTCGTTATAGGTGGGAACCATCACAATGGTTTTTAGCGGTTTCATCAGAAAAGTATCGCTTTCCATAATTTAAAATTCAAAATTCAGAATTTAAAATTAGACTTTTTGAAGTTGCCTTTCCACCGCGGCCAGCATGTCCTTTTCCTCCAGGTTGTCCATGCAGGAAACCTTCTGGCTACACTCGCCCTTGTAGTAATCCTGGCAGGGAAGGATCGGAAGCACCTTCTCGCCCCGCCCATATAGGTCGATCTCGGCGTCGGAAGTGGGCCCAAAGTAAGCCACCAAGCGCTTTCCCAGGGCCACGGCCACGTGCAGGGCCAGGGTGTCGCCGGTCACCATGACGTCGCAAAGGCCTACCAGGGCGGCGAACTGGCGCAGGGTGTTTTCCGTGCCCGTGGGCAGGCAAAGGCCCTTGAGTTTTTTGGCCAGCGCCGGCATGAGTTCCCTTTCCTCGGGACCGCCATAAAGAAGGATGCCGATCCCGGGATGTTTTTTTTTAAGCCGTCGGGCCAGCCACTCGAAGCCTTCCAGGCGCCAGCGCTTCATGGGCCAGCGGCCGCCCGAACCGATGTTGAAGCCGACGATTTTTTTAAGGCGCGACAGGCGGTTTTTTTTGGCGAAGCCCTGCGAAGCCCATTCCTTTTCTTTCGGGGTCAGGACCAGTTGGGGCGCTTCGCCCTTGTACTGGAATCCCGCGATGTGGAACAGGTGCTCCTGGTAGGTCTTTTGGTTGGCCCGTTTGGCCGTGTCGAAGATGCCCATTTCAAACCATTCCTCGGCCTCCGGGCCCAGGGGAACGACCGAACCTTCCTTGGAAAGCCCGAAACCTTTCTTCAACGGGCTGTCGGCCAGGGCCAAGATGGCGGCGGCCTTGCGGCCCATGTCGAAATTATAGGCGCGCCCGAAGGAAGCGGCCCCCAAAAGGCCGGGCAAGGCCGGATCCACGGAGAGCAGGACGTCGATGTGGGGATTTTTTTCCAGGAGGGGTTTGGACGAGGCTTCCGTCACCCACCAGATGGAAAGGCCCGGCTGGGAGGCCTTGAAGGCGGGAAGGATGGAGGTGGAACGCAGCACGTCCCCGGCCGCGTCCAACTTGACGATCAAAACGCGTTCCTTCACGGGATCGTAACTGGGACAGTCCCGGCATACGACGCCTTCGGCCTTGTGGGGCGCGCAGGGCTTCTCGCCCGTGAAGTGGCGGCAATCGGGCCGGTAAAAAACCATTTATTGCGGCTGTCCGGGGGCGGAGGGGAGGGGATGGAACACCGAAACCTTGTCCGTTTGGACGACCACCACGTCCCCCTGGGGCGTGACGCTCAAGGCGCTCGCCCCCGAAAGGGGTTGGGGATTTTGGGAGTCGCCCTGGACAAGGCTGCCCAGTTGCTTTCCATCCGGGTTATAAGCCCGCAAGAATTTCCCGTCCAGGGAAGACACGTAAAGGATCTGGTGCGCCGCGTCCCAGGCTTCGGCCTGGGGAGGGGCGCCCAGGGAAACGTCTTGCAGGAAACGCCCGTCCGTATCCAGGATCTGGATGCGGTCGTTGTCACGGTCCACCACATAATAGCGGCCTTGGCCGACCACCACTTGATATGGGCTGTTAAATTCGTTTTTGCCCGAACCGTGCGAACCCCAGGCGGCCAGGATGGCGCCGGAAGGGGAGACCTTCACCAGCCGGTGGCTGCCGGTATCGGCGACCAAGAAATTGGCCCCGTCCCAGGCCAACCCACGGGGCCCGTAGAAACCCTTGCCGGTTAAATCCAGCTGAGGCAAGGCTTTGTCCTTGGAATCAAAACCCCGGATGAGGGTATTCCACGTATCCATGACATAAAAGCTTCCGGAAGGGCCGGCCGTGAGGCAGGACAACTCGCTGAGGGTCGTCGGCCCGGCTTGTTTTTGGCCTATTTCCACCTGGAAACGGCCTTGGGGGTCGAAAATCAAGAGGCGTTTGTTCCCCTGGTCGCTCAGGACCATGCGCCCGTCAGGAAAATTAATGATGTCCCAGGGTTTGAAAGGCCCGCAGGCCTGGCTGCCACCGTCGAACTCCAGCACTTCCTTCACGAAGATTTGTTTTGAGGCACCGGCCTTGTTAAGGACAATAGAAGTCAATTCGGCTAAAACGAGGAAGGCCAGGAAAGCCAGGATGACGGTGATGACTTTACCGGACCGGCGGGGTTTGTCCCCTCTTTTTTCCTTTATTTCCTTTGCCGAAGATCTCCGTTTTTTTAATTTCGCCATAAGTTCCCCCGATGGTTGATTTGAAGCTTTGGGCTAAAAAGAGCCATCAAGATAGCATGCCGGAAAGGGATTTTCGCCCTGAAAAAGGGGATTTGGACCGTACCGCAAAAGCCTTTTTAATCCATGAACCGGTAGCGGACCAGGCAAAAAAGGGCCACGACCCCGTCCCGCCAGGTGATTTTCTTCCCTTCCTCAAAGCCCCGGCCGTGGTAGGAAATGGGAACCTCGAAGAGTTTGCAGCCCCGTTTGAGGACCTTGGCGGTCACCTCCGGCTCAAAATCAAAACGGTTGGACCTCAGTTTCAAGGACCGCAGGAGATCCCCCTTGAAGGCCTTGTAACAGGTTTCCATGTCGGTGAGCACGGTGTCGTAAAGTATGTTGGTCAGCAGGGTCAATGCCTTGTTGCCCAGGTAGTGGAGGAACAGGAAGGCGCGGTGCACGCCCATGAACCGGGAGCCGTAAACCACGTCCGCGGACCCTTGGAGGATGGGGGCCAGGACGATTTTGTAGTCGTTGGGGTCATACTCCAGGTCCGCGTCCTGGATGATCACGATGTCGCCCCGGGTGTGGGGGATGGCCGTGCGGATGGCCGCGCCCTTACCCCTGTTTTTTTCGTGGTGGAAGACCAAACCTCCAGGCACGCGGAGGCGCTTCAGGATCCGGCCCGTTCCATCCGTGGAACCATCGTTGACGACGAGGATTTGTTTTTTCAGGCCGAAAAGGCGGACCGCTTGGACTTTCTGGATGAGCGGCAGGAGGGTTTTTTCCTCGTTGTAGACCGGCACGATGATGGAAAGCAGGCGGTTTTTTTTTGCGGCCACGGCTTCGGCTCCCGGAAATGACGTGCTGGTCAACGCGGGTTTACTTTATCGGAACCTCCTTCGCACCGCAAATGAAAAGGCTCTTTAGTCCCTTAGTCGTGAAATTTTATACAAAAAGCAGAAAATTTCCCGACCTAAGGGATCGGGCGCTTTTACAGTGGATTCACCCGTGAAAGCAGCGGATGCAACCCTGTTTGGCTCCGGCTCGTCCGGGTTAAGAGGGGCAGAAGAAGGACCGAAACAACTATTTTAGGAACGCCTCCCCGCCTTCAAACCCACGCAATAGAGTGAGAGCCCGATGGGCTTGGGAAGGAAACGCTCGATTTTGGACGAAAAGCGGACCACTGCGTCGTACAGCATCATTTGGGATTTGGGGATAATTTTCTTTTTGAGCATTTTGCCGTTCCACCACCATCCGGCCACGCCCAACAAGTTCAGGTAGCGGCAATACTCCACGCGGAAACCCGCCCGGGCGACTTTTTCCTTCAGCTCGGCGTGGGAATAACGCCGGAAGTGGCCGTAGCTCTTGTCCATGGACCCATATAGGAATTGGAAAGCCGGAACGAACAGGAGCAACCGGCCGCCCGGCCCCAAAAGCCCCCGGCATTGTTCTAGCACGCCGTGGTCGTCCTGAATGTGCTCCAGCACGTTCACGCAAACGATGGTGTCGGCGCCGAAGGGCCGCAAGGGTGAAAGAGGGCGTTCCAAATTCACCTTGCGGAAGGCAAGCCCCTTGAGGCGCCCCAGCCTCCGCCGGGCCTCGGCCAGGTAACCCCCGTGCATGTCCACGGCCATCACCCGCCCGTGCCGTGCCAGGTAGCCCGTCAGGTTGCCCGTGCCGCAGCCGATTTCCAGGATGCGGGAACCCAGGTAAGGGCGCAGCATCCCGTAAATCCACTCGTTGTAATGGACGGCGCCGGAGAGGTCGTCCAGGGTTTCCCGCTGGCCGTCCCATTTCTTGGATGGAGCCACTTTTAAAAGTCCCTTTGGGGCCAACTCTTAGAGATTTTCTTTGCGTCTTTGTGGCTTCGTGTTGGCTTTTGGTTTTTTATTTTGAAACCAGTTCGAAACTGCCCTGCAGGGTGGAATCCGCCGAGTCCTTGGACACCCAGACGTCGAAGGGGCCGGGTTCGATGACGTATTTCCCTTGTTCGGTGTAAAAACCCAGTTTGGAGGCGGGCAGGGCGAATTCCACGGTCTTGGTTTCGCCGGGGGCCAGGTCCACGCGTTGGAAGTCCATGAGCTTCCGGATGGGCTGGGTGACGCTGGCCACGCGGTCCCGGATGTAAAGCTGCACGATCTCGGTGCCCGCCACCAGGCCGTTGTTCTTGATATCGGCGGTTACCTTGAGCGTGCCGGACGTTTTCAAGGTTTTGGAGTCCAATGTCAAGTTGCTGTAGTCGTACTGGGTGTAGCTCAAGCCGAAGCCGAAGGGGTATTGGGGCGTGTTGGGACTGTCGATGTACTTGGATTCCCACTTTTCCTTGCCCAAATCAGGTCGGCCCGTGTTCATCTGGGCGTAGTAGATGGGCACCTGGCCCATGTTGCGCGGAAAGGTGACCACCAGCTTGCCGCAAGGGTTCACGTCTCCGAAAAGCACGGCGGCCACCGCGTTGCCGTGTTGGGTGCCCAAGAACCAGGATTCCACGATGGCGGGGATATGCTCCGCTTCCCAGGGAATGGTCAGCGGGCGGCCGTTCATCAGGACCAGCACCACCGGCACGCCGGCGGACTGGATGGCCTTGAGCATTTCTTCTTGGCGGCCGGGCAGGTCGATGGAAGTCCGGGAGGCGGCCTCGCCGCTCATGTCCTGGGTCTCACCCGCCACCACCACCGCCACCTGGGCCTTTTTGGCGGTGTCCACGGCTTGGGCCAGGGCCTTGTCCGTTGCCGTGTCCAGGGTGGTGCCCACGCCCGGGGCATAAAGCACTTGTGCGTCTTTTGAGACTTTCGAACGGATGCCGGAAAGGACCGTGCTGACCTTGTCCATCACGTCCTCGCCCCGGCAATGCCAGCTTCCCAGCGGGTCCTTTTGGGAATCAGCCAGGGTTCCGATGACCGCGATGGTTTTCAAGTCCTTGGAAAGGGGAAGCAGGGGCATAGGTTTCGCCCCCACCGTATCGTTTTTCAAAAGCACGATGGATTGTTCGGCTTCCTGGAGGGCTAGGTCCAAGTCCCCGGGCGTCATGGTGAGGTCGGCTTCCTTGGTTTCATCGGTAAAGGGGTTGTCAAAGAGGCCCAGATCGTATTTCACCTTGAGGATCCGCGCCACCGCATCGTCGATGAGGCGCGGGGATACTTTCTTTTCCTTGGCCAGCTCCGCCAGGTAGTCCCCGTACACGTGCGACTGCATGTCCATGTCCACGCCCGCCCAGAGCCCCTTGCGGGCCGCGTCCTTATCGTCCGCCGCGTAACCCTGGGCCACCAGCTGTTGCACCGAGGCCCAGTCCGAAACCACGAAGCCCCTGAACCCCCATTCGCCCTTGAGGATTTCCCGAAGCGTATGTCGGTTGCCCGAGGCGGGCACCCCGTTCAAGTCGTTGAAGGCGCTCATCAGGGTCTCCACGCCCGCGTCCACCGCGGCCTTGAAGGGAGGCAGGTGGATTTCCCGCAGCGTCACTTCCGACATGTCGGTGGTGTTGTATTCCCGTCCCGCGATTGGGGCCCCATATCCCACGAAATGCTTGGCGCAGGCCGCGATGGAGCCGGGATCGTCCAGGCGAGCGCCCTGGAAACCCCTGACGCGGGCCGCGGCCAAGGCGGAGCCCAAGATGGGGTCCTCGCCCGATCCTTCCGAAATGCGGCCCCAACGGGGCTCGCGGGAGACGTCCACCATGGGCGCGAAGGTCCAGCGCACCCCGGCGGCCGAGGCTTCCTGGGCCGCCACATGGGCGCATTTCGCCAACAGGTCCGGGTTCCACGCGCAGTCCTCGGCCAAGGGGATGGGGAAGATGGTCTTATAGCCGTGGATGACGTCCAGCCCGAGCAGGAGTGGAATGTGGAGGCGGGACTGTTCCACGGCGATTTTTTGGTATTCATTGGCCTCTTTCGCGCCGAAAACGTTCAGGAGGGATCCCACCTTGCCCTGGGCGATCTCACCCTTGATCTTGTCCTCAGAGGACTTCCAGGGGCTGTATTGGATCATCTGGCCGATTTTTTCCTCCAAGGTCATCTTGGCCAGCAAGGCCCGAACCTTGGAGTCGATGGGGGAAAGGGGCGCCGGGCCTTGGGGCTTGGGTGGGGCCGTGGCGGCGGTAGGAGGCGTGTCCTGGGCCCGGAGCAGGGAGATGACGGCGAAAAAAACAACGGCGCTGATCAGGCGGTATTTCATGGAGAACTCCCTTGGAAAAAGTGCGCCGAAACGTCCGGCCCGGCAGGGGAAATCGAGGAGCAATTTTATCCCAGGCTCCGCGAAGAACGCGGAAAAAAATCGCATTTATCAAAGGCGATGGCTGGGATACTCCGCCCCGGCGTTTGGGCAAGCGCTTTTTGGGTGAAACTTTTGATCTCCCCGGCCGGAGGACGGGGTTTTCCCCGTTGACGGTCCTGGGGGCCTATGACATACTAAACACCGTTTTCGACCTTTCCGTTTAATCCAACGACAGAAACCCATTTTTGGTTTTTCTTTGGAGGTTTTATGAAAAATCTTCGGTTGGTGATGGTCGGCCTCGTTTGCCTTTCCTTTCTTTCCGTGTTGAGCCTCAGCGGATGCTCCAAAAGCGGCGGAACCAAAATCAAGATTTCCTCCTGGGGAAGCCCCGAGGAAAACCAAATCCTCGTCAACCTCCTCAACGATTTTCAAAAACTCCATCCCGATATCCAAGTCGAACTCGAGCGGGTACCCTACGACCAATACAGCACCAAGCTCCTCACCGAAGTGGCTGGGGGGCTGGCGCCGGACGTCATATTCACCGAAGTGGGCAATTTCGCGGACTTTTACCTGCGCGGCGCCTTGGAGCCCTTGAACCCTTATATCCAAGCCGATCACATCGACTTGAGCGCCTACTATCCCCAAGTCGTGGACCGGTTCACGGTGGACGGCCAGACCTACGTCATCCCCCGGGATACCGCCCCTATCTGCGTGGTTTATTACAGCAAAGCGGCCTTCGACGAGGCGGGATTGCCTTATCCCACCGACGATTGGACTTACGAGGACTTCGTGGCCGTGGGCAAAAAGCTGGTCAAAAAGGACGCCAAGGGCAACGTGACCCGGTGGGGCTTCGTGGACGACTGGCCCATGGTGGAACCCTGGGTTTACGATTTCGGCGGAAGCTACGTGGACAACGTCAAACACCCCACCAAGTGGACCTTCGCCACGGACCCGAACACGCTCCAAGGGGTACAGTTCCGCGACGATTTGATCAACAAATACAAATTCATGATGCCGCCCTCCAGCTTGAGCGCCATGGGCGGGATGGGCACGGGCGACATGTTCACCAACGGCACCGTGGCCATGTTCCTTTCGGGCATTTGGAAGACGCCGACTTTCCGGCTGGCCAAGGACTTCAAATGGGACGTGGTGATGCTGCCCAAGGGTCCCGGGAGCATCCGGGGCTTCGGAACCGGCGGTTCGGGCTACGGCATCCTGAAAACCTCCACCCATAAAAAAGAGGCTTGGGAACTGGTGAAATATATTTCCGGCGATGAGGGCGAAAAAATGCTGGCGCAAACGGGCCTGGCCCAACCCGCCCTCATGAAGGAAGCCGAGACGACCTTCCTGGACAACCAGGACCCGCGTAATAAAAAAATGCTGTTGGACGCGGTGAAGTACGTGAAATACCCGCCCCTGTGCAAGAACTGGTCGGAAGTCAACCTGAGCTTGATCGGCCCGGAACTGGAAAAGGTGTGGAACGGAAGCGAAAGCGCCACGGAAGCCATGGAACACCTGAAGCCGGTGTTGGAGCAAAACGCGCCGCAAACCCAATAGAAATCTCGAGAATCGAATTATGAATCTTGAATTTTTAATTTTGAGTCTTGGTAATTTTTTTGAACCAAAGGTTCAAAAAAATTACCGGAACCCAGAACTCAAAACTTAAAATTCAAAACTGCCACTGAGGGGGATTCGTTGAAAATGACATCGGCCGAACAAAAAGAAGCCATCAGCGCCTTCATCTTTTTGTCGCCCTTCCTGGTTTGGATGGTTTTCCTGATGGGAGGGCCCATCCTGGCCGCTTTTTTCCTTTCCTTCTGCAAGTGGGACATCCTGACGCCCATCCAGTTCGTGGGGTTGGACAACTATAAGGAGATGTTTTTCAACGACCCCCGGTTTTGGAAGGCCCTTTTCAACACGGCCTACTTCACATTCCTTTCGGTCCCCATCGGCATGGTGCTTTCCATCGTGGTGGCCTTGCTGATGAACCAGCGGGTCAAGGGCATCGGCATCTATCGGACGCTCTTTTACCTCCCCTCGGTGGTGGGCGCGGGCGTGGCCGTGGCGGTCCTGTGGAAATGGATCTTCAACGCCGATTCAGGGCTTTTGAACTATATGCTATCGCTTTTGACCGGCATCCCCATCGCCGATTGCCCCAAGTGGCTGGCCAGCGAAACCTGGAGCAAGCCGGCCCTGGTCATCATGAGCCTGTGGGGCGTGGGCGGGGGCATGATCATCTACCTGGCGGGCTTGCAGGGTATTCCCTCCACGCTTTACGAGGCCGCGGAAATCGACGGCGCCAACCGCTGGCAGCAGTTTTGGACCGTGACCTTGCCGGGCCTTTCGCCGGTCATTTTTTTCCAGCTGATCATTTCCATCGTCGCTTCCTTCCAAATCTTCACCCAAGTGGACGTCATGACCGACGGTCTCGGCGGGCCCGCTGATTCCACTTTGGTGATGGTGCTTTATATCTACCAGAAGGCGTTCAAATACTACCAAATGGGCTACGCCTCGGCCCTGTCCTGGATATTGTTCATCGCTATTTTGCTGGCCACTTGGCTCCAGTTTAAGTATTCCAAGTGGGTTTATTACGAAGGGGAACTTAGAAAGTAAAGTTTCGAGTTCTGAGTTCTTAGTTTTGAGTTATGGTTATTTTTGGATTCACAATGAATCCAAAAGTTTCATCAACTTAAACTCAAAACTTTTTGAGTGGCGTACTGGGTTTAAAGGCTAGCGGAAGTTTAAATCAAATTAAATTAAGGATGAATCGATAAATGAGCGGATCGACAACCATTCCTTCCCCCACGGCCGCGCCGGCGGGGTTCTGGGCCAGCAAGCGCCGCAATGAAAAAATCACCCGCATCGTGGTGACGGCGCTGCTTATCGTGGGGTCCGCGATCATGATGTTGCCGATCGCGTGGATGTTGTCCACTTCCTTCAAGACCCGCACGGACGTTTTCGCGATGCCACCGGTTTGGATTCCCAGCCCCCTGCATTGGGAAAACTACCCGACGGCCTGGAACGTTTCCGGCATGTACTCCACCGAGGACTGGAGTTTCCTGGGAATCCCCTTCCATGGCGTCACTTTCACCACCTATACCCTCAACACCCTCACCATCGCGGTCTTGAGTTGCTTGGGCACCACCCTTTCCTCCTCCGTGGTGGCTTTCGCTTTCGCCCGCCTGCGGTTTCCGCTCCGGGGCCCCCTGTTCATCCTCTGCCTGGCCACCATGATGGTGCCCCCCCAGGTCACCATGATCCCCACCTTTATCCTCTTTAAGAGCATCGGGTGGTACGACACCTTTTATCCCCTGATCGTGCCGGCATTCCTGGGCGGTGGAGCCTACAACATTTTCCTCATGCGGCAATTTTTCATGAGCATCCCCTATGAGATGGATGAGGCGGCCAAGATCGACGGCTGTTCCAACTTCGGGGTTTATTGGCGCATCCTGCTGCCCCTCTGCAAGCCCGCCCTGGCCACCGTGGCGGTATTCTCCTTCGTCTACAACTGGAACGATTACTTGAACCCCCTCATCTACCTGGATACGAACAGCAAAAAGACCCTGGCCTTGGGGCTCAAGAACTTCGTGTCCCTTTACGGGCAGGACTACCACCTGCTGATGGCGGCGTCCCTGTTGATCTCCATCCCCATCGCGGTCATTTTCCTGGTCGGCCAGCGGTACTTCATCCAGGGAATCGCGACCACCGGGCTCAAATAAGAATAGTGATGAGTTCGAAGTTTTAAGTTTTTAGTTTAGGGAAGTTTTTCACTTTGCGAAAAACGAAAGTGATTTAAAATCATACCACCTTAAAGACAGCCCTTGTTCCGGTTCGGGACGAGGGCTTTCATTTTGTGAGTTCAAAGTTTAATGAGTTGTGGGACAAAAACATTTCCACAACTCAAAACTTAAAACTCGGAACCCGAAATTTTTTAACAAGGAGATTTGGAATGAAGACCGCCGCGCTTTCCCCGCTGGGCCGGGAGAAATTTTTCTTCACCTCGGAATCCGTCACCGAGGGCCACCCGGACAAGGTGGCCGACCAGATTTCCGACGGGATCCTGGACGCCTGCCTGAAACAGGATCCCTTGAGCCGCGTGGCCTGCGAAACGCTCCTGACCTGCAACTGGGTGGTGGTGGCGGGGGAAATCACCACCAAGGCCCAGGTCAATTGGAGCCAGGTGGTGCGCGACGCCATCCGCAAGATCGGGTATACCGACGCCAAGGCCGGCCTGGACGCGGACACGGCCGGCGTTTCCGTCGCCATCAACCGCCAATCCCCCGACATCGCCATGGGCGTGGACACGGGCGGCGCGGGCGACCAGGGCATGATGTTCGGCTTCGCCTGCCGGGAAACCCCCGAACTGATGCCCCTTCCCATCATGCTGGCCCACCGGCTGGTGGAGAAGCTGGCCCAAGTGCGTAAGTCCGGCAAGATCGCTTACCTGCGGCCCGACGGAAAAAGCCAAGTCTCGGTGGAATACATCGGCGGGAAACCGGTCCGGGTGGACGCGGTCGTGGTTTCCACCCAACACGCGCCGGTGAACCAATCCAAGCTGCGGGCCGACGTGATCCGCCACGTCATCAAGCCCGTCATCCCCACCCACATGATTGACTCCAAGACCAAGATCTTCGTGAACCCCACGGGCCGCTTCGAAATTGGAGGGCCCTTGGGCGACACGGGTTTGACCGGCCGCAAGATTATCGTGGACACCTACGGCGGCTACGGCCGCCACGGCGGCGGGGCCTTCTCCGGCAAGGACCCCTCCAAGGTGGACCGCTCGGCGGCCTACGCGGCGCGCTGGGTGGCCAAGAACATCGTGGCCGCCGGCCTGGCCGACCAATGCGAAGTGCAGATTTCCTACGCCATCGGCGTGGCCGAGCCCACCAGCGTGCTGGTGAACACCTTCGGCACGGGCCGCCTGCCCGAGGAGCAGATCACCCAGCTGGTGCGCAAGGCATTCGACCTGACGCCCCGGGGCATTATGAAGGCCCTGGACCTGCGCCGCCCCATCTACCAGAAGACGGCCGCCTACGGACATTTCGGCCGGCACGACAAGGACTTCACCTGGGAGAAGACCGACCGCGCCGCCGCCCTCCGTAAAGCCGCTAAAATCAAGTGCAGGTACTACTGATGTTTGCATTATTGAGTGACACCAAACGCTTTTCCAGATATAGCGGTTGGTGTCACCCTACAATGTGAACATCAGCAGGTGTCAGGCGTTAGCTAAAACCTAATACCTGACACCTAACAGCCGACGAAAACGGTTTACCCCCTCAAAGTATCGTTTCAAAAAGAAAATCAGACATGGAGAGGAAGCCCCAATGAAATACCACGTGAAGGATTTGAAACTGTCGGCCAAGGGCAAGGACCGCATCGAATGGGCCGAGCGCAGCATGCCCGTGCTGCGCCTGATCAAAACCCGTTTCCAAAAGGAGAAGCCCCTCAAGGGCATCCGCATGGCCGCCTGCCTGCACATCACCACCGAGACCGCCAACCTCCTCATCGCCCTGAAGGCGGGCGGCGCGGACGTTACCGCCTGCGCGTCCAACCCCCTTTCCACCCAGGACGACGTGGCCGCGGCCTTGGTCAAGGTTTACGGCATCCCGGCCTTTTCCATCAAGGGCGAGGACCGCAAGACCTATTACAAGCACCTGAACTCGGCCCTGGATGCCCATCCCAACATCACCATGGACGACGGCGCGGACCTGGTATCCGAACTGCACTCCGCCCGGGCCTCCCAGTCTTCCGAGATCATCGGCTCCACCGAGGAAACCACGACCGGTGTCATCCGCCTAAGGGCCATGGAAAAGGACGGCGTGCTCAAGTTCCCGGTGGTGGCGGTCAACGACGCCAAGACCAAGCACCTCTTCGACAACCGTTACGGCACGGGCCAGTCCACCATGGACGGCATCATCCGCGCCACCAACCTTTTGATCGCGGGTTCCACGGTGGTGGTGCCGGGCTACGGCTGGTGCGGCCGCGGGGTGGCCATGCGCGCCAAGGGCCTGGGCGCCCGGGTCATCGTGACGGAGGTGGACCCCATGAAGGCGCTCGAGGCCGTCATGGACGGCTTCGAGGTGATGCCCATCGCCAAGGCCGCGTCCTTGGGCGACGTTTTCGTGACTTTGACGGGCGACATCCACGTCATCCGCAAGGAGCATTTCGCCAAGATGAAGGACGGCGCCGTGGTGGCCAACTCCGGCCATTTCAACGTGGAACTGGACCTGGAAGGGTTAAAGGCCCTTTCCAAGAAGATCCGAACCATCCGGGATTTCGTGCAGGAATATACCCTGAGGAACGGCCGCAAGGTCTTCGTATTGGGCGAAGGCCGCCTGATCAACCTGGCCGCCGCCGAGGGCCATCCGGCTTCGGTCATGGACATGAGCTTCGCCAACCAGGCCCTGGCCGCTGAGTACGTGACCCAAAACCACCGGAGCCTTCGCAAGAAGGTCTATTCGGTGCCGACCGAAATCGACAATGAGATTGCCCGGTTGAAGCTGAAGGCCATCGGCGTCTCCATCGACGGCCTGACGGCCGAGCAGGAGCACTACTTATCCAGCTGGGAGATGGGAACCTAAGAAGTTTAATAACAAAAGGCAGGCCTTTAAGGTCTGCCTTTTTAATTTAGGGGCTTAAGATCAGCTCTTGTTTATGGCTTTTATTGCAATTGCCTTGAAGTTAAGACATACTTCAATTCATTCTTGAAGTTTGAGGCTAATAAATGGACGCTCTTGATAAGGAAATTCAGGCTTTTGAGAAACAAAAATCCGATTTGATGAAAACTCATTTCGGCAAATTCGTTATTTTCAAAGATGAAAAATTTGTAAACGCTTTTGATACTTTCGATGCTGCCGCGAAAGAAGCCATTAAACTTTTTGGTAGGGGCCCCTATTTGATCCGTGAAGTAAGGGATTTTCCAGCACAAACCCTGCCAGCCTCGGTTGCTTTCAGGCAAATACATGCTCGCTGAAGCGAGTTTCCGTTTGCCAAACGGCCTTCCTAATCGCCAGATGCTTTTTGATTTTGGACCTACGCTTCAAGTGGCTGTAACAGCTTATGAATTACCGGCAAAACCCGAAGATTTAAAAGCCCAATCAACACTTGCTTTGATAGATTCCGGCGCGACCATTAGCATGATCGACAACAAATTAGCGACAGGTCTGAATCTTATTCAGGTGGATAAAATCCAAATCGCCGGAGTTTCAGGACCGAAGATACATCCCGTGTATGCGCGTTATCTTAATTATTTAACATATTCGGTTAAGAAACCGCCGCCCTTTGGGCCTCGGCTTTGGCTTCAGCCAGTTCCTTCTCCATGAGTGGCTGGAACTTCTTCTTCTCGTTGGCCTTCAAATAAGCCTGCTCCGCCGTGATCTTGCCCGCCTCGAAAAACTTCATCAGGCACTGGTCCATGGTCTGCATTCCGATTTTGCCGTTCAACTCGATCAGGGAATTCAACCCCGAGACCTTTCCGGTCCGGATCAGGTTGGGCAGGCTTTTCTCGTAGCATAAAACCTCGACCGCCGCGCAGCGGCCCTTGCCGTCCTTGGTCGGGCACAACTGCTGGGCCACGATTCCCTTGGTGGAGGCGGCCAGGGCCCCGCGCGCCTTTTCCCGCTCGTCGGCGGGGAAGACGTTGATGATGCGGTCGATGGTTTTGGCCGCCGAGTTGGTGTGCAACGTCCCGAAGACCAGGATGCCCATTTCGGCGGCCGCGATGGCCAGGGAAATGGTCTCGTAATCGCGCATTTCGCCCACCAGGATGATGTCCGGGTCCTGGCGCATGGAGGAGCGCAAGGCCGCCTTGAAGGAATGGGTGTCCCGGTGCACCTCGCGCTGGGTGATCTTGCACTTCTTCACCGGATGCACGAACTCGATAGGGTCCTCGATGGTGAGGATGTTGGCCTCGCGGACGTTGTTGATGTCGTCGATCATGGCGGCCAGCGTCGTGGACTTGCCGCTGCCCGTGGGTCCCGTGACCAGGATAAGGCCCCTCTTCACCTTGCACATGTCCCTTAAGACCGGCGGCATGCCCAAGTCGTCCAGGGTCAGGATCTTGGTCGGGATGGTGCGGAAAACGGCCGCGATGCCCTGCTGGTTGAAGAACACGTTGGAACGGAAGCGGGCGATGCCGGGTACCTCATAAGCGTAATCGTAATCGTGCCGCTGCCAGCAAAGCTCCCATTGCTCGGGAGTCATGGTCTCATACAGGAGAACGTGCATGACCTGCTCGGTCATCACCCAGTCCTCCAGGGGCACCAAGTCGCCCTTGGCGCGGATCAAGGGAGGATTGCCGATGGTCAGGTGCAGGTCGGAGGCCTTGCGCTCCACCATTTTGTGGAAAAGCTCGTCAATGGTCGCCATTCAATCTCCTAAAAATAAAAAGTAAAGGCAATTTGAACCACCAAGGTCACCAAGCGCACCAAGAACAACGAAAGGCTTGTTTGTCCGAGACCCAAAGAAATCAGTCTTTTTTGCCTTTCTTGGTGAACTTGGTGGCCTTGGTGGTTCAATAGGTTTTGTTAGAGCCCCTAAGCTTCCTCAGCCAGGATTTCGTCGGCCTGGGCTTGGGTGATCTTCTTGGCGCCCACCAACGCTTTGATGGAAGCCTCCATGGTCTGCATGCCCACCGAGCCGCCAGTGGCGATCATGGAGGGGATCTTGTGGTACTCCTCGCTGCGGATGGTGTTGGCCATGGCGAGCGAATTCACCAAAATCTCAAAGGCAGGCACCATGGCCATCCCCTCGGCGTTCAAAAGCAGGCGCTGGGAGACGATGCCCACCAGGCTCTCGGAGAGGCTGGCGATGGCCTGGGCCTGCTCGGCGGCGGGGAAGAGGTTGACCACCCGCGAGACCGTTGCGGCGGCCGAGCCCGTGTGCAGGGTGCCGATGACCAGGTGGCCGGTCTCGGCCGCGGTGAGGGCCAGGCTCATGGTCTCGTAATCGCGCATCTCCCCCACCATGATGATGTCCGGGTCCTCGCGCAAGGCGCTCCGCAATGCCGCGGAAAAGCTGACCGTGTGGGGGCCCACGCTCCTTTGGTTGACCAGGGATTTCTTCCGCTGGTGGATGTACTCGATGGGGTCCTCGATGGTGATGATATGCTCATCGCTTTCGGAGTTCATGTGGTCCACCAGGGCCGCGCAAGTGGTGGACTTGCCCGACCGGCCGGGACCGGTAATGAGGATGAGGCCTTGGTTGGCGTCGGAGAACTTCTTGAGGATGGACGGTAGGCCCAGTTCGTCGATGGAGGGGACGCGGGAGCTGAAATGGCGGAAGACCGCGTCCCAGCCTTTCCTCTGGCGGTAGGCGTTGACGCGGAACCGTTCGCCGTTGGGCATGGTGTAGGAGGTGTCCACCTCCCACTCGGTTTTAAGCCTCTCGGCGGTGGAGGGGTCCAAGGCCTCGAAAATCATGTTCTCGCAGTGGGCGGCCGAAAGGGGTTCGGGCGTGATGGGCGTCAACCGCCCCAGTTGCCGGACGTAAATGGGCGAATCGGAGGCCACGTGCAGGTCGGAGCCCCTGCATTCAACGCAGGCTTGGAGGTATTGGTCCAGTTCGGGCATGCGGTTTCCAGGGAATCCGGAATGGAAGGCCCTACCAGATTACAAAAATTCAGGCTTTAGTCAATTCTTAAGGAACCTTATAATCAACCGGCGTTGAACTTTTTCCGGGAGGAAATCATGCGCTTGAAGACCCTGGCGGTTTTTGCCTTATCGGTGTCGTTGTTGGCCGGGTGCGCCAAGAACGGCGGCGGCAACAAAATCAAGATCGGCCTTTCCCTCGACACCCTCAAGGAAGAGCGCTGGCAACACGACCGGGACCTCTTCGTGGCCCACGCCAAGGAACTGGGGGCCGACGTGCTGGTACAAGCCGCCAATTCGGATGACGCCCTGCAGAACTCCCAGGCGGAAAACCTCCTGACCGAGGGC
>JASHNQ010000068.1 GCA_030041545.1 candidate division FCPU426 bacterium | reverse complement strand
CTTAAATCCCTCGGTTTAAAAAGAAATTGATTGTTTAATAACGGTTATGTTCAGTCGTCATTGCGAGCCTCGAATTTTGAGGCGAAGCAACCTCAGTTCGTGGGCGGTTTTAGCCTTGGATGGTGGATTCACTGGAACAATGTATTTAAACTGAGGTTGCTTCGTCATCAACGAGCCCCTATTCGGGGCTCATTCCTCGCAATGACAACAAGGGACTCAAGTATATAAATCCCTTTGAAAAAGGGGGGATAAACCTGGGTTTGTTAAGTGTATAGTTCCGAAATTTTTTAAATTAGGAGTTAAAACGATGACCGTTTCTCCATCGACAGTTGTGTTGCAAACCAACATTCCCGGCGCTCCCGATCCCAAGAGGGGCAAGGTGCGCGACATCTATGACCTGGGCGACAAGCTGCTGATCGTGGTCACCGACCGCATCTCGGCCTTTGACGTCATCATGCCCAACGGCATCCCGGACAAGGGCGTGGTGTTGAACCAAATCTCCCTTTATTGGTTCAAGCAGGTCCAAGGCATCATCCCTAACCACGTCCTTTCCACGGACATTTCAGCCCTTCCCGAAGCCTTCCAGAAGGCCAAGGACCAACTCTTGAACCGCTCCATGATCGTCAAAAAAGCCAAGCCCCTTCCCGCCGAGTGCATCGTGCGGGGCTACTTGACCGGGTCGGGCCTGAAGGAATACCGGAAGACCGGAAAGGTCTGCGGCATCGAGCTGCCCAAGGGACTGGTGGAATCCTCCCGCATCCCGGAGCCCATCTTCACGCCCTCCACCAAGGCCGATCAGGGCCACGACGTCAATATTTCCTTCGAGGAAATGAAGAAAATCCTCAAGGACGACGTTCTAGCCCGGAAGGTCATGGACGCGAGCCTGGCCATCTACAAGAAGGGCCGGGATGTGGCGGACGCCAAGGGTATCCTGATCGCCGACACCAAATTCGAGTTCGGCCTGCTCGACGGCCGGTTGATCCTGATCGACGAGGTGATGACGCCCGATTCCTCCCGCTTCTGGCCCAAGGCCGAATATAAGGAAGGGGTTTCCCAAAAGAGTTTCGACAAGCAGTTCGTGAGGGACTACCTGGAAACCCTGAAGGATTGGAACAAGACGCCCCCGGGCCCGGTCTTGCCCGAAGAAATCGTTGTAAAAACCCGTGAAAAATACGTGGAAGCCTACGAACGCGTCACGGGCCGCAAATTCGGCGACTTCCGTTTTTGAAATCAGGGTACAATGAGCCCACTCTCTTGAAGGAGGATACAAGTGCATCCATCGGAACACCCCTTTAACTTCCAAATGTTCCTGACGCATCTACGGGATCTGCTCTTCTCCCAAACCTGGGCCTGGTGGGCAGCGGGACTGGGCCTTGGACTGACGGCCGTGGGGCTGGCCTGGTTCATGGGAAAGCGCCTGGGCGTGACCGGCGGCTTCGAGGACGCCTGCTCCCTTGTCACCAAGGACTCGGCCTTTAACGCCTCCTCCTCCCATTGGAAGTTGTGGTTTATCCTGGGGCTGCCCCTGGGCGGGCTTTTGGCCAACGTCGGCCATTGGAGCTGGACCTGGCTTTACGGCCAGCTGGACGGCATTACCTTCGGGAGCCTTTTTTTCAAGCTCCTCTGGCTCTTGGTGGGCGGGTTCCTGGTGGGGTTCGGCGCCCGCTGGGCGGGCGGATGCACCAGCGGCAATACCATCCTGGGGGTTTCGCTGGGCAGTAAGATGTCCATCCTGGCCACCTTGGCCTTCCTGGTCGCGGGAATCCTGGTGACCAACATCCTTTATAAGGCGGTGTTCTAATGCCCACCCGCAAATCCCGTTCCAAAGCCTCTCCCTCCACCGGCCGCAAACCTTCCGCGACAAAAGCCGCTGAAGGCGCCTTTCCCTACATCCTCTTTGGAATTCTCTTCGGCTATTTCCTCTCCAAGTCCCGCGCCACGGATTACGACAGCATCGTGGCCATGTTCCGATTGCGGGAGTTCCAGCTTTACGGGGTCATCCTAGTGGCGGTGGCGGTGACGTCCTTCGGGTTGTTCCTCCTGCGTCGGCGCGGGAACCGCGCCTTGTCCAACCGGCCGGCGGAGCTGGAACCCCTGAAATGGGACCCCAACCGACTGGCGGGCGCCTTGCTTTTCGGCGCCGGATGGGCCTTGGCCGGCACCTGTCCCGGCACCTCCCTGGCCCAGATCGGCGAGGGCAAGTTGGTGGCCTTCGCCACGGTGATCGGCATCGCGGCGGGCGTCTGGACCTATAAGAAATTCAGGCCCGGTCCCTCTTCCAAAAACGACCAAGTTTGCTGAAAACCGCAAAACCAAAATCCAACACGAAGCCACGAAGTCGCGAAGAAAGAAGTTGGATTTTATATTTATGAAGCCGGTTCGATTATTCTTGCTTTTCTTAGCGGCTTCCGGCGCCTGCGCCCAGGAAAGCTGGCAATCCCCTGATTCCGACGTTTCCCTGCTCCACTTCCCCACCAAGCTGGTGGACGACCTTCCTCATTTTTTCATCGACGAAAATATCGTTCCTTTCGCAGTGGGCGGCCTTGCCACCACCTTGGATTGGACCCTCCTGGACGGCCAAAACAAACTGGCGGCCGAACTCCAAGGTTGGAACGCCCAGGCCCTTTTCAATTTCGGGGATTTCTACGGGGAAGGCTGGATCGAGGGGGGCCTGGGATTGGGCGGTTGGGGCCTGGGGGCCCTGACGGATGATTTGAGGCTTGAGGAATTCGGGCGGGACGTCATGGAGGCCCTCGCCTATGACGGCGTCGTGGCCGCGGGCTTCAAGTTCACCGTCCAAAGGAAGCGGCCCAGCGGCGGGAACACCTACTCCTTCCCCTCGGGCCATTCCATCACGGCTTTCTGCTTCGCCCCCGTCGTCACCAAGTATTGGGGGTGGGAGGCCGGTGCCGCCGCTTACGTCCTGGCCTCCGTGGACGGCCTGGCGCGCGTGGAAGGCTACTACCACTACCTTTCCGACGTCTTCGCGGGGGCCACCTTCGGGATCCTCATCGGAAACGCCGTGACCTACACTCCCAAGGACGTTTCGGTCTCGGTGGCGCCGGGGACCATGGAATTATCCTATAAACTCTAGGGGCCGGGAACCCGCTCCGGACCCTGGACGAAGATATCGGTGATGGGCGCCGCCTGCGCCGCCCCCCCGATGGCGGGAATATGGTACATATCCAGGATCGTCCGAAGGACGCTGTAGTGGGTGATGGTCTCATCGTATTTCCCGGGGCGCACCATGGCGCCGTAAAAAATCGTGGGGATCTGGTTGGCCGCCGACTTCTTGTCGTCCTCGTCCCATTGGATGATAAGGAGGCTTTGGTGGGCCACATCGGCGCACCAATCGGCGTAGGCTGAAAGGTTCGCCTTCAGCCAGGCGTCGGCTTGTTGGGGCGAGCCGTCGTGCATGTCGTGGTCCAGGTTGGGGATGACCCAGGCCACCGTGGGCAGGCGGTTGAAGTCCCGCGGGAATTGGGTGAAGGGCAGGTTGCAGGTGACCGGCAAGTTGCCGCCCTCCTGGAAATTGACCCAGGGGCAGTGCTTGCGGGCGTAGCGGCCAGCTCGGCAGACCGTGGCGCCCATCGAGGGGAGCCCTTCCGAATAGCCCGCGAAACCGTAACCCGCCGCCAGCAGGGAAACGGCCATGTTGGGCTCGCCGCCCACATCCACCGGGCATTGGTCATGGCCCGTGTGGAATTGGGAATAGGGGTCGCCGCAGAAGAGGGCCATGTAGTTGAGCTCGCTGTCGTGGCCCACGGCGAAGGATTCCACCATGTCGGCGCCTTCCCCGGCCAGGCGGTTCAGGTAGGGTTGGGACTTCGGGCCTTGGGGGCCCAGGATATCCTCGAAGCTGCGGTTTTCCTCCATGACCAAGACGATATGGGCCGGTTGGGGCAAGGCCAGGGGGACGGAGGAGGTTGGGGGAGTGGCGCCTTGGGCCAGGGCCGCTCTCGCAAGGAACCCTAAAGCTGAAAGGACCACGGTTCTCGTTCTCATATCCCGCTCCTCTTTCCTTTACGACAGGAAAATCCTTCACCAAATACCGCCTCATGGAAATCCCCGGCGACTTCAAAGGAGTTCCCGTGCCGGGATGCGTTTTGATGTTTTCCGACGCCGCCTCAACCGCCATGAGAAACCGTAGGCCAAGGCCTGCCTTTTGGGATTCATAAAAATAGATGGAAGCCTCCATTTCACGGGAGGCCTCCTTGTGGAAACGAATCATTTGAATTTTCGGCGTAGGTTGGCAAAAAGCCGGGGGGCGGAAATAAGTTTAACCTTGCCGTCAATGTATTCTTGACGGCGGCGTTCCGCTTCATGAACCCAGGCCTGGAGTATTTCAGGATCGTCCGCCGTATAGGCAACCACCCGTTCGGCGGCCGCCGGCGCGTTTGCTTTTTTGCGGTGGCGATATAAATCCTCCTCAAAGGTTTCCTCGGCCAGGTCGCCGATGCGCGCCACCGGTTTGCCGTGCGAAGTGAGGATGATTTCCTTTTCCGTCTTGAGTTTCTGGAGCACGGTTTGCGGGTGGTTACGGAACTCCCGAAGGGCCACAAATTTCATAAAAGTCTCCCGTAGTCAAAATGTAGACAAAGTGTAGCTCTTTATGATGCCCATTTCAACCGCGACGGGTTAGATAGCTTGCAGGTTTCCTAGTTCCCTCCCCACATCCTCCATCAACGGTTCGATCATCCCCAAGCTGAAATCAAACTGGATGCCGGCGGTCTCGAAGATTTGGGGCAGGGTCCGGCTGCCTCCCACCGAAAGCCCCTGCTTGTAGAGGCGCACGCCCTCGGCCTTGTCCTTGCGGAAATTCCGCCACACCTGCAGCGCGCCCAATTGGGCGATGGCGTATTCGATGTAATAAAAGGGATACTCGAAAATATGCAGTTGCCGGTGCCAGAGGGAGGCCCGGATTTCCTCCAGGCCGCTCCAATCCTCGATTCCCCCGAACCGCTTGCGCAACTCCACCCAGTAATCCGACCGTTCCCGCCGGCTGTGGCCGGGGTGGGTGTAAATCCAGTGCTGGAAAGCGTCGATGGTGGCGATCCAGGGGAGGAGGGTGATCACGTCCTCCAGGTGCCTTGAGACCGACCTGGCGGTCTCTTTCGGGTCGGCATAAAATTCGCCGAGGTAGGGGTCGGCCATCAATTCCATGCCCATGGAGGCCACCTCGCAGAACTCCATGGGGGCTTGTCGGTAGGCGGAAAAAGCGATGGTCCGGGAGGCGAAGCTGTGCATGGCGTGGCCGCCCTCGTGCAGCAGGGTGCGCAAGTCGTGGTCCATCCCCACCGCATTGGCGAAAATGAAGGGGACGCGGGCGTCGTTGAGCTCGGTTTGGTAGCCGCCGGGCGCCTTCCCCTTGCGCGAATCCAGGTCCAAGAGGCCCAGTTCTTCCATCTGCCGGAAGTTCCGGCCGAATTCGGGGTCGATTTTCGAGAGGATCCTTTCGCAGCCGCCGGCGAGCTCCTCGATGGAGCCAAAGGGCTTCAAGGGAGGCAGGCCGTCCGGGTCCACCGAAAGGTCCCAGGGTTTCAGGGCTTCCAGGCCCATTTTCTGCGCGCGCCTTTCCTGGATTTTCACCACCAGGGGCCGGATGGCCTTTTCCGCGCTCTCATGGAAGGCCTCGCAATCCTTGGGACCGTAGTCGAACCGTTCCTTACGGCGGAAGCTGTAATCGCGGTAGTTGTCGAAGCCCGCGTTTTCCGCGGTCTTGACGCGGATTTGAAGCATCTTGCCGAAGGTGTCCTCAAAGCCGTTTTTTTCCATCAGCCGCCTCTGGGAAACCAGGCGCCAAGTCTCTTCCCGCTTCTGGCGATCGGTGGACTCCTGGTAGCGGGCCATCTGCTGCAACGTTTGTTCCTTGCCGTCATAGGACACCGTCAGGGACCCGCTGAGCTTTTGGTATTGTTGGGAGAGTTTTTCCAGTTCGGTCTCCAGCGGGATGTTCTCCTCGCGGTAGAGCGCCAGTTCATTTTCAACCGAACGGTTGTAAAGGAAAAATTCCTTTTCCGGGAGGGATGGCCGGAAAGGGTTGTTCCAATATTTCTTGGAAAGGGAGAAAAACCTCGGCTTGCTGGGCTCGGAAACCTTTTCCAGGTAGTCCAGGTAGGCCCGCTCGATGTCCGGGTCGTCCGTATGGCAGGTCATGCGGATGTAGCGCAGCGAGCCTTCTTCATGGAGGCAGTCGTAAAACTCGCCCATGTCCTGAAGCCACTTCCTTAAGCCGTCCCCGGAGGAAAGCGGGCGGTCTTCCAGTTGCCGGAAAAGGGATTCCACCTGGTCCCACCGGCCCAAGTCGGCGCCCGGCGGGACAAACCGGCGCGGGAAATCACGGGGTAAATTTTTAAAATCAAGCGTTTTCACGGCGGCCACTTTAACAAAAGCGGGCTTGGAAAAATAGTTCTTCGGATGGAAGATAGGCTATGCGGCACGCGTTTCTTTCCGTCAGCCTTCTCTCGGGCTTCCTGGCCCTCGCCGGGTGCAACCTGGCCGATCGCGGCCTGTCCAAATTGCAGGTGGCGGAGGACCTGGCCCTGGGCGCCCCCTTGGAGGACGTCAAGCAGCAGTGGTTCCTCTATTCCGACAAGCCGCTGGTGGTGGATGACGCCATGAGCGACGGTTCCTATGTCGTGTACCGCGGCGTCAGCCGCGACCCGGCCGTGACCGGCTTTTACTTTTTTTTCGACCCCAAGACCCAAACCCTGCGCCAGGTGGAATGGCGCTACCAATCGAGCATGACCGAAGCCAAGGAAAAGGAGCTGCTCGACGAATGGACGAAAAAACTCTGGACGCCTTCCAACCACCACCGCTGGGGCGGCCGGGTTTACGTCTGGGAGGATCGCAAGGCCCAGCTGCAGCTTTACCTGGCCGACGGCATCTGTCACCTGATTCAAAGGCTTAATTAAAGCCATCTTCGGGAAATCGGAAGAGAAACGCGGCATCGGGAGTAAAATCGCTAAGCCCGGAATGAAAGCGGGGCTAGTGGCTTGAAGCGAGAATTTTCTCTATTTTTCCCAAATTATCCCGGGCTGAACTCAAATCCAAAGGGGATTGGGTGGCTTTTTGAAAAGCGATCTTGGCTTCACTGAACTTCCCCATGTCGGCCAAAAGAACCCCTTGGATGTAATAAAAATGGGCGGCTGGGAAACCTTCTTGGGAAGCCTCCCTCAAAGCCTCTACCGCGCCCGCCCCATCATGGTCGGCCACCCGGTGGTAAGCCACTTTTTCCCAAAGAAAGGATTTGAGGAACCGGTCGGGAGGGAGGCTTTGTTCGATTTCCAGCAGCCGCTGGATGATGGGTAATTCTGATTCTTCCGGAAACAGGTTGATGATTTGGTTGGTAACCGGCTGAAGCTGTTGATCCACCTCGTACCAATTAAGGAAAGTCGGAAGGTTCGAAGCATCCAATGGCACGATCCCCAGCATTTCGTCCTGATCCAACCAATACCAATGCCCGGTGGCGAAGGTTTTCTCCAAAAACGGCTTAAAATCAGGATGGACCACAAACGCGGCCCAATGGGCCGAGGCCAATGGAATCCCTTTGTTGCGGCAGCCGTTGAAGGGATAAGTGGTCGGTGTAAGGGTTTGGTCGTGGATATCGGGGCGCAGTTCAAGGAGCACCATCCCCGGCCCCGCCTTTTCCTGCGTTTTTTCCAGGATGCCGTAAGCCCTCCAATAAGCGTTGGACTTAAGGCGGTTCCAGGCCGGCCCCGGCGTGCCCCAAAGGCGGTGGTAGGGTCCTTCCAAATGATAAAAATCCAAGGCCATTGAACCGGCCAGGAGGGCGAGGATGAAGCTCGCCTTCCATGAAAAAGGCCAGGAGAGGGATAAAAACAGGTCGTAAAGCCCCAGGCAAGCGATAAAAATAAGGATGGGAAAAGCCTGCGTCATCCGGAATATTTCAAATCCCCTTGAAAGGAAACCCGGAAGGATCAAAAGGAACAGACTGGCCAAAAGCCATTGTGAAAACCCGTCGCGGCGATTTTGAACGAGTTTCACAAGGCCCCCCAAAAAAGCGGCTCCAAGGATGGGATTCAGCATCCCCCCCCACAGGGGCCCGAAACAATTCGCCGGGCTGCCCGACCAAAATAAGGAAGCCACTCGGTGAAGACCTCCATTCATCATGGTGGCCCAGTCCGTTCCTGAAGCAAACGCGAAAACAGTCTTGACGTATTCCCCGTTTTTAAGCTTCCATGAAAAAAAAGCAAAGAACCCCACCGCGGCCGCGAACGGCAAGGTGAGGAAGAACCAAGCCTTCAAGGTTAGATTTCTTTTACGCCGCCCGAAACCCGCAACGGCTCCCAAGACGCAAAGGGCCACCACGGGCCAAGCCACCGCCGTGAAGAGCCCAATCCCCAAAACAAACCCTAAAGCGAAAGCGGATGGGGAAGCGGCCCGCGGGGAGGAGACGCTTAAAAAAACGCACAAAAGCGCCAAGACCAGGCTGGTCAGGAAAAGGACGACAACGTGCCACGCGCAAAGCTTGGAAGTGTAAAGATAAGGGAAGTTAACGGAAATGAGAATTAAAAGCAGGAAGACGAACCTATCGGGGAAAAGGCTCCGGGTCAACCCCGCCACCCCGACCGTCAAGATGGAAATGAACGCGGGGAAAAGCCACAAGGCCTGCAGGGAGGGTTGAATTATTTTAAAAAATAACGCCAGGCACCAAAATGTGAAGACTGGAATCTGGTTGAAAGTGAAGAAAAGCCGCCATTCCCATTTTCGGTTCAAGTCCATCGCATCAAAACACTGCAGTCCCTCATCCCACGCGGGCCAAGTGGATAAGGTCGTTAGTTGGGCTAGGCGCGGTACGCAGGCAAGGACCAACAGGCACAGCCAGCACCAAGCGGGAATAATAAAAGTATCCTTTTCTTTGCTTGGAATCGGGGACTCGCCGGTGGAAACGGCGGGCCTTAGGACAGCTATCACCAATGGAAATACGATTCCAACGATCACGACAAGCCACCTGGCGTTCGTGGAAAAGGGAATATAAGAAAGAAGCGTGTTGGCGATTAAGAAAACCGAAAAAATAGCCGAACTTGGGACAGACCCCACTCCCTGGAGTCGGGAAAAAAGCCGATCGAAACCATTGGGTTGATGACTTGGATTTGAAATGGGCATTGGGTCCTAACGGGCAAGTGTTCCCTCAGGCCAAAATCATACCAAGGCTTTGCCTTCCCTTGAATTTTTATTTCCGGGGGAGCCGCCATTGCATATAATTGGCTCATGCCGATTTATTCTTACTCCCGCGTCAACACCTTCTCCACCTGCCCCGCCCAATTCCAATTCCGCTACATTGAACGAAGGCCCTCACCCATGGCCGAGGGCATCGAGCTTTTCCTGGGCTCCCGCTTCCACGAGACCATGGAATTCCTCTACCAACAGCTCCCGCTGCGCGTCCCCACCGTGAACGAAGTGGTGGACCATTTCAAGAAACACTGGGGCTACCAATGGCAGGACGCCCTAAAAAAACAGAAGGATAAAGGCTTCAAGGAAACCCTTCGCATCGTCCAGGAAGGGCCAACCGTGGAGGATTACTTCCAAAAGGGCCTGCTTTTCACGGAGAACTATTACCACCAATACCATCCCTTCGACCAGGATCAAACCGAGGGCATCGAACTCAAGGTCGCCTTCAACCTGGACCCCAAGGGCCAATATAAGATGCAAGGCTTCATCGACCGGCTGGGGCGGGATGCCGAGGGCACGCTCTGGATCCACGATTATAAGACCAGCTCGCGGAAGATGTCGGAGGACGACGCCCGGAACGAGGATCAACTGGCCCTCTACCAAATCGGCCTTTCCCAGAGCCCCCATTACGGCCCCAAAGAGAAAGTTAAGCTCCTGTGGCACTTCGTGGCCTTCGAGAAGGACCAAGTGGTGTCGGAAAGAAGCCCCAAAGAAATCGACCGGCTGAAGGAAAAGTATATTTCCAAGATCGACATCATTGAAAAGGCCAAAAGCTACCCTACTAAGCCGGGAGTCCTCTGCCAGTGGTGCGAATACCTGACGGTATGTAGTGACGGACAAAAATGGGTGGAAAATCGCAAAAAGAGCGCTGAAACTCAATTTTCAAACGGAAAAAATAAATCGGAACCGGTTCCAGCACATCCTCTTTCCATGCCCTCTCCAACGGTTCCGGCGGAAGCCGTCCAGTCCGTGGCGACCCCTATCGCTCCACCCCAAAATCCTCAAACCGATTTAGGACCGCTTTCCGCCCAAACTTCGTCTTCTGACCCACCCTTTAAACCTAGCCGGAAAAGAAAGGCCCTGGCAGGCGTTTCGCCCGACCAGCTTTCCCTTTTTTAAGAAAGAATCAGCTTCCTTATCAGAAAAGCGGTCAACAAAAAAACACTTAAATTTGTTTAATTTAAATATATTTTAAAAATTGGTCAAAAAAACAACCATTTGTGTAAAACGATAAAACAAAACTTTGAAAATAATATATTAGTTAGCTAATATTAATCATATCGATTAAAGGGTTAACTAAATCAGGATGGGTATGAAACTTAACCGCATGTTATCACTTTACATAAAAACTTCACTACGAGGGTCCAAATGGCCTCTTCAACGGGGAATCTTGTCCTGTTTTTTTCCGATAACCGCCCCATCAACGGCTTCCATACCCTTTTCTTTCGGTCTTTCCTTGCCACGAGCCTTAAGGAGTCGAACCCATGAACCAGGTCGCGGTCACGGGTTTAGGCGTCATTTGTCCCTTGGGAGGGGATGTTGAATCCTCCTGGCAGGCCATGGTGGAAGGAAAAGTGGGCGTGGAGAAATTGCGCCTCATGGATCCTACCCCTTACCGGGTGAAAGTCGGGGGGGAAATCAAGGACCGGGGCCGGATCGAAGACTTTGAAAAGGAGTACGGAGGAAAGTACGAGAGGTCGGCGGTTCTTTCCATCTTGGCTTCCCAGGAAGCCCTGGAGAAATCGGGACTAACTCCCGCGGACTTGGAACCAAAACGGGTGGGCAGTTTCTTCGGAACCACCATGGGCGAGGTCCAGCTGGCCGAGCGGTTGTCCGCCGAACATACCAAAAACTCCGGTCAAAAACCCGCCGCGGATTGTTTCCACAAAATCCAAGGTTCCCACATCGCCTTCTCAGTTTTGGATTATTTGGGGCTTTCAGGCCCCACCATGGTCTTCTCTAACGCCTGCGCCTCGGGCAATTACGCCATCGGCTGGGGTTTCGAGCAAATCCGCCAGGGCCTCCTGGACGGCGCCTTCTGCGGCGGGGTGGACGCCTTTTCCCGGGTGGCCTTCACGGGTTTCAACCGCTTGCTTTCCCTCACCCCTGACAAATGCAGGCCCTTCTCCGCCAACCGCAAGGGGCTGGCCGTGAGCGAAGGCGTGGGCGTGCTTTTCCTGGAAAATTTGGAATCCGCCAAATCGAGGAACGCCCATGTTTACGCCGAGATCGCGGGCTGCGGGCTGGGCATGGACGCCTTCCACATGACCTCACCCCACCCGGAGGGGGCGGGCGCCCTGGACAGCATCCGCCGCGCCATGGCCCAGGCCCAAATCTCCCCACAGGACGTCGACTTCATCTCCGCCCATGGAACCGGCACCTCCGCCAACGACAAGACCGAATCCATCGCCATCAAGAAGGTGTTCGGCCAGGATTGCCGCATCCCGGTGGATTCTATCAAATCCATGATCGGCCACACCATGGGCGCGGCCAGCGCCATTGAGGCGGCCATGACCTGCCTCACGCTGGACCGGGGGATACTGCTTCCTACCATGAACTGGGAAGTTCCCGACGAGAACTGCGTGGCCGATTGCGTGCCGAACCAGTCCCGTCCCTTCCAAGGCCGCGTGGCCCTGTCCAACTCCTTTGCTTTCGGCGGGAACACTTCCTGCTTGGTGATATCCAAGGGGGAAAACACATGAACCCCCTTTATCTCCTTCAAAAAGGCGAAGCCATATTGGGTCGGGATGGATTAACGTTGGATTTGTTGGCGACTGAATTCAAAAAATTTTTTCCACAGGAAGATCCCCGTTATATCGACGATGCTTCCAAGCTCGCCGGCCTGGCGGCCAGCCACGCCTGGGAAGGAGCAGCCGATGTCTTTGGCCCGGAAACGCAAAAAGATTTCGCCGTGATCGTGGGAACCGCATTAGGAGCCATTGACAGTACGATCGGGTTTGACGCCCAAGCGCTCCAAAGTGGGCCTAACGCCGTGAACCCCATGGATTTTCCCAACACCGTCGCCAACGCGGCCGGAAGCCGAATTGGGATATGGCTGCAGTTGAGGGGCCCTAACGTGACTCTCACCAATGGGGGCACGTCGTTTCTCGACTCGATTGGATTTGGTTTCCAATCGGTAAATAACGGCATTTTCCAGGATTGTTTCGTAGGGGCCGTGGATAAGGTGCCGGCTTTCCTGAGGCCCCTTGCGACATCGGATGACACTCATTTTGAACTGCGTGAGGGTTCTTGTTTTTTTCTGGCTTCAGATTCCGCTCAACAAAAGTATCTTGTCCAGATCATCGATTTTCTAAGCCTTCAACTTAAAACGGATTTCATGGTTCCCAAGTGTTTTCTACCCTGTTTTGAAAGATTATGGGAGGGGATAGAATGGATAGGCTGTCCGGCTGGAGCGCCCCTTGAATCCAAGTTTCCAAGGGGACTCACCCGCTATTCACCTCCTACTTCCGTTTTTGAATTAGGACTTGGGGGGTTGGAGTCCTTGGAAGCTTTTCTCAAGGCCCCCGCCTCCAGTGGCATTATTGCGGCTTTTTCGAAACCAGAGAGAAAATTCTCTTTCATTAAAGTCAAGAAATAAAGGAACCTTACAGATGGAAAAAACCGATATCCAATCCAAGATCAAGGCGATCATTGCCGGGATGTTCGAGGTCAACATCGCGGACGTCCCCGAGGACAAGCCCTTCAAACAAATGGCTAATTATACCTCCATGCGTGCTCTAGAGTTCCTGGCCAAGGTGGAAACGGAGTTCAACATTACCATCGACCCCGATCTTTTGCCGAAAATGACTTCGGTGGAAGCGTCGACGAAGGTCGTGGAGGATTTGGTCGGTGCCTGACCCATCCCCAAGCCCGGATGTCCCTATCCTTAATTTTTTGAAACAACGGTTTCCACTGCTCATGGTGGATCGGGTCCTCTCCGTTGAGCCGGGACGGAAAATCAAGACATTGAAGAACATCTCGGTGAACGAGATCCATTTCAAGGGGCATTTTCCGGAGCATCCGGTTTTTCCCGGCGTGCTTACCATCGAATGTTTCGCCCAAACGGCTGCCATTTTGATCCACATGATCGACGGGGAGACCCCGGGCATGTTTGACGTAATCGGGTCGGTGATGAATTTTCATTTCATTCGTCCCTTGGAACCGGGGGACCGGCTGGAAGTGAGGATGGAGATCACCAAGACTGCTGGGATCAACCGCATCATCAAGGGGCAGGGGTTCGTGGACGGACAAATGGTGGCTTCGGGCGCTTTCGTGTTCGGAAAGTTGGTCCAGAAATGAAAAGGGTCGTCATTTCGGGTGGCTCCTCCGGGATCGGCAAAGGCTTGGTCGAAATCTTTGCCGACGCGGGATGGAAGGTCCATTTCACCTTCCGTTCCAACGAAGCGGCTTCCCGGGAGATCGAATCGCGTTTCAATGGGCGGGCGAAGGCCCACCAACTGGACGTTTCCGAGCGGGAAGCCTGCGACAGGTTCTGTAAGGAAGTCCTGGCCGAGGAAAAAGGCATCGACGTGCTGGTCAACAACGCGGGCATTACCCGGGACAAGCTCCTTTTCGCCATGGAGGATTCGGACTGGACAGATGTATTGCAAACAAACCTTTCTGGGGTCTTCCACCTCACCCGGCGGTTCGCTTTCGACATGCTGAAGAAAAAAAGGGGACGCGTCATCAACTTGTCCTCCATCTCCGGCATCCATGGGCTCCCGGGTCAAACCAATTACTCGGCCACCAAAGCGGGCATTATCGGTTTCACCAAGGCCCTGGCCAAGGAAATCGGTCCTTTTGGGGTGACGGCCAACGTGGTGGCACCGAGCGGGGTGACTACGCCCATGATTGAGAAACTAACACCAGAGGCCAAGGCCACCCTGCTCCAGAACGTCCCCTTGAACCGGTTTTGCGAACCGGGGGAAGTGGCAAAGGTGGTCTTTTTCCTCGCCGAAGGGGCGCCAGATTATCTGAACGGAAGCGTCATTGTCCTGGACGGCGGAGCAGGATGAAAAAGAGATTTTCGAAGGGGTGTTCCATGCCAACGCCGGGTGAAGTCCACATTCATATCCTCCGGCCGGAAAAATGGGAATTCCGGAGTCCTTCAAGGGATGCGCTAGCCCACCTGCGCCCGGAGGAGGTCATTCAAGGCGGTACCTTCCACTTGGAGAAACGACGTCGGGAATTTTTCTGGTCCCGGCTTTTTCTGCGTAGCGTCCTGGCTATCTACCTTCAAAAGGAGCCTCAGAAACTTCAGTTCCAGCAACAAAAGAATGGGAAACCTTACCTGGAGGATGACAGTATCGAGTTCAATCTCTCCCATACGGACGGCCTGATCGCCTGTTCGGTCGGTTCGAGGCGGATCGGGATCGATGTGGAAAAAGTGAGCGCGAAAGGGAACGGGCTGGATTGGGAATCCCTGGCGCGGCGGTTCCTCTCGGAAGAGGAAACCCAATATCTCTTCTCCCAAGAGCCAAGATACCAAAAGGACTGTTTTTTCTGGATATTCACTCTCAAGGAAGCCGTGGTCAAAGCCCAGGGGAAAGGTCTCAGCTTTCCATTCCAACGCTTCTCGGTTCCCTTGCCTCCCAATGGGAAGCAAGCCGGGGACCCTTGGGATTATGTCAGCCGATATTTTCCAACCGATGAGGTTTATTTGGCCCATGTCGTGGAAAATCCCACAGGTGTTTCTTGGGTTTACCGTTTTTGGGAATGGGATGAAGGGGCCTTGTATGGGTTTTTGAACGGAAATGAGGGGACCGGGATCGTTGGCTTCAAGCCAATGGATTTTGATGGGATTGATCCAAACCAAAAAATCTTCGGAGGCAAGTTTTCATGAACACCAGCGGAAATACGATCCTTATCACCGGAGGGGCTTCCGGGATCGGTTTGGCTTTGGCCAAGGAATTTCTCGCCCGGAAAAACTCGGTGATCATCTGCGACCTTAAGGAAGAAAGGATCGCCTCCGTTAAAAAAGACTTCCCCGAAATAGCAATTCTCCCTTGCAACATCAATTCATCCGAGGAACGGCAAGAGCTTTTGTCAACCGTTCAAAAGAATCATCCGGAGATCAATGTGTTGATCAATAATGCAGGCATCGTCTTTTGGCACAACTTCCTCTCCCCCGAACCCGAATTGCAGGAGAGAACCTTTTTGGAGATCAATACCAACTTATTGGCCCCCATTGAACTGACCCGTCTGTTCCTGCCCCTATTGTTAAAACAGGAAAGGGCGGCGATGGTCAATATCACCTCGGGTTTGGCCTTAATGCCTCTGGCGGCGGAACCTGTCTATTGCGCCGCCAAGGCCGGCCTTCATTCCTTTAGCCAATCCATGCGGTATCAACTCAAGGACACACCCGTCCGGGTATTTGAGGTTCTTTCCTCCTGGGTCGATACGGACATGGCCCGAAACGTGAATACCCCCAAAATGAAGGTGGAACGGGTGGTAGCCGAGACCTTTCAGGGACTTGAAAAGGACATTGAGGAGATCCGGATCGGCCAGATCGACCTTTTGTTCTGGATGAACCGGCTGGCGCCTCGTTGGATGTTCAAACGATTGAATGATCATACGCCGCCCCATCAAGGTTGATGATCGCGTCCGTTAAAAGCCTTGTGGAAGCCACTTTTTAGCGGAAAGTTATTGAAAGGCTGTTATGTCCATCTCGACCAGTAAAGACACCACGATCCTGTGCCGCAACAGCCAGGGAACCGAATTCCGCGCCACCCTCCTGCGGTTGACCCGGTACACGTTGGTCTGTGAGGTGTACAATCCCTACAGTATCCTCCAATTGTCCGAGGTTCTCACGGATTTCAAGATCATCATGAATGACCAGATGGTCTATTCGGGGAAAGCCATCGTCAGCAATCTGGTGAATACGGGAATCCTGCTGATCTGCGAATGCACCTTGGAGGATCAGTGGCTGGACGTGGACCTGTTCACGTCGATCTACCAAAAGGACAAGCTCCAAAACGAATTTTCCGATTTCCTGAAAGAATGGGACAAAATCCGTTTTGTGGCCGGTGAGTTCAAAGTCGTCACAGCCGACATGCAGACTTTTTTCATGAACATGCGGCGCTGGTTGGAACAGGTGGAATTGAGCATCCGTGCCGAGCCAAAAGGTGATCGTCAGCAGATTGAGAAGGACATCATCCTTCAATTGAAGGATTCAGTGGCTTCTGCGATCTCATCCCTCTTCAGCCGATACGAGGAAACGGCTTCTCAAGTCCCTATGGAATTGAGGCCCATCCATCGATCTTATAGCAAGCGGCAGCTCCATCCCTTCATGCTTTGCGCGCCCTTCGCCTATAGGGCGTACCAAAAACCGTTGGGTTATGCCGGGGACTATGAAATGATCAACATGATGCTAAGGGACCCTTTCGAGGGTGGATCTCTTTTCGCAAAGATGTTGAACTTTAACTTCCTTAACCAGCCCACCTGCGAAGCCCACCGCAACCGCATCAAGTACTTGACCCAGAAACTGGCCGCGGAAACCCAAAGGGTGGCCCGGGAAGGCGGGACGGCCAGGATTCTAAATCTGGGCTGCGGTCCCGCACGCGAAGTGCAGGATTTCTTAGCCCAGAGCGATTTGAGCGATAAGGCCGAGTTCATCCTCATGGACTTCAACGATGAGACACTGGAATTCGTCAGGAAATCATTGGAAAGCCTGAAACATCAATGGCACCGGACGACACTGATATCCGTCGTGAAAAAATCCGTCCATGTTATTTTAAAGGATTCCTACAAACCTTCGCCCGGGCCGGAGGAAAAGAGGTACGATTTCATTTATTGCGCTGGTCTTTTTGATTATCTAGAAGACCGGATCTGTCGGAGAGTGATGGATTATTTCTATGGATTGCTGGAACCAGGAGGTCTCTTACTAGCCACCAACGTGACTCCCGCCTCACCTTTACGTAGTCTCATGGAAGGCATCTTGGAATGGCCGATGATCTACCGGGACCATCTGCAAATGGCAGTGCTTAAACCCGAAACGGCCCCGGAGGACGCAGTCCAAGTGTCGACCGAACCGACGGGCGTCAACACCTTTATTGAGGTGCGGAAACCAAAATGAACATCAAGAAATTCTTCGCACAGCCCCAAGTGAAAGCGGCGTTCGATGACTATAACATCCAGGAAAGGATCCGTTTAGTTAAAATCATCTGCTGGGTTGCCGCCATCGCCATGCCCTCCGGCGCGTTCCTGGACCTGATTGATTATCCGAATTATTTCCATCATTTTTTGGAAATCCGTCTGGCCAGCTCTTTTACATCGTTAATCCTTTTGGGACTTGTTTATACTCCCTGGGGGAACCGTCAACACCTTTTAATATCGCTCCTCTCCGCCGTCCAGGCTCAAGCCTACATCTGTTGTATGATCTACGCCTCCGATGGCGGAATTTCACCTTATTACGCGATCCTGAACCTGCCGCTGCTCATTTACTGCCTCCTTTTCCCCTGGACTTACCTGATGACTTTCGGCCTTTCCATGGCCACGGTAGTCTTTTACCTCATCGCCTGTTTTTTGCACGGGGGCATGACGGCTCATTACATTTTTTACAGCAATCTCATCCTCCTGATGTACACCGTTTCCTTCGCCGTCTTAGGCACCTATTACACCAACCAGCTGCGCATGCGGGAATTCATGACCCGCTATGAGTTGGACGAGAATAAGAAAATGCTGGAAGAATCCAACCGCAAACTGGTGGAACTGGACAAGACGAAGACCAGCTTTTTCGCCAACATCAGCCACGAACTCCGCACACCGCTGACACTGCTGATCGCGCCTTTGGAAACCTTCCAAAGGGAAAAGGGCCATTTATTCGATGGGGAGACCCGCAGCACCCTCAAGATCATGGAAGACAACGCTTTACGACTCTTGAAGCTCATCAATGATCTTCTGGACCTGGTGAAGCTGGAATCGGGGCGCATGGAGACCCGAAAGGAACCTTTGAAGATTCCGGAATTCCTCAAGGGGATCACCCTTTCCGTGCAAGGGGCGGCCCGGGATAAAAAAATCAATCTCTCTTGTTCCGTTGGGGAAAACCTGGGGAGTGTCCTTGCCGACCGGGATAAATTGGAAAAAATACTCCTCAACCTGCTTTTCAACTCGGTCAAATTCACTCCCTCGGGCGGAAAAATCGAATTGTCCGCCCAGGAAGAAGGAACCTCATTGATATTAAAGGTGACCGACACCGGTATGGGCATCTCGGAAAAAGACCTTCCCCATATCTTCAACCGCTTCTGGCAGGCGGATTCATCGGCCCAGCGCAAATACCAAGGGACGGGCATCGGCCTTTCCCTGGTGAAGGAGCTTGTGGAAATCCAAGGCGGCATGGTGACGGCGGAAAGCCGGTTGGGTGAAGGCACCACGATGATCGTGCGGTTGCCCCTGGAAAAAACCGATACCGTGGCGGTCGAACCCGCCGTGGAAAAGGGTGCCGCCGCCTTGGTGGAACCGGCGGCGCACGACCCGCAATGGCTGGAGAAACTTTACCGGCGGGCCGAACTTTTTCCGGCCATGACCGCCGTGACCGATACTCTTCGCCCCGATGTCTTTGGAAGTGGCGCAAAACCAAGGGTGCTGGTGGCGGACGACGAGCCGGATATGTTGCGTTTCCTGAAGACCCAATTGGAAAAGCATTATGAAGTGCTGGAAGCCGTGGACGGCCGCCAGGCCGTCGAGAAAGCGCGCCAATTTTTGCCCGACCTCGTCCTCCTGGATATGATGATGCCGGAAATGGACGGCATCGAGGCCTGCCGCATCCTCAAGGAGGCGGTTTCCACCCGCGCCATCCCCACCCTCCTTTTAACCGCCCGGGCCGACGACCCAACCAAGATGGCCGCCTTGGGCGCGGGCGCCAGCGACTTCCTGACAAAGCCCTTTTCCACCACCGAACTGCACGTGAGGGTCAAAAACCTCATCGTATCCTACCAATTTCAGCGGGACCTGGCCCGCCAAAAAACTGCACTAGAATCGGCACTCGAGCAGTTGAAGGAAACGGAGGGCCTGTTGATCCAAAACGAAAAGATGGCTTCCCTTGGGCGCCTCAGTGCGGGTATCATCCACGAGATCAACAACCCCCTCAACTACGCCAGCCAGGCTCTTTACCTCTTGAAAACCAAAAAGGACCGGCTGCCGGAGGGGGATCGGGAAAAATACGTTGAAATCGTCTCGGACATCGAGGAAGGCGTGGGAAGGGTACAACGTATCGTTTCGGACTTGAGGACCTTCAGCCATCCCCATACCGGGGATGCGAGGGACCTCATTGATTTGGAGGAGGCGGTTTCCGCATCCCTCCGTTTTCTGGGCCATGAGGTGAAGGACAAGGTCCGGGTGGAGGTCGACATTCCCAAGGAGAAGAAGGTCCTAGCGGATCGTAACAAGTTGATCCACGTCTTCGTTAACCTCCTCCAAAACTCGGTGGACGCAATGAAGGAAAAGAAATTCGAGGGAGAAAAGCCTTTTATCTCCATCAACAGCCGCGAGGAAAAAAGCAAAGTGATGGTCAGCGTGCGGGACAACGGAACAGGCATCGACCTGGAAAACCTGGGCAAAATTTTCGATCCCTTTTTCACCACCAAGGACGTGGGCCAGGGCATGGGCCTGGGGCTTTCCATCTGCTACCGCATCATGGCGGAACAGGGCGGGGGCATTTCGGTTAAGAGCGAAAAGGGCAAGTTCGCGGAGTTCATCCTGGAATTGCCGGTGAGGGAACCAGCCACAACATCCAAAGATGAATTTTGAATTAAGGAGACGATTATGGAAAGTTTCTACGATTACAAGAAATATTACGTGCTTTACGTGGACGACGAGGAAAAATCCCTGAAATACTTCCGGGAAACCTTCGGGGACAAGTTTTCCATCCTCACGGCCCCCAACGCGGAGGAAGGGTTCCGGATCCTGCGGGAAAACCAGGACCACGTGGCCGTGCTCATAACCGACCAGCGCATGCCGGGGCAGAAGGGCATCCAGCTCCTGGAAAAATCCCGCCAGCTGAACCCCCGCGTCATCCGCATCCTGGTGACGGCCTATTCGGACCTGGAAACCGCCATTGACTCCGTCAACACCGGCGCCATCTACAAGTACGTGACCAAGCCCTGGGACATCCCCCAGCTGGAGGTCACCCTGCGCCGCTGCATCGAGTTTTTCATCGTGCAGAAGGAAAGGGACCAGCTGCTGCGCGAGAAGCTTTCCGTGCTTTACAACGTCATGCTCACCGACCGCATCCTCAGCCTGGGCATCCTGGCCACGGGCTTAAGCCACCATCTCCGCAACTCCATGGTGGCCGTCAAGACCTTCCTGGACCTGACGCCCAAGAAACTGGAGGAGGAAAACATCGACCTGGAGAGGATGCGCAACCCGGACTTCTGGCGGGACTACTACCGGAAGGTCCAGAACCAAATGGACAAGGTGGCCCGCCTCTTGAGCGAGCTTTGGGAATCCGCTGAAAGGCCCTCCACGGACTTTCCCGACAGGGTCCAACTGCAGCAGGTGGTGGCGGAGGCGGCGGGGTCCTTGAGGGAGGAGATGGCCAAAAAGGGGATTTCCGTGGAAAACCGCATTGCCACCGATATCCCGGCACTGAAGGTGGACGGCAAGAAATTCCGCCTGCTTTTTGAGATGCTCCTCAAGGACGAAGCCGCCACCCTGTCGGACGGGGGGCGGGTGCGCTTCACCGCGCGGGTGACCGGCCCCAAGGAAGGCCCCTCGGAAGTCGAGATCGAGGTGGAGGACAACGGGCCCCAGCTGTCCCAGGAGGCCCTGCGTTCCATCTTCGATCCCTTTTTCGTGCGTAGCGGCAACCCCCAAGAATTCGGCATCTACCTCATGACCTGCTTTTTCATCGTGTACCATCACGGCGGGCGGATTTCAGCGCGCTATGAGGCTGGAAGGGGGAACATCTTCACCCTCCATTTTCCCCTTAACCCGGCCACCCTCTCCCCCGCCACCGAGGACAGGGATTTCATCAGCAAGATCATGATCAACGAAACCATGTGGGAAAAAATGCTGTCGCAGAATTGACTTAAAACAACCAGACTCTCAACAAAAGCGCCAGAGGGTTTCCAGTCGGTTAAAGTTAACCTCGCCCGAACCTGTGTCAGGGGGCTGAATTAGGAATCATTGGTTGGCACCTTTTCTTCGTAGGGCTTTAGTAAATTCAAAAGTTAGACGCTTCACGAAGCAAGCCCAAACCGTTTGAAATACAAAGGGTTTGGAATGGTTTGCCAGGCCATCAACACGAGCCGGATACGCTTGAAGAAGGCCACCCTTCTCACGAAGGCAAAAGACATTTCCCTGAGCTGTTTGAATGAAGACCGGAGGTAAGCCACCAAGAGAATGGGACAGGAAAAACAGAAAAGGTGTATTAGTGTTTACGATAGAACCCTGAAAGAACAATGTTTTTTTCACCTTTAGGCTGTTTGCCGTTTAGGGGAGTTCCTCACCCAACACCAATCCCCGCTGGGCGAATTGAATACCCTTTAATTGGATTTCTACGGTGATGAGGTAAACTTCTCCCCAGGGGTCCTTGAGGTCGGTCCAAATGGCGGTTGGATAGGTGGCCCTTATCCTTTCTTTTCCCTTGTCCGAAACACGTGATGGCGCGAATATCAGTAAGACGTTCCTGGAAACTTTGAAACGGATCGGTATCTCCGGATCATTGCCGAATCTATAAAATTTGGAATGGCCCTCGGTCAGAAAATTTGTTACCGGGGATATGACATTGTCCTCTGCCAGTAAATGGTCTTGGGAATAGCGCGAATTAAATAATTGCGCCACCTTTAAGCCATCAAAACCCCGATCGCCATAGGGCCCCTTTTGGTGTGAAAAATCATGCCAAATTGCCGGGCCATTCAACCCAAAGGACAATGCCAAGGCCGCTGCCAATCCTATGCTCAGGTAAATGGTTTTTGGGCCCCCCGCCGCTTTGAAAAATCCAAACAGCCACTGCCACCCCCAACCCACAGCCAAATACAGGATTGGAATGACGATCGAAAGGCGAACCCCATGGACATAATTTAAATTTCCCCCGGAAGCCTGGATGGACAATGCGTTGGCGGAAAGCCCCCCCAAAAAACCTGGGACAAGGACCCAAACTAGATTTTTCCTAAAGTTGAAAAAGCAAAGCCCTACACCCAAAAGGGCCCCAGCGGAGGCGACCGGATCCAGGAAGGGAGCGCCAGTCGCGAACCGAGGATCGAACTGGACGGGATAGCCGCTCCAAAAGGAACTCAAGGTCCAAAAATAAGCCTCGGCCAGGAAAAAATATCCACCCTTGATTTTGGCTTCCTCGGCAATCCAACCTGGATGAGCTCGGTAAAAAAAATCATAGGTATGATTTACGGGGTCTTGGATGGTCGCAAGATTTATAAAGTAGGGCGTGATGAACCATAAAAACGCGATCAACAAAAGTGAAAGAGGTTTCCAATAGGATTTCACGAAAGTCCGTCCTTTTAAAAACCCGTATGCCAGGACGGTCAAGGCCATCATGACCGGTACGGTTCGACCTGGTACGTAATTCATGACACAAGCGGCCGCGAAGATGCCTGCCCACCAGAAATCCATTCTTTTCCCCTCACGGAATCCTTTTTCCATGAAATAAAAGGCGGCTGTTTCCGTCATGATAAGAATAGCGTTATGAAAAGGGGAAAGACTGAAGTAGAGGAACCACCAGGATAGGGCCATCAAGGACACAGCGAACAGTGAAGCGAGGTTCCCCAACCAATTGCGGCACCAGCCGTAAAAAAACCAAAGGGCACCTAGGGAGGCCAAAGCCGAAACTAACCGGGCCACCCAGACTTGGGCCCCAAACAGCCTAAAAAACGACCCAACAATCCAATAGGGCATCGTAGGGGTTCCACCCCACCCTCTAACAAAAGGGCTGAAATGGACATCGGAACCCCCAAAAGCGCAAGCGGCGGTATCGCACAGATTATTGCCTTCGTCGGCCTGTAAACCCGTCAGGTTGGTCCATACCATCGATAGCCGTAGGATGGCCGCGGCTAATAATATGAAAACCAAGAGCAGACCCGCGTTTACGGGGAAATCGGCCTGGGGCAAACCCGAAAGGCCATAGCGATGTTGGAGCCAGCCCGCCCAGAGGATTAAACCGATGGCGATGATCCATCCAAGTTCAAGCAACCTAGAGCGAAAAACGAAAGCGTCTGCAATTAATAAAGCCAACAAACCAGCCCATTGAATAAACTGTTTTGGATTTCTCTTTTTCAAGGGTTCACGAAGTCGTTTAGGAATTTGTGTTGTTGGAAATTCAGTTACGGGTACTGTCTTTGGGAATGAATTAATGAGTAAGAAAGCTGAAATCAATTGAGCCGGAACGCCGATAATCCAATTAGGCCGTGTACTACTGCAGCTAAATACGCCCAGACAAGCAAAAGCTAAACCGAGGGGAAATTTAAAGAGGTCAACAAAGGGATTAATTCCTTCTTGGCGGCAAAAGGCCGCCGCCGTCAGATGGCTCTTCTGCCAGGCCCTCAGGATACTGGCCCACTTCTGCTCCGCTTGAATTTTGCGCTGATTCGCCATGCTTTGCCTCCAATCTCAAATTGGACTCCATGGCTTTGCTCTACAGGGGGGAGGGGTGGGGGGCTATATGGGACCGCCGGACGCTTACAATATTTTGGATAAGATCTGATATTTTGGAATCTTGCATGCCTATGCACAAAGCACGGGTTGAAATAAAGGAATACAGGCGTATACTGTCCGCTGTGGGAGGTGAGCCATGAGTTACCAGCGGATGAAAAGCTTTAAAATTTTTGAGGAAATTGACACAGAAGAAAAGGCCCGCCAATGGCTTTGGCGGTGCCGTTTTGAGGGGAAGAACTTTGTTTGCCCCCAATGCGAAGG
>JASHNQ010000067.1 GCA_030041545.1 candidate division FCPU426 bacterium | reverse complement strand
CAACCAGTGGTCCAACAGGGTGGGGTCACCGGCCACCACTTGATAATCCACGTCAAACCCCTTTAAATCCCGAAGAGCGGGAGCCCCATCCGTGTTTAAAAAAGTCCCTTTTTGGATGACCTGGTTGGCGAATTCCTGAGCTTCCCGCTTGGTTTCCGCCGCTACCTTCACCTTGGCAAACCCCGCTTTTTCCTTTTCCGCCCCTTTCCAATTTCCCGACGCAGTCGCGGTGAACGCCAGCGGGGACGTTTACGTCCTGGACGCGGGAACCTGCGTCGGTCAAGACTGCGACACCACCACCGGCTCGGCGGTCTATGAGTTCGGTTCGTCCTCTAATCCCGCGACCATAACATCCTGGTCCGGCTACGGAAACGCTCCCTTCAACAACCCCTCCGGCATCGCCTTGGACTCCTCGGGCCACGTTTACGTTTCCGATATGGACAACCGGGAGGTCGAGGAATTCACTTCTAGCGGAACTACCCTGGGCGAGTGGAACGACGGCGGTAATACGGATTTCTGGCCCGCCGCCGTGGTGCTGGATTCATCCAACAACATCTACGTGGCGGACGCGGGCAACACGGTGGTTTGGAAGATTTCCTCCATCAACGGGACGGCCACGAGCTGGCCCCTGGCCTATCCCAGCGACGTGGACGACCCCTATTACGGCTTGACCGTGGACGCCTCCGGCAATGTTTACTTGGCGGACTACGCCAACAGCCTGGTGGAGGTTTACACCAACGCTGGAACCCTCATCGGCGCCATGAACGGGGAAGCCGCGGGAGCCACGCCCTTTTCCGGGCCGGATTTGATTCTCTTAATATAACGGCGATATCTACGTGGGGGACTATGACTCGGGCGCGGGCAATATCCAAATTTTCGGGCCTAACGATTATGCACCCCGTCCCACGCCTACGCCCACGAACAGCCCCAACCGGACGCCGACGGCCACCCCCACATTAACCTTGACGCCGGGCAAGACCCCTACGCCCACCCACACGCCATCCGCCGCAGTGGCCAACCCGGCGGATGCGGACTCCGCCATGGTGGATGGCGGCCCAGGCAGCCCAACGGCGACCGACAGGGCTGCCTGGCGGGCAGTGGCGGTTCCTAATATTTCCACGGGAGGGGAACCCATCCAGTTCCTGGTCAACCTCGAACTACCGGAATGGATTTATCTTTCCATTTACGATTTGGCGGGCGAGCGGGTTTACAACGCCTCCATGGAAGGCAATACGGGATCCAACAAGCTGGTTTGGCCGCTGCAAAACCGGGGCGGGGCGGGAGTGGCCAGTGGATTGTATATTTATGCCCTTCGGATAGAAAACGAGGAAGGGCTTACGGCCATCCAGACCGGCAAGGTGGCTGTAATGCATTGAGAAGCGGGGGATGGGCCGCTGGGAGCGTCCTCAGTGGAAGATTTTACGGAAGGGCCCAAGGTTTCGGCACGCCCATGGTGCTTCATATTAGGCCACATAAAAGCCGGGCCCCCCGGGGAGCCCGGCTTGATCGCCTTTAAGGTTCATCCCAAACCCGGACTGTTTAAAGGCCCAACCCCAGTAAGCCCGTGATAAGCAGGTTCGCCGTGGCCGTCAGCGACGAGGAGAGGCTGGGGCAGGTCAGGGTTGCGCTGTTCTCCAGGGTTTCTCCAATCAGGCCGGTCAAAGTGTCGCTCACCTGGGTCACGTAGGTCATGGTGCAGGTGCAGGGGCCCACCGAGTTGTAAACCCAGGTCAGGGTCTGCCCGGAGGCGCTGAAGGTGCCGCCCGAGATGGTCGTAGCCGTTCCCTCCACGTAACTCAACCCCGTGGGCAGGACATCCTGGATGGTCACGTTGTTGGCCGAACAACTGCAGCCCGTGACCCCCAGGGTGAGGGTGTAGGTGACGGCCGCCCCCAAGGTCGCGGAGACCGGCGCGCAGGACTGGCTCAGGCTGATGGTCGGGATGGGGACGGGCGTCGAGGTGGAGGTGAAGGTGTTGGTGGGAGTAAAGGTGTTGGTCGGCGTCCCCGTGTTCGTGGAAGTGAAGGTGTTGGTGGCCGTGAAAGTATTGGTCGGCGTGCCCGTCGCCGTGAAAGTGTTGGTCGGAGTGGAGGTGCAGGTGTTGGTGAAAGTCGAGGTGTAGGTGCTGGTCGACGTGGAGGTGTAGGTAAAGGTGAAGGTCGGGGTGGGGGTGGGCGGCACCGGCGTGAAGGTGTTGGTGAAGGTCGAGGTGTAGGTGTTGGTCGATGTCCACGTATTGGTGAAAGTGAAGGTCGGGGTGGGGGTGGCCGGCACCGGCGTGTAGGTAAAGGTGGGTGTAGGCGGCACCGCCGTAAAGGTGTAGGTATTGGTGATGGTCGGTGTGAAGGTGGCCGGCACCGCCGTGTAAGTGTTCGTGGGCGTAGCGGTGAGGACCGTCGGGGTCGGCGTACTGGTGTTAATGGTGGTGGCGGTCACCAGCAGGCTGCTCACGGCCGATACGGCCGAGGACAGGCAGGTGCAGGTCAACACGCAGGTGTTGGGAATGGTCGATCCCACCAGGGTCGCCGCGCTGCTGGCCAGCTGGGTCACGTAGTTCATGGTGCAGGTACAGGGACCAACCGAGGTATAGACCCAGGTCAGGGTGGACCCCACGCAAGTGAAGGTTCCTCCCGAAAGAGTGGAGGCCGTTCCCTGGACGTAGCTCATGCAACTGGGCAGGACGTCCGTGAGGACGACGCCGGTAGCCGCCGAACCTGAGATCGCCAGGTTGATGGTATAGGTGACCGACTGGCCCGCGGACGCCGAGGAAGGCGAACAGCTTTGCGCCATGCTCATGCTCGGGCCCGATAGCGACGAGGACTTCACGTCGGGCGTCTGCGTCGGGGTGGATGCCGTCCCAGCCGCTCCGGCCTGGGCTTGGGCAGTCGTGGGGTTGTTGGCCGACTGGCAGCCCGTTATCCATACAACGGCGGAAACAAAAAGGGCCATGCCAGCCCCCAACCTACAGGTGGATTTCAAAAAGTCTCTCATTGTTTTTTTCTCCTCTCGCGCTTGGGTTGCCTGCGGGAACGACGGCGGGCCGCCCCCGCAGGCAACGGGTTAAAGGATCCAGGCTGGGAGCGCTCCGCTCGGAATGGCCGCCTCTTTGCCCGTCCTGAAACCGTTTCTTCTGGTCAAATGGGGTGAAAGCAATCGGAGTGCCAAACGGAGGCGGCCGAAAATGGGGCGATTAAGAAATGAAGAGGGCGGCAATTAAGGAATTCGGGCGCCGTCGCCCGAACCTTCATGCCCAGTCAGGGTCTATTCCGGGGAGTTCGAATTTCCGTGAATTTTTAGAAGTCATTCCATTAGGTTGCTTTTCCAGATGGAGCCCCACAGGCAAAACCCGTGGGGCTAGTGGGCGGGATGGAAAAGGGGAGCTTCGTTAAGGGGGGTTATCCGTCGGTGAATTTCAGGCCATACTTCTTGATCTTCAGGCGCAACGTCTTGTAATCCACCTCCAACACCTGGGCCGCGTGGCTTTTGTTGCCCCCGGCCGACCGAAGTGCGTCCAAAATGGCCTTCCTTTCCACTTGTTCGACGGCGCTTTCCACGATCTGCCGAAGGGCCGTGCCCGGCGGAAACGCCGGCATGGACAGCGCGCCGGTCGGCCCGTCGACGGTGGAAGATCCCAACAGCGCCTGGATTTGCTCCTCCTGGACGGCCGAGTCCGGCGCGAGCAAAACCGCCTGGCGCACGACGTTGCGCAATTCGCGGACATTGCCGGGCCAGGAATAGGCCTCCATCCTCTTTGCCGCCTCACCCGAAAAGCTGGTGACCTTCCGTTGGAACTCCAAGCAGGCCTCCTCTTGGAACCTTTGGGCCAGGGGAAGGATGTCCTCACGGCGGCTGCGCAGGGGCGGAAGCCGAAGCGTGAACTCGGCCAAGCGGTAATAGAGATCCTGCCGGAATTGGCCGCAACGGGCCGCCCCCTCCAGGAAAATGTTGGTGGCGGCGATGATGCGGACATTGACCGGAAAGGCCCGGGCCGCCCCGACCGGCCTCACCTGGCGCTCTTGCAGCGTCCGCAGGAGCTTGGCCTGGAGGGAAATGGGAAGGTTGCCGATTTCGTCCAGGAAGAGGGTTCCGCCGTCGGCCAACTCGAACTGTCCCTGTTTTTTGCGGTCCGCCCCGCTGAAGGCCCCCTTCTCGTGGCCGAAAAGCTCGGACTCCAGCAGGTTTTCCGGCAGCGCCCCGCAGTCGACCGCCACAAAGGGCCTGTCACGGCGGGAACCCTCCTCATGCAGGGCCCGGGCCGCCGGTTCCTTTCCCGTGCCGGTCTCGCCCTGGATGAGGATGGTCAGGCTGGAATCGGCCACGGCCTGGATCTGGCGCGTCACTTCCTGGCTGGCGAGGCTCCGGCCGTCGATCCTGGCAAGGCAGGGGCCCTGGGACCCGCCTTTTTTCCTCGACCTTTCCATTTCGGCCAGCAGGTCGTTTTTCTCGATAGCTTGGCGCAAGGCCAGCAACAGCTGGTCGTCGTCGAAGGGCTTGGTGAGGTAGTCGTGGGCCCCCATCTGGATGGCTTCCACGGCCGTCCTGACGTCGGCGAATCCGGTCAACATGATGACCGGCAGGGAGGGTTGGGATTGCTTGATCCCCCTCAAAACATCCAGGCCGTCCATATCCTGCAGGCGGAGGTCCAGGATGACGGCGTCGGGATGAATCCGGCCCACCTGGTCCAAGGCCGACTTTCCGCTGTTGGCCGTCTGCACCTCATACCCCAGGACGCTTCCTAGCATCGACTCCAAAAGCACCCGCTCGGCTTTATCATCGTCCACCGCGAGGATTTTTTTCATGGGAACCTTTCCCAAAAGAGATTATCCCTTTAACGCAAAAGCCTCAGGGCGTGTTGAACCCCTTACTGCCCGTGCTTCTATTTCTATCGTTTAAAAAGCCGTCCAAGAAAAACAAGCCCCCCCGAGTCAAAACCCCGGGAGCTCCTGGCTTCGCTTGGGAAATCCATCTACCTTTTGATCGCTTCCCCGAAGTCCATTTTGTTCTCGGCCAACTTCCCGAAGGTCCGTTGCTTCTGCATGGGAAAGTTGGGGATGAAGATCTTGGAACCTTTCTCCTATGGCATTGAAACACCGTTAAAAATGCCTTTAAAAGCAGCCTTTTTAACCTTTTAACTAAAATCGTTTTAAAAATGCGGTAAAAGAGTAAGATGGTGAATGTTATTTTGGATCGAAATTATTTCCGGGGAGGATTTATGAAGCGCCTGGTTCCGTTGTTGTTGGTTTACCTTTTTATCGTTTCTTGCGGGAGCAAATCCTCTCCCTCTTCCCCTGGCAGTGGCGGTGGAAGTTTTAATGGCATGGTCATTCAAAGCACGATCGGCGAAGGCCTTGGCACTGTTAGTCCGGCCAGCGTTCAAATTTCCTATACCTCAAGCCCAGTGACCAATGCCGCCGTCACCCTCGGCACGCCTTCCGGCAGTGTTCCGGTCACCTATTTTGAGTCCGCGACGTTGGTTTACCAAGGGCAAACCTTGAATTGCGCGGATTATTATTCAGGGGCCTACACCTATACTCCCGGCAGCGCCTACACCATGAACGTTTCCTTCGGGGGAAATAATTACTCCATGCCCGTGACGGCCATCGGCGGCACGACCGAAACAAGCGGTTCCTCGGGAGTCACGATCAGCTGGACGGGAGGCGGCAGCGAAAACATCGCCATCGTGGAGGGAACCAACGGAAGCACCGTGGTTGACCAGACCTACGGGCCCAGCATCTCCTCCCCCTACATCATGCCCCTATCCGATTTCCCGGGGGACACCTCCGGTGGCAAGGGAAATTACTATATTTTCTTCACGGGCATCAACTTGTATGACAGCGCCACGAGTTTCCTTGTCCTCGAGTTTACGGCCACCGACCAGGAAGAGTGGACTTATTAAACGCCGGTCTCCCAAAGCCGTTCCCCCGCCGGGGGAACGGCTTTTTTATTTTTATTCGAAGGAAAGAATATACTCCGCCAGTCCCTTCCATTCGACCTCCTGGAGGGCTGCTAAGACTTTGTAGGCGGATGAATGAGGGTCCTTCCCCCGGAACTTGTCGCACAAGTCCACGAAGGCCTCCGGCTCCCACGCGCCGGACTTTTCCATTTTTTTCGCCAGTGGTTCCATCTCCTTCTCCGGTATCTTGCGCATCAGTTCCAGGGCTTCCCGCGCGATTTTCCCCATGACCTTGTCCGGAGCGTGGACCCGGCGGTACCAGTATTTGGAATTGCCGGCGTCCGGCTCGCGCCGGTGGGCGATGGCATGGATCCAGTTGCCGATGACGCCCTCGTGGTCCTGGGCGATTTGGTGGGCCTCGTCGAAACAGTCAAAGCAGAGGTAGAGGGCGGCTTGGAGGAGGGGAAGGTGGTCCGCCGCGGCGGAGCCCTTTTCGGCCAGGGCCTCCACCGCTTCGCGGCCTTTGGCCACGGGCTTGCCCTTGACCAGCCGCGAGAAGGGACGGGGGTCCTGCATCATCGCCAGGTCCATGATTTTCAATATGCTGGAATTCGGCATTGATCCCCCTTGTGGCGCCTCTTTAAAAAGAGTACACTTCAAGTATACACTTTGGAGGACTTCATGAATACCGTCAGCTTAAAGGACGCCCGCAAACGGCTGGGGGAATTAGTGGAAATCGTCGAGCACGGCGAATCGGTCGTCATCACCCGCCGGGGCCGGCAAGTGGCCCGCCTTGTGCCTGCCGAAAAAAAAGCCGCCCGGCAACTTCCCGACCTTACTCAATTCAGGGCTTCCCTCAAGGTCAAAGGGCGTAGCCTGACCGATGAACTCTTGGCGATGCGCGATGAGGAACGGGCTTGAGGGCCTTTTTAGATACCAGTGTTCTCGCTTCCTACTATTGGCCCGAACCCCGCAGTAAACATGTCCAGCAGGCACTGGCCCAGATTGAAAACCCCGCCATAAGCCCCCTGGTGGAAATCGAATTTTATTGTGTCGTGGCGCGCAAAATCCGCGCGGGAGCAATGGATGTTCCCTTCGCCCGTCGTATTTTGGCGGAATTTCAGCGTCATCTTTCCGAATCCCGCTTTCAAATCATTCCAATCCAGGCTGGGGAATACACCCTCGCAGGACAATGGATTGGGAGTTTTTCGACATCATTGCGCAGTGTCGATGCTCTTCACTTGGCGACCGCATCCAACAATGACTTGACCCTTCTGACAGCGGACAAGATTCTGGCCGCCGCCGCCCATCAATTCGGTTTGAAACCCCAGCTTATTTCATGAGTTGTTTTCCCCCACCCGGTAACAAAGCAACACATTCCCATCAAGGTTTCGTCGTTCAAATTATTTTTGGTTATAGGCTTGCTTTAACTTCCGGATATCCAGTTTCACCATTGTCATCATGGCTTGGAAGGCCCGCCCCGCTTTCCCCCGGTCCTTGGACTGGAGCATCTTCAGCATCTCCGTTGGCGTGATCTGCCAGGAGAGGCCGTATTTGTCCGTCAGCCATCCGCAGGCGACTTCTTTTCCGCCCTTCGTTAGCTTGTCCCAGTAATAATCCACTTCCTTCTGGTTTTTGCAAGGCACGACGAAGGAAACGGCGTCGGTCAGGGGATGGCCCGGGCCGCCGTTCATTGCCGTGAAATCTTGGCCGTTGATTTGGAAGTCCACGACCAAGACCGATCCTTCGGGTCCCGACGGGCTCTCTCCGGGGGAGCGAGTCACTTTTTTGATCTTGGATTTCTTGAAAATAGAGACGTAAAACTTGACGGCTTCTTCAGCCTCTTTGTCGAACCACAGGAACGGCGTGATTTTCGGCATGGCTTCCTTCCGTGTCTTGTTACAGCCTTAAGTTGTCATCCTGAACGACAGCGAAGGATCTATGTTCAAGGCCGGAAAACATGGATTCTTCGTCGCGAAAAGCTCCTCAGAGTGACAGCAAACCAACCTCGTGCCCCCAATCGAATGGCTATGGCATTTTCTCCAGGTAAGCTGCCAAGCGGCCCAGGGTCTGGTTCAGGCCCTCGACGGCGTTATAGCTTTTCACGGTCTTGTCGCGGACCTCGGCGCTGGGGAAGACCATGGTGTATCCCAGGCGGGTCTTGCTTCCCTCCTCCTTAAAGTTCACCGTCACCCGGAAGGGCGGGCCCGAAAGGTGGTCCCAAACGAGGCGTTCGGGTCTCACCACCTCCACGTAAATGATCTTGTTCTCGTAATCCCTGCCGTCGGGCCCGTGCATGATGAAGTTCCAGGCGCCGCCCGTGCGCACGTCCATGTGGTGGATGGTGTTGGTGAATCCATCGGGTCCCCACCATTGGGCGATGTGGACCGGCTCGGTGAAGGTTTTCCAGACCAAGTCCCGGGGCGCGTCCAGGAGGCGCGTGGCTGAAATTTCACGACCGGCGGTCTCGGTTTTTCCCATGACGGCTTTCTCCTTTTTTCGATTTTGAGTCAAGGCGTCCAAACTCCATTCCCCCCCGCCCCGAGCGGCCAAATAAAGGAAGATAAAGCAGAACAAAACCGCCGGCTCCCCCTGGTTTTCGATCGGCCAGTCGCCCCGGGGCGCGTGGGCCTGCCAGTAGGCTACGGCCATTTCCCCGGAAAGGATAAAGGCCGTGGGCCGGGTGAAAAGGCCCAGTAAGATCAACGTACCGCCGAAAAACTCCAGCACCCCGGCCAGGCCGATCTCGGAAAACAGGCGGAAAGGCATCTCCGGCGGCATGCCGCCGAACCAGCCGAAGAGTTTCAAGCCCCCCGCCTGCAGGAAGAGCAGGCCCGAAACCACCCGCAGGAGGAAATAAGAGGCTTGGATCACCCTTCCTCGGTCAAGCCTCATCCCTTTCCCGCTCCCGCCTCAACATATTCGACCAATTGATCCAGGGTCATTTGCGTGCCTTGCTTGGCGCCGCCCAGGAAGGGTTCGCTGCCAGGGTTGGCCTGGAGCACTTTCATTTCCAGCGTCAGTCCCGTCTCCTGGCCCTTATCCTCCAGGAGGATGGTCTGCCGGATGGTGAAAAAGGGTTTGCCGTCCGGCCCAGGCACGCCCGCTTCCATGACCAACTTCCGGGGCGGCTCAATTTCCCGGTAAATATGCTTGCCGTTGTGCTCCTGCCCGTCGGGGGATCGGAAGGTATAGGTCCATTCCCCGCCGGGCCGAAGCTCCAACTTGCAATTGTGGGTCGTGAAAGGTTTGGGCGCCCAGAAATGCACCAGGTGCTCGGCTGTCGTGAGGCATTCAAAAACCAGTTTCCGGGGAGCCTTTATCGCGCGTTTCAGCACGAAGTCTTTTGGATGGGTCTTCTGTTCGAAATTTCCAATTTCAACCGGCATAACCAGCCTCCTTATTTTTATTTCAGCGTTTGTTCGTCATTGCGAGCCAGGGCCCACCGGAAGGCGCCGGGTGATTTGAGTAAGAAACAATCACCCTCATCCCATCCTTCTCCCCTCAAGGGAGAAGGAGTACTCGTCACCCTCGCCCCTTGGCTTTTCGGTTTTGGGGGTACACAGGGGCTTTCCCCTGTGAGAGCTTTTAGGGAGACGGGCGGGGTGAGGGGTGCCTGGTGTTGTTTCATAGGAGGGCTTGGTCCCCGAATAGGGGACTGGTCCTGCCCGAAGCAACTCCAGCCCTTCGAGAGCCTCAGGGCCCTGAGCACCGCCGAAGGTTTGAAATAAGCCTTTTCCCAAGGAAATTATTTGGAACTGGGTTGTCCTGGGGCTTTAGCCCCAGGATGGTTGGCCGAATGCAGGCCAACTACTTCAAGCCTGTCATAAACAGCCGCCTAATCGGTGGCTATTCCTCGCAAGGACGGCTTAACCTTTCTACTTTTAACCTTTACACTTTTAACAATTCTTCAAGCCTATCCAACCCCTGCCTCCAGCCCTCCGACTCGCCCTGGTCGGCTTTAAGTCCAGTTTGTCGGATGATGACTTCGGTTTGGCTGCCGCTTTCCTGGAATGTCACCTCGATCAGGCTTTCCCTGGAAAATCCCGGCCTTTCCACCACTTGACCGTCCTTGTCCGAAAAATGAACGGTAAAAACCAAACGTTCGGGACGAACAACCTCAAGGTAACTGCCTTTGATCCAAATATCCCGTTCCCCCTTGAACACGGCGTTACCGCCATCAAAGTGGTGGCAGAAAAAGATCGTTCCACCGGGGCGGGCCTCCATGCGGCAGGACGGCATGGTGGCCTCCCTTGGCCCGAACCAACGCGTGAAATGTTCGGGCTGGGTCCAGGCCTCCCAAACCAAGTCCCGGGGCGCGTCGAATAAGCGCTCGATGTTCAAAGTCTTGGCGGAACGGCTGTCCGTGGGCATCATTTTTTCCTCTCCTTTTCTTCCTTTTGCTGGAGCTCCTTCAAGTATTCGTCCAGCCGATCCAGCCGGTCCTCCCAAAGCTTGCGATGGTGTTCCAGCCAGTCCACCGCATCCTTCATGCGCTGGGTCTCAAGCTTGCAAAGCCGCTTTTGCGCCTCGCTGCGGCGCACGATCAGCCCGCTTTTCTCCAGCACCTTGAGGTGCTTGGAGATGGCCGGCAGGCTCATCTTGAAGGGCCGGGCCAGTTCTTGCACCGAGGCCTCTCCCTGCGTGAGGCGGGCCAGCATGGCCCGCCGGGTGGGGTCGGCCAGGGCCTGGAAGGTACCGCTGAGTTGGTCGGTCGGCATATAATTTAACCTTTTAGTTAATTAACTAAAAAGTAAAATATAACCGTGAACCCAAAATGTCAACCGCAATTTAAAATTTTCTCGGTTGGAATTTTGGAAGGGAAAAGGAAGGGGGGGGAGGGCTAGGCGAAGCCCGCTACCGCCTTCCAGCCCACCGTCATCGATGGGTAAAGTGGATTCCAGCCCGTGGCCTCTTTGAACTTATGGTTGGAAACCCGGAGGGACCGGCAGGGCGCCGCCGGGGCTTGAAGCAGCGAGGCGGTCCAGGGGGAAGGTTGGGAAAGTTTGCGGCCCAAGACGAGGGAAAGGGCTTCGGAGGATTGCCGCCGGGTGGCGGGTTCGTCCTCGGAGACGTTCCAAACGCCGGCCGGCGCCTTGAGCGCCAGCGATACCGCGTTAGCGGCGTCATCCAGGTGGATGCGGGGCAGGTAGCCTTCCGGCGATCCGGCGTCAAGGTAGAAACCCAACCGGGTCCAGCGCAGGATCCTCCGGGTGGCTTCGTGGTCGGACGAGTAGAAATCGGCGAAGCGCAGGACCACGGGAGTCGCGCCGGCCCTTTTCATTTCCTGGATGCTTTTTTCGATCTCAAGGGCTGTTGTGGCGAAAGCGTCGTGTTTTCCCGGTGCATCTTCTTCCACCCAGTCCCCATTCCGGTCCGAGTAGAGGAAAACCGTCGATTCCTGGATGAACCTCCCGATTTTATTGAGCAGGGACGCCTTGGCCAGGTTGAGGGAAACGGCGCGCATCCGGGCCGGGTCCTTTTTCCAAGCCCGGGGGTTGTTGTCGTCCGCAACCAGGTTGATGACGGCCTCTTGTCCGTACAGCGCCGCTTCCATGTCGCCGAGGTTCGAGGGGTTTAAAAGCTGGGGCTTGGCCCCAAGGGATTTCGCCTTTTCCAAAAGGGATTTGGAACCGACCGGCGCGGTGACTTCATGTCCTTCAGCGGCCAAAAGCTTGACAACTCGTTTTCCTAACGGCCCCAAACTCCCTGCCAAGAAAATCTTCATGCCAATCCACCCTTCCAACTCACCCAAGAGTTTTAGACGCGTGGCGCCGGTAAAGGAGGTTGTGGATTTGAAGGAAGTCTGTGACTTAACGGCGGTTTAATGAAATCCGTTCGGCGGGAAAGGAAAGCTGGAATTTTTCAAGAACTTTTTCTCACGGGTTTGGATTTTTGTTTCGACGGCTCCACTCCAGGGCCTCTTCCAAAACCTCCTCCGGCAGGCCCCATTCCTTATAGCCTTGTTTGACCTGCAGGAGATAACCCAGGTTAGGATTTCCAAAAGGCGGGTTTTCCTTGGACAGTTGGTAGGCCGTGGCATTCGCCTTTTCACCATCATCCTTTTCCACAATGACGTCCACTTTTTGATAGGTTCCCTTTTCACAGGCCTCAGCGCGGTCCAGGTAGTGGATCATGACCTCGTTGAGCTCGTAGAGGGTTCCGGGGACGAAGCGGGAGGGGTCGGGCAGAAGGTTAACGACCGGGCCCTTGCGCTCGGTGGAGTTTCCCATGAAAGCCAGGCGATAGCCCCGCAAGTAAGCGCGGGTGACGGGCCGGTTGCCCATGAGACGGCGTTCCATTTGGGCGCGCAGGAGGCTGGAACCATAGGCGAAATAAAACGGCATTCAAACTCCAGGTGTCAGGTATTAGGTGCCAGGTGTCGGCGAAGGCCTGAAACCTGGGACCTGACGGCTGATTTTATTCGCTGGGCGTGGCGGTGATGGCCTGGCTGTTGTCGCCAGGCCCCATCAAGGCGCTGGTGGCGGACACCTCGCTTTGGATGGTGATGTGAAGCGGCGCGCCCGTCTGGCACAGCTGGAGGTAGGCCAGCCGGTCGTCCTGGGTGTTCCCAACGGCCAATACGACCTGGTCCCCTTCCCTCCCCCCCAGGTCGAAGCTTTTATTGAAACTGGTGGCCGGCAGGGGGCTCCAGGGGGGGGTAGCGGAGGCAATGGCCGCCCTCAGGCTGCCACGCCGCATATCCTCCCGGTTGGCGACGGTTAGGTAGATTTTCCAGTACCACTTGGAGGGCACCTTCATGCTGAAGAACCGGCACTCATCGGCCGCCATGACCAGATCGTACCGTTTGAAGGGGTCCAGGGGGGCTGGATCGGCCTGGGTGCCCGTGATGCCGGAGCGTTGCTGGAGGTCGGGGACTTTCACCAGCCCCATGTCGCGGTCGAGCCCGAAACAGGAAACCAGGCCCAGCGAAACCACGGATAAAAGAGAAAAAAACAGAAGTCCTCTTTTGCCACAGATGAACACGGATGAACACAGATAGGCAAAATTTTTCTTAAGAACCTTCATCTTATTTAATTCCTTGTATCCCATCAATCCCATTTATCTGTGGCTAAGTCGCCTTAGGGGTTCAGTTGTTCGAGGCTGCCCTCGGGGAAATAATGGCGGAGAATCTCCCGGAAATCCCTGCCGGCCAGGGCCAGGCCGTAACAGCCCACCTGGCACATGCCCACGCCGTGGCCCCAGCCACCCCCGTAGATGATAAACTCCTCGGGCCAGCCTTGGGGGTTAAATTGGGGTTCGATCCAAATGAGGTTGCTGCGGATGCCGCCCAGGAAGCCGCGGATGCTGTCTCCCTTGAAAACACGGTCGCCCGTTTCCCCCTCCACCCAGAGCCGCTCGGCCCAGCCCGCCGTGGAACGTTGCGTGACCGTGACGCGGCGGATGCGCCCGATGCCCGGGGCCTTATTTTGGAGGTCTGCGGCGGAAATAATCCAGGCCCACCGGTAGTTGCCGTAGCCCTTTAAGCCCCAGAAACGGCACCAGGCCTCCCGGTCTTCCTTGATCCACCGCTCCATGCGATCGGGCGAAAGGGGGAATTCCATGTCCTGGTTGTAGCGGGGGTCGTAATCGGCCACGCCCACCACCGGCGCCGGGAATCCCCAGGCCTCGCTGTAGTCCTGGGTATGGCCGCCGCACTGGGCGGAAAAAACCGTGGGCACCACCTTGCCCCCGTGCTCCACCACCATCCCGGCCGTCCCCCGCACGGCCTGGTTGGAACGCTCCGTCTCAGCCCTCAAGCCCCGGTACACCTGGTCCTGTACGTCGTCGGTTACGTCGAAGCCTTCGCCGTCGTGACGTCCCAGCCTGGAAAGCGCGTAGCTGCGCGCCACCACGGCCTGGGCCTTCAGGGCCTCCATGGGCCAGCTGGAGGCCATCTCGGAGGGCAGGACTCCCGCCGTGTAGTCCTCCAAGGAAACGCGGTTGACGACGTTGAAGCCTTCCCCGGCCTTGGGCAAGATCTCCACCAGGCCCCGGTAGGCCCGGTCCTCCTCCTTGGCGAAGAAATAGCCGGGGTTGGAGGGGATGGCGTGCAACACGATGGGTTTGGGGGGGTCCAGGGGCGTTATCCAAAGCCGCTGGTCGAAGGTCATCACCGTTTTTCCCTTTTTATCCCGGATCTTCCAGGCGTCCTTGGGCCCCCGGGACGGCTGGGTCCGCTGGTACAGGATGTCGTAGTCCTTCCCGGCCTTCAAGACGGTAAGGGGCGCCCCCGCCGGGGTCTCCACCTGGAGGTCCGACTCCCCCCGGAAAACCAGGTGGCCCATGCCGGTTAAAAGGCCGACCCGGAGGGTCACGGGGGAAGGCGCGATGGGGGTTTCCCTTGGCGGGACCCAGCTTTCCCACTGTTCCTCGCGCTCTTTCTTGCGCTTTTGGTCCTCGCGGGGCGCCGACAGGGCCGCCCTTTGGGCCTCTTTTTTCAGGCCTTCATCGTTGGGCTCCACCTCCAGGGCCTGCTCGTACTTGGCCAGGGCTTCGGTATATTTCCCCTTCCGGGCCAGGAGCCGGGCGATATAGCGGTGGGCGCGCTTGAAGCTGGCGTCCTGCTGGAGCACCTGCTCATAGGCCTTGAGGGCTTCGGAGGCATCGCCCAGTTGCCGGGAAACCTCCGCCAGCTCCCAGGTAGCCAGGGTGAAATGGGGGGCCAAGCCGGCAAGGGCGGTCAAGTCCTCCTGCGCCTCCTTCAGGGCTTGGCGGCGTGAGGCCTGGGCTCGGACGCTTTTCCAGCGGGCCTGTTCCAGGCAGAGCCGCGCCAGGCCCCAGAGGAGCTCGGGGTCTTTGGGGTGTTCCTGCCCCAGGGACTTCAGGTCCCGGGCGGCGTTGGCGAAATCCCCCATTTGTTCCCGGGCCAGGGCCAGGGACCGCCGCACCGTCCAATCGTCCTTTTGGGCGAGGTAATCCTGGTAGGCGGCCACGGCGCCGGCGTAATCCCCCTGGCTCTCGTCCAGGTCCGCCAATTCCAGGAGGGGTTCGGGGTCGCCGGGGTTTTCTTCCAGCCGCTTTTGCACGGCATAGCGGATCTCGGGAAACCGACCTTGGGCGAACAGGCGCCCGATCTCCACATGGAACGACTCGGCGAAAACCGGAGAGGTCGGCAAAAAACAAAAAAATCCAACACGAAACCACAAAGACACCAAGGTAAAAATCGTCAAACTCGAAGGGCGGCTTTCAAAAAAAGGCTTAAATAAAAAAGCCCTTTTGGGTTTGCCAAAAGGGCCAGCGGGGAAAAGATTTTTTTCAATCTTTGAAAAACCTTTCTTGGTGCCTTGCTGTCTTTGTGGTGAAATTATTTCTTCGCCAGTTCGAGCTTCTTGGGCGCGAGCACCGTTTCATCCCGCGAATACCAATAGCCGGTGTTGTCGATGACTTCCAGGTTGGGAACGTAGCGCTTCTTGACGTAGTCCAGGAGCTTCACGACCGTGATGTGGGTGGCCGAGTCGCCGTGGCGGGCGGCCGTGCTGGTGTGCACCTGGTGCAGCACCTGCCGGGCGGCGTGGGCCTGGGGCAGGGGGCTCATGAGGTCGGCGGGCGCCTTCTCGTAATAAATGTGGGAAAGGTAGCCGTCTTTATCGAAGGTCAACTGCAGGGGCGTGGTGGTCTTGTTCAAGGTGAGGCGGATGCCGCGCAGGGTCAGGCGGTTGGACGGCAGCTCGTCCTCCTGCGTGAAGACATGGTCCACCATCTCGTGCGACCAGCCGCTGACCTGGGCGATCTCACGGAACTCCTCTTGGATTTCCCGGATGGCTTCGGGGTTCCTGATTTTGCCGAAGTAATGCACCGTGGTGGACATCCTTCCTCCTTTTCCCTTTATCCGCATTATCCCTGAATCTTCCCGCCGAATTATGCGCAATCTCATTCACCGGCTTTTTCAGCGGTGAACTACTTCCAGTAGAATGGGCATTTCCAATTGTCCGTCCGGAGCCGCCGTGGGCGCCGGATTATTCGGCAGGTCTTTTAAACGTCTCTTCCAATGCTTGCCGGCCTTGAAGCAAACCTTTTGGTAGTCGGGAATGGCTATGGAAAGGTTCCGGGCCATGTCGCGGCCCTTTTTACCCTGAACGGTCTTGGTTTGAAAGACCCCAAAACCCCTTATTTCAATGCGTTGGCCGCTTAAAAGGCCTTGTTCCAAAGTGGAAATAAGCTTGCGGACAACTACCTGCGCGTCAGGCAGGGCAAGTTTAGTGGCTTTTGAGACTTCGCGCACAATATCTTGTAGGACTACCTTCATTTTTAACATTATAGGGCTGTTTTCAGGGCAAAGTCAACGGCCGGTAAATAAATTAACACAGGCCTGTAAAAGTTCCGACGAGTCTCGGCGGCCCGCAGTCGACAGTCCATAGTCGACAGGAAAGGCTCACGGTATTTTTTACTGCGGACTGTCGACCGTGGACTGCCGACTAAAGCCTTTCCATTCCGAATTCCGCCAAGTGCGGTAACGTCCTCTACCCTCAGGCCACAGTTCCACCTCAATGGCTCCTTCCACGGCCGTGGACAAAACCACGGCGCCCGGCACCACCGACTGGAAATCCGCGTGATCGTCGGGGTAATCCCGCCAATCGCTGAGGACCACGAAACGGGGTCTAAAGGCTTTGGCGCAAAGAAGTGGCTCCCCGCTCCATCGGCCGTGGCGGGGCGCCATGAGCCAGTCCACCCATGGGAAAGGCTGGTTATCCCGAAGGAGTTTCACAAGCCCGTCCTTTTCCAAATCCCCCGGCAGCACCAAGTTGAACCCGCCGAAAGACACCAGCGAAACCAGCGACCGGTTGTTGTCCGGCCGCAGGCGGGGATGGAAGTTATCCGGCGGATGAAGGATGGCGATTGGGGCCGGTTGGAGTTCCGCGATCCTATCTCCCTCCTTAAGCCTCTCAAGCTTCACGTGGCGGTCATCAATGGCTTCGAGGAATTCCTGGTAACCCAAACCGCCGGACTGGACGGGGCCGCCTTCGTAAGCCGTGGCCACCGGGTAGGCACCCAGTACGTTCACCAAGCCCCCCACGTGGCTGTCGTCCGGCTGGCTATCCAATACGCCCTCCACTTTTTCCACGCCCAGGTGCCGAAGGTAGGACACCACCAGGCTGTAACGGTCGGACCCGCGGGTTTCCTTTCCCCCATCCACCACCAGTACCCGGCCCTGGGGCGACCTCAGCACCACGGCGTTGCCGTGCCCCACGTCCAGGAACGTGATCCGGAGCGGCCGGGTACGCGTCGCCGAACAGCCCCATGCCACGCCGGTCGCCAGGAAAAAGAGGACCCAGGCCCGGACGACCCAGCGCCTTCCCCTCAAAATTCCCTCCCACCTCCGTTTCCAGTTTTCCGACGGCTTCTCGGGCCGGGGATGGGGCCAAAACCAGGCGAATAAAATCAATAGCAGGGCGTGGAACCCGAGCACCCAGGCCAGGGGCGGCGAAGCCACGATCCATTCGGCCCTGGGCAGGCGGGCCAAACTGTCCGAGAGCCAAATGAGAAGCCGGAGGGGCGGCTCGCAGGCCGCGCCGAAAAGAGTGCCCAAGGCGGGATGGACCGCCGCGCCCGCCAGTAGGACAAGGCCGCCGGCGGTTGAGAAAAGGGACAGCGGCACGATCAGGAGGTTGGAAAGGATGGAATAAACCGAAAGCTGGTTGAAGTCGTAGACAATGAGCACCCATACCGCCAACTGGGCCGCGGTGGTGGCGGTCGCGAGGCGGGCCGCGGGCCTCCAAAGAAAAAACAGTTTTTCCATGAACCCGGGGGCCATCACCATGAGCCCGGCCGTGGCCAGGAACGAAATTTGGAAGGAGAGGTCTTCCATCACGAAGGGGTTGAGGGCGATGAGCAAGACCGCCGTGGCCATGAGCAATACGCCCCCATGGATGCGCCTTTCGAAAAGAACCGCCGAAAGCGCCAGGGCGGAAAAAAGCCCGGCCCGGCACACAGGGGGATGGGCGCCGGTCATAAACACAAATAAAAGAAGCCCGGCTAAGGCCGATCCGGCCGCCCACTTGCGGCGGAACTGCAGCGCCCGGAAAACCATGAAGAGGAGCCCGGCGATAAAGGCCGTGATCATGCCAGAAACCGCCAGGATATGGATGGTCCCGGTCAGGAAAAAGGACTGCACGACCTCATCCGGCAGGGGCGAACGCTCGCCTAAAAGGATGCCGTCCAAGAGCGCGTTTTCGGGAAAGGGAAGGCAGCGGTAAATGGCGTCTTCCGCCGCGCGCTTGAGGGCGCAGGACCAGCGCAGGAAAAATATACCGTATTTTTTATGCCCGCCTTCTTGAAGGGGGATAACGGAGGTAGGACTTGCAAAGGAAGGTGTTGCATCCCCCCCCGCCCTGACCCTCTCCCCTTGCGGGAGAGGGTCAGGGCGGGGGGTATCTTCGGATGATTCGACTTTCCACCACTTCCCCGCGCCCGCGTAGATCACATAGGCCACGCCCTTGGTCTTAAGGTAGTGGGCGTAGTCGAACTGGCCCGGGTTCATGGCGGGTTGCGGCCATTGGATCTTGCCTTCCACTTCCACCACATCGCCGTAGGAGAGGATCCGTGGGGGGGGGCCAGCGGAAAGGCGGAAGGTGCAGCGGAGCTTCATCGGCGGCTCAGGCCGCCCATCCAGGGAAACCAGTGTGCAGACCGCCCGCACCTCCCTGACAAAGGACTGGTAAAAGCGGCCTGACCTTCCCGTGGCATGGCTTCCCGGCAGGCGGTCGAAAAGGACCTCGGGCTCCTCCGAGACCCAAACCCTGAAAAGGCCCTTTGGCGCCGGGCCTAAAACTTGTTGTTGGGCCTTAAAGGATTGTTCCGCCTGCCAATACCGCAGCCCCAGGGCCAAGGCCAGAAGCGAATAAAAGACGGGGGATTTCAGCCACCGGGACATAAAACACCTGGGAAAAAATTTAAATTATTTTTGTTGTTATTTGAGGTAGTCCGGGACGCTGCCGTCCTTGAAGGTGAAAAAACCGAAGCCCGAGACGTCGGGGGGCCCGCCGCTGAAGGCGTTGACCACTTCCACCTTGAGGAAGTATCGGCCCAGGGGGTATTGGGTGGTCTGAACCGCGTAGAAAAAACTCAGGCTGACCCTTTTCCAGGGACCGTCGGTTCGCACGCCGGGCTGCTCGACCCTGAAAACCCACCGGGTGGGTCGGCCGTAGGATCCGTACATCTTCTCGAGGACCTTCTGGAGGTCCTCCGGCCCCCGCACCACCGAGCGGAACCCCACATCCAAACGGCCGTCCAGGTCCTTGGCGTCGCCCCGTACCAAATCGGCGGCCACGGCGTCGCTGAGGGCCTTGGCCTTTACGTAATCCACCTGCGGCAGGGGTGGTTCGGATGAATGGGGGCCGCAGCCACAGGCCCCCAGGCAAAAGAGGAGAGCGCCCAAAAAAACAAGCCGAAGGGGGTTAGCTCCTTTGGGGTTGGCGGCGGATGGATCCATGGAGGGCCTACTTCGTGTAAGTCACCGGCAGGTCGATTTCCTTCTCGACGCGGTCGCGGGAGGAATAGGTGGCCATGACGTCCATCTTCAGCGTATAGGCGCCCGCCCGCAAGGAGGCCGCGGGCGCCCAGTCGATGGCTTCCGACCCCTGGTCCATGTCCTTGTTTTGCGCCAGCGTGGTGACGGCCTCCCCCGCGCCGTTGTCGACCTCGGCGCTCACCAGGGCCTTTTCCGTCAGGAAAAAGGGGATGTGAAAACCCTGGCCCGTGGGCTCCGCCTTGAGGCTGACCGCGTCCGCGCCGTTCCAGAAATATTGGGCGCTGTTTTTTTCCGCCACGATCACCTGGCCGAACTGGTGATGGATGGCGATGCCCCGGGGTTCGGTGAACTGGAAGTCCCCGTCGCCCTCACTGCCGAAGGTCGCCACGTAGTGGAGGTCCTTGTCGAACTTCCGCAGGCACGACTTGGCGAAATCCGTTGCCACCACGTTGCCCAAATAATCGAAGGCGCAGCCGTACAATTGCATGGGCGGGTCGGGAACCTCCACCGAAGTGATACGGGCCAAGGGCTGGCCTTCCAGCGTGAGGGTCGTCAACCGCTCCCCCTTTTGGTCGATGACCGCCAGGCGGTTGGCGTAAGGCCCTTGGGTGTAGAAGGTCCAGGCTTCGCGGCCGTCGATGACAGCGATGGCGGAGGGCCCCTCCAAGGGGGGCGTGTCCAGGACGCGAAACCGGCCTTTTTTATCCATCACCTGGAGGCGGTTGTTGCCCGTATCCGCGATATATAGGTTGCCTTGGGAATCGTAGGCCACCCCCAGGGGTGCGTTGAATTCGCCCAAGCCGCTCCCCTGCCGGCCCACGGCCCTGATCCAGGAGAGCCTCAGTCCGTCGTGGCGCAGGAGGGCGATGCGGTTGTTGCCCGTGTCGGCCACAGCCACGTCCCCGCCAGGGTTGATGGCCACGCCCGTGGGGTGGAATAACTGCCCTTCCCCGTGGCCCGTGGCGCCGAAGCGTCGGATGTCCTTGAGGCCCGCGTTGTAAATAACCTCGCCCGCGCCCGAGTTGACCCCCACCACCGTCACCACCACGTCGTTTTGGGGGGCTTTGGGGTCGTGGTTCACCTTCAAAAGCGCGCAGGCGACCCCCTCGGGATCGTCAAAACGAAAACCCCCGTAGAGGTAGGCGATGGTCTGGGTGGCGCGGTGGATGTTGAAGGGCAGGAACCCATCGGCGGGGTAGACGAAGGTGGAGGGCACGTCCTTGATCACCTCCACCCCCGCGGCTATTGCCCAACCAACTATGAAAACCAATGGCACGTTGAGAAGGAATAGGATACGGCGTTTCACCATGAAATCCTCTCGGGGCGGTTCTGAGTTATGGGAAGTTCCAATTTTAATTAAAAATCGGAACCTTCATAAACTCAAAACTCATAACCCGAAACTCAAAACTTCTTTGGTACTACCTCGAACCGCTCCTCGTTTTGCGCCGCCAGCTTCCCCCGCCGGTCCCATACCCTCATTTCGATCCGGTAAGTGCCATAGCGGCCTTTTTCCGGCACCGTGAAGCCCTTGGTATGGTTGAACCGTTCCTGGACCGCGAAGGGCTGGCTCACCGAATCCGCCGGCACGCCACAGGTGCGGCCCTCCCGGAAAAGGATCTTTCCCGCCGGGTCCGCCACGCGGATTTCCACCTTCAACCCCTTCAGGGGGTAAGGATAGTCGTTCACGACCTGGAGGTTGGCCAGGAAGGACTTGCCCCAATTCACCACGTCCCCGCGGTTGAAACGGGTGGAGTGGAGGCGCCAAACCGGGAGCAGGGGCTGGGAGGCGGTTTGAAGGGCAAAATAGCCCAGCTTCGGCTTACGGAAGTAGTCCACCACGCTCCAGGTAATGGAGGGCCAGCAGTCCACAAACATGAATTGGAAATAGCCGTTCACGGGTTTGTACTTCCTCAGCCGGAAGCTTTGGATGTATTCCTTAAGGAGGGAAGCCTGGTACCTCTGGCTGTTGGCCGAGAACTCGGACAACGACTTGCCCATGTCGATCCGGGCCACGTTGAAGGTCTGGTAGTACTGGAAATCGCGCAAGGCCCAGGCCTTCCATTCGGGCGGCCAGAGTTCCTTGGGACGGAAGGTCTTCCTCAAGGTTGAAACATCGGGCAGGGCCTGGGCGCCGAACTCGGAGAAAAAGGTCGCGTCGGGTCCGATGCCGCCCGGCGCGTCCTTGATCGTCGAGCTTTCCCAGTACCAGCCGGGGTAGGGGTGGTAGCGGAAATCGCTGGCCGTGTCCACGAAGCGGCTGTCGTCCTCCTCCTTGACGGCCCGCGCCAAAACCGGGTCCAGCTCCTCGCGGTTGTGGGAGGGCTCGTTGTGGCAGCACCAGACGATGATCGAGGGGTGGTTGTAGAGCAGCCTCACCATGTCCTTGACCTGTCGGCAGGCGTTGCGCGTGAAGGCGTCGGTGGCCTCGTAGCTCCACTGCAGGGCGAAGTCCTGCCACACGAAAAGCCCGGCCTCGTCGCAGGCCGCGTAGAATTCCTCCCGGTTCACGTGGGCGTGCACCCGCACGCCGTTCAAGTGGGCCTCCTTCATCATCCTCACGTCCCTCTGGGCCTTGGGTGCCGTGTATTCGGAGAGCCACTGGGTGGGGATGATGTTGGTGGCGCGGGGGAAAAAGGGGCGGCCGTTGAGGAGGAACTTCCACTCGGGGGTTATCCGGACCTCCCGGATGCCGAACCGCACTTCGCCCCCTTCCACCATGCGTCCCGTTTCCGAGCGGCGGATGGAGATGGAGGCCCGGTAAAGGTTGGGTTCGCCCTGGTCCCAGGTCCACCAGAGGCGGGGATTCTTGAGGGTCTGGCTGATGTGCACCTCGGTCTGCCCTCGCTGCAGGTGCGCGTTTTTCTTGGTCTGGGCGCGCTGCGCGAAGCCCTCTCCCCGGAAATCCACCTGGATGTCGTAGGCGCCCGATTCGGCCACGTTGATGAGGACGAGCTTCAGGTTCACCACGGCCTGGCCGTTCTTGAGGAGCACCGAATCCACCTGGGTGCGTTTCAAATAGACATGGTCCACGATCAGCAATTCGACGCTATTCCAAAGGCCGCCCGTGTTGTGGTCCTGGCCGTGCTCCGGGTCCCAGCTTCCGGGCCGGGCGTCGTGGTGGTTGAAGATGCCCTTGATGAGGTGTTTGTCGTGGGGCCAGACCTGGCGGTTTTCCTTGGGCGATTCCACCCAAACCTTCAGGCGGTTCCGGCCCTGGAGCGCAGTGGTGGCCGAGAACTCGAAGGCTTGGAAGTAGCCCTCGTGGGTTCCTAACAGGTGGCCGTTGAGTTCGGCCTTGAGGAAGTAGTCCGCGCCCTTGAACCGCAGGAAGGCGGCCTGTCCCTTTTGGAGGGCCGGCGCCTTGAATTCCCTTTCATAGAGGGCTTCCCCCGCGAATTCCTCTCCCTCCAAATACCAGTTGGCCGGAACCTGGATGGCCCGGGATTGGGGATTCTTAAGAGGCACCGACCTTTTGTCCAACGTGGACTCGGCCAGCTTGGTGAACTTCCAGCGGCCGTTGAGGGACAGGGATGGGGTCACGTTCATTTCCTTTCGGGAGGGGTTTCCGCCGGGGCTTTGACCCGAGGTGAGTCAGGCGGATGGCCGCTTCCGGGGGCGCATTTGCGTACTGCCAGCGCCACCAAGCCCAGGATCGTCATCAGCGCGACAAAACCGAGGACTTTCTTTTCCTGGGAGGTCAGGGCCAGTGGCATGAAATCCTCCAGGGGCGGCTGTATTCCAAGGCGGGGCATTATAACGAACTTGGCCTCTCCGGCGTCATCGGGATGTCCACCGTCATGGAAACGCCCGAAAACCCGCCCTTCCCACTTGAAACACCCCAAATGGTTCCGGAACGTCTATACAGTTGTATCCATACAAAATGAGACCTTCGGCCCACTATGGAAAACTGTATCACCCTCATTACCTTCATCGGGCTTCGCCCGATTTCATATGAAGAATGAGGGTAAAATAGGTATCATGCTAAGCGGAGCCACCCATCGACGACCTTGAACTGATCCAAAAAATACGGTCGGGCCAGCAGGAGCTTTTCGCCGATCTTGTGCGCCAATATCACAAGAAGGTGATGGGTTATTGCCTGTCCATGCTCCAAAACCACACCGAGGCGGAGGAGGCGGCCCAGGACATCTTCGTGAAAGCCTACCGGTCGCTGCCCAAATTCAAGGGAAATTCGACCTTTTCCACCTGGCTTTACCGGATTACCACCAACCACTGCCTGGACGTATTAAGGAAACGCAACCGGCGCAAGACCTATTCCCTGGACGCGCTGGTGGAGGAGGAAGGGGACTCGGTCCACCGACTGTTTTCCTCCAACCCCGTGGCGGCCGCCCAAATGGAAAACCGGGATTTGGCGGGCAAAATTCTTTCGACCCTTCCCGAGGATTATCGGATAATCCTCACGCTGAGGGAAGCCGACGGCCTGGAATACCAGGAAATCGCCGAGACCCTGGACTGTTCCCTGGACGCGGTCAAGGGCCGCCTTTCGCGGGCCCGCAAGCAGCTGCAGGAGAATTTACGACACTTCCTTCGGGAAAATGACGTCTATAAAGAAGAATAAGGAAGGTTTTCCATGACTCACGAAACGATTCAACAAAAACTTTTCGCCCTCTACGACGGACCCCTTTCCGAACAGGAAAGAAAGCTGGTGGAGGGCCACCTGGCCCAATGCCCTTCCTGCCGCAAGGCCATCGCCCAATGGAAGGCGGTTTCGGCGAGGCTTTTCCCGCCCCAAACCTTCTCGGAAGCCGCCGAGGACTTTTTCGTCTCCAAGGTCATGACCCGGGTCCGGATCTCCACCCTGGAAGCCGGAAAATTCGCCTGGGGCGTTATCCTGCGCTGGGCCCTGCCCCTGGTGGGGTCCGCCGTTTTGGCCGGCTGGGCCTTTTTCTCCGTGCTCCCCGATACCAGTTTTTATTCCGCGCCCAGCGCGGACGCCGCCTTTTCTTCCTACTCCTCCTACGCTTCCGCTTCCGGCAATGGAATGATGCAGGCTTCCTATTCCCCGGATGAAATCGCGCCTTAAGGAGAAAGCGCAATGAAGCCCTGGGTGAAGAACTCCTTGCTCCTCCTGATCGGCTTCCTGGCGGGCGTGGCGGCCACGGGGATCGCCTTGCGGTTTTGTTTCCACCCCCACCATCCGCCCGGCGCCGCGGACGCGGACCGCATCCTTAAGCGCCTGGACTCCAAACTGGGACTCACGGCCGACCAGAAGGACAAGGTAACGACCCTCCTTAAGGAAGAACTTCCCAAGGCGGATGCCTTGCGCCAGGAGACCGACGGCAAGTTCAAGGCCATGCGGGAATCCCTCCGTGCCCAGTTGCGCGCCCTGCTCAATCCCGATCAAGTCAAAAAATACGACGAGATGGTGGCTCAATCCGACGCGCGCATGCACAAACAGGACCGATTGTTCGGACCAGGGCCCGCCCCGGTTTCCATGGAGCCTGTCACCGGACGGTAACCGAAGTCATCCTCGGTTCAATTTCACGACCGAAAGACAGCATTTTAGAAAAAGCTGGGAAGGTATCTTGGGCCACAGCCGGGCCCGCTTTCTTTTCCTCTTCCTTTCCATGCGCCCTCTGAGTACCCTGTGTTGCAATTTATTTTTTTAAGGAGAGTTCCTTGATTCGTCCTTCGTTTCGCCTGGCGTTAACGGCTGTTTTGGGAGCGGTGATTTTCTCCGGTTGCGCCGAAGCCCCGGTGACGGTGGGCGACAACAACGTGGAAAAACCCCTGCAAGACGTCACCGGCGTCACCACGGAGGACATCCAAAAAGCCCTGCAAAAGCCGGCTCTCAACCTGATGGACGTCTATGCCCTTGCGGTCAAACACACGGAGACCCTGGCCACCAACTACGAGAACGTCCTGCAGGCGAAGGCCCAACAAACCGAGGCTGTCGGGTCCGCCCTTCCCCAAATCCTCCTGAATGGGACTAAGACATGGGTTTCCAGCGGCTCTAACGGCTATATCGGCAATGGCCCCTACAACGACTTGATCGCTCCTGCCAGCGACACGGCTTATTTTTCGGCCTCGGAAACCATTTTAAGCGGGTTGAACGAACCTGCGGCCCTGGAAGGGGCGGACTCGGATATTGATTACCAGAACTACACTTACCGCTACCAGTCCCAGTTGTTGCTGGAGAACGTGGCCCACGCCTTTTACACCGTCCTTGAGCTCCAGGAATCCCAGGCGGCCCTCGAGAAGTCCCGGGACCTGAACCAGCAGATTTTGGACGTGGAACAGCAGTGGCAGACCATCGGACGCTCCCAATTGTCCGACGTCGCCAACACCCAAGCCCAGTTGATGCAGGTCCTGGCCGACCTAGAAAACGACAAATACCAACTTTCCCAGGCCGCCGTGACCCTGGTCACGCTGGCCAATATCAAGCCCGACCAGCCCCTTGTTTGCGAGGAAAGTTATTCCCAGCCTGCCTTTTCCTTGGAGGATGCCGAAGCGAAAGTGGAGGATCGCCCCGACGTGAAGTCCGCCGCCGCCAGTGTTGTGGTGGCGGACGCGGCGCTTCTGGCGGCCCATGGACTGCACCTGCCGACCCTTATCGCCGAAGGCGACTACTATGTCGACTATAACAAAACCATTGACACCAATGTGTGGACCGTTGAACTCGAAGCTTCCCTTCCCATCTTTGCCGGCGGACAAGATTTCGCCCAGGAGGACGCCGCGGCCTCCAAAAAACGCCAGGCCGAGTTGGCTTTATCCCTGGCCCGCCGGACGGCCCTGGACGACATCCGCGAGGCCTACAAGAGCCTAAACGAATCGATGGCGGAAACCGATGCCTACCAGAAAGCCGTGGCGGCCTATGAGGAAGACTATAAGGATACCCTGCACGACCTGAAGCTGAACCTCACCACCAACCTGGCATTGCTGCAGGTCATGACGTCCCTGGAAACCGCCGAGGTGAGCTATATCCAAGCCAAGTACCAGACCCTTTACGATTGGCTTTGGCTTCAGGTGGCGACAGGCCAGATACCCAAAATGGGCGCGTACCCGAAATAGGCGCGGTCACGCCGCTCTCCCGAATGGCTTTCGGCGTGCCCCGTCCTTTTTAAAATTTTAAGAAAGGTGTTGGAGAATGACTTTATCCGACGTTTCCATCCGAAACCCGGTCTTCGCCTGGATGCTCATGGCCGGGCTCATCTTTTTCGGCTTCATTTGCTTCGGGCGCATGGGCCTGGCCCAGATGCCCGACGTGACCTTCCCGGTGGTGAACGTCTCCATCACCCTGCCCAACGCGGCGCCCGAGGTGGTGGAGTCGGACGTTTCCGACGTCGTGGAGCAGGCGGTTTTGGGGGTGGAGGGCGTGCAGGACGTCCAATCCACCTGCAGCCAGGGGGTGGCCAGCATCTCGGTTTACCTGGATATCAGCCGGGACCCGGACGTGGCGGTCCAGGAAGTCCAGACCATGATCTTCTCCGTGGAAAAACAGCTTCCCACCAATATTTTCCCGCCCGTCATCAAGAAGCTGAACCCCAACGCCTCCCCCATCATCTGGTTCGCGGTCACCGCCGACCCGCCCAACACCTTGCGGGACCTGAACCTCTACACCCGCGACCATATCGCGGATAAATTCACCAGCTTGAGCGGCGTGGCCCAGGTCTTCCTGGGCGGCTACATGAACCGGGAAATCAACGTTTGGGTGGACAACAACAAGTTGAACGCCCGCCAATTGACGGCCCTGGACGTCATCAACTCCATCGAGCACCAGCACGCCGAGGTCCCCGCCGGCTACATGGAAACACCCGACGTCCAGTATTCCATCCGCAGCATGGGCGAGGCCTACACGGTGCCCGACTTCGCCAACCTACCCGTTTTGACCCGCGGCGGCAACCCCAACTACAAGCTGACCCGACTGAAGGACATCGGCACCGTGGAGGACGGCATCGTCACCCCCATCGTGCGCCTGTCCCGCTTCAACGGCTCGCCCTCGGTGGGCTTGGGCGTGGTCATGCAGGACGGCTATAACGCCGTGGACATCGCTAACGCCGCCAAGCAGCGGGCCATGGAGGTCCAAAAGACCATGCCCGAGGGCTACCACATCAACGTCAACTTCGACACCACCAAGTTCATCAAGGACAACGTCCACGAGCTGGAGCTGACCATCTGCCTGGCCGCCGTGTTGACCGCCCTGGTGTGTTTCGTGTTCTTGGGAAGCTGGTCCTCCACCTTGAACGTGTTCCTGGCCATCCCCACCTCCCTCTTCGGCACCTTCATCGTCACCTACTTCTTCGGCTTCACACTCAACACCTTCACCCTCATGGCCCTCTCCCTTTCCATCGGCGTGGTGGTGGACGACGCCATTATGGTGCTGGAGAACATCGTGCGGCACCAGGAAAAGGGCGAGGACCAGGTGGAGGCGGCCCTCCATGGGGCCCGGGAAATCACCTTCGCGGCCATGGCCACTTCCATCGCCATCGTGGCCATTTTCCTGCCCATTGCCTTCATGACCGGGGTGATCGGTAAGTTCTTCTTCCAGTTCGGCATCACCATCTCGGGGGCGGTCATGATCTCGCTCCTGGAGGCCATCACCTTGACCCCCATGCGCTGCGCCGAGTTCGTGCACAAGGCCTCCGAGGACAGCTGGTTCAACCACTTCGTGAACAGGCAGTTCAAAAAATTGTCCGATTTCTATACCCGCATCCTGGGAATCTGCCTGCGCTGGAAGACCGGCCAGATTCTGGAGGAGTTCAAGACCGGGAACATCTCCCCCCTCCACCGCCTTTTCTCCTGGTTCTTCCTGATCAGCCGCAAGAAGCTGGTGGCGGAGGTCCAAGCCGAAATGAAAAAACCCATTTATTCCGGCGCGCCCCTCCTTTATTTCGCCGTGGGCGCGGCCCTTTTGATGGGCTTGAAGAAATGGACGACTCCTTTGGACCATTACGTGTTTCTCGCCGCCCTGGCCCTTTTCGCCCTTGTGGTCCTGTGGTTCCTTTGGAAAGAAAGGCATTTTATTTATTCCCACCTTTTCTTCGATCACCGTTGGTGGGTGGCGATCGTTTCGGTCATTATCTTCGTGGGATCCTTATTCACTATTCCGATGGTGAAGAAGGAGTTCGTTCCTGACACCGACATGAGCGTTTTCATTATCAACCTCAATCTTCCCGTCCAATATTCCATGGATAAGACCGACAGCATCGTCAGGCCCTGCGAAGCCCTTTTGCACACCCGCGGCGAGGTGAAAAACGTCTACGCCGCCGTGGGCGGTTTCGGCGGCACCACTCCCAACGTGGGCAACATCTTCTTGACCATGAAGGATCCCGGGGACAGGCCCATCGTGAAGCCCTCGGAGAAGGATCCCGCCCTGGGGCCCTGGGCCTGGGCCATCAACATCTACCGCCGGCTGGTGCCCCAAAGGCTGACCCAGGACGAGTTCGAGAACTGGATCCGGCGGAACCTGAAAAAGGTCTCTCCGGACCTGCGCGTTTCCATCCAGGACCTCAACATGCGGGGCTGGTCCACGGGCAAGGGCTACGCGGCCGAGCTCTTGGTCAGCGGACCCGATTGGGACGTCTTGACCGATTGCGTGCAGAAAATCCGCGCCGCCTTCCGGGATGATCCCAAGCTCACCGATGAGTACGACAACTTCCTGGACGGCCAGCCCGAGATCCGCGTCATTCCCGACCGCGTCAAGGCGGCCCTGGAGAGCGTCAACATGGACGACCTGGGCAACGTGATCGCCGCCACCATCGGCGGCTACCAGTTCCAGGGGACCTATTACCACGAGGGCGGCCACGACAACTACATCGCCATCCGGGTTCCGGTGGACGACCGCAAGGGGCCTTCCTCCATCAACTCCATTTACGTGCGCAACAACATCGGAGAGGTGCTGCCCGTTTCCGCGGTGGCCAGCCTCAAGGTCGTCAGCTCCCTGCAGCAGATCACCCGCGATATGCGCCAGCGGTCGGTGATCTTCTACGCCAACGCGGCGCGGGGCCATTCCCAACAGGAGGCCCTGAACGAAGCTGTCGCCGTGTGCAAGAGCATCCTGCCCGAGGGCTACACCGTGCAATTGACCGGCACCTCGGCCGCCAACGCCGATTCCCTGCAGCAGCTCTTGTTCGTGATGTTCCTGGGCGTGGCGGTGGCCTATATGGTGCTGGGAAGCCAGTTCAACAGCTTCATCCACCCCATCATCATCCTCCTGGCCCTGCCCTTTTCCGTGACCGGAGCCTTCTTTTCCCTGCTCCTCACCGGGAAGGCCCTGAGCATCTACAGCATGGTGGGCATCATCCTGCTCCTGGGGTTGGTGAAGAAGAATTCCATCATGCTGGTGGATTTCACCAACCAGCGGCGGGCCGCCGGCATGGGGGTCTTCGACGCGCTGATGGCGGCCTGCCCCATCCGCCTCAGGCCCATCCTGATGACATCCTGCGCCACCGTGGCGGGGGCCGTGCCGGCCGCCCTGGCACTGGGGCCGGGGGCGGAGCTGCGGCAGCCCATGTCCATCGTCATCATCGGCGGGATCATTTTCTCCACCCTCCTGACCCTGGTGGTGGTGCCCTGCGCCTACAGCATCATGGCGGGTTTCGAGCGCCCCAAGGCCCACCATACGGGCGCCTTGGCGGAAAGTCCCGCCCGGAAAAAAGGCTAAGAAAAAATCAAAAAAGTTACGAGTTCTGAGTTTTGAGTTAATGAAATTTTCGCTTCGCGGAAATCGCCAAAATTCTTAATTCACGAACGAAGTGAGTGGTCATGACCTTATCCGATATTTCCATCCGAAACCCGGTCTTCGCCTGGATGCTGATGATCGGCCTGATGTTCTTCGGCTTCATCTGCTTCACGCGCATGGGCCTCTCCCAGATGCCGGACGTCAGCTTCCCGGTGGTCAATGTCACCATCACCCTGCCCAATGCCGCGCCCGAAGTGGTGGAGGAGGAGGTGGCCGACGTGGTGGAACAGGCCATCATGGGGGTGGAGGGGGTCCAGGACGTGGAGACCACCTGCACCCAGGGCCAGGCCAGCATTTCGGTCTACCTGGACATCTCCCGCAACGTGGATGTGGCCGTCCAGGAGGTTCAAACCCTGGTCTTTTCGGTGGAAAACCAGCTTCCCACCAACATCTACCCGCCGGTGATCACGAAATACAACCCCAACAGCTCCCCCATCATCTGGTTGGCGGTCACCGCCGATCCCCCCCTGTCCGAGAAGGATTTGATGCTTTATACCCGCGACCATATCAAGGACCATTTCACCAGCCTGACGGGCGTATCCGCCGTCAACCTGGGCGGCTTCATGGACCGGGAGGTGAACCTGTGGGTGGACAACAACAAGATCAACGCCAAACAACTGACTGCCCTGGACCTCATCAGCTCGATCCAGCACCAGCACGCCGAGGTGCCCGCCGGCTACATGGAAACTCCCGACGTGGAATACTCCATCCGCGTGATGGGCGAGGCCTATACGATCCCGGACTTCGCCAACCTGCCCATTTTGACCCGGGGCGGCAACCCCAACTATACCCTGACGCGGTTGAGGGATATCGGCACCGTCCAAGACGGCATCGTGACGCCCTTGACCGGCATTTCCCGCTTCGACGGCACGCCCGCCGTGGGGCTGGGCATTGTCATGCAGCAGGGCTACAACGCCGTCAGCGTGGCCGAAGCCGCCCGGGCCCAAATGAAAAAAATCGCCCAGCAGCTGCCCCAGGGCTACCATATTGCCGTTAATTTCGACACCACCAGCTTCATCAAGGACAACGTCCATGAGCTGGAGTTCACCATCATCCTGGCTGCCATCCTGACCTCGCTGGTTTGCTACGTCTTCCTGGGAAGCTGGTCCTCCACCCTCAACGTTCTGTTGGCCATCCCCACCTCCCTCTTCGGCACCTTCATCGTCACCTACTTCTTCGGCTTCACCCTCAACACCTTCACCCTCATGGCCCTGTCCCTTTCCATCGGCGTGGTGGTGGACGACGCCATCATGGTGCTGGAGAACATCGTGCGGCACCAGGAAAAGGGCGAGGACCAGGTGGAGGCGGCGCTGCACGGCGCCCGCGAGATCACCTTCGCGGCCATGGCCACCTCCATCGCCATCGTGGCCATCTTCCTGCCCATCGCCTTCATGACCGGGGTGATCGGCAAGTTCTTCTTCCAGTTCGGCATCACCATCTCGGGGGCGGTCATGATCTCGCTCCTGGAGGCCATCACCTTGACCCCCATGCGCTGCGCCGAGTTCGTGCATAAGGCCGACGAAGCGAGCCCCTTCAACCATTTCGTCAACACCCAATTCGGCCGCCTCTCGGATTTTTATAAGCGTTGCCTGGAATGGTCCCTGCGCTGGCGTTGGGCCGTCGTGCTGTCCGCACTGGCGGTTTTCGCGCTTTCGCTTTTCTCCATCAAGTACGTGAAGAAGGACTTCGTGCCTTCCACCGACCAGGGCGTTTTCATCGTCAACCTGAAGCTTCCCGTGCAGTATTCCCTGGACCACACGGACCGCGTGATCCGCCAGTGCGAGGACATGGTGCGCTCCCGCGGCGAGGTGAAAAACCTCTACTCGGCCGTGGGCGGGCTCAACATCAGCGTCGGCCAGAACGAGACCACCTTTTCGCCCAATATCGCGGCCTTCTTTGTCACCATGAAGAGCCCCGGGAACCGGCCCGGGGTGCCCGCCGGCCAAAAGGAACCCCCGTCCGGCCCTTGGGCCTGGCTCGTCAACCTTTGCCGGGGAATTTTCCCCCAGAGGCTGACCCAGCAGGAGTTCGCGGACTGGTGCCGCCAGGCCATCGCCAAGGCCGTCCCCGAAATCTCCGTCTCGATCCAGGATCTTTCCATGCAGGGCTGGTCCGCCGGCAAGGGTTATACGGCGGAACTCATGGTCACGGGGCCCGATTGGGACACCCTTTCGGCCTCCGTGCTGAAGATCCGGCAGGCCATGAAGTCCGACCCCAAGCTGGCGGACGTGGACGACAACTACCTCTTCGGGATGCCCGAGTTGCGGGTCATCCCGGACCGCGTCAAGGCGGCCCTTGAGAGCGTCAATATGGACGACCTGGGCAACGTGATCGCCGCCACCATCGGCGCCTACCAGTTCCAAGGGACCTATTACCACGAGGGGGGCCACGACAATTACATCGCCATCCGGGTGCCGCCCGATGAGCGCAAAGGCCCTGACGCGGTGAAGGACATTGACGTTCGCAACAACATCGGGGAGGTCCTTCCCACCCGGGACGTGGCGACCCTGACCACGGTGCCGTCGCTCCAGCAGATTCCGCGGGACATGCGGCAACGGGCCGTCTTTTTATACGCCAATCCCGGGGCCAACACCTCCCAGCAGGAATGCCTGGACGAGGCGGTGCGGGTGTGCAAGGCCAACCTGCCGCCGGGCTATACCATCGCCCTGACAGGGTCTTCCCAGTCCAATTCCAACTCCCTCACCCAGCTGATGTTCGTGATGATCCTGGGGATCGTCGTGGCCTATATGGTGCTGGGAAGCCAATTCAACAGCTTCATCCACCCCTTGATCGTGCTGTTGGCCCTGCCCTTCTCCGTGACCGGCGCCTTCTTTTCCCTCCTGGCCTTCGGACAGGCCCTGAGCATCTACAGCATGGTGGGGATCATCCTTTTGATGGGGCTGGTGAAGAAGAATTCCATTATGCTGGTGGATTTCACCAACCAGCGGCGGCACCAGGGCATGGGGGTCCACGACGCCCTCCTGGAGGCCTGCCCCATCCGGCTGCGCCCCATTTTGATGACTTCCTTCGCGACCATTGCCGGCGCGATTCCCGCCGCCCTGGCCCTGGGCCCGGGCGCCGAATTGCGCCAGCCCATGTCCATCGCCATCATCGGGGGAATCCTCTTCTCCACCTTCCTGACCCTCATCGTGGTGCCCTGCGCCTACAGCCTGACGTCGGTGCTGGAGCGCCGCAAGGCGCACCATGCCACCGGTTTCGGGACAGGGGAGGAAGGCGGCGGCAAGGCTTCCTTCAAGAAAGGGTGGAGGAAAAGACAACGGGGAAGGAAAGGATAAGGCCTGCCTACGGAGGGGTTCTAGGGCAATCTCGGGGATTTCAATGCGGCGCCTTTAACCATCCCCTGAATCCCATGCGTGCCGCTCTTCATTAAAGAGATCGGTATAGTCCCGCAAAACATTAACTCCTTGAATGAGATGTGGGACATCTGTGGCCAGAAACCTTTATTCTTTATTGATTTTTCTGGCTCAGGATCTGCTCGAGGTAAAGCTTTTGGCTTGCCTGGTTCTTGCCCGTGAGCCACTCGTCGCAATATTTGCACTCTAAGGAAGCGTTCCCCAGGCGGGCCAATTTCCGCCGGTAATCCTCCACCTTATCCTTCAAATCCAGCCGGTTGCTCAAGTCGTAGCAGTTGGCCAGGGCGCAAAAATCGTCCGGGTGGGCGGAAAGATAGCCCTCGAAAAAGGCCAGGTCCCCGGCGGTTTCCGGGCCTGTCGTATGGAAAGGGTCGTAGGATTGGACGTGGTCGAGGAAGTCATCGCTTCTTTCGACGAATTTCGTTCCGTCCCAATCATAGGGCCGGCCATAGTAGACCCCGCAGTCGTCGCAATGGTTGACCAGGGCGCGCTGGAAGTCCACCACCAGGGGCTTGTCGCCGTCCCGGGCCACCCGGGGCCCCAAGCCGTAACCCGTGATGGTGGCGATTTTCCCGAAGGTTCCATCCTCCCGGACCGCATAAATGGAGGCCTTTTGCTTATCCCCGTCCGAGGAATAAACCACCAATTGGTCCCTATCCGCGCCCGTCAGGTTGGCGCCTTCAAATCCCTCGTATTTTTTTCCTTCCACCACTTCCACTTGTTTTAATTTCCAGTCGTCCTTTTCCAGCCGGAAATAGGCGAAGGCCGCACCTGCGTCCTCCACCAGCTGCTTGTCGTCGTTATACACCAAACCCTTGTCCCGGTACCCGGAAAGCCCCACGACCACGTCCGCGTCCGGGCTGCCGGAAAAATTATGGTAGGCGATTCCCGACACGTTCCAAAAAATCTTGCGTTCCTTGGGATACTTGCGGTTGAGGGTGTCCGTGATTTGGGAGAGGCTGATCCTTCCCTCGGCCACCAGGTTGACGGCGGTGTCGTCGATGGCCCTGGAGGGTTGGGGCGAAAGGGCGAGCAAGGCCGCCAGGATGGGATAAAAACGGGCTGGGACTTTCATGCGAAGCCTCCTGGAAGGGGATATCCGGCCATCCGTCTATTGATTAGACGTTTCGGGCCCGCTTTTTGGCTTTAAAACCGCAAATTTCCGTCAAAAAAACTCAAGGTAAAAGGGTTTCAATCCAAAGGAAATTTTCCAAGAGGGCGGCGAAAGAAACTGGGACGTTTTTTTACTTGGAATTAGCGGCGTCTTTGTCGTCCTCGTTCCGGTCTCCCTTGAACTTGGAATGGTAGGCATCGTCCTTGGCCGCCGAGGTGTCCCGGTAGGAATCATCCGAATCTTTCTTGAACTTGCTTTTTTCCATATCGGCATTGCTTTTATCGTCGTCCGCGCCGTTGTCCACTTCCCGGTCCACGTCCAAATCCGAGTTTTGAACCCCGCTCTTGGACTGAGTGGAAGAGGAACCGTTTCCCTGCGCCCGAACGGCTGGAACTCCACCGGCGAGGGCGACACAAAAGAAACACAGGGAAATGCGCAAATTTTTCGTTTTAAGCATCGCGGTTGATCTCGTTCATGGTGGCCTCAGGCCCCTTCAAGATAAAGGTTTCAATGCCGTCCCGCGCCCTCTCGACGGCCTGGTCGATTTTGGGTTTCTCCTCGGGCGTGAAGCCGGCCAAAACATGCTCCCTTCCCTGTTCGGCGCTGGGCGGCTTGCTGATGCCAATGCGAAGCCGGGGGAAGCCCACGCCTCCCAGGTGGGCGATGATCGAATCCAACCCATGGTGGCCGCCGGAGCCGCCCGATGGCTTGATGCGGATTTTCCCCACCGGCAAGTCCAAATCATCCGAGACCACTAGGATTTTTTCAAGGGGTAGGTTGCGGTATCGGGCGAAGGGCGCCACGGCCTTTCCCGACTCGTTCATGAAGGTTTGGGGGAAGAAAAGGAGGACCTCGCGGCCCTCCAGGGGGTAGCTTCCGAAAATGGCCTCGTCCTTTTCCCTGAGCTTGACGTTGCGCATGACCACGAGGGCCTCCACCACGCGGAAACCCACGTTGTGGCGGGTGAAGCGGTAGTTCTCGCCCGGGTTGCCGAGGCCCACGACCAGCCAGGTTTCGGAAGGCATAGGAGACCTTCAAACAAGCTCACAGTTGACAGGTCACAGCCAACAGCAATGCCTCCTCGGCCAAGCTGTGAACTGTGAGCTGCCAACGGTAGACTGTTGTTACTTTTTTTCGGCCGGTTTCTTCTCGGCGGGCGCGGCGGCCTTCCCGGCGGCGGGGGCGGCCTTGCCGGCCTCCGGTTTGGCCCCGGCCTCGCCCTCTTCCTTCTTCTTGGCGGTAATGACTTCCGGCTCGGCGGCTCCGGCGGCGGGAGCGGCGGCCGCGCCTTCCGCGGGAGCCGCGGCCTTGACTTCCTCGGCCATCTGCTCGGCCACGGACACCACCACGCTTTCACCGGATGTGACGGCTTTGACGCCCTCGGGCAGCTTCAAGTCGGACACGTGCACTGAATGGCCGATGGCCAGGTGGGCCGCGTCCACGGTGACCGCGTCCGGGATCTGGGCCGGGAGGCACTGCACTTCGACGGATCGCAGGAAAAGCTGCAGCACCCCGCCCGCCTTCACGCCCTCGCAGGTATCGGCGTTCTGCACGCGGATGGGCACCTTGATGCGGATCTTCTCGTTCATCTTCACCTTGTGGAAGTCGGCGTGGAGGACCCGGTTGTTCAGTTTGTGGTACTGGATTTCCTTGATGACGGCCAAAATCGGCTCATTCGTCTTGGCGCCTTCGATGTTCAGGGCGAAAAAGATGTTGTCGCCCTTGGCGGAGGCCAGGATTTTGGACAGTTCCTTCTCCTCGACCTCAATGGATTGGTTGGATTCCTTGTGCCCGTAAACCTCGGCGGGGACGTAGCCCCCGGCCCGCAGGCGGCGCGAGCGGCTGCTTCCCCGGAAGGTGCGGATTTTAGCGGTCAACGGTACCTGTTTCATCTTTCGAGCTCCCGCTTGGGGCGTGAACGCGGCGGTTCAGCGATCACGGAACCCAAGTTTCTTTAGAATTAATTTTGAATTATGAATGTTGAATTTAGGTTATTTCCGCGAAGCGGAAATTTCCATAACTCAGAACTTAGGACTCAAAACTCATAACTGTTTTTTGTCAGACCACATCGTTGAACAACGAGCTGATGGACTCTTCGTTGTGGATTCGAAGGATCGCCTCCCCGAACAGGGGCGCCACCGGAAGAACGGTGATTTTGTCGATCCGCTTCTCCGGGGGGATAGGAATGGTATCCGTAACCACGACTTCTTTCAAGACCGATTTTTGGAGCTTTTCCACGGCGTTTTCCGACAAAATGGCGTGGGTGCAGGAGGCGTAGATGTCCGCCGCCCCGAACTTGACCAGGGCGTTGACCGCCTCCGCCAGGGAGCCGGCCGTGGCGATCATGTCGTCCGGGACGAGCACCGTGCGGCCCTTGACCTCGCCGATCAAGTTCATGGCCTCCACCTCATGGGGGCCCATGCGCCGTTTGTCCACGATGGCCAGGTCGGCGTTCAAGCCCTTGGCGTAGGCCCGGGCCATCTTGATGCCGCCTACGTCGGGCGACACTACGGTGAGGTTCTTGAGCTTTTTCTTGCGGAAGTGGGACGCGATGACCGGGAAGGCGTAGAGATGGTCCACCGGGATGTCGAAGAAACCTTGGATTTGCTGGGCGTGCAGGTCCATCGTCAGCACCCGGTCCGCGCCCGCCTCGGTGATGATGTTGGCCATGAGCTTAGCCGTGATGGGCACGCGGGGCTGGTCCTTGCGGTCCTGTCTTGCATATCCATAGTAAGGCAGCACGGCTGTGATGCGCCGCGCGGAGGCCCGGCGGAAGGCGTCCAGGATGATGAGCAGTTCCATCACGTTGTCGTTGACCGGCGGGCAGGTGGGTTGGATGAGGAAGATGTCGCGGCCCCGGACGTCCTCGTTGATTTTGACGCGGATCTCGCCCTCGGAAAAGCGGCTCACCAGGATCTCGCCCAGGGGCACCTTGAGGGCCTTGGCGATGTCTCCGGCCAGTTCAGGATTGGCCGTCCCACAGAAAATCTTCATCCCGTTTGGTCCCACGGCCCTCGGACTCATCAAAACACCTCAAAAATTGATCTTTCACCGCGGAGGCGCGGAGAAGACAACCACGGCTTCGGAAGGAACCTCAACAAAATGGATGTTGATGGCGCGTTGGGAGAAACCGGAGGCAATCTTTTACCATAAATGAAACAAAGCGGCAACAAGGACATAGTATTGCAATCTATTCATGCCAAACAAAATTTTGAGGCGGCATTGGAATTTCTTGCACTCTCCAGCGCTTCTTGCCTTTAAGCAAGTCAAAGACCAAACGAACGCGAAAAGCTTCGCCACGTGTTGGCGCATTTCTTCCAGCTCTCCAGATGGTGTCTTCCGCGGTTGGATTATAAACCTCTTGCAGCATACCATTCGGCAAACCAGCAACAATTACATTTACAAGTCTGTTTTCATCCCTTACTACTTCATAATTGTACTTAACAAAAATTGTTGTAACCAAATACCTTCCATTAGTAGTCACAAGTGTAACTGGTAGCTTGCCAGATTCATTAACAGCTCTTCCCGATCTGATATGTTTTATCTTCATTGAAGTTTGGGTTGTTTGAATTGTAGCGGTGTCTTTCCCTTCAATTTTCTCTGCTTTTGAATCAACAAACAACGCCTGTTTAATAGCATATTCGTTATTGAAGACATATCTTGCTCTTTTATAATCAATCTTCCCAAATAGTCTTTCTTCGATTTTTGAAACTCCAACTCTGTCAAGTGCCTCTCTAGTAAGATCTTCTCCGATATCTCCCGCCAAGTCTTTTTCTTTTCTGAAAATATCTTGTGCTTCTTCGCGAAAAGAATAAATAGCTTGCGAAACAAACCGAACTGTGCCTTTTTCAATTCCTTCCAAGCGTGGCAAATTTTCTCTAAGACTATCAGGATCTTGAAACAAAAAATTCTCCTTGGATAGAATTCTCTTTTTTTATGTTCTTTAATGACAAATCGACATATTTTTTTAACAATTCAATACCAATGTAATGTCGACCGGTAAGCTGTGCGGCCATGGCGGTTGTCCCGCTCCCCAAAAAACAATCTAAAACTGTCTCTTTCGAATCTGTTAAAAGGCGAATAACTCTTAGTGGCAATTCTATTGGGAATTTCGCCTCATGATCATCATTCGCTCTCACGGAGGGGAAAAACCAAACACCTCTCGAACCCCACTCTTTCCATTCATCAGGGTTTAATCGGCCCCTGTCTATTTTGACGGGGCCTGGTTTCCAAAAGAAATAAAGATATTCAAACTCATCAACCGAGCGATAAGAAAGAGTGCTCCATTTTGAGTTTTCCCAACATGCGTCTTTTACCCAAACACGTCTATCATAGGGGACAAAACCAGACTTCAAAGCGCAGTCTTCCAAAAATCCGCCAACTAACTTAACGCGTGTTTGAGTTGAGTATTTTCCGCCGCGTATATTGTTTCCGTTTAATCGGCGATCAATAGTCTGCTCACTACATCTAAGATATTTTGCCAGTTGATATCGATTAAAAGTTTTGTGTTTTTGTATGGCATTAATAACATCTTCTCGTGTTATAGAAATTTTTCTCATATTAACTGCCTCTGCTTGAATACGAGGCAAAGACGAATCTTTAAAACATAAAATGTCTGCAATATTAATGACCAAGAACCCACCAGGCTTAATAATTGGAAAATGAAGGCGGATAACATCTGAAATCAAATTTTGCCAATCTTGAAAGGTTAAATGGCTCTCATATTGTTTACCAACAAAATAAGGTGGAGACCAAACACTTAACGCTATGTCATTTGGTTTGATTTTTGGTAAAAGACCTACCGCATCACCTAAATAAACGTGATCCTTTTGAAGATAATCCTTTCCAGGAATTTCCTGAATATAGGTCCCTTTTAATGATTCTCGAAGCGATGGGGGAAGGCGGTCGAAAGAAAACGAAGGGTTTTCGGACAACTGAAACTGATACTTCTTTTTATTTTTTCGATATTGATAAATTTCATCAACGATCTTCTTCTTTTTAACAAAACCTTTTTTGTTTCCATTTCTTTTTGTTTTCATCATTACCGAATTCTTCTTTTTGAAATTTAAGAATTTGATTTTAAAATTTTATCTAGTTTTTCTTAACGGGTCTAGCCGGAACTCCCACCACCACCGTCTTGGCGGGTACGTCGCGGGTGACCACCGCCCCCGCGCCGATGACGGCTCCGTTCCCAATCGTGACCGGTGCCACCAGGGTCGAATTGCTGCCTAAGAACACCTTATCCCCCACCCGGCACTCGTGCTTGTTTTTGCCGTCGTAATTGGCGAAGACGCAGCCCGCGCCCACGTTAACGTCACGCCCCAATACCGCGTCCCCCACGTAGGAGAAATGTCCCACCTTGCTGCCTTCGCCGATTCGGGCGTGTTTGAGTTCGGTGTTGGTGCCCACGTGAACGCCTTTGGCCAGGTCGCAGCCGCCCCGCACGTGGGCGAAGGGCCCCGCGTCGCAGTCGTCCGCCATGCGGCTGTCCAAAATACGGGAGGAACGGAGAGTCACGCCATTGCCGAGCCGGGAGGAATGGATCACGCTGCCCGATTCGATGCGGCAATCCTCGCCCATTTCGGTGGTCCCCGCTAATTTCACGTTGCCCTCGATGACCGTATCCCGGCCGATGGTCACTCGGGGGCCGACCTCGACGGTTTTGGGGTTCAGGAAGGTCACGCCCCCCCTTTGGTGGTCCTCCACACGCCTCCGGTTCCAAAGTCGGTGGGCCTGGGCGAGCTGGTTGCGGTTGTTGACGCCCAAGACCTCGGTGCGGTCCGGGACCATCAAGGCGTGGGCCTTCCCGCCCTGGGCCAGGATGGGAGGGATGACACCCGTCAGGTAAAACTCCTCCCGGGCTTGCGCGACCTTGAGCGACACCAAGGCTTGGACCAGGGCCTGGGCCTTGAAGCAGTAAACCCCCGCGTTGATCTCGTTGATCCGCCGTTCCTCGTCCGTGGCGTGGCTTTCCTCCACGATTTTTTCGACCTCGCCTTCCTTCCCCCGCACGATCCGCCCATAGCCGAAGGGCGATTCCACGCGGGCCGTCAAAAGGGTGGCGGCGGCGCCCTGCAACAGGTGGAATTGGCGCAGGGCCAGCACCGTTTGGGGCCGCACCAGGCAGGCGTCGGCGTAAAGCACGAGCAAGTTTCCCTTGAAGGATTTCAATTGGGGCAAAAGCTGCGCCACCGCGTGGCCGGTCCCCAGCCTCTTCTTTTGGAGGATGGGCGCCGCCCTTTTGCCGATGTAAGCGGTGACTTCCGGGGAATGGGCCCCGACCACCGCGTAAATCTTGGAGGGGGAAAGGGCTTCGGCGTTGGCCAGCGCGTATTCGAGCATGGGCTGCCCGGCCACCGGATGGAGCACCTTGGGGGTTTTGGAGTTCATGCGGGTGCTGTCGCCCGCCGCCAGGATGACCGCCACCAAAGGAATGGCCACGGAAGCCTCCGTAACGTGGATGGAAATCAGGCCTATTTAACCACAGGGAACCGGCACCGGCAGGAAAAAAGAAACTTCAAAAAATCATTATGGCTCGGGGCCTGGGCTGGCTCCTGGTTCCTCCCGCCGCGTCCGTCCGGTTCCCTACTTTTATCTCCCTATCCTTGCCTCCATGCCGTCTTCCCTACCCCGGTGGTTCATGAAGGCGCTTTCCACTATCCTTCCCCTTCACGCTTGGGCCTTCCCCTTCTGTGGAGAGGGTCGGCAACCACTTCCCCTTT
>JASHNQ010000066.1 GCA_030041545.1 candidate division FCPU426 bacterium | reverse complement strand
GGTTCCAGCGAGGCGAACCGGGTCCTCAACATCCAAGACTGCCTTCGGATTTGGCGGCGGCACCCCATCCTGGGAAACGGCGTCCTGCCCCAAAACGAAGATACGAACAAGGGATTGAGTCAATTTTCAATGGAAACCTGGCTGGAAATCGGTTTGGAATCGGGAATCCTCGGGGTGGCGGCTTTTCTTTTCGCCGTCCTGGCTAACATGGGATTGGCATGGAGAAACAGCGTGGATTGGAACTTGAGGGCGCTGGTCCTCGCCGCCTGGACAGTCCACTTCACCGTACAATTCCTCTTGAGTCAGACCTTTCCCCGCCTGGACTACTGGCTTCTGTTCTTCTTGTCGATCCGGCTCCTGCTTAAGGGGGAGAAAAGGGCTGTTCTTGCCAATGCCGTTTAAGGCTTTGGACTCGACAATTCTTTAAGAACATTGGCGGTTTCCGCGGCGGCGCGTTCCCACGTAAAGGTCTTGGCCCGTTCCAGGCCCTTTCTCACCAGTTCTTTCTGTAACGGAAGTTCCGACAAAACTTTTCCGATTTTTTCAGCCATGTCTGTGGGTTCAAAGGGATCGAAATACAGCGCTGCGTCCCCGCAGACCTCGGGCAACGAGGCCGCATTCGAGCAGACGACGGGAGTTCCGCAGGCCATGGCTTCCATGGGCGGAAAGCCGAAGCCCTCATAAAGGGAAGGAAAAACCAGGAGATCGGCGGAAGCGTAGTACCGGCGGACCTGTTCGGCCTCCAAAAGCCCCGTGAATTGGACCCGGCCTCCAAAAGACTCGGCCCGGCGGAGGACTTCCCTGTCACCCGTGACGAATCCTTCCTTTTGGCCCACAATGATCAAGTCATGGGGGGTGTTCTCTTTTAAAAGATCGAACGCCCGAAGAAGCCTGCCCAGGTTCTTGTTCGGCTTGACGTTCCCTACAAACAGCAGGAAAGGCTTGGGATGGGGATTTTCCCCTTTTTTTGCCTCAAACCAAAAATCGTCCACCCCGTTGTGGATGACCCGCATGCGGCCGGGGTTCCCTCCGGCCAGCCGCAATAGTTCCCCCTTTGTGAACTGGGAAACGCAAAGGATGGAGTCGGCCCGGCGGGTCAAGCGGTGGAACATGAATTTCGCATAAAGCCTTTTGTGAAAGCCGGAGGTAAATTGCGGACGGGACAGGTGGAAGGCGTCGTGGACCGTAGCCAAGAGCTTTCCGCCCCATAGGACGGGGAAATTGTAATGGGGCGCCCAGAAAATTTCGGTGTCCTTCGGCACCTTCCGGGCCATTTCCCATTGCTCGGAAAGGGAATAAATGGGCGCCGAGGCCGCGATCCATTGGGCGTTGGGCTTCCGCAAGCCCTCCCAGCCTTCCATTTCAGCGGGTCTTCCCAAGAGGTAAAACGCGTCGTCCGGCCGCAGGGCCAGGACGCGCGGCACCAGGTTTCGGATGTAGGAACCGATGCCCGAAGACCACATCATCCGGACATCAATGGCGATTCTCACCGGGGCCCTTTCGGACTTCGGAATTTTCAAGCGGCCTTATGGACCGATAGTATATCGGCAAAATTGAGGGCCCTCCGCGGGAAAACCGCTGTATATAATGTCCCGCCATGAAAATATTTTTTGTCTCCCACAGCTCCGTCGTTTTCAATTACCGCGAAAAACTCCGCCTTCTTTGCAAAAAGAAGGGCGTCGAACTGGCCTTGCTCCTTCCCCACGTCTGGCCCGAGGCCGGCAAAAGCGTCCAGACCTCTTCCCAACCGGCGGAGGGGGAGGGTTTCCCGATCATCTCCGCCCCGATTTTCTTCCCCGGCCGCGTCAAGCGCCACTTTTACCCGTCTTTTTTCTCCCATGTCCGGGATTTCAGGCCCGACATCATCCACATCGAGGAAGAACCTTACAGCTTTGTTGCCTGGCAGGCCACAAGGGCCGCCAAAAAAGCCGGGGCCAAGCTGGTTTTCTTTACCTGGGAAAATCTCCTGGAAAATTTCCCCTTCCCCCACCAACAAATACGCCAATATGTGCTAAACAATACTGACTACGCCATCGCAGGCGACCAGGAGGCGGATCAACTTCTCCAAAAGGCCGGCCTCGCTTCCTCCAAGATTTCCGTCATCCCCCAATATGGAGTAAACCCTCAGCTTTTTAAAAAAAAGGCCACAAAATTGAAAAGGCAATTAAAGCTGGGTGCCTTTACGGTGGGTTACGTGGGCCGCTTGGTCCCGGAAAAGGGGGTGCATCACCTTCTGGAGGCCTTTTCCATGATGAGGAATCCCCAAGCCAAGCTGTTGGTGATCGGGAACGGACCGATAAGGGCCGAATTGGTAAAAAAGGCGGAAGAACTTAAGATTTCCTCCCAAATTCGATGGCTGGCGGCCACGGACCAGGGCCGAATTCCCGATTATCTCAACTGCATGGACGCCCTTGTCCTCCCGTCCCTTACCACCCCCACTTGGAAAGAGCAGTTCGGGAGGGTTTTGATCGAGGCCCAGGCCTGCGAGGTGCCGGTGATAGGTTCGGATTCGGGCGCCATCCCGGAAGTCATCGGCAAGGCGGGCTTGATTTTCAAGGAGGGAGACGCTGGAAACCTGGCTTCAGCCCTGCAAAGGCTGACACGTTCCACAAGCCTCAGGAAAAAGTTGGCAGAGTCGGGCCGGAAACAGGTTCTAAGGCTCTATACGAACCAAGGAATTGCGGACCAAATTTACGCTATCTACAAGAATTTGTTCAAGCCGTAGTGTTTTTGGACTTTTTGACGGGCACCGCATCATAGGGCGCCCACCAAAAGGATTCGCTCCGCCGTATTTCTCCCGCCAGCCGGTAAGTCCGGCCCTCAAAGGTCACTTCGTTTTCAACAGGATCTTCTTTTTGACCAACAAAGCCTATCCGATCCGCCGTTGAAAAAGCCTTCAACTCGTTGGGCAATACGCCCCATTCATTCAGATTGCCCCCAGCGACTTGGTCGTTGGTCAAGGCGGTAATGATCCGGTTGACCGAAAATGGCGCCAAAACGCAGTCCAGGTGGTTTTCCTCCGTCTTCGCGATGGCCCACTTTATTTCCCTCAACTCATCCGGGCTTTCCAAAAGGCTGATTTGGTCGGAGAGGGAGTGGAATAAAAAAACACCCAATAAGATGTAGCCCAGGCCTGGGAAAAATCGGCCCTTCCGCTCAAAGAGGGCAACGAACAGGCAGGCGGTCCATAATGAAAAAGGGATGGCGGAGGGGTAAAGATCGTATCTTTGCCCTATATCCCCTCCGGTTTTGGCGCTTACGCACAAAGCCGTCACATTAATAACCATCAAGGAGGCCAAAAGGAAAAGAGGGATGTTTCTCCCCCTGTAATGTTTCGGAATGCTCAAAACAATCGAGCCTAAAACCAACAATGCGATAAATGCAGCTAACACATCCAATCCATTCGCCGGTTTTGGGTTTTGGTTTGCAACATGCAACCAGTAATGAAGGGCCTCCGGAACCCTCGACATGGGTTGGGCATCAAAATAAGCCCACACGCATTTCACCGTCACGAAGATGGAATTCCTCAGGTTGTGGAGGGGAATCAATCCAAAAAAATTCGGGCTCTTGAATTTCTCGTGGGCGAGCTTGTAATAAATCTCCGGCGAGTAACCTGCCAGGGCCGACCCCAGGAAGGCGCCGCCCCATGAAAAGATGCGGAACCGCCGTAGATCCCAGGCCGGGGTCCACAGGCAGGCCAGGGCCAGGCCCGCGACGGCAAGGGCCGGGAAACATTTCCGGGTGAAATACCAGGACAAGCCCACCGTAAAGCCGAAGGCCAGGAATCGCAACACCGACCCGCCCTTCTTCAAAAGGAAATAAACCTGGAGGAGAATCAGCATGGACAACAGGACGCTCCCAGGGTTGCCGATCATCGGGATCGTGGTAAAAACCAGCGTGTAAGGCACGCCCACCGCGGCCACCAGGCCGCCGACGAACCCGGTGAATTTGGAAGTCCCTTGGATAAGCAAATAAACGCCGATGGCCACGCCAACGGACCATTCCAAAAGCACGACGGCTCCCGCCAGGGAAATGGAGGGGCCGAACAGCCGGAAGAAAAAGGCGGTGATATAGGAAATCAACGCCCCCTCGTAGTTTTGGCCGTAAAGGTAGACCGGACGGTCACCGTGGAGGATCCGGAAAGGCATGAGGTAGCAGAGCGCCGAATCCGAGCAAAAAAACAGGTCGTATCGGAGGACGAAGGGGATGCGGATCAGGAAGGATGCCGCTCCAAATAGGCCGGCCAAGGCGGCCGGTGAAAAAGGCGTTTGATCGATGAGGTTTTTTATTTTTTCCATTTCCGCTTTTGCGAAATAATTTGTATTGCGCCATCTTCTTTTCCAAGTTCCCGAAAAAGCCCCTCCCAAGGTCTTTCAGATCAACAAAAAGGAACCTCGTTTATAACTTGACCAGCATCCAGTCATCGTTTTGGAGGACTACCTCCAAACGATGGTCTTGGACGAATTTTTCATCCTCATTTTTCAAGTCTTTCTCCAGCATCAAATAACCGTGCTGATTCGTGACTTCCCCGAGGTCCTTATATTCGACTGGGTTTAACCCGCACACCACCTCGGCCATGAACCGGTCGGCTTGGCTCCACCCTTGGCCCAAAATGTCCGTCCCGGGGGCATGGGGGGTTTTCGCCAGTTCGGCGAGAAGGCTTTGAGAGGGCTTTGATTGCGGGTGAAGGATGGCTTTTAATATTATATTTTCCGAGCGGATCAGGGCTACGGCCAGCAGGAAAAGAAGGAGCCCTTTTCCGATGGGCCGGAAAGCGGCGTCTCCTAAAATCCTGAAGGTCAGCCACCCGGTCAGCAGGGCCAGGGGGGGATAAATCGGGTCGAGGTACCAGCCCAGTTTGGTGCGGGCGATGGAATACAAAACAAAAGGCACCAGGACTCCCAAGGACGCGAGGGTCAGCGCCTTATCCTTGAAATCCAGCTTAAAGCCTGCCACTGAGAAATACAAAAAAAGGGCCAGCAAAAAGTATAACCCCATAATGAAATGCTGGGCGCTCAGGTCGGAAAAGTAAAAGTCCATCCCGCCCACATGGCCTTCCACCGGCTGGATCGTGTGGGAAACCACATCGTAAGTGAACATCTCGGTCAAAAATTTTATCCCTCCGGGATAGGACCCCCGCCACAAGGCCCATCCTGCGACCGGTAAAAGACCACAGAGTGTGGAACCCATGTAGCTGCCGATGGAAATCTTGCGGGCAAGTCCCGTGAGCAAAAGGTAAAAAGCCGCCACCACCAGCATGAGGGCCGCGTGGAAACTGTAAACCAAGAACCCCAGGCCCGCACACAAACCCGCCAAAGGGAAAAAGGGACCTTTTTCTTCCGCCTTGTACAGGCAAATCAGGAAGAGCGAGTAAAAAAGGCAAAACAAGGCGCAATAATCCCCGTTCCGGGCCCCATGCAGGAAAAGGAAAGGGGGCGTGAGAACCAGCGCCACGGCCGCCAAGAGGGACGGGCCCTTGCCGATCACCTTGGGCAAAAGCCAAACCAGGAGGAGGATCAGAGCCAGGCAGGAGAGGGCCGAGTAGAACCTCATGCCAAAAATGCTGAATCCAAACAGGCGGTAGCCCGCCACGATGCACCAGGGGCCCAGGAAGGGTTTTTTGTTCCAATCGTCGATCTCATGGTTATAGGTGCAGATGCCATAGTCATGGTTTTGCTGCATCTCATAGGCATTGGTGGCGTACCTGGCTTCATCCCAATCCCAAACCGGAATATCCCCCAGCTTATAGAAGAAATGGAACGCCGCCCAAAGCAAGACCAGGACAGCCCAAAAAGGATAATAAGTCTCCACTAAATGAATCCCCTTCTGATAAATTCCGGCCGACTCGTTATTGGGCAAAACTCGCCTCCATTTTTTCGTTCAAAAAAGTCCCAGGCACCTTCAGGCAACGGTAAGCTCTAAGAACGTTAGCCGCGAACCTGTTTAACTAATGATAGCTTCCCCATTTCAAAAATTGCGCCGTCCTTGTTTTAAATTAATCCACGCCCGCTAAAACCCTCACAAAATCCTCTTCTGAGGTGGGGATATAGTTGCCGGCCAAGGAATCTAAGGATGGAAACTCCCGCGCGGTTTTTTCCAAGGCCTTGGCGAGGGAAGATAAGGAGTCGTTTTCAAAAAACACTGTTTTATTGTATTTCCGCCCGGTCGCGCCTAACCATCCGTAGTCCGGAGCAACGACGACCTTGCCCAGGGTTGCCCCTTGGTGGAAAAAACCGGATGTCGCGGCATGGTTCCGGTAAGGAAGGCAAATCACGTCCATTTGATCCATCGCGTTGAAAAGTTCCATGTTCGGAAGATATCCGTTGTAAACCTTAAAACGGTCCCCCAACCTTTCCCCCGCCTTTTCAAACACATCAAGAAGTAGAGGATCGAAAAAATAACCCGCAAAGGTTAAACAAGTGTCCGGGGGAAGGTCGGCCTGGAGGAAAGCGTCGATCAGAAAATCCGGCCCCTTGCGGTCCCCAAAACTGGCCCCGCCCGGAAACCCGAAACAGATCCCCTTCCTCTCCCGATGAACCGGACGCTCAGGCCGAACCTTGAGGTAATCCCAGAGTGACAAAAGGGGTTCCGGGCACACCGATAGGGATATCCCGAATTTTTCACGGACCCTTTCGACGGCCCAGTAGTCCAGGTAAAAGGCTTTTACCGGTGCCGACGTTTTGAGCCATAAGGCTAGGCGGTCCCTCCATCCGACCAAGAGGCCCTTGCGCCCCGGGTAGGCGATACCGAGGTACAGGACGCAGCAGCGGATATCCAGTTTCCCGGGTTTCCAGCCGAACAAACGGGCAAAACTGAACATTTTAACCGCGCCGTCCGCCGTGCCCAGGAGCAGGCGGAAAATTCCCCTATCCTTCAGCTCCCTTTCAATTTTTCCAAATTGACGCCAAAGATCCAAAAGATTCCCATCGCTGTAATTCGGGGCCACCTCCACAGGAATAAATTGGCCCTCCAAGGGTTTAAAATAAACCTGATAGGCCGCCGACCGAAAAGTGGCCCCGGAGGAAAAGAGAAGCACGGGCTTCCGGGTTTTCTCAAAAATATGGCGGGCGAGTATTTCCACCATGGCCAGGGTAGCGCCCCGGTAGTCATCCTCCCATATGGCGATATCAGGTTTTTCCATGTTCCTCACTCCCCTAAGAAAGTTTTCACTGCCGCCAGGACTTCATCCACGCTGATTTGGCGCATACATTCGTTCCCAATCGGGCAAACCTGAAGCTCGCAGGGCGAACAAGGCGTTCTCTTTTGAATAACCGTCACCCGCGGACCCCGTGGGGCCCATTGATCGGCCATATTGGTCCCCGAATAAAGGGAAACG
>JASHNQ010000065.1 GCA_030041545.1 candidate division FCPU426 bacterium | reverse complement strand
TGCAGGCGTTGGCTTCGTAAAACAGGAGGTTGCCTTCCCCGTCCAGGCCGAAATCAACGCCCGCGTAGTCGAGGCCCAATTGGTCCCGGATGGCCTCCAGGGCCCGCAAGGCCCGTTCCCCGATGGCGGACCTCATGTCTCCAAGGAAGGCCTCGTCCTCGGCCCGGTTTTCCGGCTGGTCGTCCATGTCGGCGGTGAAATAATGCACCTTCCAATCCCCGGAGAGGGCCAAGTGGGCCGGGTAAAGCTCCCCGCCGATCATCATGACCCGGTATTTCCGCGTCTTCCCATCCTTGCCCCGGCCGTCCAGGTAACGGATCACGTTCAGCGCCTCTCCGGGAAGGGACGCCACCGCCGGGGCCAGTTCCCTTTCATTGGAAACCAGTCGGAAATAACGGCCCAAGTGGTATCCCGGCGAGCGCAGGAGGAACGGGTAGGAAAACCCCCTCCGGACGACTTCGGCGTAACCGTCCGGTTTCGCCAGCAGGTCCTTGGGCAGGCTGGCGATGCTGGCAGTGACGACGCCCGGGAGTCCGCGCAGGCGCAGCGCGTTTTCGGCGCGGCGGGTGGCCAGCACCAAAGAAGGCGGGTTGACGATAGGCGCGCTGGACCGGGCGAGGATGGCTTGGGCGGCGCGCAAAGAAGGGCCGCAAAGGTCGGCATCCCCGATGCAGTTGACCGCCAGGCGGTGCGGGGGGAGGGGCTGGTGGGGGCGGCAAAAATCGACCACCAGCGACGTGGGAAGGAAGGTCCCGTCGGCCAGCATGTGGTACAAGGGACTGTTGCCGTCGAACGTAGTGGTTAACTGAAGCACCGGCAAGGGCCGGGGTGCGCCGCGCCGGGTCTTGGCCCCGGCCTCCGGCGGCGGCAGGAGGGCCAGGGCCTGGCGGGCCTCCCCGCAATCGGGTTTCAGTTTCAAGACCGTTTCGTACTCGGCGCGCGCCGCCCCGGTCCTTCCTTTTTCCCGCAGCAGGCCGGCCAGGCTCAAATGTCCCTGGACGTGCCCGGGGTGGTGCCTCAGCGCCTCTTGAAGGGCCCACAGGAAAAACCCGCCGGGATCGCCCGTCTTTTCCAACTGGGAGGGCGAAAGTTCCAGGACCCGTCCAAAAGCCGGCAACGCTTCCGGGATCCGGCCCAGTTCCTTCAACAGGCGCGCCCGGTAAAAATGGGCTTCCACGTCGTGGGGCAACGCCAACAGGCGCACTTCCATGTCTTCGAGGTCGGCCAATTGCGACACCCGCAGTATTTCCCTCGCGGTCCCCCATACCGCTTCATACCGCTGCCGGGCGGCCGCCAGGTCCGTGGGGTCCGCTTCCAGGCCGGCAAGCCGGCGCAACCGCCCCCAAAGGACATGCCGCCGGACCACGAGGGATAGCCTGCGCCCGAGGGAATCCGCCTCCCCTTCCCCCTTGACCAGGCAGTGCTCGGCGCCCTCCTGGACGGCGAGGTAGGGCAACTTGGGATCGCCGTTGTCCGTGACGGCGATGAAAGGCGCCCCGGGGGCCAATTGGTTGGCTTCCAGGAAAAACGGGAGGCTCTCCTGCCCGGGCAGGCCAACTGCGACGGCGTCCGGGGCCCTTTCCCCAATGGCCCGTCGGGCGTCCTCCAGGCCTTGGAGGTGGAGGAATTCCACGGCCTCGTCCCTGATCCGGGAAAGGATCCCCTCCCAAAATCCGGTGTTGCGTCCGCTTTCCTGGAGGAAATAGCACCGAATGGGGGTTGCGTTCATTTATTTAAGGGCTGACTTTCGGGTAACAGCGGGACTTGAACTCCACCACACGGTCCACCACCTGGGGGATGGTTTCCTTCACCGTTATTTTCTTGCCGTTTTGGAGGGTGAGGATCGTCTCGGGGGAGCTTTCCAAAAACAAGATCAAATCGGCGTTGACGTAAACTTCCTGGCCGTTGAGCCTGGTGACGGGGATCATTGGAACATCCTAACCCGGACTAGCCGGAACCAACGGGGGTCAAATCCTCAAGTTGATGGGCGGAATCACGGTAATAGCGCCCGGGGTCCCTTGACTCGGAAAACCTTCATCCTTTTGTGGAAGATTTTACGAGTTAAGGGACTATTGGGTGTACCAAACGTCGTTCAAGTAGGTGACACCGCAGCTGGGGCTGTCGCAGAAATTATCGCAACCCGCGATGACCCAAACGTAGTTATCGTACGCGAGGCTCAAATGGTAAAAGCGGGGGGGGAAAGGGGCCAAAGCCGTGTTCCAATTGACGCCGTTGCCGCTGGTGTCGTACTCGTATTCGGAGGTCGAGGTCCCATCGTAGTACAAGGCGCCCCCCGTCACCGCCAGCAGGTTCTCGGCGTTCACCGCCGTTTGCTCATAATAGGCCCCGCCAAAGGGCGTGGAAACGGCCGCCCGGGTCCAGGCGCTTCCATTGGCGCTGTTCCAAACGTCGTCAAAGGCCGCGCTGACGGACCCGGAGGATGGGCCGGAAGCCCCCCCGATCACCCACATCAGGTTGTCATAAACCGCGGTCGAAAGGCCCCAACGTTCCTGGAATTGGTTGGCCCCCCCCGCGCCATCGGCGAGCACCTCGGTCCAACTCGTTCCATTGGTGGACGTCCAAACATCGTTGTTGGGGCCGGCGCCGCTGAAACCGCCGATGACCCACATGGCGTTGTTAAAAACCAATGCCCCAAAATCCTCCCTCGGCGTGAATTGGCTGGTGGACACTATCGTGCTGGGCGCCAAAACCTGGGTCCAGTTGTTCCCGTCCGGGGAACTCCAAACGTCGTTCATCAAGGTCCCGCTGTTGTTCCCGCCGATCAGCCATAATTGGCCGTTGTAGGAAAGCGCCTGGCTGCCGTAACGGCCCCCGAAGGGGGCGTTCCCGTTGACCTTGGTCCAATTCGAGCCGTTCCCGGAGGAATAAACGTCGCTGTAATAGGTCGTCACGGGCCCACTGGCCCCCCCGATGGCCCACATGGCGTCGTTGAACACCGTCCCCGCCAGGCCGTAACGGCCCGCGGAAAAGGCATCGGAGGTGGCTTCCTCCCATTTCCCCACCCCCGGCGAGGTCGGGGATTTGGTGCAGCTCATACCCGACGCCAGGAAAAGCGCGGCGAAAATGAAAAGGCTCGTCTTTTGCGTCATGGCCGCCAACCTTTAAAAACAAAAGCGGCGCTCCCCACAAGGAGCGCCGCTTGGATCAAGGTTCAGCTTCCAAGCGTCGAAGCTGAACCGTTCTTCAACTTTTAACCTCAGCCGCCCTGGCCCAACTGGGCCAATGTCTGCAGGTCGGCGTTCTCAACGGCGATCACGCGGGAGTTCACGTCAAAGCTGCGTTCCGCGATGATCATGTTGGTCAGCTCCGTGGTCAGGTCCACGTTGGAAAGCTCCAAAGTGTCCCCTTGGACGGTGCCGACGCCCTCCTGGCCCGCGAACCCCACGAACATGGCGCCGGAATTCGACGAAGCCTGGTAGTAGTTGTCCCCCACGCTGATCAACCCGCCGGGGTTGTTCGGCATGGCGAGGATCACTTGGGCGATGGCCGTGGTCTGGCCGTTGGAGAAGGTCCCCTCGATCTGCCCCGCGGAGTTGAATTGGACGCTCTCAAGCTGGCCTTCCGTGAAACCGTTCTGGCTCGCGGCGTAGGCCGTGGAGTTGGGCACATAGGTGTTGACGCCGTTGACGATCTGGTAGGTTCCCTCGGCCTCGCTATAAAGGCCGTTGCTCTCGCCGTCCCCCAAAATGCCCGCCTGGCCGAAGTTGAGGGAGATTTGAACAACCTGCGAGCCCTGGGTTGGCAGGGGCGAAGATGGGGCAATATCCCCGTTGAGCCCAGGAACGGCGCCGTTCACGTTCTCGTTTGGAATATAAATATCCGGGACGGCCTGCGCGCCGTTGTTTTCCGCCCCTCCCGTGGAGAGGAGCGTGCCATTGGTATTGAAGACCAAAAAGTCGCCCCAGAACGAGGCGCCATCTTGTCCGCGGTTATAGGCCGCGCCATTGACGTCCCCCTCCAGGATGCCGGTACCGCCCACCAAGGTGGCCGTTGAAACCGCGGCTCCGTTGGTGGTGTTGAAGGCGTACCAGGCGTAAACCGCTTGGTTGGGCCCGTTAGGGTTATTGACTCCCCCGTCGCCCAAATCGTTCACCTGGTAAAATTGGATGGTGATCTGGTAGGGATTGCCGTTCGAACCGTAAACCGTTTCCGTGGTCTGGTCGGCAGGAGTTTCCGGGGGCTGCTGGTCCCAAACAAAATCCGTCTCTCCGGCCGCTTGCGCCGCCTGGATCGTTTGCACGTTCCCGACGGGAGTCGCCAGATACGCCTCGGTCTCCACATCGGTCTTATAATCGGCTACGTTCCCCGCGTTCGTCGCGACACCAAACAACCCCGTATTGGCGTTCCGCAGTTGCTGGAGATACTTCTCGCCCGCGGCCGGCTCATCAAAGTCGAAGACCGCGTCGCCTTGAGGCGCGTTGAAAGTCGCGCCCGCCAACCCAAGGGGCAGCGTGGCCGGGTCCGCCACGGTTCCGTCCCCCAGGTTAAAGACGCCGCCCTCCGCGTTATCGGTCGCCTGTAGGAAGGAATCCAGGTTGCCGGAGAAATTGATGACCGAAGTCGCGCTGGCCGGCATGGTCATGGTCCGCGTGATATTGATGTCCGTGGCGTCCGAGGCGCTGTCGGTGGCAAAGCCCAACGAGGCGCTGGTGAGCCAAAGATCGGCTTCGTTGGCGGCGGTGTCGGCTATTCCCGTGGGCAAGGGGTTGGGGGCCCCAAAACCCTGGTCGAACCCGATATCCTTCGAGGTGTATTGGATGGTGGCCGTCAACCCCTGGATGAGGCCGCCGTTCGCGTCGACCAGGTTGCCGGCGCTGTCGAAGGTCAGGTCGCCCGCGCGGGTCAGGTAGGTTTGGTCCCCTTGCTTGGAAACCAAAAACCCGTCTCCCACGATGGCCATGTCCGTGGAAACGCCCGTGTTCTGCAAGGTGCCTTCCGTCCAAAGCGTCTGGATGGCGTTAATCCTCGTCCCCAGGCCGACCTGCTCGGGGTCCGTTCCGCCCATGCCGATCGCCGGGTCGTCCCCGGTCGCGCCGTCAAGCGTCTGGCTGAATTGGTCCGAAAACTCAACCCGGCTGGCCTTGTAGGCCACCGTGTTGACGTTGGCAATGTTGTTTCCGATCACGTCAAGCCACGTGCTGTCGGCGTCGAGTGCGGAAATCGCGCTGTACATGTCTCGAAGACCCATGTTCTTCCTCCTAAAAATGGGGATGGGCGATCAGCCCATCCGGATTTCGGGCTCCCTCAAGGAGGTCCAGCCCGTATTGCTACTTCAAAACTCCCAACACCTAACGTCCACATCCGGTATTTCTTGAGTCAAACAATCACGGCGCTGTCAATGTTGGTGAAGACGTTCTCTTTCATGCTTCCGCTGTCCATCGCCGTGATGACCGTGCGGTTGGGCACGCTCACGATGAAAGCCTGGTCGTTCATCACCAGCAGGGACTGCTGGGCCCCCTTGGAGGCCGCCATGTTGACCGCGTCGTTCATGCGGTCCAAGTCGTCCGCCGAAAGGTTGATGTTCCTCAGGTTCAACCTCTCCTTCGCGTGGGCCGAAAACTTCAGCGCCCCCGTGTTCCCCACCGTCGATTGCAGGATCGCGTCGAAGGGTTGCGCGGTTTGGGCCGCCTGGCTGGCCTGTTGCTGCATGATCTGCAACTGGGCCTGGCTTTGGGCGTTCTCCACCGCGTTGGAAGGCGGGTTGTTAAAGTTGACCTGCTGTACCACTTTGTCCTCACCCGCCCTTCTAAAACTTAATGGTCGTCACCCGCCCGTGGACGCGTCCGAACTGACGCTCCCGACGTTTTGGATGGCCGACAAGGGGTAATTCACCCCATCCACCTGGACCGCCGGCGTATTGGAGTAATAAACAACTCCGGAAACCACGCCCGTCGTGTATCCCGATTGAGCGCTCGAGTCCGCCACCGTGACCGTCTGGCCGATCAGGCTCACCGCCGAATTATCCAGCACGCTGCTGAAGTTTTGGTTCATCTGCGTCATTTCCGTCAGCGACGAAAACGAAGCCAATTCGCTGACAAACTGGGTGGGATCCTGCGGGTTCAACGGGTCTTGGTTCTCCAACTGCGCGACCAGAAGCGTTAAAAACTCGTTCTCGGAAACGAATTGGCTGTTGTTCGACGTCGCAGCGAGCTCATTGGCGACCGCACTACTGCTGTTGGAACTCGAACTCCCGACTCCTGAAATTGCCATTTCAACCACCTCTCTTTCTAAAGTTTTCTAACGGCTCTTAAGCCAAAAACTTAATTGAAAAAACCCATCATTTCAGGGCTTTTTCATACCAAAAGACCAAGCTTTCAGGACTCATCCTGCCTTTAGACCAAGACATCGACCAAGGACAACCGCCCTGCTATGCCCCCTGTATTCGCCGTATTTTCAGTGGTTTGGGCCCCTTCGGTGCCGGTGGCCGCCAGGGAGACCGGAAGGCGGTATCCAGAGCCTTCCTGCTGGTACTGGTAGTACTGGGCCAAAAGATTGCCCCCTCCGCCCCCCACCTGCACCTGTAACTGGTCGATTTGGAGGCCGGCCTGGTTCAAGGCCGATTTCAGGTCCACCATATGGGATTGGAGGGCATCCCGGACGTCCGGGTTGGTGACCACGATGCGGGCGGAAACCGATTGGTCCACCAGCGCGATTTGCACCGTCACCCGCCCCAGGGTTTCGGGAATAAGCTGGAAATTCAGCCGGGAGACGGCGCCGGCCTGGGCCGTTTGGGCCGCGATCTGTTGGGAAATCTGTCCCAAAAGGCTGACCGTGTCAAAGTTGCCGCCGGAAGCCACGGAAAGGGCCGCCGGGGAGGTGGTATGGGTGTTTCCCGCGGCTTGGTTGGCGGCGTTGGAAAGCGCCAAAAGCGTCCCCGCTTGCAAGACGGCCGAGTTGTTCAGGCTGTTTGCGTCCAAGGCGTTAAGGGTACCCTGCCCCGTTTCCAAAACCGTTCCCGCGGGAGCGACCGCCTCCGGGGCAACGGGGATAACGGAGGATAAAGGCTGGGCGCTTGCCACCGCCGAGGGATTGGCGAAATTCACGTTTCCTTGCGCGGTGGTCGCGGGAATCTCGGTTTTCATCCCCTCTCCCGCCATGGCGGCCGTGGGAACAACCGGGGCCTGGGAAGTGGGCGCGGGATTAATGGCCTGGTTCAAGATCGTGGGGGCGGCTGGGCCCAACCCGGCGGGAGTGTTGGCCTGCCCCGCCGGAACGGTAACACCCGCGGGAAGGGTCGCGGGCTGCGGCAGGGGCACAACGGTCGTGGCGGAGGCGGCCGGCGCCGGATTGGGATTGACGGCGTTGGCGACGACCTCACCGGGCACAACCGCGGGATTGGCGTTGTTGTTTCCCAAGAGGTTCAAGGCCCCGGCGCCATTTGCGAATAGAGTCGGGTTGACCGGCGCCGCGCCCTCGGCCGGAAGCCCGGGCTGGGTGGAGGGGGTGATCGGTTCCACCAAAAGGGGAGAAACGCTCAAGGCCGGCCCCGAGGAAGTACCGACCGATGGGGTTGTGTTGGTGAGGCCGGTCAGGCCTACTGCGGCGTTGGCCGTGGCCTGGAGCGGAACCCCGGGGTTGGCGGGAGCGGCCGTGTTGACAATCAAGTTCGGCTGGGCAGGAGCGGCGTTGTTGACCGGCAAATTCGCCTGGGCCAGAGCGGCCGGCGGATTAACGGGGAAGGGGTTCCCGAAAGTGGGCGGTTGGCCCCCTCCCACGCGCGTTGCGGCCAAGGAAGACAGGAGTTGGTCCATAGTGAGGGTGGGACCGTTAGGCGCGGCATTGCCGCCCGCGCCCCCCCCCACCGCGTTCAAAGCGGTGGCGTTCAACCGCGCCACCGTATCGTTCAAGGCCGTGATTTCCCCGGCGGTCAAACCCCCGGCTTGGGGAGGGGGGGCTTGGGCCCCGGCTCCATTCGCCTGGTTTTGGGGGTTTTCCTCCCCCAGGGCGTTGGCGTTAGCGCCCGGAGCAGCGGCCGGCAAAGGAGCATTCGCGGGAGCCATCGCATGGTTAGCCGCCTCATTGGGGTTCAACCCTTCAACCGCCTGGGGCTGTTGTGGCGCCGCGGGCGCCTGGTTTCCTTGAGCCGGATTTAAGGGCGTTTGGACTCCTAAGTTCTCGGTTGGGGCAGCCGGGTTGACGGCAGCTTGTTGAGCCGCATTTTCAACGGGTTGCCGCCCGGCCAAGGTATCCGCGTTGTTGGCGGCCGCCGCCTGGTTTCCCTGAGCCGGATTTAAGGGTGTTTGGGCGCCTAAGTTCGCGGTTGGGGCAACCAGGTTGACGGCGGCTTGTTGAGCCGCATTTTCAACGGGTTGCCGCCCGGCCAAGGTATCCGCGTTGTTGGCGGCCGCCGCCGTCCATTCGACCGGGTTGGCCGGCTGGATCTCGGCTTCGGCTGCGGGAGCCTGGGTGAGGTTATTGGCTGAAACGGCGGCGGGGGTTGCCGTGGCTTGGCCCGCCGCGGGGGGCAAATTCGCCGCTTGCTGCTGGTGCATAAAGGTCGTCAAGGTCGCCTGCCCCACCCCCGATTGCATGAGGATCTGGACCAGGTTCTTGAAGTTCTGGTCCAAGTCGCTTTGGGAAGCGGCGGCCAAGGCGCCCGCGGCTGGAACCGCTTGCGCCGTATTCGCGCCCGTTGCCGCGTTGTTGGCGGGGGCGAGGTTGGCCAAAGCCTGGTTCAAGTTGTTCAACAACGCCTGGGACTGGAGGGGTTGGGCCTGGGGGTTGGCGCCCTGGCCCGCCTGGATAAAGGTGGCCGTCATCTTGAACGTCTGCAGGTTGATGAAAACCTGGGAAGCTTGGAGGCCCTGTCCCTGGGTCACGTCGGCCTGGGCCTCCGAAAAGAGCACTTGCAACACGGCGTTCGACGCGGCTCCGCCCCCCGTTCCGGTTTGGGCGGCATTGGAACCGGTCGTTTGGGCGGCCGGGGCAACGCCTAAAAGGACCTGCTGGTTTTGGACCATCTGCTGGAACATTTGCCCCAAAAGGGCCGTTTGCTGGCCGGTTTGGAGGGCCAGGGGGTTCTGCCCCGCGGGAAGGTTTTGGAGATGGGCCTGCGCCTGGTTGAGGAGATTTTGGAGGCCCGGGAGGGCGGCCTGGCCCGCTCCCAAGGCTTTGAGGCTGTCCTGGGCCTGTTGGGCATTTCCTTGCTGCATTTGGGACAGGAGGCTGATGACGTGGGCCACACCCACCACCAGGGAGGCCAGCGCCTGCTCCGCCTGGTTGATCTGTTGGGGGTTGGAGGCCTTGACGGATTCGGCGACCGCGATCGTTGTTTCGGAAAAGGCCTCGACGGGCCCACCCCCTCCCAAAGCATCGGCGGTCAACCCCGGCTGCCCGGCCGGGGCCTGGGAAGTGGAACCCGGGGGGGTAGTAACGGGATTGGAAGCGCCCTGGTTCCCGTTGGCGAGGCGGGCCAGGACATCCTGGAAGGACCCGTTGCCCCCCGTCGGGGAGCCATTGGGCGCGACCGTACCCTGTCCCCCCAAAACGCCGGTGGCGTCCTTAGGGGAAGTTGAAAGTAAGTTTAAAAGTTTACTCAGGCTGCTCATTTTTTCCCTTACGTCGTCGACGTTGACTCCTGGGTCAAAGTGGGGGCCGAGGCGGCCCCGCCCAAGACGTTCACCAAATCCACGTACATGTCGTCGATCGCCTGCAACACCTCCAGCATGGCGTTGTAAGCGATCATGGATTGCGTGGCATCCTCCTCGAGGGTGGCGATGGAAACCCCCGCCTGGCCGCTCGAGGTGGACACCCCCGCGATATTGGCCTGGGCGTTGTTCAGTTGGGTTAACGAGTTTTGGGCCTGGCTTTGCAGGCTCTGCTCCGCCGAGGTATTGGAGGCGATTTGGCTGGTCAAACCCGAAGTCAGGCCCCCGAGCGTCTCGTTGGAGGCGTTCAGGCCCGTGAACACCGTGAAGTTGCCGGTGATATCGCTGATTTCAATGGGTTCGGGTGAGCCGTTGGGGGTATTTTGGGCGGAAGTCAAGGTGACGGTCTGGGTGGCCGGATTGAAATTAAAAGCGATGCTGTAACCCCCGGTCCAATTGGCGTTGTTGATCAAGGCGCCGACTTGATTCAAGGACATCTTATTGGTCCAAGAAAAGTCCTGGCCATTGATCGTGAACTCGCCGCTCGCGCTGGGCACCACCTTAAAGGCGATGCTGTTAGGGCCGGTGTCATAGTAGGGGGCGGAATCCGGCACGGTGGAATCCATGGGCGACGCGGCGGGATTGCCGCCGAAAAAAGGGCCCGCGTCGATCAGGGGCGTATCGCCGGCCTCATAATTATTCATTTGAATGCTGCTGGTCAGGACGTTGGCGATATCGCCCCAAGTCGTGAAATTGCCCGAAACATTCGTGATGGTGATCGGATTGTCGGAATACATGTAAAACTGGTTGGTGGTGGCGTTGTAGACGGCGTAAACGTTGGAAACCGAATTGATTTGACTGAGGATTTGGTCGATGCTTTCGGTGTTGGTCCAATTGATCGCCACGCCATTAACCGTGAATTCGCCGGCCGCGCTTGGGGCAGTGTTGAAATTTTGGGCCCCGATGGCCTCCGCGGGATTGATACCGGCGCCGATACTGATGTCGCTTTCCACGAAGTTATCGGCCATGATGTTGGGCAAATTACCCAGGAACTGGGCCACCTGCCCGTTCGTGGGGCTGTTGGGGCTGATCGCGGCGCCGATCAAGGAGTTGTTGTTGATGATGGCCTCGTTGACGCCGATGCTAGCCGCGCCCGTGCCCGTGAAGAAAGGAGTCCCCGTGGTGGTTCCATCCGACGCGTAGCCGGCTTCCTCGAGGTTGTTGGTCACGTTGATAACGGAAGTGGCGATTTGGTCGACCTGCTCCATATAGCTTAAAATGGTGTTTTGGCCCTGCAGTTCCCCGCCTAAATTGCCCCCCGTAATGTACTGCGCGATCTCGTCCGTGGGGGTTCCGTTGGCGTCCGAGCTGTAAGTTCCCCCCTCGGGGGTTTGGATGCTGATGCCCACCAGGTTGGGGTAATTGGCGTTGGTGACATTGGTTTGGAAGATGGCCGCCCCGGACGCGTCCACCAGGGTCACGTTGCTGCCGCTTAAATACACGCTGACCGTGCCGTTAGTGCCATAATTGCTTTGGATGTTGACGAGGCGGGAAAGCCTGTCCAAGTCGTAATCGCGGGCGTCCAAAAGGCTGTTTTGGTTGGAGCCCGGCGTGCTCAAAAGCTGCCGGTTGATGGACGACAGGTCTTGGAGGAGGGTGTTGATCTGCGTCACCGTGCTGTTGATTTGCTGGCTATTGGAGGTCTGCAGGTTCTCCAACTGGTTGAACTGGCTGTTGGCCAATTGGGCGAAGGCTTCACCGGCCTGCACCACGCTGGCCTCGTCGGTCGTGTCCGTGGCGGGATCGGCGTTGGACCCCAGGGCGGCCCAAGCCGAGGCGAAATTATCCAAGGCCGTGTTCAGCGTCGTGGAGCCGTCCACGATATTTTCGATGGAATTCAGGACGCCGGTCCCTTGGGAATTCGCCAGCATCTCGTAATAGCCCACGATCGTGCTTTCCTGCTGGATTTGGGAGTCCAGGAACGAACTGCGCAAGCTGGTGACGGATTCCACGGTGGGGCCGGTCCCCACTTGGTAATAGCTCCCGTCGCTCGAAAGCGTCAGTTCCGTCCCCGAACCCACGTTCACTTGCTCAAGGCTGTTCATCAAATACCCGTCCGAATCCACGGAGGAACCGGCGTTGGCGATGTTGGAGGCGGTGATTTCCTGTTCCAATTCTTGCAGGATCAGCCCGCTGGTGATGGTGTAGATGCCTTGTAAACTGTTGATCATACCGGCCTCCTTAAACGACCCGGTTCACGTAGGAAGGCTTGTTGCCTTCCGGCGCGCCCGGAATTGCGGGTGACTTGGCTTTGCCGCCGTTTCGGATCACCCGTAAGGTGAATTTCACTTCCGCCATCGCGTTGCCCAAAAGTTTCTCGTTGAGGCGGTTGATCTCCTCCAACCGCCGGGCGGACCGCACCAATTCCGTGACCGCCGCCCTCAATTCCCCCGCCTGGTCCGCGGGGGACTTTTCCAAGGCTTCCCCCAAACCGATTTTCTCCATCCCCAGGGTCTTCGCGATCTTGTCCAAAAATCCGTTGCGCGCCGCCACCAGGGGCGTCAGCTCGAAGACCTCTTTCTCCTCCAGCCGGAGGTTTCCCGGCAGGGATTCCAGTTTTCCCGCCACCAGCAGTTCCCTTTGCTGGTCGGCCAGCGCCGCCAAACGGCGGTAATGCCCGGCCTCCTGCCTCAGGCTTTCCACGAGGGATTGGATCAGTTCGCTCATCCCTTATCCCTGGGTGTTGACCACCTGGGCGTTCACCAGGTTCGTGGCCAGCTTTTCCAAATCCACGGATAGACCGCCGTTTTGCGCCTGTTGGGCCAGTTGTTCCACCTTTCCCTGGCGATTCGCCCCAGCCTGGGCCGCTTCCCTCTGGAGGTTTTGCAGGATCTCGGCGAAGGAACTCAACGAAACCGAAGCGGCCGATCCATTTGCGTTGTTGGCGGAACCATTTTGGGATGATGGACCGGACTGGTAGGATTGAAGCACGGCCGGAATGTTTTGAAACCCGTCTATGCGCATAGCTGACTCCTTAAAACTTAAAACTGGGCCGCCCAGGGAAAGCCGGGAAACCCTTTTCTGTTATTTCTAACGGTTCTGGAGGGCAAAACTTGAGGGGTAGGGGCCTCAAAACGTTCCCCATCAACCCCTTGTAGGTGGGTGTTCCCCAATTTCGGCCTAAAAAGCCGCAAAAACGCTTTTTTTCTGCCTATTTATCCTTTCCCCGCCTTTCCTTCAAGTATTTGGGATCCCGGCTCCCTCCGGGGGGAACTTCTTTTGGTTTGTTTTGCTTGAATTTCTCAATATCGCTTTTGATTTCCTCCGATAGCTTCTTGGCGCAATTTTCACACATTTTGCCCTGGGAAATGGGCATTCCGCAGCTTTCACACCGCAGGCCCGTGTCGCCTTGGACCAGGCGGAGGCGGTTTTCCCGGAGATAGCGGTAGATTTCCTTGATGTCGACGTCCGTGGCCCCGGCGATTTCCTGGGCCGTCGCGCTGGGGCGGGTGGAAAGGTAGTGGAAAATTTTGAGGTAGTTGTCGTCTTCTTCCTTGATGCAGGCCGGGCAAACATCCCTCCCGCCCGGGACCAAGGTGTAAACCCTGCCGCAACGGGTGCAGTTGGCAAGGCTCATGAGAAGGTTTTTTGGTGGGACTGCGTGACTTGCTTGAGCCTTTGGTAAACCATACGGCCTATTCCGATGCCCCCGGCGGAGGCCAGTTTCTGGGACAATTGGTCGTCATACATGCTTTCAAAAAACTGCATTTCCTGGGAATTGCCCAATAATTTGGATCTGGGCACGGAATTACGCATTTCCTTCATCAACATCCGCATGAAGATCGCTTCGAAGTTTTGCGACACCACCTTGAGTTCGGCGTCGGAGTGGTTGGGGAGCCCGGACAAGGGGTTCAAGGAGGCGGGCGACAGGCTTTTGGTGAGGTGGGTCAACCCGGAAGTGCCCATTAAAACCGGGCCGGCCTCCTGCGCCGCGAAGGAGGGGTCCATCGAAAAAACATTTCCCAGGCGGGACAAGGGAAGGCTCTGCGGGCCCCCGGAAAGGCCCACCGTGGCCGCTGGAAGGACTTGGTTGGGAAGGTTCATCTCGAATTCCTTGGATCACACTTCGAACGGCTTCGTTCCAAGCCCCGGTTAAATGATGCTTAATTCCGCGTGCAGGGCGCCGGCTTCCTTGATCGCCTGGAGAATGGATATCAAGTCCCTCGGAGTGGCGCCAACCGTGTTGATAGCCGTTACCAAATCCATCAAGGTCGCGCCTTCCGGCATAACCACCAGGTTGCCCTGCTTTCCCGTGTCCGAGGCGGACACCGTCGTGGTATGGGTCAATTCGTCGTGGCCGAAAACCGCGTCACGGGTGACCTGGGTCGTCTTCTTGATGACCAGGCGCAGGTTCCCGTGGGCGATGGCCACCGCGTCGATGCGCACGTCCTGCCCCAAGACGACCGTTCCCGTCCTTTCATTCACCACGACCCGGTTGGCGGGGGAATCGGTCATCACTTGCGTGTCTTCCACCGCGGCCAGGAAGTCCACCACGTTTTCCTGGTAATTGTAGGGTATCTTCACGTCGATCTGGTCCCCGTCCACGGCCGCCGCCACGGGCTGGCCGAACTGCTGGTTCAACGCCTGCGTGACCAGCGAGGCTTGGCCGAAATCCGGGTGGTCGAGGAGCACCGAAATGGTGTTGTTGTCCACGAAGGTGGAAGGCACTTCCCTTTCCACCAAAGCCCCGCTCGGAACGCGCCCCACGGTCGTCTGGCTCGTTTGGATCAAGGGAAACTCCCCCGTATTGTCCGTGAAGCCGCCGACCGCCAGGGGGCCTTGGGCCACCGCGTAAACCTGGCCGTCCGGGCCCTGGAGCGGGGTCATCAACAAGGTGCCGCCTTGGAGGCTCCGGGCGTCGCCGATCGAGGAGGCCGTCACGTCGATTTTGTCGCCCGACTTCAGAAGGGGCGGCAGTTGGGCCGTCACCATGACGGCCGCAACGTTTTTGGTGATGTTTTGCATCATGTAGCTGTTGTTTTGGAGGCTGTAAGGGTTTTGTTGCATGTAATTGGCCTGGTCGGGCAGTATTTTGACCCCGAACTGCAACAGCATGTTGGTGACGCTTTGGATGGTGGAAAGAACCCGCTCGGTATCGCCGGTCCGGTTCAAGCCCACGACCAAGCCGTATCCAATCAGTTGGTTTTCGCGGACGCCCTTGATTTGGGCGATGGTTTTCAACCGCACCTGCGCCGCCCCCGCCGCGCCGGCTTCCAGCAAAAGTCCGGCCAGGAGAACGGCCTGAAACTTAAGGTTTTTATGCATTTCCCGACTCCTTCGCTAAAAAAGGCCCAGCCAGCTTAAAACCCGCGTGAGAAGGCCGACTTGGGCCGTTTCGGTGGCCGGGCCCACTCCCGTGAACTTGATGCGGGCATCCGCGACACGGGAGGACAAGACGATGTTGTCGCTGGAAATGTCGTCCGGCCTTATCTCGCCCGTGACTTCAATGGTTTGCTTTTCATCGTTCACTTCCATCACGCGTGACCCTTGGATCTGGTAATTCCCGCTGGGTAAAATGGAAATGATTTTAGCGGTCATTTGGCCCGTGATGGTGGAGGCCCGGCTGGAGCTTCCCTGGCCCTGGCTGGAGGTGCTGCCTCCCACCCCAAACTGGTTTTGAATGTTACTCAGGACGCTGCTGCCGTAAACCCCGGCCCCCAAATAGCCGCTTCCGGCGCCGACGCCCACACTCGAGGCCTTTTGGTCCTGGCTGCCGGCCGCGTTGGTCGCCTGGTTGGTTTCCTCGATCATGACGGTGATGACATCCCCCACTTTCCTCGCCCTCTTTTCCGTGTAAAGCGAATTGGTCCCCTCGGCGGGATAAATCGAATCCGCCCTCAAGGCTTGACCCTCCGAGAGGGCGATCCCGACGACCGCGGCCAGTAACCCGATTGTTTTTTTCATCTTCCAACCTCCTCCCGCTCTCACGGCCCCCCGCTGGTGATCAATACTGTCTTCTCATCCAAAACCTTGCCCCGGAGGATGGTATGGGAGTCGGTGTTCTCCACCTGGATCGTGTCGCCCGCCTTCCCGTCCTCCAGGGCCCTTACCTCGACCGTCAGTTCAATATTCCCCCGTTCCACGACGCCCTGGACGACCTGTCCATGCTCTATAACGGGCGGGTCAAAAAGGTCGCTGACCCGGAGGATCGTTCCGGCCGGCAGGGGCATGGACGCCGAGCGTCCCAAAACGTAATCCAACTTCCGGAAACAACCGTTCGTGATCTGGGAACCGGGAACGCGCGCCAACCGCACGTTATCGTTGGTGAATTTTTCCCCCTTGCCCATGGCCCTTACGACCGTCACGGCCGGGTGATAAATTTCAACATCGGCCCGGACCGGTAAAACCCGCACCAAGCGGCCGTCTACTTGAAGTTCCGTGGTCAGGAAAACCGTTCCCTGGTAGTCCCCCGTCAAGGAAGGCCTGAAATGGGCGGTCACTTTGCCCGCCGGCAAGAGGATTTTCTTTTCCCAATCCTCCATCTTGACCTCGACGTCTTCCGGCCGCTCCCCCGTCTGGTCCACGATGAAAGCCTTCACTTGCGCGGACAAACCGGACGGATCGAAGGCCTGGCTTTGCGTCAGCGCCTCCACCGTTTGCGCCCCGCTGAAGGCGAAGTCCCCGAGGGAATAGCCCTCCCGCCGTAAGGCGATTTTGAGGTACCCCAAGGTCAGTTTAACCGTCATCCCGGCCGGGGCGGCCCTCCCCAAGGTCAGGCGGCGGAGCCGTTCGGCCGTGGCGCCGTTTTGGGCGATGACCTCCGCGATTTCGCCCAGGCTGATTTGGGGACCGACCACCGTGGCTTTTTCCGGGAGCTGGAGGAGCACCCCTTCCTCGGCCCCGGCGGACCGCAAGGCCAACCCCAGGAAACATAAACTCCAAAAAGCGCTGGCCCCTCTCATGAAGCGGCGGCGGTCCTCACGGGAACTGTTTCATGTTGGACAGGGTCTCCATCATGTCGTCGTCCGTGGAAATGGTCTTGGAGTTCATTTCATAGGCCCGCTCGGCCACGATCATATCCACCATTTGGCTCACCAGGTCGACATTGGATTGTTCCAAGGAACCCTGCTGGATGCTGGCGAAACCGGCGGAGCCGGGAGTTCCCACGATCGGCTCTCCCGAGGCCGCCGTTTGCTGGAACAAATTGTCGCCGATGGCCAGCAAGCCCGGCGGGTTGACGAAATTGGTCAGTTCGATCTGCCCCACCTGCTCTTGCTGGGAGGAACCGTCCACGTTGACCAGGACCTGGCCCGTGGAGGTGATTTCGACCGACGTGGTTTGCGCCGGGAGTTGGACGGGCGGGTTCAAAAAATAACCGTTGGCCGTCACGATGTTGCCGTTCCCGTCCTCTTGGAAGGTGCCGTCCCGGGTATAGGCCGTCTGGCCGTTGGGCAGGGTTATCTGGAAAAAACCGTTGTTTCCCTCGATGAGGAGGTCCAGGGGGTTGCTCGTGTTTTCGATGGGGCCTTCGGTGAAGATGCGCTGGGTGGCGACCGGATTGACGCCCTCGCCGATTTGAAGGCCGATGGGCGTGTCGGTTTCAGGGGAGGTGGGCGTGCCTACGGGTTTCAGGTTGATGTACATCAGGTCCTGGAAGTTCACCCGTTGTTCCTTGTAGCCCGTGGTGCTGACGTTGGCCAGGTTGTTGGAGATGGTGTCGATGTTTAAGTCTTGCGCGGACATCCCCGTGGCCGCGGTGTACAGTGACTGCATAAAGCCTCCTCAAGGTTCGCAAGGGACTCAACGCCGCCCCCGCGATTTTTCCACCGCCTCAATCGTTCGGCGATGGGAACGGCCTCTGCCATGCAGTCCGGCCGTTTGTTGCCATCAAGCCCTTAAAAGCTCAAACCTTCACCGCCCTTCTCAACTGTCACCCCCCGGTTCATTCCTCAACCCGTCGTCGGGGTCAAGGTCCCAATTTCGGTGGCCGCCATGTAAAACATGTCGTCATAGGAGGAAATGACCCTTGAATTAAGCTCATAGGCGCGGTAGTTATCGATCATGTTGACCATTTCCCGGATGGAATCGACGTTGGATTGTTCCAAGGTTCCCTGCTGGACCTGTATGTCATCGTCATCTGGCGCCATGTCGACTTTGGTGCCAGGAGCGGCCGAAAACAGGGAGTGACCTAGTTTCGTCAGCTTGCCCGGATCCGGGACTCGGACCACCTGAAGTTGGTCCACGGCCTTTCCGTCCACGCTGATGTTCCCTTCCTTGTCCACCGTTACTTGGTCGCCGTCGATGTAGATTTCGCCGTTGTGGCCCAAAACCGGCAGGCCGTCCTGGGTCACCAAGCGGCCGTCGCCGTCCAGGCTGAAATTTCCGTTGCGAGTGAGGAAGGTCTTCCCTTCCGGGTTTAAGACGGTAAAAAAGTATCCCGCCCCGTTCACGGCGAAATCAAGCGGGTTTTTGGTGTCCTCGCGGGGACCTTGCGAATAATCAGTGGTGACCTCCTGGGGAATGACACCCCCGCCCATGACGCCGATATTCGGCCGGATTTCCGCCGTTCCATCCAGCGTGTTAATGCGCTGATCATGGAGGCGGGCAATGAGGTAGGTTGGGAATGCGATATCCACCGACCGGTTCTGCTTGAACCCAACCGTGTTGACGTTCGCCAGGTTGTTGGCGATGACGTCTTGCCGCATCAGGGCGGCGTCCATTCCCGAGGCTGCGATGTAAAGTCCGCTGGGCAACCGTTTCTCCTTTTGAGTTAAAAGACTAGGTCAACGGGCCGGGTTAGCCGGCGACAATACCGCGCTGTAAGGAAGCGCCACGAAACTCACTTCCTTGGAGTGGGCGCTTTCGGTGCCGTCGGTTCCCACGCTGGTAAAGGTGAAATAATATCTTTGACCGACTTTCAGTTTACGCACCAAATAGGTTGGGACATTGGCGACGGGCTGAGGGTTCACCTTGTCAAACCGGCCGCCGGAAACTTCCGAGATGTAAACATTGTACCCTTTCAAGCCGTTCTTGGCCGGGTCGGGGAAACCCGCCATGCCGATTTGTTTGGCGATATCGATCACGCCCTCGTTTTGGATTTCACTCTGGACTACCGACGGGGCGCTTGGAGCCGCTGTGGTGCCGGCCAGGACTTCGCGGGAATACTGGCTTTCCACCGGTGGAATGGTATTCGTGACCGAGGTCACGACGAAGTAGTAATGCGTGTTTTTCTCAAGCCCCCGCAGGGAATAATAATTGGCCTTGATGGGATTTAAGTTGATCTTGACGTACCCCCCGCCTGAAACTTTGCTGAAATAAACGTTATAACCCGCCAAGGAAAGGGATGGGGAATTGATCCACTTCAAGGTGATAATGTCCCCCTCCACCGAGGCGTTCACGCCCTCCGGAATGAAACTTTTCACTTTGCCCAAGAAGGATTCGCCGAACCTCCAGCTGGCCGAAATCCTATGGGAGGAACCCAGGTATTGGGGATGTCCGATATAGGCGTAATCGATGCCCCAGCTGTTGGAACGGTAGCTGATGCCCGCCGTAAATTGTCCGGGCAGGGTCATGAAATCGCTATAACCGGTCCTTAAACCCAAGTGGTCCTCAAAAAACCATCCCTCAATTCCAGCGTGCAGGAGGGTATGATCGCCCACATTGGGATCGTTGATATTTTCAAATTCCCAGGCCGTGATCAAATCATCGTTGAACTCGTAGCTGGCTCCCCCTTTCACGCTCAAGGCCACGGGTTCTTGCTCACCGGATTGGTAGGTGATGGTAGTGTCCAAGTCCTGGGCGCATAACCCGATATTGATTTGTTTGCCGTAACGGGGGTCCAAAATGGGCAAATGGTATAAAAAGCCCATATCCAAGCCTAAACCGCTGGCCTGTTGGCCGGGTTGGGTGGCCGAATCCACGCCGTAAAGCTTGACGTTCATGCCGAAAGAAATCGATTTATCGATGGCGAGGGGGGCCGCGAAGGTGCCCAAATAAATCCTTTCATTCTCGGAGCCATCGGTGAAAAGGAGTTGTGAGGTTGAAAGGGCCCAGGCCATCTGGTCGCCAAAAGGCTGGACATAGGCCAAGTCAAACAAATCCTCCTTTCCGTCGAGGATGACCGCCCCCATGCCGGATATCTCGGGCCTCAAGACTTGGACCAAACCCGCCGGGTTGTAGAAAATCGCGTCCCCGGTATCGGCAATCGAGGCGAAGGCCCCGCCCATGCCCAAGGGCCTGGCACCGATACCGGAAACCCCGCCCTTGTCAAAAGCCGCTTGCCCCGTGGAAACCGCCAAGAAAATGGCCGCAAGCGAGGCGGCTGAAATCCTATTGAACATTCGGTCCCACCTTTACCCCGTTGATATGGACATCCGATAATTGCAACAACTGAGGCTCGCTGATCCTGCCGGTGGCATAATTGGCCGCCACTTCCGTGGGCGTTTCCAATGTCAACTCATTTTTCCCATAATATACACGAGTTGTAATCGCTTTTAAACCTGTTCCTACGGTTTTCACGCTGGCTTTGATCACATCGGCCGCTTCCTGGTAGAGATAAGGCCCATAAGTCAATTGGGACCGGTAGCTCACTGCCACGATCGGCTCCCCCTTGGCATTCTTATCAAAATGGGCCGCCAAAAGCTGGTCGGGGGTCAAGTTGGTGAAACCAATGGCCGGCGCTCCCCAGGCTTCCGGCGCCAGGGTGTTTCCATTGGCTTCCAAGGGAGGAGTCGCCGTCGGCGTAGCAGCCTCAGTTCCCAACAGGTTTTGAAGGTTCTGTTGGGCCAAAGCCGTTAACTCTTGCCGTTCCTGGGCCAGAAGCGCCGCCTGTTGCTGCCGTAAGGCCAGTAGCTGGGCGGGATCCCGGGCGGCCGGGGCCTCGGGCGGTCCTAAAATCTCGACGGTTTGGACCGGTGTTGAACCGATGTGGTCCAGGTTGTCCTGGACTTGGAAAGACCAGGTATAAACCGCCGGGGGAAGGGGCTCATACTGGTCGTTCTCCCCACCCCAAACCAGTTTGGTGGGCGGGGAACCCATTCCTCTCAAACCCCTGATTAAGTGATTGGAGGAGTCGTAAATCAAAACGCTCCAGCGTTTAAGGGGAATATCCTCCGTGGTATCCAAGTAAAAGGTAGCCTTTTCCCCTTGGGAAGGAGTGAAGGAAGGGGGCCTGACAAAGGCATTCACCTTCGGCGGGGGGATTTCCTCCCCGCCGCCGAACCGGTAGGTCAGTTCCAAATGGAAGGGCTCGAAATACCAGTCGCTGGTGTTCGTGGACGCTATGGAGGTGCCGTTTTGAAGGGTTGCCTCTTGCTGTATCGGCATCAGGTAGACGCCGTCCAATTGGAAATCGCCCCCCAAGGCGCGAATGCTACCCCCAAGGCTGAAGTAACCGGGCTGGTTCAATTGGGACCAATAACCTCCCCTTATTCCCAGCACGTCCCTGAAAAACCAAAACTCGGTCCCAAAGCGCAGGATCGCGTTTTGGCCCCCGTTATTTCCGCCGGTGAACCGGGTATCGGAAATCTGGTCGAAGTCAAACGCCGTGATGTTGCGGACATTGAAAAGGTAATTGTTTTTGTAGGCGATGCCGAGGGTGATTTGCGGGGGGAGGGGAACATCGCTTCCGGCGGCCAAGACCAGTGGCGTTGAAAAGGTTGGATCGTTGATCGTGACCGTGTTGGGAATGGAAACCCGGGTGACCAGGTCCGTCACATCGAGGCCAAAGCGGACCTCCTCGGTGTATTTCGTGACGGGGATGCGGTACAAAAGCCCCAAGTCAACGCCGTAGCCGATGAGGCGGGGGACGCCGGAAAGCTGCGAGGCCAGCTCCGAGTTGATGGGAAGGAGGTAATAGGGGTCGTTGGTCACCCGCTTGACATTGATCCCGATGGAAAAATCCTTAACGGCCGCAATGCGGGCGGCATAGGAAAGCGCAATGACGCTTTCCTGCAGGGTGGGATTGAGGATATAACTGGCTTCCTCCCGCTCGGCCAGGCTGAAGTTAGTTCCCTGTAAAAAGTCGCTTTGGGGGTGGTAGGGACGCCAAAAGGAAATACCCAGGGTGTTATCCCTCGTGATGGGGAACATGAATTGGAGGGATTCGTACCAGGGAAAATCGAATCCCTGCCAACTGGGGCTCTGCCCGCTGGGGGACGACGGCACCAGGCCATTGTCGAAATAAACCGGCGCGCTGGAAGCGGTAATTTCGTAGGAGGTTAACTGTACCAAACCCGCGGGGTTCCAGTAAGCGGCGGAGTCGTCGTCCGCAATGGCGGTGAAGGCGCCGCCCATGCCCATGGCCCTCACGCCGACTCCCAAGGAGTTCGGCTGTCCAAACACCCAGTTGGTATTGGGATTGAAGGTTTGGGCCCATCCTATCAAGGGGGCTCCTGCAAGAAGGAGCCCCACCAGCGCTCCCCCATAACGTGTCGCAAGCCCCTCCCACAGTTGGTCCAAGCGTGATTGAATATGTCGCACGAAAAGGCCTCTCCCGCGCCGCCAAAGCCGGCGCCGATCAAGAATCACGGGCTCCTTCTCTTCGAAGCCGACTCCGCTTTGTAAACCGCCACCAGGATTTCCGCCACCACCTGGTAAAGCTCCCCTGGTATTTCCTGGTTCAGGTTCAACTGGTCCAGGGCTTCCACCAACAGCTTGTCCTCCACCACCGGAATGTTGTTTTCCCGGGCCATGGCGATTAGGCGCTCGGCCAAAATCCCCCTTCCTTTGGCTACGACCTTGGGGGCCCGCATCGTCTGGCGGTCGTACTGCAGCGCCACGGCGGCCTTCCGGCCGCTGCGTCGTTTGGGTAAACGTGGCTCGGGGCTCACGGATCATCCCCTCACGTTCAGGCGGAAACCCTCCGGCGCCTTAAAAGGCCGGCTTAAATAAAGGGTGGGAGCCGCCAAAACAAAACCCAGGCCCTTCAGGTTCCTTTCGACGCCCGAGACAAGTTCTTTTAAGACGTCTTTCCCTCCGGTCTCTGCGAAAACCTGGATGGAAGCCTGCCTTCCCTTCAAATAAATGCTCCATTGGATTTCACCCAGTTTTTCGGTCCTGGTCCAAATGACGAAATAAACGGCCCTTGGGCTTTTGTCCCAAAGCGATTCCGGCCTTTCCTCCAAGAATACATGCAACCGTGCCGAGGCTTTTCTCCCGCCGAACCCCAAGGGGAACAAGGCCTTCCAAGAAAAATTTTTTTCCCTCAAGGGAAGTGGTTGTTCTTTTTCCGCCCCTCCCGTCAGGGTGGCCGCAGGCGGAAAAACCCGCACCCGGCTGTCTAATTTCAAGGCCCGGGATCCACTGGCCGTGACTCGAACCCCGTTTTCTAATTCCACCACGAATTTCCCGGGTTCCAGGATGGCATCAATCCTTCCCAATTTAAACCCGGAAGGGGACCAATCGGCCGCCAAACCCGCTGGGGGTTTGGGAAGGGCGTTCATTTGGACCGGGAAGATTCTCTCCATCCCTCTTTTCCTTGTCGGTTAAGCGACGGAACGCGCCACGAACCGACTTGGTGCTTTCAATTGGGAGTCGTAAAACCGTTCCCCCGTAAATTCAGGATCAATTGGATTTCCGCCCGGCTCAACTTCGTGCGTTGGACGATCTCGCCCATTTCCATTTTTTTGTCCGAAAGGCGGTAAACCTCACGCACGATCCTAGAGGAAAAGCCCAGGCCCCCCTCAGGGGAACCCAAATCCAGCCCCGGGGAGCCGGGCGCTTCGTCATTCGCATCGTCCTGAGGCTTCCGGGCTTCCGACGCAGCCGTGGACTTGGAAGTTTTACCCTTAGCTGTTTGGATGGCCGCGATTTTTTCCTCCAGGCGAGCCTTCTCGGCGTCCACCTCAGCAGCCAATCGTGAAACCTTCTGGAGATCCTTTTGCAGCTTTAAGTTAATTTTCTTAAAGGCTTCGGTCTTTTCCTCGGCTTCCCTCACTTGTTCCTGTATGTTGTCCGAAACTTCCTTGCCCAATTGCTTGAGGGTCATCAAAAGTTCCTGCAGGTTTTCCTTGATTTCCTGGACTTGCGCGTTCCTCAGGATGTCCCATTCCTCTTTTTTTTTCTGGGTATGGTGGACGGAAAAATGGAATAAAAACAGGATGCCAAACAGCAAAACCGCATCAAAAAAAATTTGTAGGACAAGGAAAAAATTCATTTCGCGTCCTTATATCAATATGAGAGCCCAGGCGCCACTTTAAGGTCCTTTCACCGACGCCCTCAAACCCATCAATTCCCCCGGAAGGGGCCGACTTTGACTTCTCCGTCGGACTCGGTCAATGTGCAGTACTTCAATTCTTCCGAGATCACCCTCGAAGCCTTGTTGATCGTGATCTTGACGCCGGTATGGATGACGCCCATGCAGGTGACTTTCGCGTGACGGCGCCTTTCCTCCGAAGTTTCCTGCTCCCTTTTTTCCAGCTCCTGTTTTTTTTCGGCTAGCGTCTTGCTGTCGGCCATCAATTTGAATTGGGCGCGGGTTAATTTGGTCAAAAGCTCCTTCTTATCGGGGGGCAGGTTTCCGCCCATTTTCGTCTGAAGATCCTTGAGGAATTGTATCCCCTTTTTGGTTTTATCCAGGTTCTCCAGGGAAACCTTCAATTCATTCTCCATCTTTTGGAGTTCGTCCCGGAAGCCGACCGCCTCGCCCACGATGATTTCCGTGGGGGTGGCGAAGTTGGACCCCATGGAGGCCGCGTGGACCTGCTCCCCGGCGATGATCTGCCCGCCCACGATGACGCCCTTCTGACCCGCCACGGAAACTTTTTTGGCCACATTGACCTTGCTGTGCATGATGGCTTGGCCGCAGGTGAGGCTTCCACCCACCTCGACCCCGGCGTTTCGGACATACTTGATGTTGGCCTCCCCGGCGCAGATGATCTTGGCTTTGTCGTTACCGCTGACCCCTCCCGCGATGGACAATTTGCCTCCGCACTTGAGTTCCGCCCCTTCCACCACGCCGTTCACCACCAAATCCTCCCCGGCGTAAACCTTAAACCCGTCCTTCACGTCCCCCCGAACGATGACCGTGCCGATAAAATCGATGTTTCCTGTGGAAAGGTTCACGTCGCCCGGGATTTCGTAGAGGGCCAGGACGGAAATCTTGTTGTCTTTAATGATGACCTGCCCGTCGGTGTCGGCGATCCATTCATCCTTATTGTCGGGTGAAACCACCACGCCCTTGCCGATGGTGACGTCGATATCCTTGCCGTCCACCGCGGCCAGGGTTTTCCCCGTGACGGTCATTCCCGCCATGCCCTTGGCATGGGGGATCTTCCGGGCCAAAAGGGTTCCCTTGGCGATATTGTTGATTTTATGTGCCGCGCGGTAATCCACCCGGCCTTCCGCATCCTCGGCCACGGGGGCCGGGGACTCCTCCTCCGCTTTCTTGAAAAGGTACTCGATGCGCGCGTCCTCGCCGTTGGTGACCGGCGTCCCCAGCGCGATTTCCATCTCGATGGGTTCATTGATATTTTTGGTGGTTTCGAGCTGGGCAAGCTTTGCGGAAAGTTCGGCCAAACGCGTTTCATCGACGCCGTAAACCACATTGCGGCGCTTCAAGGCGTTGCGGACGTCGTCAATGGTGGCGAAATGGTCGTTTTCGCTTTGAGGAGGGACCACGGTCACCTTGGCCTGCATTTCATCGTCGCTGATCTCGACAAAAACCTGCTCTTGGGAGGTGTCGGGCTTGGAACTGGTTACTTTTTGGGGCTTGCCGGAAGCTTGGGCCACGGCCTGGTTCAGGATGGCGGGATTATCAGCCTGGATGTTGTATTTCTGTAACTCCTTTTTAACCTCGTCCAGGGTTACGCGGGAACCCTGGCCGGAAGGAGGAAAAACCGTTAAATAAACCCCATCACTTTCGGTAGTGATGGTCGTGTATCCGTTCACGTCCTTGAGCAACGCCATGCTTCCTCCTTTCGTCCAACATCTCCTGCAGACGAAAAACAGCCATATGGTGAACCTGGCAAACCCTCGATTCGCTAATTTTCAAAATCTTTCCGATTTCCTTGAAAGTCAGCGTCTCGACGTAATAAAAATGGAGTACTTTTTGCTCCGCATCCCCCAAAAACTTGAGGGCTTCCGCGACCTTTTCAATTTTCTCCTGTTTCTCAACTTTATCAAGCGGATTCTCGGCCTTAGCGTCCGCCAGTAGGTCGGCCCAAGAGCCGCCTTCCCCTCCTTCGGCGATTTCCGCGTCCAACGAAAGAAGGTTCAACATGTTGATCTCGGCAACCCAGTCGTAAAGCTCGCTTAAGGGGATGCCCAGGGCCTTGGCCGTTTCCTCTTCACGGGGAGAACGTCCCAAACGGGCCTCCAGCTTTCTTTCCGCTTCTTGGATGGCCCGGGCCTGTTTGCGCAGGTTGCGGCGTGCGAAATCCAAGTTCCGCAATTCGTCCACCATCTGCCCTCGGATGCGGTAACGGGCGTAAGCCTCGAAAGCCCGGCCCGGATCATGGCGTTTGTCCTTCGGAGGTGTGAAATGATCCAAGGCCTGCAACAGGCCGATCACGCCCGCCGATCCGAGATCTTCCTTCTTTTCCCAATAGGCTCTCAAAGGTAACCGGGCCAGCATCCGGCGGGTTTCGGCTTCGACCAGGAAAAAATAAGCCCTGGCCAGCTTATCCCGCGCTTTCAAGTCTTTTTTCTGCCTTAAAAAACGCGCCCAAATTGGGTTCAAGTTCCCGTCGGGCATTTAACCCAACTATTGCTTGTCGGGCGAAAGTTCGGGAAAAACAAAGTCCACCGACTTTCCCTTGGCCTCATCACCCTCGTCAACCGGAGCCGTTTCACCCGGAATCCCCTCCACGGCCTCCAGGCCCTGTTCGGAAGCTTCAGCCGGTATCTCGGGAGCCCCCGGGGCGCCAGGCAAGGAGGTTTCCGAAACCCATTTCCCAAAATAGCGGAGGGCAATCCAAGTAAAAATCCCGCCGAAAAAGAAACCCAGGAAACTGGCCACCAAAAAGGCCAAAACGATCGTGTCCATGTCTAAGCCGGAACAAGCCCCCACCAGGGACGCGATAAGGAAGCCCGCCATCGATCCCGCCGCTCCTCCCACCATCAATGTTTGGAAATGGCCAAAGGGTTTTTCCCTCGTGATTTCGTAATACATCCGGTCTTTCACTCGCTTTGCCATCCTTTTCCCCCGTTACTTCTTTTTATCTTTGCGCACTTCCTTGCGCTGGTGATCGAAAATAAACTTCATCATCATATCCTGGGCCTCCGAATCCACTTCTATGAAACTCACCTTTTCGACTCGTCGTGGAATACCGTCCATCACTCTGTCCTCGCCGTCCAAAACCTTTCCAACGACATAGGGCCTAACCTCTTCCCCCAATTCGATTTCCATATCCAACTTGGTTCCGGCAGGGATGGGCGTGCTGACGGCCATTTTAATTCCGCCGACGGAAAGATCATTGGTCCGCCCCACATTGAAAAATTCGTGAAAGACGGGATTGCCCGTATACTTGCGGTATTTCACCGGCAGCACCACGTCCAGCCGGACAAAACGCCTGTTTTGAATCTTCTTGGATTCCGCCATCAGTCCTTCCCGACGAAAATTTGTGTGACCTTCTTAAAAAACTGAAATAGATTGCCGTCCACCGCTCCGGACTTTCCGGACAAAAGGCCGTCCGCCAAGCGGGCCAGGCTCAAGGCCGAAGGGCTCATGGGAGAGGAGAGCATAACCGGTTTTTGTTCCTTCACCGCCCGCACCATTCCCGGATCCCGCAAAAGGAAGCCCAAGTACTCCACCTTCAAGTCCAAAAATCGTTTGGCCAAGACCACCAATTTCTGGCCGGCCTCGTCGGCTTCCGAGGGGCTTGAGGCCATGTTGACCACTACATGGATTTGGGGGTCGCGTCTTTCACGGTGCAGTATCTTGATCATGCCGTAGGCGTCCATTAAGGCCGTAGGCTCGGGGGTGGTGACCACCACTACTTCCTCCGCGGCCAGCGCAAAGGCCAGCACGTTGCGGTGCAACCCGGCTCCGGTGTCGATGAGGATGACTTCGGCCTGGTGTTGGAGTTCCATAAGGGCATCCAAAAATTTAGCGCGTTGGGATTCATTTAAATCCGCCAGTTCCTGCACGCCGCCAGATCCCGAAGCCACGATCTTGATTCCCCCCGGCCCCTCGGTGACGATCTCGGAAAGCCTTTTCTGGCCGTTCAGGACGTTTAACAACGTGTACTGGGGGATAAGCCCGAGCATTACATCCACATTGGCCAAGCCCATGTCCGCGTCAAACAAAAGGACGTTCTTGCCTTTATGGGCCAATGCCAGAGCCAAATTGACCGAAATATTGGTTTTTCCAACCCCGCCCTTGCCGCTGGTCACCGCGATAAGCCGGCACGAAGAAGGGCCTGTCGGCTTTTCCAAAGCCGCTGGCGCTCCCATCCGTTCCATCATCTCTCGCAGTTTTTCGGCTTGATCCTGCACGGCGTCCCCCTAGCTTAAAAGCGCCCTCGTGATGCGATCGGCCAAGGAATGGGTTTCCGGTATTTCCAGGTCGTCGGGCACGTTTTGCCCCGTAGAATAATATGAAAGTGGAATCTGGAAGTTGTTCATCAAGTTGAGGAAGGCCCCATAGAAGCGCGTTTCGTCTAATTTGGTGAAGATCATGCGGTTGATGGGCACCGCGGCTCCGAAGCGCTCGATGATACGGATCATATCGTAGTATTTGGTCGTCGCGGACAAAACGAGGTGGATTTCGTCGGGCTGGCTCTTGGCGATAAAACGCTTCAGTTCCTCCAATTGCTCCTCATTGGAGGGGCTGCGGCCGGCTGTATCCACCAGTATCAAATCCATATTCTTATATTTGGCCAGGATGCCGGTGATGTCCTCCGCCGAATCCGCCACTTCCACGGGAATGCCCATGATTCGGCCGTAGGTCTTCAGCTGTTCGGTGGCCGCGATCCGGTAGGTGTCGGCCGTCACCATGGCCACCTTCCTGCGTTCCATCAGGCTGTATCGGGCGGCCAGCTTGGCTAAGGTCGTGGTCTTGCCCACACCCGTGGGTCCCACGAAGGCAACTACTTTCTGGAAATGAACTGCGGCAGCCGGAGGGGCGAACTTGATCGTTCCGGCCACGAAACGCTTGAGCCAGGCGGACAATTCCTCATTTTTCTCCGGGTCGACCTTTTCGGCGATCATGCCTTTGATGATCCTTTGAATGAGGAAATCCTCGACTTCCTGGCGGGCCATTTTTTTCCTCATTTTGTTGAACCCCTCGGACAGGATCACGGAAGTTTCAGCAGGGTTCAAATCCCTTAAAACCGTGGCTAGGCTGGATGTTTTCATTTCATTCAATTCGCGCTGGAGCGCCTTGACTTTAGCACGGGCTGGGTCCAAGGAGCCCGTCGGGGGAGGCGGGACGAGGGTGAGAGTCGCCGTGGCGGCGGCTTTGGCCAAGGGAGATTCGGAAGAACCCACGGCGGCCGGGGGAGGCACGGAAGCGGACTTCCGTTTGGCCAAATCGTCCATGAGATTCAAGTCCACGCCGGCCGTAATTTCCGCCATGGGGCGGCCAAAAAAGCCGAGTACCCCTCCTTTGCGGAAAGTCTTGGTATACAGAATAACCGCCTCCGGCCCCAAGTCCTTCTTCACCTTCATCAAGGCTTCCTGGATGGTGGGGGCTTCGTATCGTTTGATCCTCATTCCCCGGCCTCAATCACGCCGACGGACTGGATTTCCGTCCTCGGCAGGAGTTCACTGAAGGATATCACCGCCAAATGGGGGATGAACCGTTCCACGAGTTTCTTGAAATAGGGCCGCGCATTGGGCGAGCAAAGCACCAAGGGCTGGCGGCTGGCGCCGGCCATTTTATCGATGCCCTGGGAGAGGCTGCGGAACATCTTTTGGAGCAATGTGGGATCCAGCGCGGTCGCGGCGCCGCTTTCGGCGGCCTGTACGGAGTCCATGACTTTCTTCTCAAAACGGGGATCGAGCGTCAAGGCGTAAACCTTGCCGTCAGCGGCTTGGTGCGCCTTGGTAATGGAACGGGCCAAGCCCCGGCGCGCGTATTCAGTCAAAACCTGGATGTCCTTGGTTTCACGCGCGTGGTCGGCCACCGCCTCCAAAATACTTTCAAGATCCCGGATGGGAAGGTGCTCTTTCAGGAGGTTTTGGAGGATTTTTTGCAGGTCCCCGACGGAAATTTGGGACGGCACCAGTTCGTCCACCACCGCAGGGGATTCCTTTTTCACCGTGTCTAGCAGCTTGGATACATTTTGGCGCGTCAAAAATTCGTGGGCGTGGTTGCGGATAATTTCGGTTAAGTGGGTGGCGATGACCGTGGAGGCGTCCACCACCGAATATCCCGCCTGTTCGGCCATGCCTCTTTCCTCGTCGGTGATCCAATAGGCGGTCAGGTTGAAGGTGGGTTCCTTGGTTTCAATGCCCTTCAAGACGGGAAGCTTGGGCCCGGTGGACATGGCCAAGAGGTGGCCCGGCATGATCTTCCACCGGGAGACTTCCACGCCCTTTATTTTAATGACGTATTCCGCGGGCTGCAACTGCATGTTGTCCCGGATGCGGATGGGCGGGACCACCAGCCCCAGGTCGCTGGCCATCTGGCGGCGGATGCCCGTGATTCGTTCCAACAGGTCGCCATGCTGGTCCTCGTCCACAAGGGGAATCAGGCTGTAGCCGATCTCCACTTCCAAATGATCCACCTGCAAGAGCGAGGTGACGTTTTCCGGCTCCTTCTTCTTCTCGGCGCCCGGCGGCGCGGCGGGCTTTTCGGCGGCTTCGATTTCCTCACGCAAGGTCCTTTGGACGAAATACGCGAACCCCCCCGTCATGAGGGCGACAAGGATGAAGGCTAGGTGGGGCAGTCCCGGAATGATTCCCGCGAATAGCAGGACCGCCGAGGCGATCCAAAGGGCCCGGGGTTGGGACATGATTTGCTTGACCAAGTCCGTTCCCAGGTTGCTGTCCGAAGCGGCCCGGGTCACCACCACGCCGGTGGCGAAGGAAAGAAGGAGCGCCGGGATCTGGGTGGCCAGACCGTCGCCGATGGTTAAAAGCGTGTAGCGTTGAAGGACCTCCAGCAGGGTCATGCCGCCGCTCAAGAGCCCTACGGCAAAGCCGCCGAGGATATTGATCACCACGATGATGATGGCCGCAATGGCGTCCCCGCGGACAAATTTGCTGGCGCCGTCCATCGCGCCATAAAAATCCGCTTCCTTTTCGATGTCCTTGCGCCGCTTACGGGCTTGGTCGTCGGTGATGAGACCGGAATTCAGGTCGGCGTCGATGGCCATTTGTTTACCCGGCATGGCGTCCAAGGTGAACCGTGCCGCCACCTCCGCCACGCGCTGGGCGCCGCTGGTGATGACCACGAATTGAACGATAATGAGGATGAGGAAAATGACGAAACCGACCCAGTAATTCCCTCCCACAACGAAGCTTCCCACGGTCTCAATTACCCGCCCCGCGGCCGAAGGCCCGGTGTTGCCGTGGAGCAGGATCAGCCGGGTGGCGGAGATGTTCAAGGCAAGCCGGAAAATGGTGGTAATCAGAAGTAGGGTTGGAAAGATCGAAAAATGAAGGGGCTCCAGCGTGTACATGGTGATCAAAGCTACCACCAAGGCCATAGTGATGTTGAAGGAGATAAGGATGTCCAGGAACACGGACGGCAGGGGTATGATGAGCATAAGCACGACCAAAATCACCGCGAAGGCGACGAACAAATCGCTGTTTTTCTGGATGGTGCTTAGGGTTGTGGCTTCAGCCATAATTTCCTCGGAGCGATTCCGCCGCGTAGCCGGACGGACCTGTATTGTATCCCTATTTCCTTAATTGTTCACCCAACTTTGCCGCTTTAAACGTCCTTAGTGGGCGGCCTGCCCGCCTTTAGGGGAAAGCCGGAGAAATCCCCTTTACTTTTTTGTTCATCCGGTAAACGAAGGCCAAAACTTCCGCCACGGCCTCGAAAAGGTCGGGAGGGATAGGCATTCCCACCGGGCATTGTTTCAAAAGAGCCCGGGCCAAGGGCGGATTTTCCACAATGGGAATGTTGTGTCTTTTGGCCGTTTCCTTGATCCGCTCCGCGATCACCCGTTCCCCCTTGGCCAAAACCACGGGCGCCTTCATCCCCTGTTTATATTCCAGGGCCACGGCCACGTGGACGGGGTTGGTGATGACCACGTCCGCGCGGGGAATGGCCTCGAACATGCGCCGCCGGGCCAACTCCCTTTGGATTTGGCGGATCCGGGCCTTGACCATGGGGTCGCCCTCGGTTTGCTTGTGCTCATCACGGACTTCCTGCTTGGTCATCTTCAGGCTTTCCTCATACTCCCACCTTTGGTAGAGGTAGTCCAAAAACGCCAAGGCCGCCAAGGTGAAAATGATCCAATAAATGATTTTTAGGGTCAATTGTCCCACAAATATCAGCGGCCCCACTCCCGGCATGTCCATGGTCGGCACCAACTGGGGAAGGGCGTCCCTGACCCCGATATAGGCGATCCATCCGATAAAAAAAAGTTTCACGAGGGACTTCAGAAACTCGATGGCTGACCTTCGGGAAAAAATCTTCTGGAAGCCGCTGATGGGATTGATGTTGTTGAACTTGGGTGCCAAGGGCTTCACCGTGAACAAAACGCCTACCTGCAGGTAATTAACCAGCAGGCCCACCAGCAGGACGGTTCCCAGGACCGGGGCGATGATCTTGAAGACCTGCCACATGTAAAAAACCGTCATGGTGGAGACGTTCTCCATTCCGAAGGTCGCGTTCATGTTTTGAAAGGCGAACACCGCCGTTTGGTTGATCGAATCCAAGATGTAAGGGCCGGCAAAACGGAAAGCCGTCAAGGCCGCCAAAAGGACTAAAGCCGAGTTGACCTCGACCGAACGGGCCACCTGGCCCCTTTCCCTGGCTTCTAACCGCCTTCGGGGCGTCGCTTTTTCACTGCGTGCCGGATCCGCCACCCCTCAACTCCAGTTCTAAGTTTTAAATTCTTAGTTCAAGTTATAAACCGTGTTTTGCTCTTAACGCATGGCCCGAATCAAAATGGCCACATCCCGGTACATCCCCTGGAACAGTCCTTCCAAGATAAACACGAAGAAGCTCATGGAGACGGCCGTGACGAGAAATCCCACCGCCAGGTTCAACGGCATCCCTACGATGAAAACGTTCATTTGGGGGACGGTACGGGCCACCACCCCGAGGGCCATATTGGTGATAAAGAGGGCCCCGATCACGGGAGCCCCCACGCGGAAGGCGATAAAAAATACCTGGGAAAAGAGATCCATCATTTTCGTATCCAAGGCCGTGGTGAAATGGGCTTGGCCCAATGGGACCAAATTGAAACTGTCCGCCACACCCGTTAAAAGGACATGGTGGCCGTTGACCGCCAGGAACACCAGCATGGCGATCATGTAATAATATTGGCTGATAACCGAAGCCTGGGTGTTGGTGGTGGGGTCGATGACATTAGCCAGGCCCAACCCCATTTGCATGTCCACGATCTCGCCGGCCAATTGGATGCCGGTGAAAATCAACGTCGCTCCCAAGCCGATGGACAAACCGATCAAAAGCTCCCGTGCCACGCCCAGGGCCAGCGGAAGCCCCGCGGCAGGCAGGGCCAAACCCCTAAAATCCACCACTGGGAAAAGCAAAAAAGTCACCAAAAGGATCCAGGCCGCCTTCACCATGGCCGGTATATTGCCGCTGGAGAAAACTGGCGTCGTCAGGAAGATTCCCGCGATCCTCATAAAGATCAGTACAAAAGCCACCACATCTTTGGGGTCGAATTGGAATGGATTAGCCGGCATAGGAATCCTTTTCTGAAACCGCCATCACAAAATTCTTTAGTTTTTGAGCCTCCGGCCCATGTCGATCTTCCAAAATTAGAGAGATCGGTATAGTCCCACACCCATCATTTATTTTCTTCAAAAAATAAATGGGGGAGAGAATTCCCAACCATCCTTTCGCCCCTCACTTCACGTAATTGGGCAAATTGATCCAAAGGTTTGAGGTGAAATTCAAAAGCATCAATATCATCCATTTTCCAAAAACCAGGAAGGCCACGAAGATGGCGAGGATCTTGGGAATGAAGGTCAGCGTCATCTCCTGGATTTGGGTGACGGCTTGGAAAATGGAAACCGCCACGCCCACCAAGAGCCCAAGCCCCAAAACGGGCCCCGATACCAAAATGGTGATCCAAAGGGCCCGGCTGGCCAAATCGGCGACAAATTCAACGGACATCAACGTCTCCTCAACGGAAGGTGTCGGGAATCGGGCATCAGCTGTCAGCAAAGACCTAAGACCGGGTAGTCATCTTTTGTTGAAACCTGACGCCTGAAACCCGGAGCCCGCCTTTTAAAAACTTAATGCGATGGACCGGACCACCAGGTTCCAACCATCCACCATGATGAAAAGTAAAATTTTAAACGGCAATGAAATGAGCACGGGCGGCAGCATGAGCATGCCCATGGACATCAGCACCGAGGCCGTCACCATGTCGACGATAAGGAAAGGGATAAAGATAATGAACCCCATTTCAAAGGATTTCTTCAGTTCCCCGATCACGAAAGCCGGAATGAGCACCCAGGTGGAGATATCCGCGGGTGTACGGGGACGGCTGGATTTGGACAAAGCCACGAAGAGGGCCAGGTCTTTTTCCCGGACCTGCTTGAACATGAACTCCCGCAAAGGATCCTGGGCCTTTTGGAACGCCTCGGAGGTGCCCAGTTTTCCAGATAGGTAGGGGATTAGGGCCTCTTTATCGATCCGCTCAAAGGTGGGTTGCATGGTAAAAAAGGTCAGAAAAAGCGCCAGGCCCACCAAAACCTGGTTGGGGGGGGTCTGTTGGGTCCCCAAACCCTGCCTCAAGAAAGACAATATGATCACGATACGGGTGAAAGAAGTCATCATGATCAGGATGGCCGGCGCAAGCGAAAGCACCGTCAACACCAGCAGGATTTGGAGGCTCATGGCCACGTCCTGCGGGGTTTTGGCCTGGTCCACTCCGACACGAATGGCCGGGAAAGGGATATCGGCGGCCCAAGACCTTATGGCGGCGCTGAGGAAAAAAAACGAGATTAAGCCGGTGACCCTGGAGAGTCGCACCTTCATTTTTTTCCTTCCGTTGATTCAGGAGTGCTTTTCTTCTTCATATTCCTTAGTTGGGCCACGTAACCGCCGACCGCCTGGTTGCTTTCCTCAAGGATGCGCTTGGCTTCGGCCTCCGTGTCGGCGGTCTGGTGGTTCTGCATCACTCGGTTGAAGACCCCCGGAAATCCTTGCTGGGTGGCGCCCCGCAAAGCTTCCACTTCTCCCTCCTCCCGGATGACGTCCAGGCAAGTCATTTCTTCCCCGCCCACGCCCACCACTAGGATCCGTTTTCCCACTTCCACCAGGTAGATGGACTTACGGGGGGATAGAAAGGCAGAGGCCAAAACTCGAATCGCTTTCCCTTCCTCGGCCCATTGGCCCAGGCCCCTCCTTTCCCAAATCCATTTCAATCCCCACACGGTGACAACGATCAAACCGATGGTGACGGCCAGGGCCAAAACCAGCCTTGCGAAGGCGGAAAATAGGCCGGGGGAAGGAGTGGAGGCTTCCTCAGGAAGGGCCATCGGCTGGGAAACAGGCGCCGAATGGAAGGAGGTCGAGGGTCCCTGCTGAAACAATGTGCTTTTTTCGTCCACTTGCGCCTGAACGAAAGATGCCCCGGGCAGGAAATAACAAATCCCTAAAACCAACCCCAGCCAAAGAAGGAAGGAAAGGTTCCAGAAGTTGCAGTGGGATGAACGGGTCATGTCCATGGGGATCTGCGTCTTCCCGCCCCCGGATTAAGGCTGGACCGCGTTCAGCCGTTCCTCGGGATTGATGATTTCCGTGATGCGGACGCCGAAATTCTCGTCGATCACGACCACTTCCCCTTTGGCGATCAATTTTTCGTTCACCAGGATATCCACGGCTTCACCGGCCAGTTTGTCCAGTTCCACCACCGATCCTGGCGCCAAGGCCAGGATTTCCTTCACCAGCTTGGTGGTGCGCCCCAACTCCACTGTGAGCTTCAGGGGAACATCCAACAGCAGGCCGATGTTGCCTCCGGCCGGCCGGACCGACCCTGCGAATTCATTCTCTAACGGTTCCATTTGAGCACCTCCTGCCCACGGTTGGGTGTTTACGGTTGAAACACCGGATGGTTGAGGGCGGGGGGATGTCCCGGCGCCAACGCCGGTGCCCGCCGCCCCCTTTCCCCCCCCGGAGGTGAGTTTGGCCGCCACCGGGTCGGGAAGGCAAAACAACAGTTCGCTGGATAAAAGATCCTGGATAAAAACATTAAAAGTGAAAACCGTCAAGGCCCCTCCCAGCCGGGAGAGGCTTTGGCCTCCCGTCAAGGGATCCTGGACCGTTGTTTCCCCGGCCTCCCAAAGGGCCTTGGAACCGGCCATTTTTTTAGCTCCGCGGGTGAAAATCTCCGCGGCTTGGTGGACCACTTCCCCGAAAGCCGAAAGGTGCATTTCGGTCATTTTGTCCGGCGCGCTGGTTCCGTCCTGCCCGATCAAGAGGTCGGACATGATGGCGGCATCCTTTTCCTTGGCCAAGAAGAGTGCCGAACCGTCCACGCCACCGGTCCCTTTGAAGGAGGAAAACAAATAGGGGGAATCAAGGGCTGAGGACACGGAGGCAGGATCCGTCTCGGAAACCTGGGCCAAGGCCACCCCCACGTCGCGGCCCAAAAGGCCTGTCAGGAATTGGGCCAAATCCATCGCGGCCTCTTCCCCGAAACTTTGAAGTTTTTCCGTATCGGCCATGGAAGCCTTTCCTTATATCTTCTCTATATCTTCTCTTCCGGCGAATAAACCTTTGTCACTTGAAGGGCTTTCTTTTTGGAGGAAACGCCGGGACGCCCCTTCAATTTGACCAGTCCCTCGATTAACACCTCGATCTCGTGGTGGGGGCTTGTATTCAGCCGGATCACGTCGCCCGCCCTCAACCTGAGCATTTCCTGCACAGCGATCTGAGCCGAGCCGACCCGGACGACGATGGGCATCATGGCCTCGCGCATCACCTTGGTGAGGCTTTCTACGGTTTCTGCCGTGGACTCCTTTTTCCCCACCGTGAACCATTTTTGGGCCGACAAGTCGCCGATGATGGGTTCCAGGACAACGTAGGGGATGCACATGGACATCTTTCCCGTCACCTCATTGACCTTCACCTCAAACTCGATGACCGCGGAGATTTCATTGGGCGCCACGACCTGCACAAATTGTGCGGTGGTCTCGTAGCCTGTGAGTTTGGGCTGGAAATGGCCCACCTTTAGCCAGGCTTCCTGCAGGGTTTCCAAACCCCGGTTGACAATCTTTTCAATGACCGACTGCTCGATCAAGGTCAATTCCCGCGGGGCGGTCGGGGCCTTACCCGGACCGCCCAGGATGCGGTCGATCAGGGTGAGCACCAGTTCGGGGTTGATCTCCAAAAGGAAGGAGCCGTCCAAGGGTTCCATTTTCAACACAAAAATGCAGTCGGGCCGGGGAAGCGACATGGTGTATTCGCGGAAAGGCTTTTGGGTGACCGAAACCACCTTGATTTCCGCCACAGTGCGCAAATAGGCAGCCACCGATGCGGTAAAACCCCTTGAAAAGATCTCGTGCAACATTTCCAGGGTCCGCATGTGATCCTTGGAAAAGCGGTTGGGCCGGTTGAAGTCGTAGGTCTTGATCTTACGCCCCTGCTCATCCACCGTAATCCCGGCTTCCGGGACAGCGGCCGCAACCGAAGCGGAAGGCTCAGAGGCGCCGGCACCCGCCATGCCCACGTCCAATTCGGAAAGCAATGCGCTTACTTCGCCGTCGGATAGCAAATCATCCATGTTTTTCCCCCCTTCCACCCAAAGAACAGTGTTAAGTTTTGAGTTTTAAATCTAAGTTGAAGTTTTTTTGGATTCGTAAACGAATCCAAAATTTCAATAACTCAACACTTAAAACTAAGAGCTCCAAACTGCCTTTACATCATTGGACCGCAAATTGGGTCAAGTAGACATTCGTAATGGCCCCGTACTTCAGGGCTTCATTGATCTTCAGCTGCAATTCGCGGCGGAATTGTTCCTTGCCCTCGGAAGTGGCCAATTCCGCGGCCGTGCGGTCGTTCAAGAGGCTGTTGACCATATCCTTGAACTGGGCGTCCCGAAGCTTGATTTCCTTGTCTAACTCGGTATTCACAGGGCTGTATTCCAGCTCAACCTGCGCCCGAACGTAACGTGAGGCTTCCTCGTCAGCCAGGTTCACGGTGAAAATCCCAAGGTCATAGATTTTGCCGGGTTCGGGCTTTTGCTCGATGACCTTGGCTTCCTTCTGGGGATTGGCCATGGCACCCATCTTGGTAAAGACCAAGGCTCCCAACCCGACCAACCCGGCCAGCGTCAACGCGCTGATGATCAGTAAAATCGTCAACAGCCCCCTTGCGCCACTCTCACCTTGATCTGCCATTTTCATCCCTCCTTAATTTATTAATCCAAATTCATGATGACAATGTCGACCCGTCGATTGAGCCGACGGTTCGCTTCACTGATGTTGGGAACCAAGGGTTGGTATTCCCCATAGCCCGCCGCCGAGAAACGGCTGGGATCCAAGCCCTTTTCCGACACCAAATACCTTACCACGGCGGTGGCTCGAAGTGCGGAAAGCTCCCAATTGCTGGGTAGTCTGCCCGTATGGACGGAAAGGTCGTCCGTGTAGCCTTCCACCGCTATTTTCTTACTCGCGTCCTTCTTCAAAATAGGCGCGATTTTGTCGAGGAGTTCCTTTCCTTCCGGCTTCAAATGGTAGTCGCCGATATCAAATAGGACCTTATCGGTCAAGAGACTGATCACAAGCCCGCGGGCTTCCTTGCGGATAAAAACCTTATTGGCCCCCAACTGCGGCTGCAAGGCGTGCACGATTCCCTTTTCCATATCGCCCAGGGGATTCAATTTTGGCTTGATCGGTCCGCCAACCGGCCCTCCCTCCCGTGGTTCACCCGGGATGATCTTGTAATTCTCCCCGGCGTTCGAACTTTGGGAAGGCAAAATGGCCGTGTTACCCTGGATAGGTCCGAAGACCGCCCGGATTTGGGCCTTGATTTCCTCCACAATGGCCTTGCTTTGGGTGGCCGTTGCGAAAAGGATGACGAAGGTTGCCAACAAGAGCGTGATCAGGTCGGCGTAAGTCAAAAGCCAGCGCATCATTCCGCCGGATTCCAACTCTAATCCCGCTTCGTGGCCTCCTTTTCTGCGTTTTGGCATTTCTAAGTCTCCGACTTCATTCTCCCTCGACGAGGGGCGGAATCAATGTAAGAATTATTCCTCTTTTTCGCCACCTTCCTGCGCCTTGGCGGCTTCCATGTCCATCTTCATCCGGGGCGGCAGGAAGGCTTTCAGCTTTTCCTCAACAATGCGGGGGTTGTCACCCGCCGAGATGGCCAGGATGCCTTCCAGCATGACTTCTCGCAGCAAAACTTCCGCTTGGCTGTTTTGCTTCAACTTAAAGGAAATCGGCAGGAAGATCAGGTTGGCAAAGGAAATACCGTAAAAGGTCGCGATAAAGGCGGTGGCGATGGCGCCCACCAGGGCCACCGGATCGGCTTCCCCAGATGCGAAGGAGGACAAGGCGTGAATAAGACCGATGACGGTCCCGATGATGCCCAAGGTCGGGGCGAAACCGCCGAAAGTCCCGAAAACACTCTCCCCCACCTTGTGCCGGGATTCCAAGAAAGCGATGTCGGTTTCCATGATATTGCGAATCATTTCAATGTCCGTGCCGTCCACGACCAGTTGAAGTCCCTTCTTGAGGAAGGGGTCTTGGATAGCCTCCGCCTCTTCTTCCAAGCCCAGCAAGCCTTCCCGTCGAGCCTTTGTGGCAAAGCCCACCAATTGGGTCACAATGGCCGCCGGGTCCAACTCCTGACGTTTGAAGGCCTTTTTCAAAACCGGCCAAACTTCCTTGACGGTGTCGAAGGGGAAGCTCATCATGGTGGCGCCGGACGTCCCCAGGAAGATGATGATGAAGGCGGGCAGCTGCAAAAGGGCCCTGGGATCCAAGTGGTCCAAGAGCGATCCACCCACGACCCCAATCCAACCGATTGCAAGACCGATGACCGTTGCTAAATCCACAATATCACCTCCCTAAATTTTCATGGACTTCCGCGGTTTGGAGGGCCCGTGCCCTCCGAACGAAAGCGATGGACGAAATCTCGTCCAAAAACCGCTGTTCCTCGCCCAGGACTTCCTGGGCGTGGGCGCGGAGTTGTTTTTCCCTCAAATTTTCCAAGAGCCGCTTCTCCCGGGAAGCTTTCACGGCGGCCTGCCGCCGGCGTTCCACTTCCTTCATCCATTCCTTCTCGCGGCGGCGCAGTTCCTTTTCCCGCCTTAAAAGCCAGTCCCTGTACTGGCAATAGGCCATGACATCGTCGGCGTTGAAAGCGCCTGTTTTTTCGAAATCGCCGTATCGCTCCAGGAAGGTTTTTTCTTCCTCGGCATGGGCCTTCAGGGAATCCTCAATTTTCAAGAGTTCTCCTTGGGCCTGGGCCAGTTCCCGCACCCGGAGTTCCTCCATTTGCTCGCGAAGCCTCAAAATTTGTCCCAAACGGAACCGAAACCTCTTTGCCATGGCGCTCCCTAGGCCAGAAAGCCCTTCATTTTTTGAAGCGTATCGGGCCAAGTGGCGGTTTCCTCGCGCTGTTGCCGGAGGAAGTTTTGCACGGCGTCCAGCCGTTTGAGGGCGTCGTCCACCCTCGGGCTGCTTCCCTTCACGTAGGCCCCAATCGAAATCAAATCCTCCGCGCCTTTATAGGTCGCCAGCACCGAACGGATGCGGGCAGCCGCTTCCAATTGTTCCTTTCCCACGATATCCCGCATCACGCGGGAAACACTTTCCAAGACGTCGATGGCGGGATAGTGATTCTGCGAAGCCAACTCCCGCGACAAGACCACGTGGCCGTCCAAGATGGCCCGGCAGGCGTCAGCCACGGGTTCGTTCATGTCGTCCGCTTCCACGAGGATGGTGTAAATCCCCGTGATACTGCCCTGGTGGGAGGTCGTGCCCGCCCTTTCAAGGAGCTTCGGCAAAAGCGCGAACACCGAGGGGGTGTAGCCCTTAGTCGTGGGCGGCTCGCCGATGGCCAGCCCCACCTCCCGCTGGGCCATGGCGAAACGGGTGATGGAATCCATCATCAGCATCACGCGCTTGCCCTGGTCGCGGAAGTATTCCGCCACGGCCGTGGCCACCAAAGCGGCCTGGATTCGGATCAGCGAGGGCTGGTCGGAAGTCGCCACCACCACCACGCTGCGCTTCAGGCCTTTTTCCCCCAAATCCCTCTCTAAGAAGTCCCTCACTTCCCTTCCGCGCTCTCCCACCAGCGCGATGACGTTGATATCCGCTTCCGTGTTGCGGGCGACCATCCCTAAAAGGGTGCTTTTACCCACGCCCGAACCCGCGAAAAGCCCCAGCCTCTGTCCCTCGCCCAGGGTCAAAAGCGCGTCAATGGCCCTCACACCGGTCACCACCGGCTGGGTGATGCGGCGGCGTTCCATGGCGGGTGGCGGCTCGCGGTGGATGGGGTAGTTTTCCCGCGTAGGGCCCAAAGGCCCTTTGCCATCCAACGGTTTCCCCATGGCATCGACCACCCGGCCCAATAAGGCGTCGCCCACGGCCACTTTGAAGGGTTGGCCCGTCCGCACCACTTCGCTGCCAGGTCCCAGGCCCCTCATTTCGCCCAAGGGCATCAATAAAACCCGGTGCTGCCGAAACCCTACGACTTCGGCCAAAACTGGCTCGCCCGTTCCGTTGGCGGCCGTGATCCAACAGGCTTCGCCCACGGAAGCGGCAGGCCCGGAGGATTCAATCACCAGCCCCACTACTTGTTCCACCCGTCCGTTCACCCGGGTGATGTCGGTATCCTTCAATCTCTTCTTCAAGTCCTCCAGCGGGGGGAGAATGTCGTTTAAAACTGGATTCATGGTTTTCCCTCCCAACCCTCTTTCCCAACTTAAAGGGACATGCCTTCTTTCAAGGACTCTTTCACCTGGTCCACCACCGTGGATAAGCGGGCGTCCACCGAGCCCGCCTCGGTTTCCAAAATACAGCCACCCCGCTCAATCCGGGCATCGGGAACGATTTCCAAATCCCCCGCGCCGACGGACAACTGCAACTGTTCTTTTTGGGCTTCTACTTCCTCCACATCCTCAGGATTTAGGCGCAATTTGAGGTGCACCTGATCCTGGGCTTTCTTGATGACTTCTTGGGCCAAATCCAAAACCATCTGATGATGCCGCTTAGCTTCTTTTTGAAGGCACTTGTGAAGCGCTTCCCCGACCAATTCCACCAAGATGGGTTGCATTTCCCCCAGGAGCCTTTTGCGCTCTTGCGCCGCCCCCTCCGCCATGCCGTTCCATTTCTTGACGGCTTCCACATAGACCTGCCGGCCTTCCTCTCGTCCCTTTTCCATCCCTTCTTGCCGGCCCTTTTCGACTCCCTGCCGGCGGCCCTCTTCAACGGCCCCTTCCTTCAAAGCCTGGACTTCTTTTTCGGCTTCTTCCTTGGCCTTGGCGATCAGGTCACTGGCTTCCCAACGGGCTTGCTCCACGATCTCATAAGCATTCTTCCGGGCTGTCTGTTCAATGGCCTTGGCTTTCTCCTCGGCCTCGACCCTGGTCTTTTCGGCTATTTCTTCCGGTGCGGGTTCCGGAGGCGGAGCCGCCTCCTTCACCTCGACGGCTTCCGGGTTTTCCGGAAGCAAAAAGGGCTGGAATTCATCCGTGTCCAGGGTGGGTCTGGGCTCGGATATCCTTTTTTTGATCTCTTCCTTGAGCCGTCTTTGGATTTCCTCCTGCCAAGGGACGTTATCCACCAGGTAACCTTGCTTCGAATACTGGTAATCCTGGTTAGAGAGAACCCCCCGGCCCATTAAATCATAACCTCTTCTTCGCCGCCGCGGGCGACCACAATCTCTCCCATTTCCTCAAGCTGCCGGACGACGTTGATGATCTTTTGTTGGGCTTCTTCCGCGTGCTTTAAGCGGACGGGGCCCATGACTTCCATGTCCTCCTGGATCATGGCCTTGGCGCGGCTCGACATGTTTTTTAGGATATGTTCCTTTACCTCCTCCTTGGCCCCTTTCAAAGCCAAGGCTAAATCCTTGGCGTCCACCTCGCGCAGTATCTGTTGGATAGTGCGGTTGTCCAAGGCCACCAGGTCGTCGAAGACGAACATGAGTCGCTTGACTTCCTCAGCCAATTCGGGATTGACCTCCTCCAGTTTTTCCATGATGGCCTTTTCGGTGGAGCGGTCGGCCCGGTTGAGCACTTCGGCCAGGGACCGGACACCGCCCGCCGCTGTGAATTCCTGGGTGAAGATGGAGGAAATGCGGCGCTCCAGAACGCGCTCGATTTCCATGACCACGTCTGGCGCGGCGCGGTCCAGGATGGCGATGCGGGTGGCCACATCCACCTGGATATCCGTGGGCAGGGCCCCGAGGATGGTGGCCGCGTGATCCGGCGTCAGGTGCGCCAGGATCAAAGCGATGGTTTGGGGATGCTCGGCCTGGATGAAATTCAACAGCTGTTGGGGATCAGTGCGTTTGATGTAATCAAACGGTGTCATCTGCAGGGATCCCTGCAGGCGGTTGATGATCTCCATCGCCTTGTTGGCTCCCAGGGCCTTTTCCAGGATTTCGTGGGCGTATTCCACGCCGCCCTGGGAGATATATTCCTGCGCCGCGGCGATGTTGAGGACCTCTTGCATCACCGAGTCTTTTTCTTCGGGAGTGATCTTCCTTAAGTTGGCGATCTGGAGGGTGACTTGTTCGACCGTCTCCTCTTTCAGATGCTGGTAGATCTTGGCAGCCAACTCCGGCCCCAGGGAAATGAGGAGGGCCGCGGCTTTTTGCTCACCCGTCAACGCAGCTTTCTTTTTGGTTTCCGCCATGAAGCCTACTCCT
>JASHNQ010000064.1 GCA_030041545.1 candidate division FCPU426 bacterium | reverse complement strand
TAAGCCGAGCGGGAAAGGGCTTTTTAGTCCCTTAGTCGTGAAATTTTATACAAAAAGCCGAAAATTTCCCGACCTAAGGGATCGGGCACTTTTACAGTGGATTCATCCGTGAAAGTAGCGGATGCAGCCCTGTTTGGTTCCGGCTCGTCCGGGTTAAGGGACTCAAGGGGAGGGTCTGGTGTTTAAACCCGCCCCCTTGCGCGCAAAATTGCCGCTAATCGTCCTTTTTGGGTTTATATTAGGCTTGTTTTGGCCTTCAAATCCCCATGGGAGCCGTCCTTGAGCAAATCCACACCTCCTCCCCCGCCACCCGTGGGATACAAGCATGTCCGAAAACACCATCTTTTTTCCCTCCGGGTCAAATTCATCCTGGTGCTGGCCTTCCTTATCTGCGCGGTCATGGTAGCGGTGACCGGGCTGATTTTGACCCAACTCCAGCAGACCCTTACCCAGCAGGTCATCAGCCGCGGCGAGGCCCAGGCGAACAGCCTGGCTTCCAACACCAAAGACCAGGTCCTAAATGATTTAGGCAATGCGACCACCCAGACCGCCCAGGCGGGAGGCCTGGGTGAGGACATCGATATGACCCTTGAGCAAACGGTCCACGACGCCATGGAAACCGGGTCGGCCTCCCCAGCCACGAACATTCCCTCCGGACTGGCCTCCTGGCAGCAGCAATTGATCCAATCGAGCAACATCCTCAACGATATGGTCCAGGGTTACATTTGGCCCAACGAAAACGCCGGTAAGAATTCCGACATGGAATATGTGAAGATCGTGGACAAGACCGGAAAGATCGTGGCGGACACCAACCTCCAAAATGTGAGTGAACACGTGACCTATCAGCCGCCCCCCGGAACCCAGCCACTGGGGGACCAAGCCGTTCTCACCCAGGCCTACCGGGATAAGAACCGCACCCTTTACGACATCTCGGCGCCCCTGCAAGAAGTCGTCGAGGGCCAGAAAAGCAAGATCGGCGAGGTGCATATCGGGATGAACCAGAACAGCATCACGCGCGTGGTGCGCTACGTGGCCGTGGCCATCATCCTGACCACCGGCATGGTGCTTCTCTTGGGCATCCTTTTCATGACCATCTTCGTGACGGTCATGATCAAACCCGTCCGCCTCCTGGTTAACGGCGTGACGGCCATCGCGGCCGGCAACTTCGACCAAAAGATCAACATCAAGCGCGGCGATGAACTGGGGGACCTCACCCAGGCCTTCAACGAGATGGCCAAGAGCCTCAAGGAAAAGGAGGTCATGCGGGGCGCCTTCTCCAAAGTTGTCACCAAGAGCGTCATGGACCACTTGATCCAGCACCCCGATGGCCTGAAATTGGGGGGAGAGAAAAAGACGGTCACGGTCTTCTTTTCCGATATCCGGGGTTTCACCCCCATGTCCGAGGCCCTTTCGGCGGAAGAGGTCGTCCATATCCTCAACGAATACTTCACGGCCATGACCGCCATCATCTTCAAGTACGAAGGCACCCTCGACAAGTACATGGGGGACGCCATCATGGCCATCTGGGGGGCGCCCATCGAGATGCCGGACCACGCCGAACGGGCTGTCCTGGCCTCCATTGAGATGGGCGAGACGATGAAGGAGCTTCAGTCCAAATGGCGCATGGAAGGGAAAAGGGAGGTCAACATCGGCATCGGCATCAACAGCGGCGAAGTGGTCGTGGGCAACATCGGCTCCAATGAACGGCTGGAATACACGGCCATCGGGGACAACGTCAACTTGACCCAGCGCCTGGAGTCGGTGGCGGAAAAGGGCCAGATCCTCATCTCCGCCGCCACTTATGAGCGGGTCAAGCACAAGGTGAACGCCCAGATGTTGGACCCCATCAAGGTCAAGGGGAAGGCGGAGAAGGTCGTGGCCTACAGCGTGCAAGGACTCAAAGCGTAAAAATGAACCGCGAAGGCGCGAAGAACGCGAAGAAAGCCAAGGCGCCTCCATTGTTTACGGCAGTTGGCCTAGAACGACGACTTAGGCATTGGCCGTTTTTTTGATGACTTTCTCACGCATTCCGCGTTTTCGCGGTTTAAGAAGGGTTTTTCATGGCCGATGACAAAGCAATGATCGTCAAGATGGCTTTCCTTTACGTGCAAAGTGAGGAATGGTACAAGGCCATCGAGGAGTATAAAAAACTCCTTCAAATGGACCATTATGATCCCCACATCTACAACATGATGGGTGACGCCTACGCCAAGAAGAAGGATGATAAGGAAGCCTTCGAGTCCTACCAGGAATCCCGCGAGCTTTACGCCAAGCTGGGCAACACGGCCAAGGTATCCGCCATCGACAAGAAAATCGCCAAACTGTCCCCGGACCGGATGGACTCCCAGTCCAAGCGGCTTTTCCTCACCATCACCAAGAGCCAGGAGGCGGAACGGCTGGCCGCGGCCGGCAATTTGGACGAGGCTGTCGCCCACTACCAGCAGCTCATCGCCGCAGAACCCATCAATTTCACTTACCGCGAGAAGCTGGCCAACCTTTTCCTGGAAAACGCCCACGTCTCGGACGCCGTGGCCCAACTGAAGGCCATCGCGGACATCCACCTCGCGGAGGGCCGGGCGGACGCTGCCCAGGAATACGCCGGCAAGATATCCCTCATCGACCCGGAGGGTATTGACACCATCCGCCTCATGTCCATCCTGGCGAAGAAAAAGGGGGACATGGAAGGGGCGGCCAAGCAGTACGGAAAGCTTGCCCAATCGGCCTTTGACGCGGGCCGCTACGAAGAAGCGAGGGGCGCCATCGAGGAGGCGGTCCAAGCGGGCCGGGGGGATTTGAAACCCCTTTTGGCGAAGGTCCTTTTGGCCCTGAAGAAGCACGCCGAGGCCAGGCAAACCTTGGAATCCTTGTTGAGGGATTTTCCCGGTGACGAAGCCCTGCTGGAACAACTCTTGGCCATTTCGGAGGAGACCAAGGACTGGAACGGAGCCTATACCCATATCCAATCCCTGATGCAGGTGAGGCCGGACGACCCCAAACTCCAGCCCCGCCTGGCCCGCGTCTTGCTGCAGGTGGGTAAAAGGTCGGAGGCCCTGCAAATCTACATGAACCTCGCCTTGGGCGCCTTAAAGGAAAACAGGGTGGACGCGGCCTTCAGCTATTTCGACACCATCTTGGCCCTGGAACCCGATAACATCGAGGCTCTCAAGAAGAAGGCGGAATTTTACTTGAAGATGGGAAAGAAGCAGGAAGTCATCGACACTTACAAGAAACTGCAAGCTGTCTTCACCCAGAAAAAAATGGCCGAGGAAGCCAAGCGGGTGGGCCTGATCCTCACCAAGCTCGCGGGACTCAAATAATTCAAAAGAAGTTTTGAGTTTCGGAAGTTTTTGAACCAAAGGTTCAAAAACATACATTAACTCAAAACTCATAACTGGAATTTAAGATGTCAGAGCCGGCTCATTACCCCCAAAACCTCGACGTGAAGTGCCTGCGCTGCGGGGCCATGAACATCCCCGAGAACAAGATCTGCGGCCGTTGCGGCGCCAGCCTTCCCCTCGTGTATGACTCGGAAGGCAAGGTCTTTAGTTGGGAAAAAGACTCCTACTTGGGGGATATTCTCAAACGAAAGGCCCCGGATACGGCCAAAAGGCCCGACCAGGTGCGGTGGCTGCTGCGCTTTCTCATCCTTTTGGCCGCCTTCCTGGTGGCGTTGTGCATCATGAGGCACCGATAAAGGCAGCTCACGGTTGACAGGTGACAGTTGGCAGGAACGGCTTAAAACAACGGTTTCTTTAGTCTCGCTGTGGACTGTGAGCTGTCAGCTGCGAGCCGCCTTTTGTGAGTTGCCTTCTGTTGCCTCGGACCCCAAAACGCACTAAAATCTCTCTCCATTTCAAATAGACAGGCTATTTCCTTGGAAACTTCATCCCCTCAAACCACCGGCCAAAAGGTCTTCCTGGAGACCTTCGGGTGCCAGTCCAACGCCCTGGAATCGGGCCACGTGGCCTCCCTCCTTTTAAAGGACCACTTCTCCCTGGCCCCTAGGGCCGAAGAGGCCGATGTCATCCTTTTCAATACCTGTTCCATCCGGCAGCACGCGGAAGACAAGGTCTTTTCCCGCCTGGGGCAGCTGGCCGACTGGAAGAGGGACAAGGAAGGCCGGGTCATCGGCGTTTTAGGCTGCATGGCCACCAGCTATAAGGACCAACTGATGGAGCGGGCGCCCCACCTGGACATGGTGGTGGGGCCGGACCAGTATTTAAAGGTCCCCGAAGTGATCCGGCAGGCCTCCCGAACGGGCCAAAGCCAGGTCCTGGCGGACTTCGACCCGGTTTATTTCCCCGAGAACGACCCGAACCGCCTTTCCCAACCCCACAAGGCTTTCATCGAAATCATGAAGGGCTGCGACAAGTTCTGCACCTTTTGCGTGGTGCCCTTCACCCGGGGCCGTGAGGTTTCCCGCCCGGCGGAGAGCGTCCTGGAGGAAGTGAACCGCCTGGCCCAGGCCGGCGTGAAGGAAGTCATGCTCCTGGGCCAGAACGTCAATTCCTACGGGCTGCCTAGCTTTCCTGTCCGAAAATTCAATAATGGACAACTAGGCGAGCCCAGTTCTCCTATACCGATGGATAAGGAAACAGGGCTGGGCTTGAAGTCGCGGGGGGGAACCCTCCCATTTCCCCAGCTTTTAAGGGAAGTGGGCCAGGTGCCCGGGATTGGACGCGTGAGGTTCATGACCTCCCACCCGCTGGACCTGTCCGATGAACTTGTGGAAGTCATGGCGGAAATGCCCACGGTTTGCCAATCCATCCACCTTCCCGTCCAATGCGGTTCGGACAGGGTCTTGAAGCGCATGGGCCGTAAGTACGACGTCGCCCATTACCTGGGGCGGGTGCGGAAGCTCCGGTCCGCTATGCGGGATTTGTTCATCACCACCGACCTCATCGTGGGTTTCCCCGGTGAGGCGGAGGAGGACTTCCAGGGGACGCTCGACCTGTTGGAGGAGGTGCGGTACGACGCGGTTTACAGCTTCAAGTTTTCGCCCCGCCTCGGCACGCCGGCGGCCCGCATGTTGAACCGGGTGCCGGAAGAGGTCCAGGACCAACGCTTGGCCCGCCTGAATGAGAAGGCCTGGAATCACGCTTCGGAGTCCTGCCAGGCCCGCTTAGGGTTGGTGGAGGAAGTGCTGGTGGACGGCCCGGCGGACAAGACCCCCGGCGCCTTCTACGGAAAGAGCCGCCAGAACCGCACGGTGGTTTTCCCCGGAACCGGCTACCGGGCGGGGGACCTGGTGAAGGTCAAGGTCGAAAGCCACAAAGTCGCGAACCTCTACGGCACGGTTTTAAAAACCAATTGTGAATTATGAATTTTTAGTTTTGAATTAAGAGACTCTAACAAAACCCTGTTTTTTAAGAAATATCCCCCTCTCCCTTGAGGGGAGAGGGACGGGGTGAGGGTGGCAACTGCAGGATTTTCCACACCCCTCACCCTACCCTCTCCCGCAAGGGGCGAGGGTCTTGGGAGGTTTTGTTGGAGTCTCTAATCGAGCCGGTTAGAGTTCCACGGGCTACGCCCGTGGGTGAATGGCCACCGTGCCGAAGGCACGGCAAGCGTACTTTGCTTGAATTTTGCATTTAGTACCACGGGCTATGCCCGTGGGTATCTACTGGAAATTTTCACTTCGTGAAAATAAAAGATAAACGGAGTATTTGATTGAAAAAATCCACCATTCAAAATTATCCTTTCGCCCTCTTTTTGTTCTGCGGCTGTTTAATGTCCTTGCCGTTGTGGGCCGCCGATGCCACGCCCGCGGCCACCCCCGGTGACGACGGCCAATCGCTTTTCGAGCAAGCCCAGAAACTTTTGCGGGAAAAGAACTACAAAGAAGCCAAGGACACCTTGAACCAATTGGTGGCCAAGTACCCCATGGAAGGCTTCATCCCCCAGGCCCGCCTGCTTTTGGCCAACCTGCAGGAGGATTTCGACGCTTCCGTGGCCCAGTTCAAGAGCCTGGCCATTGAATACAGCGACCGTCCTGAGGGGGAGGAAGCCCAAAAAGAACTGGGAGCCCGGTATTACCTGGCGGACAAGTATCAGGACGCGGCGGACAGTTATAAGGAGTTCCTGGACGACTACCCCAAAAGCGCGTCCTTGCCCGAGGTGCGTTACTGGTACGCTTCGTCGCTTTTGGCCCTGGACGACGACAAGGACGCGCTGGAACAGTTCAAGAAGGTTTTGGACAAAACCCCGGACAGCCCCTGGGCGCCCAAGGCGCTTTTGGGCATGGGAAACGCTTATTTCAAGATGAAGAAGTACGGTGACGCCGAGAACCGGTACTTGAGAATCCTGGACCAATACCACCTCTATGACGAGCTGAACCTGGTTTACCTGAGGCTGGGCCAAACCTATGAGGCCGAACAAAAATGGAAGGAAGCCCACGCGGCCTACCAGACCCTGGTCCAGCAATATCCTCTGGCCTTCGAGGTGTCGGAGGCCCGGGACCGCCTGCAAGCATTGGAAAGCCAGCACCCGGACTTGCCCCATGCGCCCGAAGCCCAGGCCCCGGAGCCGCCCCCCCTTCGCCAAGGCTTCGGGGGGCAGGCGGCCACACCGGTTACGGTCGCGGCCGAACCCACCCCCCTTCGCCAAGGCTTCGGGGGGCAAGCGGCCCCAACGTCCTTGGAAGACGCGGAAGAAACCGACCAAACCGTCTCTTCCGCTTCCAAACCCTTCCATGTCCAAGTCGGCGTTTATTCCAAGATGTACAACGTGGATAAGACCCGCAAGGCCATCAAAAAGGCGGGATATTCCTCTTATGTGGTGACGGTCCAGCAGGAAGGCGTGCCTTACACCTATTACAAGGTTCGCGTCGGCAGTTTCGCCGACCGGGCGGAGGCGGAAAAGATGGCGAAGGAATTAGCGAGGAAGGTGAAAGAAAAGGTCATTGTTATTGGGGACTAGCCATCCGCGAGGAGGAATCATGAAAAAGGTTCTCTTGTTTTGCGCCGCAAGCCTCGTTGGTTTTACGGGGGCTTCGGTTTCCGCCCAAACCGACAGCGATCGAATCCTCCAAAGGGGGGTGGACGCGCAAAGGCTGGGGAGGGACATGGAGGCGTTCCAGTGGTTTAAAGTGGCGGCGGAAGAAGGTAACGCCGAGGGGCAATATCACTTGGGGTACTGTTATTTGACGGGCCAAGGGACGACCTTGAACGACAAACTGGCCCGGTTCTGGTTTCTCAAGGCCGCGGACCAGGGGGACGGGAAAAGCGAGAAATACTTGGGGAGCATCTATGAAAACGGATGGGGCGTACCCCCCGATTTGGGCGCGGCTAAGGGCTGGTATCAAAAGGCCCTCCAAAATGGCTGCAAAAGCGCCCAGACGGATTTGAGCCGGTTGGAACAACTCGCCTCCCCAACCCCGTCTCCAGCCCAAGGGGTGGCGGCTCCCACCGTGGAAACCGCCGCCGGCAACAATGGCAATTAGGTGCATGAATGGACGACCTGACGCCCATGATGAAGCAGTACCTGGAAATGAAGAGGATCCATAAGGATGAGATCCTCTTCTTCCGTTTGGGCGACTTCTACGAGATGTTCTTCGACGACGCCAAGACCGCGGCGCGGGTCCTCCACTTGACCCTCACGGCCCGGGAAGGCGGCCAGGGCCGCAAGATCCCCATGGCGGGCATCCCTTTCCACGCGGCGGACAACTATATTTCCAAGCTGGTCAAAAACGGCTATTCCATCGCCATCTGCGAGCAAGCCGAGGACCCGGCCACGGCCAAGGGGCTGGTGAAGCGGGAAATCTCCCGCGTGATCACGCCCGGCACGGTGCTTTCCGCCGCCATGTTGGAGGAAAAGGCCAACAATTACCTGGTTTCCCTTGTGCATTCCCCCCAGGCCCTGGGACTGGCCGTGGTGGACGTGACCACGGGCGAATTCAAGGCCTGTGAACTGCACGGCCCCGAGCGGTTTTCCACGGCCACCAACGAGCTTTCCAAGTTCAATCCCTCTGAAATCCTCATGCCCATGACCCAGCCGACCGACGAAACCTGGGCCCAAATGCTGAAATCCGCCAACGGTTCGAGCCATTCGACAGCCTCAGGGCTGGCGGGGCTCACCGCGGGCGGCGCCAAGCGGTCCCACATGGAGGACTGGAAGTTCTCGGCCGACGAGGGCAAGGAAGTCCTCCAGGAGCATTTCCAGGTGAAATCCCTCGACGGCTTCGGGCTCTCGGGCCAGGACCAGGCCATCCGGGCGGCCGGCGCAATTTTACAGTATCTCAAGGAAACCACCCACAGCGTGCTTTCCCACTTGGTCACCCTTTCGACATTCCAGGTGGGGGAGGGCATGGTGCTGGACGCCACCACCCAGAGAAATTTGGAAATTATCAAGCCCATGCGGGACGACGCCAAGGAGGGGACCCTGCTTTCGGTGCTGGATGAGACCGTCACCTCCATGGGCGGGCGGCTTTTAAGGCAGTGGCTGGTGACCCCCTTAACCTCGGTTTCCCAGATCAAGCGCCGGCAGGACGCAGTGGAGGAGCTTTTGGCCCGCAAGGAGGACCGGGAAACCCTGCGGGATTTCTTCAGGGAAGTGTCGGACCTGGAGCGGCTTTCCGGCCGCATCGGCTGCGGCACGGCCAACGCCCGCGACATGGTGGCGCTTCGCGCGACCCTCGCGCTTCTTCCCAAAATCCACCAGGTGCTCTCAGGCTTCAAGGCCCAGGCCATCAAGGAAAGGGTGGAGGTTTGGGACAACCTGAAGGAAGTCCACCACTTGCTGGAAAAGGCCATCCACGACGAACCGCCCCTGGCCCTCAAGGAAGGGGGCCTGATCAAGGCGGGTTATCACAAGGAACTGGACGAACTTAAAAGTGGCGCCTTGGAGGGCAAAAACTGGATCGCCCAACTAGAGGAGAAGGAAAAGGCCCGGACCGGCATCGGCTCCCTCAAGGTGCGTTACACCTCGGTGTTCGGCTATTACATCGAGGTCTCCAAGGCCAACCTGGACAAGGTGCCGGCCGACTACCACCGCAAGCAGACCCTGGTGAACGCCGAGCGGTTCATCACGCCCGAACTCAAGAAAATGGAGGACAAGGTCCTGGGCGCCCAGGACAAGGCCGACCGGATGGAATACGAGATTTTCGAGGGCATCCGGGGCCAGGTGGCCAAGGAGCTTTCGCGGCTCCAGCGGGCGGCCCGCACCATCGCGGAACTGGACGTGTTTTCCTGCATGGCGGCGGTGGCGGACCGGGGGCGCTACGTGCGGCCCGAGGTGGACGATACCACCGAGCTTTCCATCGTGGATGGCCGGCACCCGGTCTTGGACCGCATCCTCTCCTCCGACCAGTTCGTGCCCAACGACAGCCATTTGGGGGTGGACGGCGTTGAGATCATCGTCCTCACAGGCCCCAACATGGCGGGCAAGAGCACCTATATCCGCCAAGTGGCCCTTCTGGCCCTCATGGCCCAGGTGGGTTTTTACGTGCCGGCCAAGAGCATGAAGGCGGGCATTGTGGACCGCATCTTTTCCCGCGTGGGGGCCTCGGATGCCCTCACCCAGGGCCAGAGCACTTTCATGGTTGAAATGGTGGAAACCGCCAATATCCTCAACCACGCCACCAGCAAAAGCCTTTTGATCCTGGATGAGGTAGGGCGGGGAACCTCCACCTTCGATGGAGTTTCCATTGCCTGGGCGGTTGTGGAATACATCGCCACCAAACTCAAGGCCCGCACCCTTTTCGCCACCCATTACCATGAGTTGACCCGTCTCTCGAACACCTTTCCCAACGTCAAGAACTTCAATATCGCGGTTCGGGAATGGAACGAACAGATCCTGTTCCTGCGCAAGATCGTGGAGGGAGGCACGGACAAGAGCTACGGCATCCAGGTGGCCCGGCTGGCCGGAATCCCCAAGGAAGTGGTGGCGAGAGCTAAGAAGATTTTGGCGGGATTGGAAACAGGAACCTTTTTAGGAAAAACAGTCGAGGCTCAACCCGCCCCCCAACTTGAAGCTCCAGAAGAGGGCACGATGCCTCAACTGTCTTTCTTTGGCACCGGCGCCACCCACCCCATCCTTGAAGAGTTGAAGGGGTTAGATGTGGATGGCCTAACCCCAAGGGATGCGCTGAATCTATTGGGGGAATGGAAAAAGAAGATAGAGGAATAAGCAGTCTTTTCGAACTTGTTTGTATAATAGGTGTAAGGACCCACTTTCATGCAAACCATCAACGCCCAAGAAATCATCCAGGAAATGGTCTGGCGGATCGTCGCGAAGTTCGACCCGGTTCAGATCATCCTTTTCGGCTCCTGCGCGCGGGACGGCCGGGCCGGATAGCGACGTGGACCTGCTGGTGGCCATGCCGATAGATAACTCCCACAAGGAAAAAAACCTGGAAGTCAGCCTGGAACTACACGCCATGGGCTTGGCGAAAGACGTTTTCGTGGTGACCCCGGAAGAAGTCCGGAAGTACCGTGATATCGTTGGAACCATTATCAAGACGGCCGTCCAAGAGGGGAAAGCCCTATATGAGCGTGCCGCCTGAACTAATCGCCATTGTCCGCCAATGGATTGAAAAGATAGAAGAATAAGCCGCCTTTTCCCCTGTTTGCTATAATCAGCCATTCTTTTGGGGAGATTTTCTTGAATACCGTCATGCCGGTCGTGGAAAAATTGGTTCAACAAATCGTAGAAACGGCCCACCCGCTTCGGGTTATCCTTTTTGGATCCGCGGCCAGGGGGCCTATGCGGCCGGACAGTGATATTGACTTACTTATCGTCATGCCGGAAGGAACCGATAGTGGTAAAGTTACCCATGAACTTTACAATCATGTCGGCGGGGTTAATGTTGGATACGACTTAATTGTGACCACCCCGGATATCCTTGAGAAATATAAGGATAATTGCGCGTTAGTTTATAAATGGGCCCTGCAAGAAGGCCGCGAAGTTTATGCCGCGTGAAGCGGGGGACCTGAATGATCCTGCCATTTGGATGGAATTCGCGAAAAGCGACCTTGCCTTAGCCCGAGCCGGGAGAATGCCTGAAGTCCGGTTGGGAGTCCTTTGTTTCCATTGCCAGCAAGCCGCTGAAAAAGCCTTGAAAGCTGTTTTACTTTTCCACCGGGTTGAATTTCCACCCACCCATAACTTGATGGATTTATTCAACCTCCTTCCTTCGCCGGTGTCGCCTCCACCAGAAGTCAAAGACGCTTCTAATTTGAGCGGCTACATCCGGAAGGGGCGTTACCCATTGGATTTCTTCGATGTTCAGCCTGAGGAATACGAGCAGGCGATCCAAGCGGCCGATCGGGTTGTCCATTGGGCCGAAAAAGCTTTGAAATAAGAGCCATCCAGGTTTTTAGCACCGGCACCACCCACCCCATCCTGGAAAAATTGAAAGGCTTGGATGTGGATGATTTGACACCCCGGGATGCGTTGAATCTATTGGGCGAGTGGAAAAAGAAAATCGAAGAATAACCCCCAGTCTTCAGGAGATGCCGTATCTTGGAAAACCCATTTACGAAGGATATACCGGATGATCCTCCGGTGGTTTTTGGGGCGTCCAGTGGTCCGCCATATCTCACTTATTTTTTATTAGGGTTTCTTTTTCTTATTTTTATTTTGGAAAAGTCTCTTGCTATCGATTCGGGTCCGGTTGGCCCCCCCGGAATAAAAACACTTATCATCTTGGGAGGAACAAATTATTTTCTTTTTAAATGGATTATCGGGCTCTCTTCTTTCGGCTTTCCTTAACCCAAAAATTTTGATTTCAATCGGATTTTCAGGGGCTTTGATGGGGATGTTTACTGCAGCAGCAATAATCTGTTATCGGCTTCCCCGTTTGCAAGGCCGTCGGGAAGCTCAAGAAAAGCTTTGGGCGCCCGTGATTTCTACGCTTGGCCAATTTACGCGTTACCGCACGGATTTTTGGGGTCATTGTGGTGGTGCTCTTTGTGGAATCCTATTAGGATGTTTTCTTTTGAGGCTTTGGCCTGTTGATGAGCCCGAACCCAGAGGAAGTATTTTTGCTTTTATTTTTGCAGGTATAGGGGGAATTGTTTATTTTGTGGTTTTTTGCTTGGCTATATCAAACTATCTTCAATCGAACTAAAAAAGGTTTATTTTTATTTGTCCCCAAGTTGATAATGTTACTGTCAACCCCCGCCCGTTTGATTAAAATGAAACCCCGAATTTAAGGGGTTTCATCCTGAAGCCGACAGGCTGAAGGATCTTTGTTTGCCTTAAACATAGATTCTTCGCTCCGCTCAGAATGACACAATATCGATTCCCCGAACCATGCCTCTCCACACCGCTTGAACGCAGGTGGGCCTTGTTGAGAAAAGACGACAAAATCCAAAAAAAGAGTTTTCCCTACGACTTCCCGGTGGAGCTGGAAACCCGGGCCCATGGGAACGTGGTGGCCCGCTGCCCGCTCCTGCCGGGCTGCCAGGCCCAGGGCAAGACCGCCAAGGAAGCCCTGGAGCAGCTTAAGAACACCCTGGACCTCTACTTCACCTCGGCCACGCCCGCCTTTTTCGAAAGCCTGGAACAGCTCCCGGACATCCCCAGCGTCTATGACCTGGCGGAGTTCAGGGGTTACCTCTACGCGGCCACCAGCCGGGACTGTGTCCTTAAATCCAGCAGCGGCGCGCCAGGGTCCTGGAAAAAAGTCCAGGTCACCGGCAGCCCCTCCAAGTTCTTCAACCCCGGTGCCAACGGCAAGGAAGCCGCGGGGGATTACACCACCCAAATTTACTGCCTCTGCCCTTACGCCCCCCCGGGCAAGGAAGCCTCCCTTTTCGCGGGCACCAACCTGAACGGCGCGGTTTACGCGACTTCCGACGGCGAAACCTGGCGCGACGCCTTTTCCACCGGCGAGGACCGCATCCACGCCCTGTGCGAGTTCAAGGGCCGCCTTTACGCGGGCACCAGTTCCCGGGGCAGGGTTTACGCCTTTGACGGCGTCCAATGGAACACCGTGGGTTCCTTGAGCGAGGCGGCGGTCACCTGCCTGGGCGCCTTCAACGGCCGGCTTTACGCGGGCACCTATCCCAGCGGGCTCCTCTTCTCCACGCCCGACGGCTTGAATTGGGAGGAAGTGAGCGCCACGGGCCAAAATTTCATCCAATGTTTCAAGGAATTCAACGGCGCCTTTTACGCCGGCACTTCCAGCCCCAAGGGAGTCAAGGTCTTCCGCACCGAGAACGGCGTGGACTGGGCCTTGGCCTACGAGTCCTCCCGGGAACTCAATTTCTACTGTATGGAGGTTTTCGAGAACGCCCTTTACGCCGGAACGGGCAATTCAGGCAGGATCCTGAAAACCCTGGACGGAACCGAGTGGATCACCGCCTATGCCGGGGACCAGGAAGGAGTCCGGGCCTTCACGATCTTCGGGGACTACCTTTACGCGGCGGCGGAGAACAACGGCGCCATCCTCCGGTCCACCTTCGACATGGCCCGGATGCCGGCGATCTCGGAGGTCCGGGTGGAAAAACTCGTCTCCTCCAACGCCCTCATCACTTGGACCACGGACATCGCGGCCACCTCCGAGGTGCATTACGGGGAAAAGGACGAGGCGAAACTGGCCCGGGTGGCCATGGACAAGGGCCCGAAATACCACCACCGGCTGCACCTGACGGACCTCACGGCCGAAACCGATTATGATTTCCGCGTGGTCAGCGCCTACCGGGCCACTTCCCCCTCGGTTTCCGAAACGTCCGCTTTCCAAACCCCGGCGGTGCCGCCCCCGGCTATCGCCTCCCCCACCCATCCGAACCCGGGAAAATGGGAAAAATCTAGCAATATCGAGATCCTCCTGAACCCGTCCGTGCCTATGGCAGGCTACCATTACCTTTTAAACCACTACCCGGAGACCGTTCCGGCCCCGCCTGAAGCCTCCTTCACGGAGGATAAACGCATCGCCTTTTCGGGCGTTTCCCAGGGAACCTGGTATTTTCACGTGGCGGGCGAGGACGAAGCGGGCAACATCGGTAGCAAGGCCTCCCATTTTAAGATCCTCGTGGATACGGTGGCGGCCCCGCCCATGCGGCCCACCAGTTCCTCCCACCCGGATCCGGGAAAATGGGTGGCCAACCCCACGCCGGTAATCGCCTGGGAGCCGCCCAAGGACCTCTCGGGGGTCAAGGGCTACTACGTGAAGGCCGACCACGAACCCGTGATCGTGCCCGGCCCCGGAAACGGGGAATTCACCCAGGAAACGCGCCTGACCCTGGGCCCCCTGGAGGACGGCCTCTGGTACGTCCACATCTCCACCCTGGACGAGGCAGGCAACGTGGGCCGGGAAGCGACCCATACCGCCATCCGCATCGATACGAAGGCCCTCGCACCCGTCCTTTCCTCACCCAGCCATCCCCAGGCCGGCCAATGGTATTCCAATAAAAGGGTGGAGGTGGACTTCCAGGCGCCCCACGATCTCTCCGGCGTGGAGGGTTACTACTATTCCATTGACCACGAACCCAACACCCTCCCCAACGCGGATTCGGTCTTCTTTACCGACAAAGCCCAGGTGGTCTTCGAGGAAGTCGAGGACGGCCAGTGGTTCGTGCACGCCCGCACCAAGGACAAGGCGGGCAACCTGTCGCCCCAGGCTGGCCACCTGAAGGTCTGCGTGGATACGCTGGCGAGCCCGCCCAAGGTTTCCTCGCCCACCCACCCCATGGAGGTCGCCTCCCCCTCCGCCGAGGCTTCCGACTTCGCTCAAGCTACGTCCGACGGTTCGGGGGACAGGTCGGGCGCTTCGGAACCCTCCGGCCCTTCGACGGTTTCGACAGGCTCACCGCAAGCCGCCTCAGGACGGGGCAAGTGGTACCGCGACCGCCGGGTGGTCCTGCAGTGGGAGGACCCCTTCGAGCACTCGGGCATCGAGGGCTATTACTACAATATCGACCGCAAGGCCGACACCGTTCCCAACGCGGAAAACTCCCTGTTCACCCGCGAACGCACCGTTTCCTTCGAGCTGACCGACGACGGACTGTGGTACTTCCACATCACCACCAAGGACAAGGCGGGCAACGTGGACTGGAAGGCCGTCCATTACCCCCTGCGCGTGGATTCGGAGGCGGCCAAGCCCTTTGTTTCCTCGCCCACCCACCCGGACCCGGAACACTGGTATTCGAACCCCAAGGCGGTCTTCAAGCTGGTTGCCCCGGACGACCTTTCGGGCATCACGGGCTTCCACTACACCTTTTCCGAGGACCCCAAGGCCGTTCCCGACCCCAAAACCGCTCCTTTTACGGACAAAAACGAAATCACCCTGGAAATCCCCCGGGACGGGGCGCACACCCTGGCCGTCCTCTGCCAAGACGCGGCGGGCAACACCTCCCAGGAAGCGGCCCTCTTTAAGGTTCGGCTAGACACCACCGTGGGGGCCCCTGTCGTCGCCTCGCCCAGCCACCCGGACCCGCAAAAATGGTACGCCTCCCGCCGGGTGGAGCTGACCTGGAAGGACCCGGCGGACCTCTCCGGCATCGAAGGTTATTATTACCTCCTGAACGCCGAAGAAAACTGGAAGCCCGGTCCGGCTCCCGGTGGCCGGAACCCTGAGGCGGGCGAAGCCCCATCGAAGGGCCCAGGGTTCACCGATCCCAAGGAAATGTCCTGGACCTCGGCCCGGGGCACGGTGCTGGCCTTGCCCGATGACGGCGCCTGGTTTTTCCACCTGATCGCCAAGGACAAGGCGGGCAACACGGGGCACTGCTCCCATTTCCGCATACAGGTGGATTCCCAGGCCGCCGCGCCGGTCATCAAAAGCCCCACCCATCCGCCCCGGCAATGGGTGAAGCTTTCCACCCCCAAGTTCATGTGGGATGTCCCGGCCGAATCATCGGGCGTGGAAGGCTACTACGCCCTCCTGGACAGCCATCCCCACTCGGTCCCGGGGCCCGGCAACGGCAAATGGCTCACGGAAACTTCCCTGACCGCGCCCGCCCTGAAGGACGGCCGGTGGTTCTTCCACCTCGTCACCAAGGACCTGGTGGGTAACTTGAGCAAGGAAGCGGCCCATTACCCCGCCCTCATCGACACTGCGCCCCCCAAGTCCCAGATGAAACCCCTGCCGCCGGTCCTGGATAAGACCCAAATCCACGTGGAGTGGAGCGCCTCCGACCCCCACGCGGAAGTGGCCGGCTACGACGCGCAGGTGAGGGCCGACAACGGCCCCTGGGCCGATTGGCTCGCCAATACCACGGCCACCTCGGGGGTTTACCCGGGCCTGGATGGAAGGCGTTACGCTTTCCGCGTCAGGTCCCGCGACAGCGCGGGAAACCAGGAGGCCTATCCCGAGGGGGAAATGGCCTTTACCACCGTGGACATTTCGGCGCCCCCGGCCGTGACCCAGGTCCGGGTCACACCGAAGGCCGGCGGGGACATCGAGCTTAAATGGAGCCCGGTGGAGGACCGGATTTCGGGCACGGATTACTACCGCGTGTATCGCTGGGTTGAGGGAGAAAACAGGGCCAAGATCTCCGGCGACGGGGAAGTCAGGGGAACGTCCTTCACGGACAAGGGCGCGGGGCTCAAGGAAAACACCGTTTATTATTACTGCGTCCAAGCCGTGGACAAGATGGGCAACGAACAACACGAGGGCAACGCCACCGCGGCCGCGCTTTCGGACCACGGCGTGGGCACGCCGGTGGTCACCAGCCCCACCCATTCCAGCGACGATTGGAGCTCCAAGAACTCGGCGGTCTTCACTTGGGACGCGCCCGCGGATGCCACCGGCATCGCCGGATATTATTACCTATTGGACCAAAGCCCCAATTCCAGGCCAACGCCCGGCCAGGGCCATTTCGTCGACAGCCGCCGCGTGGAACTAACGGGCCTCACGAGCGGCGTCTGGTATTTCCACCTGGCCGCCAAGGACCTGGCGGGCAACATCAGCGATTCCGCGGCCCATTACCCGCTCAAGATCGACGTGGCCAGGCCCTCCGCGCCCCAGGTCACCTCCCCCAGCCACCCGGATCCCCAGCGGTGGTACGCCTCCCCTAAGCCCGAATTCACCCTGGCTTCGGCAGCCAAGCTCTCCGGCGTGGAGGCTTATTATTACGTCTTCGACCACGAACCCCGCACACTGCCCCTCCCCAACGAATCCTTGAGAACCACCGAAGAGGCTATCGCCCTCAAGGCCGCCGAACCCGGCGTCTGGTACCTGCACGTGGTGGTCAAGGACCGGGCGGGTAACTTTTCCGAACCCACCCATTTCCCGGTATTGGTCGCATCCGGTGAAATGCCGCCGCCCGTGGTGTCCAGCCCCACCCACTCCATGGACAACGCGGCCCTCAGCGGCCCCGACATCTTTTTCACCTGGGAGGACCGCCATGACGGAAGCTTCAAGCCGGCGGGCTACGTCTATAAACTGAGCCCCAGGGAAATCGAAACGCTCACCGAGGACGACGCTTTCACCACCGAGAAGTCCGTGCGGTTTAAGGACGTAGGCGAAGGGACCTGGTATTTCCACATCGCGGCCGTGGGGAAAAAGGGCAAGCCCGGGCTTTTAAGCTCCCGTCGGCGGCTGAGCATCCAAAGGGGGGGCAAGATTTGCGGCACCTTCCTGCGCAAAGACGGGGTGACGCCGGTCCAAGGGACCAAGGTTGAAATGGTGAAAGGTGAAAAGGTTGTTGCCACGGCTGTCACCGAACCGCAAGGAAACTTCAACTTCCCGGGCCTGCCCGAGGGCCGGTATGAGATCCGGCTTTACAGCGACCAGTACCCCGTCCTGCGGCTGAAGGACATCGCCGTCACCGTGGAGGAAAGCCTCTCGGGGGCGATCTTTGTGGAGGATGCCGGGCTTTTCCCCACGCCCCCCGTGCCCGGACCGGTGAGGTTCTATTATTTCCTGAAGGAAGATTGCAACGTGACCCTGGAGGTCTTTGATTCCACAGGCGCCCTGGCGGGCAAGGTGGAGGAAAAGAAGGAAGGGGGCGCTTACGCGGTCACCCTCTGGGACGCGGCGGGCAAGCCGGAAGGGGAGTACCTTTACAAGCTTTCGGCCAAGAGCGTCACCAAGAACGCCATGTCGCGGTTCTCAGTGAAGAAGTTCCGAATTCAGAAGGCTGCGCAAATGTTGGAAGCGCAGCCAATATCATAGCTGTCATTGCGAGGAGCGAGGCCCGAATAGGGCCTCGCTAGCGACGAAGCAACCCCAGTTCAAATAAGCCTTTTCCCCGGTAGCTGCTCAGCCCTGAGTAAGCGGAGCGCATCGAAGGGTTGACTAACCAGAGTCTCCCCGATACCATAACCCTCGTTTCGCTTCCCTTGGGGGACGGCTTCCGGGCCGGGTGACAAAGCGAAGGATGTTCCTTCCTGCTTTTTCTTCCATTTCCTGCGAGGGGTTGTAGCTCAGCTTGGTTAGAGCGCCTGCCTGTCACGCAGGAGGTCGCGGGTTCGAGCCCCGTCAACCCCGCCATTACAATTTTAGACTGTCCCCAGCAGTCTTCCAAAGGCCTTTGCCTGTAAGGGTTTCACATCCTGGATCAGGCAAAGGCCTTTTTTTGTTTCGACGGTCAGTGACGGTCAAAGGCGGTAAAAGGCCATCAGAAATGGTCCTGTAGGACACCGATAGGACACGGAGCCGGTTTACGAGCTCCTCCGGTAAACCAGGAGGGCGGAAAAATCCCTTGGCTTTTATGAGCGAAAGGCCATGAGAACCTCCTGCCAACTTTTCCCTCCCGAGTTCGGCCTCTTTCATCCGGTTTCCGCCTCCACGGCCTCCTCCGGGATAGGACACTCAATGACACCAGCACCTTTTGAAGCTATTCGGTGTATATAGATCGTGTCGAAAAGGAGGGTTGCCAATGAAAAACCATGGATGCAGGAAACTTGTGGCTAAACATTTGACCCTTGGCTTGGATTCAGGGAAGGCCGAATTGTTCCAAGAAGCTTTTGCGGATGTGGTCGAAAGCCAGGGCGGTCTGAAGAAGATAGCGAGGAGGGCAAGGATGCCGGTCCGGTTGGTTGAAAAGACCTTGGCCGACCGGTGGGCGTTCCAGTTCTGGGTCGATGTCGCCAAAATCTTAAAAGGTTTGGGCGGCAAGCGATTGGAGTTCAAACCGACCGGTCGTCAAAGAAAGTCTGTTAATGTCTAATAATGTCAAGTTTTATAGCAAAAAAACTTGACATATTTTACCCTTGGTGTGATGTTAAAGACATGAGTACAGCCATCAAGTCCCATCCTAATACCTCCAAGATCACCGGCCTGGTCCGCAAACGGATCGAGAACGGAGGCGAGCGCTTGTGGCGTTTGAAGGATTTCGAGGACCTTTCCTTCCAAGCGGTGGCCCAAGCCCTTTCGCGGTTAATGAGGGCGGGTACCATCGAGAGGATCCACAAGGGTGTCTATTACCATGCCCGGCAAACGGCCCTTGGAAAAAGCCGTCCCAACCTTTCCACAATGCAAAAATTCATTTCCGGGAAAAGGGTGTTCCCATCCGGGATCGCCGCCGCAAACTTATTGGGCTTTACCACACAGAACGCCAATAAACCGGAAATGGCGACCAATGGCTTGAGCTTGCCGCGAAAGCTGGTGGGGTCCAATGCCATCATCCATACACGCCGTCCGGAGGCATGGTCCATTCTCAAGGAAGAGGATGCTGCCCTCTTAGACTTCTTGCGGCACGGCGGTAAAGCCAGCGAGATGTCGCCGGAGGAAACGATCCGTAAGACCTTGAAATTGCTCTCCGAAGAAGGGCGTTTTGAACGTTTGTTGAAGGTGGCTACTTTTGAGCCCCCCCGGATGAAAGCCCTGTTAGGGGCTTTAGGGGAACAAATGGGGAAGAACCCCTCTGCCTTAAAGATGTTAAAGGGGTATTTGAACCCCCTCTCCAAATTCGATTTTGGGCTGTTTGCGGCCCTCAAGACGGCGGCCAAGTGGCAAGCCAAGCCGGGGAAATGACATGCGCCTATTTGAACACAAGGATTTCGGCCAGCTAGTCCTCCAAGCCAACGAATACTTCAAAGCCCAGGGATTGCGTCCCGCCCTTATCGAGAAGGACTATTACATCACCGAAGCCCTACGGATCATTGCTGATACCGTCCCAGGCAAGACCATATTCAAAGGGGGTACAAGCCTTTCAAAGGGTTGGAACCTGATCCAACGGTTTTCGGAAGACATTGATATTTTCCTGGACCCAGCCGGATTGGGAACGCGGGCGTTAGACCGGGAGCTTAAAAAGCTTAAGGATGCTATTGGCGAGCATCCGGCCTTGGAATTCCTAAAGGATGACAGCAAGACAATCGGTGGGTTTGGCCGCAATGATAAGTTTTATTATGATTCCCTGTTTTCGGCATCCGGGGAAGTGGCGAATATTTTGATCGTGGAGGCTGGCACGGCGAGCGGAAAGGAGCCGACAGTTACCGTTAACCTGCAATCCTACATTGGGAAGTTCCTACAAGAGAAAGGCACTTCTTTGGGGGCCCAGGACGAGGGTCCGTTTCCCATGAGGCTTTTGCATTTTAGGCGGACATTCGTCGAAAAGATGTTCGCCATTCATTCAAAGGTGGAATCGTTCAAACGGGACAAAAAGCCTATCGGGGGTTACGCACGGCATTATTACGATCTCTTTCAGTTATCGTCCCAGCATGAAGTGACCCAAATGTTGAAGTCGGCGGAATATGACACCATCAAGGCCGATTATGACAAGGTGAGCAAGAAGCATTTCCCCAAGAGTTATTTCTTTCCGGAGGATATGAGGTTTTCCAACAGCGAAGCTCTCTTTCCGGGCAAAGAGCTTTCGACAGCCCTATCCAAGGAATATGAAACCCAATGCAGTTTGCTTTGCTATGGACCGTATCCCAAGTGGGCCCAGGTGGTTTCCCGGTTTGAGGAGCTACGAAAGATTCTTTAAAGGAAATCCTCTATGGCCCTTTCATCATCATGATCATGATGATGACCATCATGGTGATTCTCGCCTTAGACCACTATTCGAAACCAGACATACTCCTCACCAAGTCCATGTCCATGATCATCATCTTCTTGAGGCGTGCTTGGATAGAAATGCCTATACTTTTTAATATGTATTGACGTTTCTATCCACCGTCAAACTCGGAAACACAAAGGGAAGTCATTTTTGGTAAATGCCCTAGCCCCATATTTAGAAACTATAAATCAGCTTTTTCACATCGAAATGGATCGCCAAACTTCAGGTTGCATTTTTGGATCTGCGGCTACAGGCGATTGGGTCCTAGGCAGAAGTGATTTAGACCTGCTGGTATTGATTCCTGAGGAAAAAATAGAACTCTTCGGGAGAAAAATAACGGAGTGGAAATCAAATCAAAAGAATCCAGTTTTGGATGGGTATGCTCTTTTCTCGTCCCGCCAAATACCTATGGTGAAGCGGCTCTACGAATACGATAAACCGGCACTGCCAGCAACATCCATTTGGATGATGGATTTATGGAATATCAAAAACCTATCCAGACCCCTTTTCGGCCAAGATTTGAAACAATATTTTCGAGAGATCAGTAAAGGTGAATTACAAGTTTGGGCGATAAGGAATGTAAAAGAACATTTGATCCCACACATCAACATTTTGCTGTATCGTTCAACTTTATCGCTCGAAGCTAGAATGCCGCTATCACCGATTATTTCAATAAGTAGCGAGGTGGCTAGGGTGTTGATGCTCGTAAAAGGGAATATCTGTAATTCCAAGCGAGGGGCGTTGCGGTGGCTTTCTGACGAGAATCCCGAAATCAAAGAAATGATCGATAAGATCAGGGAAGACTATGAGAAGCCAGATGAAGTGGCGATAAGAATTACCGCTAGTCAGTCATTCACATTATTGAAGTATTATTTGCGCCTGCTTCGTGAGGTTCATTAGTTTGAGAGAAAAAATAAAATCAGGTTATCTATACGTTCTGATCCACCCATCAAATCCCGACCTGTATAAGATCGGAGTTACCACCCAGCTCCCCAAGAAACGATTAGCCGCGCACAACAGCAACTACAAAGAATATGCAGGTAAAGTCGTTAAAGAGACCGGTCAAAAATGGACAATCAAGACATACATTGAGGTTCCCGATCCCTATTGGGCCGAAACGGTTTTTTGGGGGGCAACAGGCCTTGCGGATATCCCGTATCGGCGTGGTATTGAAATTGAAAAGATGGACTGGAAAACGGTAGAGGTTGGTTTGGAAGCGGCAAAGAAGGCGGGAGTACGTCTCCCGGACCCAATACCCGATTACGTTTATGCCTATACCGCACGGATGAAAAAACGTCTTGAAGGACGTGACATTAAACTTTTGGGTCTTGTTCGAAGCAAGTTTGGAAAAGCTAACTTTCAATGTAGCAATGGCCATGAATGGCGGACGATACCTGAATTGGTAGCCGAAGGTTCAGGATGTCCTAAGTGTGGGATAGGCGAGAGGGCTCCAGAAGAAATTATTCAAAAGGTAAAACCAGGAGTTCTCTTCTTGCTGGTCCACCCTGACAAACCTGGGTTTATTGAAATCAAACTTACGCTCGGCACATTAGAACAATGCTATGAAAATGATGTGCGAGATGGCTGGGAGGTGCATCGCTATCGGAATGTTGAAGAACCCGTTTTAGCCGAATCGTTAATTTGGGAATTACTAGGGATTCCTAAGCCTATTGGAAATGGACCGGTTAAGGCGGATTTGAAGAAAGCCGAGCAGGCGTTTCGAGAGCTAATTTACCGGATGCAGAGTGAGATTGCTTTGGCGGAAAAGAAAAAAGAAACGAAAAAGTAACGTTTTCAATTTTGACCTTTAAACGGTCATCTTTGCAAACGTCACTTTGAAAGAGGTGTCTTTGAAAAAACAGGATTTGGAAAAATTGCCGGTGGAAATACGATTTATTGCTTTACCGAAAGAGGAGGCGAAGGACCGCCAAGAGAAACTGGAACTGTTATTGCTCAAAGGCGCTATAAAAGCTTCTGAAAAATGAGATTTGGGGGGAAGGCCTTCCCCCTGGCCTCGGCTTCCTTCCAGGTGATCCTCGGCACACCCCCTTCTCTTGGGGCTGTGCCCCAAGCCCCTTACATTGATGAACTTGTGCTAAGATGGACTCATAATTTTAATGGAGAAAAATCTCAACAAATGTTTTCTACAAATGATTTGATGATTCGATCTGCTCTGCGTTCGTTTTTGGAAAACGAAAAGAAAAGCTATGAAAATAATGGACATAAAGTAGAAATTTTCGAAGAGCTTGGAGTACAACACGGATCGACAAGAATAGATTACGCAATTATCAACGGAATAATGTGTGGCTATGAAATTAAGAGTGACCGCGACACCTTGGATCGGTTGCCCGGACAAGTAAGAGAATTCAGCGAAGTTTTTGATAAACTTACACTCGTTGTTGGCAAGCGGCACCTATACCACGCCATCCATGAGATTCCTGAATGGTGGGGTATTTTGCTTGCCAAAGAGAGCGCGGCCGGGGTAACACTTCAAAGTATGCGCGAACCCCAACAAAATATTCATCAGAATGCAAAATCAATTGCTCGTTTATTATGGAGAAAGGAAGCTCTGAAAATCTTAGAAGCTCAGAATGAGGTTTGTGGATTGCGTAACAAGCCACGTGAACACATCTATACCAAACTTGAAGATATTTTTTCTTCCGACTTAAAAACTTTGAAAAAATACGTCAGTTCCGCACTTACTTCGCGGGAAGGTTGGCGACTTGATCAACCACTAGGGTTATGTGGTGATTGATACCTGCTGTTAGCCATGACTGAGGACTTCCAGTAGTATTTCCTACTTTAGATTTTGCTTTTTCGGCAATATAGGCATCCCCAAAACTAAAATCGGCACCATTTCGTTTGTAATAGCTTTGCTGAATTAATAATTTAGCTTGAGCGGGGTACTGTTTATAGCCTGCACCTTGCTTGTTTTGTATTCCCTCGCCTCTATAAACCTGCCAGACCTTTTCATCCGTATAACGAATACTAGCACTCGTATTCGCGCCAGGAATATGACCATAAAAAATCGGATGTTGAATGGTGTAATCAGAATAAATCGGTTTCCGTTTTACTGTTTTATCTTGTATTAACCCCTGCCAAGTTAGCCAATCAAATCTCGGGATCGCAGGATTTGTATGTTTTTCGAATTTTGATAAATCCTTCGGGAACGAACCTCCGGTCAGAATAACCGAGCGCCATTTATCCATGTGGGGAACATGGGACAACTTATCCAACACTCCTTTAACTGTAGTCTGCTCATCGACAATTTTCAGATCGATTAACACATCAACTAGTCCGGGGTCCAGTTTCTCCTTCGAAAGGAAGTCATCGATTTGATTTTGAATTTCACCATTGAGATGAGAATCATCAAGGCGAATACACAAACCTCTATTGTCGAGTTTTGCGAATTTAACAGCAACATTCCTAGTTGCTTTATCAGCTTCTGTACTAATAGTAGGAATGACATACGTGACCGGAATTGAAAAAAGATTAAGCTGATTGGCCGAAGAAAGGATCGTCTCAAAAACGGAGGCTCTAATATCTCCATCAAGCAAGTGAACGTCGATGAAAAACGGATCGGTACCCCAGTTTTTGAGAATGCTTTCTGTGATGCCTGACAAACCTCTCATAAATTTTGTTTTCGAGTCCTCGAGAATTATTTTTCTATCGTCCTTATCTGTTCGAGGCGGAGGCAATATGAACTCAAAAAGGGGAGTGATTCTCGACCGATCTTTTGGAAATAAATGTCGTATGGCTCGCACCTCTCCAGGTCGCCACCGAATAATAGGAACGTAGGATTTCACAATGTTACTCATGTTTTTCATTTGCTCGGAAATACCTCAGGAAACAGCGGGCGGACATGTGCTGTTTCATCATTAACTATTTTGTTTAGGTAGTAATAATTGGCGTGTTTGAATCTAATAATTCCTGCGATTACTGCCACATGCACACCCAATTCATTAGCCAAGCTTTGAGCAGCCATAGCGGAAGGTATGACTTTTGCGGGACTGATTTCCCATATTTCCCTTGGCAAAATTGCTTCTTCGGCAAGTTCATCAGCCTCTTTTTCCTTTTCTTCTGCACTGAACTCGATCCCATTCTTTTCTTGAAGCTTTTCATCGAAAAAGGAATCGAAGCCGCTGTCGAAATGTCGAACCACATGGGAAATCTCATGCATCAGAGTAAACCAAAAATTATCTAGCCGATCATGTCTTAATGTTAATCCTATGACCGGGTTGTCTCTTTCGGTCAAGATGGTTGCTCCATCAAGATGTGTTTTTGGAAGATGCGGTTCAACAATAAGCTTTACGCCAACCTTCTTTAAATGCTCTATAGCTTTGACCGGTCCTTTTTGTTCCGAGCTGTACTTCATCAGGTTGCGCATAAAAGAAAGATCGATAACACCAGATTTGTATTTCACTGGCGCTTTTATTTCATCCGCTTTTTGGAGAATTCGGATTTCCCACGCCAAGAGTGCATCTTTATCTGTGAGCAGTGTTGATCGATAACTTGTTTTACGAAGTAAAGCCGCCGGTTCCAAACTAGAGCCGAGCGACCCAAAGAAGGATTCCAATAGCTCGGTTTTACTATTCCGTTCCAATGTTTTCTTTCCGAAATAATTTCGGGTTTCCATTAACTTCACGAGACGCGTATCCCAGCGTTCATATTTTGTATTTGGATTGGCCTCATTTTTCTGAATTAAAACTTTTGCAGGAATACCAAGTCCGGCTTCTAACGCACGAATCATTTCAAGTGTTAACGGGCGTTTGCCAGAAAGAATTTCTGAGACTCTGCTTGGACTTCCCAAATATGGAACCAAATCGGCCGGTTTGAGGTCTGCTTGTTCCATTCTGAATTTAATTGCTTCAAGAGGCGTCGGTAAAGACTGGGGGAAAGCACGAGCCTCGTAATCCTGGATAAGGGTTGTGAGGAGACTAAGTTGTTCTCCTTCGGTTGAATCAGGATTTGGATCTTGATCCATAAGCGCCTCAACGAATTTGAGGGCCTCTTTGTAGTCTTGGTCGGTTTTAATGACTTTGATGTTTTTCATAATTTTTAACCCAAATCCCACCTATTGTATTCTTTATGCGTCCCTATCCTCAGTACCAGCACGGTCTTATTCTTGTAGTTAACCTTGGTCAGTACCCGGTATTTATTCCAACAGACATCAAAAACGACCAGTTGGTTCCGCAATCGACTTGCTTTTGGATATCTAGCGCTTAACTCTTGAGGTGTATTCCATTGAGCTTCGTCGATTTCTGCTTCCAATGCCTCAAGGTCTGATCGGGAATCAGCGTGCTTTGCCTTGAAGTCATGAAGGACGGGTTTGCCTATAAGTTTCATTGATGTTTATAGCCGTTGATCTTTGTACGTTGTATTTACTTCCCATAATGGGAAGTATAATGATAGTATCTATTTGTGTCAAGGTACGAATATCTTTCAAAGTCATTCTGAAACAGAGAGGGGACAAGTATGGCTTTACATCTTCCCGTGGATAACGGAAAAACCCTCGTCGGACCTCACATTGTTGTATGGCGCAGGAGGAAATTAAATTGAGGATTTCTAGAATTCAACTGCAAAACTTTCGAAACTTTCATGCCGCTGATTTTTATTTAAGCGATCATGCTGTTTTTGTTGGCGAGAATAAAATTGGTAAAACAAATCTTTTATATGCCCTCAGATTAATACTTGATCCAACTTTGCCAGAAAGCGCGAGGCAATTGAAAAATGAAGATTTTTGGGATGGATTAAAAAGACCGTTAAAAAAAGATGACCGAATAATAATTTCTATTGAGCTTACTGACTTTGAAGGTGATGAAAATTTGTTTGCAATCCTCGCGGACTATATCGTTGATAAAAATCCAATTCGGTCAAAATTAACTTTTGTGTTTCAACCCATTGAGGGGCTAACTGGCGGGCCAAAAAAGGATGCCGACTATGAATTTTTCTTCTTTGGTGGAAAAAACGCCGAGAAACATATTAGCGGATATGAATTCAGGTCTCGCATTCCGATAGATGTTTTGCCTGCATTGCGTGACACCGAAGATAGTTTGTCTAATTGGAAAAAATCTCCTTTGAGATATTTATTGGAAGAAGCGGCAAGCAAAATTGACCAAGACAAGCTAGAGAAGATTTCTAAAAAAATATCCAAAACAACATTAGCTGTTGCAAAAATTGATGAAATTAAAAACCTTGAAACAACTATCTCGTCGAAGCTGGAAGATATTATCGGGAAATCAAATACATTTGATATGTCTTTTGGATTTTCGCCAACAGTTCCAAATCGTTTATTAAAGGCTCTTAGACTTTTTATTGATTCTGGTAAGAGAAATTTAAATGAAGCTAGTTTGGGATCTTCGAACTTACTTTACTTAACTCTGAAATCATTGGAGGCTTTGGAATTATCTGAGCAGGGCAACAGAGACCACACATTTCTTGGTATCGAAGAGCCCGAAGCCCACCTTCATCCACATTTACAGCGATTAATTTATCGTGAGTTTTTGAACCCGAAAGATCATTTGCCTTCGACCGGTCAAGGCAAAGAGAAAACAACGATTTTATTAACTACGCATTCTCCGCATATCGTCAGTGTTTCTCCTCTCAAATCTTTAATACTTCTGAAAAAGAATTTAGATGAGCGGAGTACAGAGGTGATTTCCACAGCAAATTTGGACCTCAACCAAAATGATATAGCTGATTTAGAACGATACATTGATGTTACGAGGGGAGAAATACTATTTTCAAAAGGAATTCTCCTTGTAGAAGGTGACGCAGAAATGTTCCTTCTGCCTGCTCTTGGCAGAGCGATTGGTTATGATTTTGATGAGCTTGGTATTACCGTTTGTTCAGTTTCGGGAGTAAATTTTTTGCCATATATCAAATTAATTGGCGAATCTGGGTTAAAGATTCCTTTTGCAGTTATCACTGATTTTGATCCTCATGATGGTGGGAGTTTTGGACAAGATAGAGTGATAAAACTGTTATCTACAATTCAACCGAATGCGAGCGCACTTTCTAAACCCGATAAATTGAAGTTAGCAAAAAAGAACGGCTTGTTTATTAATAAATATACTTTTGAGGTCGATTTATTTAAGAGCGGACACCACAAAGAAATTTGCAAAACAATTATTGAGTTAACAGAAAGCGATGCCATTAAAGAGAGGGCTCGTGAATTCGGTCGTTCTCCAGGGAGCCTTGATGCTAAACAATTTTTAAATGATATTAAAACCATTGGGAAGGGGCGACTGGCACAAAGATTAGCTGCGAATTTAGTTGAGAAGGATTGTCCCGTTTATATTAAAAGGGCCATTAAGCATGTTGTTAAACAACAGTGATTTAGAATTGAGATATTTGACCGAATCGGAAGAATTAAAGGAAAACCCTGAACAGTGGGATGTCTTTAATTCTAAAGGCAATTGTGTTGTTTTGGCTGGGCCGGGGAGCGGTAAAACAAAAGTGTTAACGCTCAAAATGGCCAAGATGTTGAAAGAGGATGTGAAGTTTCCGCGAGGGATTGCGTGCATTACGTATAATTCGGAATGTGCTCGCGCGCTAGAAAAAAAGCTTCAAGGATTAGGGGTTGAATATGGAAAAAATATATTTATTGGTACAGTTCATTCCTTTTGTTTAAACAATATTATCTTACCGTTCGCTCAAGCGGCTGATCTTAGATTAGCCTCACCCATCCAAGTTGTAACTCCGGCTGAACAAAATAAACTATTTAATAATTCGGTGGCAAAAGTGATCAGCGCTGACGTTGATCCAAACAGTTGGCGGACTAAATTTGAATATTATCGACGCGTTCACTTGGATCGAACTTCCGCCGCTTGGAAAACCGATGATGGCGACCTTTGTGAACTCGTTGAATTTTACGAACAGTCACTCCACCGAAAAGGACTCATTGATTTTGACGATATGGTTCAATTCGGCTTTGACTTGGTAAGTAATCATGAATGGATTAGGCGAGCCTTAAAGGCTCGATTTCCAATCTTGGTGATTGATGAGTACCAAGACTTAGGTCAAGGTCTTCATGAAATAGTTCTGAAATTATGTTTTGAGGCAAAAATAAGACTATTGGCCGTGGGAGATGCAGACCAATCTATTTATGGCTTTGCTGGGGCAAAGCCGGAACTACTGAGAGATTTATCACTAAAAGAAGGTGTTGAAGCAATTAAGTTGAGATTTAACTATCGTTCGGGACAAACCATTATTGGAGCTTCGGAAACTGTTCTTGGAGAAAAGCGTAATTATGTGTCCAAAAAAGAACATGAAGGAACGATTGAAATTTATGAATGCCAAAATGGTCTTCAGGAACAAGTGGAACTGATTTGTGGCAAGATCATTCCTGAGACTCTGAAAAATAATCCAACGTTTAATTTTGGTGATATAGCCGTGTTATATCGAACTAAGTACGACGGCGATGTAATTGCTAAACAAGTTCTAAAATTGGGAATGAAACATATAAGGATTGATAAGGGAGGGCCGTATAGCAAAACTCCTTTGACTCGGTGGGTGGAAGACTGCGGCTTATGGTGTAGCGGAGGATGGGAAAAAGGTGAGCCTAAATTGACGGAATTGACGAAAAGATGGTTATCTTTTAATCAAACTGTTAAAACCAAAAATTTAGTTATGGAAAAAAGAAAAGATTTTATCAAGTTTTTATTTTCAAACCGCAATCCATCGGCCTCGTTAAATAGTTGGCTTCAAAAATTTAACAGTGAATGTTTGGAGAAGACGTTTGCGTGTGAAACCACTTTGGGATACGAACAAGAAGAATTTAAAAAATTATTTACAGCTTCTATGGCCAATGGGGTTTTACAGGGGTTCAATATTGCCGCTTTCGCAGGCCAAACAGGATATAAAGACCATCTGAATTTAATGACTCTGCATAGCGCTAAAGGCATGGAGTTTGAGGTGGTAATAATGATGGGTTTGGATCAGGGGAAAATTCCCTCTTATTATGAAAAAACTATTGAAACGAAAAAGGAACCGAGAAGGTTGTTCTATGTCGGGTTAACTCGTGCAAAGCGCGAGATTCATTTAACTTATTCCGGTTGGATTGATGGCAAATATGGGCGTCAATTTAATGGGCCCTCAGAATTTCTTTTAGAAGTGAAAAAATCACTCCTGAAAAATTTAAGTTAAAACTTTTCAAAACCTTCAATTTGTTTTCTCATTTCCCGAATAGCCTTAGCCACCAGTGGCTTGCCCTCGGACCCATAAACCGTGTCCGGGGCACCAGGCCTCGGATGCTGTCGCTTCGCTATCGCACTCCGTCGGAAAACTCGAAAACGTTATTGGGCCAATAGTCTGCTAGCGCTTCCTATTTGGCCTCTCCTCCATGGCCGCCCCTTTCCTCTTCGAGGGGCGGCCCCGGAGGCTGCTCCCTGTTAAAGGAGCAAGGCCATGAGTGACCAAGCGAAGAAGGACGGGTTGAAGTTCAATGTGAGGGAGTTGCCGCCGCCAACCGTGCCGCCGGTTTCTTGGGCGGAAGCCAGGGCGGACTACCAGCGGGGGCCGGTCATGGGAAGCCCTGAGGACGTGGCCGCCTATTTCAAGCAGTATATCGGCGGGAAGCGAAACGAGGCTTTTGTGACCATGTATGTTGACCACCGGAACCACGTTTTAGACGTGGTTTTGAACCAGGAAGGAACCGTTGACCATACCGCCGTTTATCCACGCGAGGTCTTGAAGAAGGCCCTGGAATTGGACGCAACGGGCATAATCTTTTCCCACAACCACCCAGCCGGAAGCCTGGAACCTTCAGAAGGGGATAAGCAGTTAACCCGCCAGATTTTGACCGCCGCACGGGCTATGGGCATCACGGTCCATGACCATTTGATCGTGACCCATGAAGGTTATTTTTCCTTCCGCCAAGCAGGGCTTTTGTCCTAAAAACCCAGGCCCCTTTCTAGAGGGGCCTTTTTGCGTCCGGCAGGGTAGGGTGTTCCCTCCCCTGCACCCCACCCCATGACTTATAAATCCAGATTACATCATTTGTCTAAATCAATAATTTAAGACCACTAAAATCCTGTCTTCTTCTCTGTGCAATAATGGTAATCAATTCAGCGAATAATTAAGGGCACAGATGACATCCAACGAAATAATCAAAGAAATGTTAGGCGCATTGGAAGCAAATATTGCCTACTTACAAAAATCAGGAAGCTCGCAAGCAATTCTTAAAAATGGATCATTTATTGAAAGTGTAGGAGAAATTTTCGTTTATCAGTTTTCATTGTCTGCGTTCCAATCATTGGAGATTGACAGTGAAGTTGAGATTCGAATAAGAGATGTGAGCGCGAACGGGAGAGCGGTAGCTTTAGCTGATGATTTTATCCAACTTGAATTAGACAAATTCATTGGAGCGGATATTCCCGAAGCAAGACTAATCGTTTCTAATTACCATCTGCTTAAATTATTAATGGAAAAACTGAAAACAGTAGATACAGGTGAATCGAAATTAACCGATCTATCGGAAAAAACTTTTCGGATAAAGCCCACGATCTCTGAATCCAATGACGAATTGCCAAATGGTAATTTCTTTTCATTGAATGAGTCCCAACTTGGGGCGGTAAAGAAGGTAATTCGAAATGAAGTGACCTTTATTTGGGGTCCCCCTGGAACCGGCAAGACAAAAACAATTGCTTGCATTATCGAAGCTCTCCTGGAAAAAAAGCTAAGCGTTTTACTTTTGTCACATACGAACGTTGCAACGGATGGCGCTTTACTCAAGTTATTAGACCAACTCAATAAGTCGCCTCATTATCTGGAAGGAAAAATATTAAGAATAGGTGAGATTCAAGATAGAAATTTGAAAAGCGAATATCCTTTGGTTGATCTTAAAGCCGTTGAGGAGATAGTCGGTAAATCCATTCGGGAAAAATTAAAAACGGTAGAAAACGAATTGTCGGCCATTGATGGTCGTGTGTTGCAAATAGAATTTCAATTAAAGGCATTTGTTGAATATGAGAGATTTATAAAAGCGAAAAATGAAAAGGAAAATAAACTTTCCATAGTTTTGAAGGCCATCGAGGAAGCAAAACGAAAAGTTTTTGACTCAAGAAAATGGCTCTTTGAAGTTGAGGAGAAAATAACTACCTATAATCAAATGGGAATGTTTAAAAGAATTTTTACTTCTTTGAATATTGATCAATTGACCATTTCCAGAGTAAAAGCCAATAAAGAAATAAGCGAAAACGAAAATAAGTTAGCTGGTTTGGAAAATACCAAGAATGGAATTCGGGAAGAAATTAACGGGTATGTGGAACACATTAATAATAATTTTAATAATTTGGACCTAAATAAAAAACAGGAACTTGTCGAAGAACTGGAAAAGATAAAAGCAGGTCTTTCAGCTTTGAGAACCCAACGGGCGGAATTACAAAAACAATTAAATGAAATTTCTGCGGAATTAATTAAGGGGGCTAATGTAATTGCTACAACATTGACCAAAAGTTACAGTTCAAAACCAGTAACGAGTAGAGAGTACGATTGTGTAATAGTTGATGAGGCATCTATGGCACCATTGCCAGCATTATGGTGCGCTTCAGGTTTAGCAAAAAATAAAGTTGTTATTGTTGGAGACTTTTACCAGCTTCCACCTATAGCAAAGCATAAAGTGGATCCATCGTCTAAATCCAAGGAGGAGGTAGAAAAAGAGGAAAGGCTTGTTAATCAATGGTTAAAAAAAGAGATTTTTGAACGTGTTGAAATTGTTCGATCCGTAGAAACCGGAATAAAACCCGAATGGCTTGAACAACTAAAAATCCAATATCGTATGCACCCTGATATTGCCAGTGTAGTTAATTACCTGGTATATGGAAGGAACAGCCGAAAGTTTGCATTGGATTCTGATATTTCGACGGAGAAAATCGGGGTGGAGCTTTTGGAAAAAGAGCCCCTTCCAAAAGCACATATTGGCATATATGACACCAGTAACAATAAAACCTACCCTGTCCAAACCGATTCCGGCTCTTATTACAATTTATTTCACGCAATTCTTTCACTGCGATTAGCTCAAAAGGCCATTGAAAGTGGTTACGATCAAATTGGGATCATCTCTCCCTTTAGGGCTCAGACAAACTTAATCCGCAGAATGGTTAAAGATCAAAACATTGAAAAAAACGTGATGGTCGATACCGTGCATCGATTCCAAGGGTATGAGCGAGAATTAATAATATTTGATACAACAACGGGCAACCGAAACAAATTACTTGACGATGATAAAGAGGGTGGTGACGATTCAAAACTGGTTAATGTTGCCTTTTCCAGAGCGAAACAAAAATTAATCATGATTGTTGATAAGAACAGGGTTGAAAAAGAACATAGCCCAAGTTCTTTGGTTAAAAAGTTTATTGGGTACTGCGACATAAATAAGCACCCAACCCATACGACAAGTGAAATCCTAGAAAAATATAATGTGACCGAATCTTCGGAGAAATGGCTTTCCAAAATATTTGATCCTGAGAGACTAAAAACCGAAGCTAAAGATTCTGAACTTTACGACCAAAAAGACTTTTACAAAACGTTTATTAACGATCTTTTATTGGCGAAAAAAGAGGTGATTATTGATAGCCCATACATAACCACAGAACGGACCAAAACCTTCTTGCCGGTTTTTGAACATCTTTTAAAAAAAGGTATAAGAATTATTTTAATTACTAGGATGACCAAAGAACATACAACCGGAATGCGTTATCAAGCAGAAAAAGAGATCGATAAATTCGTTGAAATGGGAATTGTTGTTTTGCCTTTCTTCGGACTCCAACATAGGAAACTGGCGATCATTGATAGGGAAATATTGTGGGAAGGCAGTCTTAATATCCTTTCTCAAAAAGACAGCCACGAAATAATGAGGAGATTCAAAGGTAAAGAAACAGCAGAACAAGTAATTCATTTCCTTAAAATTGATCGGAATATTGGAAAGCTTGGAGAAAACAAACTCGAAAAATGCGAGTTCTGTGATGATCCTTGCGCATGGTATTGGACAGATATGGGACGTTTTGGGATTTGGAAACACTGCCTTATTGGAAACCATAAACCAGGAAAGCCGCCCAAAACCGAATCGGAAATCAATAAACAAAAAGACCAAGTAAAAAAAATACGAAAACAAAAAAAGGAAACTAATTCAGAAGGCGTCCCAATTTGCCAAATTCATCAATTGCCGATGGTTGAGAGAAAAGGCAGATGGGGATTGTTTTGGGGTTGTCCAAAATATCCCAAGTGTAAGAACACAGCAAAAAAACCAGCCTGAAATAAATTTTCAAAAAAATATTTTTTTAAAGTGTGCTGTTTAATCTTCCTCCCTTTTAAAACTTAATAAATCCCCTAAAACCAAATAATGGCACTTAAAATAAACGTCACACCTTAATTGGTTGATTGTTTTTGACGTTTTTTGCAAGGAGGAATATAGATATGTCCATGAAAAACAAACCGCGCCGGGGACGTCCAATACTCGAAGGAAAAGGTGGCATAAGGCTCATGGTCCATGTCACCCAGGAAATGCTGGAAGCCATGGATGAAAAGGCGCGGTTCGAAAAGCTGAAGGACCCGAAGATTAAGAGGGCCGACCTTATTCGGTATGCCCTCGCGGCTTACTTCTACCCGCCGGGTAAAAGAAGGAAAGCCGACCCTAAAAAGGAGCCCACCAGGGAATAGCCTGGCGGTGACCCGCCAGGCTCGCTGTTCCGTGGAGGTTCCGGAGAGCTTGGTGCGGTATGTCGAAAGAAGCGAAGAGCAGTATCAACCAGATTATCCTTTTGTTGGTCTCTCCCCCCTATTTGCTCCTCATCCTCAACATCGTGCACCCATTTATCGGGTTCGACGCCATGCTCAGCAATTACCTGCCCAGCCCGGATTTTGAGGCGGAGCATTATTTAGGGATGGGCATTTGGGTTTTTGTCATTCCTTACACCCTCCTTTATTACAACCGGGCCAACGAAAATATTTTCCTTATCACCAAAATCGCCATTTGCGGATCATCGGCCATTGCCTTGATAGACCCCGTTGCCAGGGAATACGACGCCTCCTATTTCACGATGGTCTTTATCCTGGCCTTTATGGGCATGTATTTCCTCTACTGGAAGGCCGCTGAAAAAAAGAAAGTGAACTTGGGAGAATATCCCTTGAGCCTGGACCCCAAGGGGCGCATCCAGATACCAACTTCCTCCCTCCATGAAAATGTCCATATCGTGGGCGGGACCGGAACCGGAAAAACCAGCTTCGTCATCAAGCCCCTTGTGGAGCAAACCATCAAGCAGGGCTTGGGATGCTTCATCTACGACGTCAAAGCAAACATGAAAAGGGATATCGCCTATTACGGCATGAAAGGCGACCGGTTCATTTACCACTTCAACCTTTCCGAACCCTCAGTCTCTCACAGCTATAACCCCCTTTATGGGAACAACGCGGACGCCATCGCCAACCGGGTATTCACGGCCCTCTATTACGACAACAAGAACACCGAGCCCTATTACGTGGAACTGGCCGACGCCTTCCTGCACAACCTCGTGGGCTTGCTGAAGAAGGAAATAAAGACCATCACCTTCCAAGACCTTCTTTTGGCCACCCAGGAAGCGGATACCTTCAAGACCATCGGCTGGCTTTGTGCGAAGCACCCGGGAACCTATTACGCGCAATACTTCAGGGACCAATGGATGGGCAAATCCCCCAAGGACCGTCGGGCCGAATTGTCCGGCCTCGTGAACAAGCTCCAACGGTTCTGCAATTCCGAGTGGTCTTACCTCTTGAACGTGCGGGAGGCGGATATCCGCATGGACCAGGTCATGGACTACGGTGAAATCCTCCTGTTCTCCCCCGACTCGGCCCGTTACCCGGAGGACGCCAAGCGCATTTCCATCCTCGCCATGATGGACATGGCCGAAAAGCTGTCGGCCCGTTACAACCCCGAACTAAAGAAGAAACCCTTCCGGGTCTTCCTGGACGAGTTCTACAACCTGGCCTATCCCCGGTTCATCGACTTCATCAACAAGTGCCGGGAGGCCCAGGTGAACCTCTTCTTGGCCCACCAATCCCTGGGAGACCTGAGGGGCGTATCCCAGGAATTCCTTGAACAGGTCATGAACACCGCCAGCAACAAGATCGTGCTCCGGGTGAACGACCCGGACACGGCGGAAAGCTTCGCCCGGCAATTCGGCACCGAGCAGGACACCAACTACAAGGTGGAAAGCTACGCGGCCAACGGAAGCGCCCTGGGTTATTCCAAGCCCCCGGTCGAGAAGTTCCGGTTCCATCCCAACCGGATCAAGGAACTCAAAGTAGGCCAGGCCATCGTCAAGGTAGTGGGGGAAGGGGGAGTCCAACTCCTGCAAACCAACCTCAAACCCGCCACTACGCCGTTTGGCCAGTACCTCCCGCAGTGGAACATCAAAAACAGGAAGTGGAGGGAGGAGAAGAACCAAAGCTCCCTCCCGGAACCAACCCCAAGCCCGGAAGGCCCCAGCTCCAAACCAGGCAAGGACCGGGTGAAAGGAATGGGGGATGAAAATGCGGCTTGAGCCAACCCTTCCCAAACCCGAACCAGCCCCGGCCTTAAAGCCTGTGGGGGTGGATACCCTGGCCTATATCCATTCCAACAAGTTCATCACCACCCGGCTCTTCCACCGGAAGTTCTACCCCCAAAACGCCTTTTGGACGGCCTGTCGGCACTTGAGGGCCTTGGTGGAGAAGGGGTACCTGTTCAAGGCTAGGAACCTCCCCAACGAGGACGCTTTTTACTGCCTGACCCGTCCGGCCCTCCGGTACCTCTCCGGGATAGGCCGAATCCTTATTTCACCCGAAATCCGGTCCCCCCATATCAACCTCTTTGAGCGGGAGCATGACAAGCGGGTTTTGACCATGCGTATCCAGATCGAGGAGGACGGCGGCCTTTCGGGGATGACCTGGCTTTCGGACTACGAGATGCGTTGCGGCTTGAAACTGGACTGGAAAAAGGCCCTGGACGAGGGCCGGGGTTGGCCCTTGGCCGGGGCAAAGCTTCACCGGGTCCACCAGCGCACCCCCGACGGTTTCTTTGAGGCCGGAATCGGTGGCAGGGTTTACGCCTTCGTCTTGGAGTACGAGCACACCCCCTACAACCGGGACAAGATGGCCGCCATGATCCTGAACCTGACCCGTGACTTTCCCACCGCCTTTCGGCTGGTGGTCAGCCGGGATAAGGCCCATGCCATCCGGCTGATGAACGGCCTGGAAACCTTCCTGAAGGGGGATCCCCGGCACCGGGACCTTTGGGCCTTTTCGTTTTTCGAGAAGGTGGCCCACCTGCCCTTTAGCCGGGTGCCTTGGGTCCGCCTGGACGGGGCCTATCTGCCCTTCGTGAAGGACCCCATCCTCAAGGCGGTCAAGGCGGACCCGCCGGCAGGGGACCAACCGGCCCAGGAGACCGCATGAACCGGACCCTTAAAAACGTGAACCGGGGTGTGAAACAGAGTCACACCGAAAAATGCGGAAACGCCCGCGAAAGGGGGATGTTTGGTTGTCCTGCGACGCCAGCCCCCACTCCCCCTGGATCAGTAATGATGACCAGGAAAGCGGTAGTGGGGGCTGGCCTCTTGGACAACCAAACCAGAGCGGGCGCGGGCGTGAAGGAAGTAAGTGATTTAAGTCTTTTAAGGATTAAGGCGAAAGTCAAAGTCAACGGCAACGGCAACGGCAAAACCAACACCGTGGAAAACCCCCCGATCAACCTGTTGGTAATGAAACAGGTTTTGGGTGCGGGGTTTTCCACACCTTTCCCCGAAGGTGTCCCCTTCGGGGATGTTTATCTATCAAACCATATGCAAGGAGGCAGGGCATGACGGAACGCCGCAGAAGCGACCGCAGGAATATGAGCCGGGATTACCTGATGTCGGATAGCCAGGTGGCCGAGCTGGCCAAGGTGCCGACCAATACCGTCCGCTACTGGCGGCAGACGGGGATTCTTCCTTTCGTGAAGGTGGGCAGGCACCCCAGGATTTGGCATTCCATTTTCCTGAGGGTTTTCCAGAAACCCCTTCCCTTGGCTTTTGATACAATGCCAGGTGCTGGGGACATTAGGAGGTAGTTATGAGTAGACCTAATGTCAATGGATTGCCCCAATTCCTCCGCAAGGACGATAAGGGGTATTTCCTTGATTACAATTTAGCGACGGAAGCAGGAGGAGGCAGGAAGCGCAAAAGGGTCCGGTTGGGACAGATACCTTTTGCCCAGGCCAAGTTGATCCTTGCCAAGCACATGCAAGAAATCGTGACGGGCAAGTTCCTGGCCGAGGGCAAACCGGAAGCGACCTTTTTCGAGGCGACGGATTCGTGGCTGGGTTATTCCGAGGCTAGGCGGAAGACCTACGACAACGACATCCAGATGGTGGACCGGCTCAGGGCCTATTTCGGAAACAGGCTCTTGAAGACCTTCACCCCGGACCTCGTGGAAGGCTGGTTGTCCCATCGGAGGAAAGCGGGGAGCCAGGCCCCTGGCCTCACCCGGTATGGGAAGCCGCTGGCAAACAGCACCATCAACCGGGACCTGGGGGTCCTCAAGTGCATCCTGAATCGGGCCGTGATGAACGGTTTGTTGGAGAAGAACCCGATCCAGAGGGTGCGGCCCTTCAAGGAATCATCCCGTGACCGCGTCTTGAGCCAGGAGGAGTACGAGGTTTTCTTGTCGAAGTGCTCCCCCCGGATCAGCACCATCGTCCAGATGGCTTATTGGACGGGGATGCGCAAAGGCGAAATCCTTGGCTTAAGGTGGGAGCAGGTGGACTTCCAGAACAAGGTGATCAACCTGGAAGCCGCCGACACCAAGACCGAGGAAAAGCGGGAAGTGCCGTTGACGGATACGCTGGTGGAGCTCCTGAAACGCATCCCCAAGACCCTTGGAAGCCCCTATGTGTTCACCCATAAGGGCACGCTGATGGACGATATTAAGACCGCTTTCCACAACGCGAGGCGCGAGGCGGGGATCGAGAATTTCCGGTTCCACGACCTGAGGCATTGCGCGGTGACGAACCTGAGGAAGGCGGGGGTGAACGACTCGGTCATCATGTCCATATCGGGGCATAAGACCTACGCCATGTTCAAACGGTACAACCGGATCGACCGGAAGGACCGTGTGGACGCCTTGAAGCAGGTGGAGAAATTCTCGAACTCGCTCGCCGAGGAGAGGAAAACCGCACCGGCCAAGGGATAGGACACGAATAGGACGATGGCCTTGGTTGTTGGAAGTCGAGAGTGAAGTTTAGTGTTGTGCTGTAATGGTTTTAGAAGGTCCGCTCGAAAAATTTCGGACCGCTGTCACGCAGGAGGTCGCGGGTTCGAGCCCCGTCAACCCCGCCATTCAAATTCATGCCACTGGCATGATTTTAAAAGCCTTTGCCTGTAAGGGTTTTATAAACCCGGCAGGCAAAGGCTCTTTTTTGTGCCCATGGTTTTCCATGGTTGGCAAGTTCACGATATCGGAAGCCGATTCCTTGGCAGATATTGAGGTTTTATAAATTTAAATATGTAAAAAATAAGGATTATTGACTTTAGTTTCACTAAAAAATATACTTTCAACAAATGCTGAAACTAATAAATCCGATGTTAAATCTAGATGATTTGCTTAAAAACGCCGAAAAAGTGATTGGCGAGCGTTTTCAAAGCATCCCCGATACGCACATTCTCTTGAAAAGGGCAGATGGCAATACCCTGGGGCCTGACTTCGTTCTCAGGCTCCGAAGGCCGAATGGGCCTAAAACAATCCTCTTTGAAGTTAAAAACAATGGCCAACCTCGAGAGGCGTTGAGAGCAATCCACCAAATTCAAGACTACCTTAAAAACTACTCCAATTCTTACGGTGTCCTGGTAGCGCCATATATTTCGGATAGGGCGGCTGAAATATGCCAGAAAGCCAATATCGGCGTTCTGGATTTAGCGGGGAATTGCCGGTTGGCGTTCGATGAGGTTTTTATCGAATATAAAGGCGTTCCCAATCCGTTTAATATACGGCGGGACTTGCGGACCTTGTTTTCTCCAAAATCTTCCCGTGTTTTGCGCGTCCTCTTAAACCAACCTAAAAAAACATGGACGGTTCAAGAACTTTCCAAGGAAGCGTCCGTAAGCATGGGGCAGGTATCCAACGTTAAGAATTTGTTGGATTACCGCGAATGGATTTCGGTTTCCAAGGAAGGGATTAAGTTAACCGAACCTAAGGAGTTGTTAACGGAATGGGTGAGTCATTACAGCTATATACGGGATAATTTCATCGAGCCCTTTTATTCGCTTAAGTCGTTTGAGGAACAAATGAATGTTCTGGCCGGGAATTCCGTTGGAACGAAAGTTCTTGGGTTTAATAATCGTTTCGCGCTGACGGGTTACGCCGGAGCGAACTTTATTTTCCCGTATGTCAGAAGCCATACGGTTAGCCTCTATGTCGATGATGTCGAATTTTGGATACCGCGATTGGGCTTGAAACGGGTGGAAAGCGGCGACAACGTGTTTCTCGTCAAGCCCTATGACGAAGGGGTTTTTTATAATTGCCAATATTTTAAAAACGTCCCGATCGTCTCTTCGATTCAATTGTATTTGGATTTAATCACAATGGGCGGACGCGGAAAAGACGGGGCAGAAGCGCTGTTCAACGAGGTTATTATAAAGCAATGGTAAAGCAATACGATTATAGCGAAGAGGCTGTCGCGGCCGCCCGTTCGGTCCTGATCGAGGTCTGCCATTTGCTCGGAGAATACCGGGAAAGCATCGTTTTGGTTGGGGGATGGGTTCCCACTTTTATTTTGCCAAAGGCCAAAGAGCATCATATTGGAAGCACTGATGTTGACCTGGCGCTGGATCACAAGCACCTTCATAAAGCCGGCTACCAAAAGATTGAAAAGCTTCTTTTGAATAGCGGTTATGTTAAGGATAAAAAGACGGAGTTTCGGTTCGAAAAATCCATTGGAGAAATAACCGTTTTTGTGGATCTCCTGGCCGGGGAATATTCCGGGACGGGAAAAGGCCACCGGCATCAAAAGATACAAAACTTAAAGGCCCGGAAGACAAGGGGCTCGGACTTGGCTTTTGAGAATCCCTTGAATATAACAGTGCGGGGTATTCTCCCAAGTGGGGATAAGGACGAGGTGAACATTCGTGTCGCTTCAATCGTTTCCTTTATGGTCATGAAGGGTATGGCCTTGGCCGACCGTATTAAAGATAAAGACGCCTATGACGTTTATTATTGCGTCTCAAATTATCCAGGGGGATTTGAGGGCCTGGCCAAGGAGTTTGAAGATTTCAAGAGTAATAAACTGGTGCGTGAAGGATTGGAAAAAATAAGAAAAGCCTTTTTAACCATAGAGCACGTCGGCCCTGGACAAGTCGCAAAGTCTTATGAAAAGGATAATGTGAACCAACAAGAAATGGAAAGAATCCGCCGGGACGCTTTTGAAAAAATAAACGCCTTTCTTGGCTTGGTTTTATAAAAGATCAACAGCAATAATGACTTTCGAGGCATTGTATGATGTTCGACCTAACCGAAAGAATCACCGCCGACCCCGATGTTTGCCAAGGACGAGCGTGTATCAGGGGAACGAGGGTAATGGTCTCTGTCATCCTGGATAACCTGGCCGCCGGTTTATCCGTTGAGGACATCGTTAAAGAATATCCTTCGATCACACGGGAAGATGTCCAATCCGCTATTGTTTATGCGGCAAAGCTGGCAAGTTTGACACGGATATGACACCGCAACCTTCTGTCAGACAAGCAGGAGGGTGAAACAAAAAATTGGGCGACCTCCTGCCAAACGACCAGGAGGTTGAAGACACAAATTTTACGGCCTCCTCCATGAAAACCAGGAGGGCGGAAAAATCCCTTGGCTTTTATAAGTGAAAGGCCCTGAGAACCTCCTGCCAACTTTTCCCTCCCGAGTTCGACCTCTGTCATCCGGTTTCCGCCCCCACGGCCTCCTCCGGGATAGGACACTCAATGACACCAGCTCGCTCCTCGAAGGTCGTTTTTTACGATTTTTTAATATGTCGATTATTTTTAATATTTTCGACATATAATGGCTGACCTGTCGATTCTATCGACATATTCCTTTTTGGAGGAACCATGCCGTTCAACCGAGCCAAACCCTATAACGACCTTCCGCCACTCCCTCCAAAGATGGAATTGGAAACCAAGGCCATTTTAAAGGCGACGGTGGGGGCCCACCGGTCCCTCGCGGAATTGAAAGGTGTCAGCGAATTGATTCCCAATCCGGAATTAATGGTCAATTCCATCCCTCTACAGGAAGCCAAGGCTAGTTCCGAGATCGAGAATATCGTGACCACCCAAGACAACCTCTTCAAGGCGGAATTGAACGAGAAAGGCGCGGACCCGCAAACCAAGGAAGTTCTTCGGTATAGGCATGCCTTGTGGACTGGTTTTGAGGCGATCAAATCAAAGCCCTTGAGCCTTAATATTTTCACGGAAATTTGCAGCACCATTAAAGACATGGATATGAAGGTCCGGAGGATTCCGGGAACGGCCATCAAGAACCTTGGAACGGGCGAGGTGCTTTATACGCCCCCGGAGGGTGAGAAGGTTATCCTTGGCCATTTGTCATCCCTGGAAAGGTTTATCCACGAGGAAGAGAATTTGGACCCACTGGTGAAGATGGCCCTGGTCCATTACCAATTCGAGGCAATCCATCCCTTTTCGGACGGGAATGGAAGGACGGGCCGCATCATCAATATCCTCTACCTGGTTGAAAAGGGCCTGCTGGACCTACCCGTCCTGTACTTGAGCCGGTATATCGTCAGGAACAAATCGAAATATTATTCCCTCCTGTCCGGGGTGACCCAGAGGGGTGAATGGGAGGAATGGGTCCTTTATATGCTGGATGCCGTGAAGGACACCTCGCATTGGACTACGCAGAAGATAAGGGAAATAAAGGATGCTTTCGACAAGGCCGGGGTTTTATGCCAGGGTAAACTTCCCAAATCGGTTTATTCCATAGAGTTGGTGGAAAGCATCTTCAAACAGCCCTATTGCCGGATCGATATCTTGGTGAAGAGCGGGATCGCCAAGCGTGAAACGGCCTCCAAGTATCTCCAGATGCTCGCCAAGCTAGGTCTTCTAAAACCGAAAAAAATCGGGCGGGAAAAGTTGTATCTCAACCAGGGATTGATAAAGATTCTGTCCAACTGAAGAAATTTTTTTAGTAAAAGTCAAGGCCTTAACCTTTAATAAGGAACTTCGTCATTAAAGGATCGGCTGTGAGGCAGACCTAATCTAATACAATCTCATATATGGCCTATATGAGATTAGCTCAGAATTTTCGGGTAAATTTTATCGGCGGTTTATCGGCATCTTATCGGCAGTTAACGGGATTTTTGGCCAGGACTTTGGGGAACGCATTATGAACATCAACCGGCAAGTTGTGGTCGTTAAGGCCAAACAGCCTTTCGTGGACTGGATCAACTCGAATCCTGTTGGTCCCTGAATTCGACTCCAATGAGGAAGCCCGCAAGCAGGTCAGGCATATCCAAATGGACATCTTCGAGGAATCGTTGGAAGCGTGGTACACCGACGAGGACCATTGACCCAAGAACCGCAATGAGAAAATGTTCGATGAGTGGTTCTACCTGGAAGTCCATTCGGACGTTATCGACACGGTAAATGAACCCATTGTGAAGGATGAATGAAGCTTTTTTAAGGCAAAAGGCCTTGTAAGAAAAGCTTGGTAGTTTTTCTTACAAGTAAAAACTGGAAAAAGCACCGTTAAAAACGGAAAAGGGGCCCGGACACCTCCCGCCGTTAAAATTACTCCCGCCTTTTCCAGCGGTAATATAACCGGGAGGGCATTTTTCCCGATTCCTCCCATACCCAATCAGCTAAGATAACGCCCATGCCCGAACTCCGGACCCACCTGGTCGTCGGAACGCCCTGCTATGGCGGGATGGTCACCAAATTTTTCACCACCTCCCTCCTAAAGCTGCAGAACGCCTGCCTGCAGCGGGGCGACATCGACCTGAGCGTCAACCTGCTCTCCGGGGACGCCCTCATCACCCGCGCCCGGCAGAACATCGTGGGACACTTCCTGGAAAACAAGCTGGGGACCCACCTGCTCTTCGTCGACGCGGACATCGCCTATGACCCGGCCCAGGTGTTCCGGCTCCTGGACTTCAACGTGGACATGGCGGCGGGGGTTTACCCCACCAAGCGCATCGACTGGAAAAGGGTGGCCTCGATGGTGAAAGCCGGGGTGCCCAACCTGGAATCCTCCGCCTTGTCCTACGTGCTGGAATTCGAGGACCCGGCCAAGATTGAGAACAAGAACGGGTTCGCCCGGGTGCGCTACGCGGGGACGGGTTTCCTGATGATCCAGCGGCAAGTGCTCGTCAAAATGATCGAAGCCTACCCCGAACTGCGCTACACGCGGGAGAACCAGGCGGAGGACCCCTTAAGGGGCAGTCCGTGGCGCTCCGCGCTTTTCAACTGCATGATCGATAAGGAGACGGGGGTCTATTTAAGCGAGGATTACAGCTTCTGCCGCAGGTGGCGGGACCTGGGCGGCGAAATCTGGGTGGACCTCCGAAGCCAGCTGGCCCATACGGGCTCGATGACTTTTTACGGCAACGCCGCGACGCAATTCGTGAAGGGCAGTTAACGACAACTGACAGGCATCCGATGTCAGGTCTCAGGTGTCAGCAAAAGCTGAAAAGCCAGGCATCAGGGGTCAGGTCTCAGCTAAGGATGAAAAAAACCAACTAAAGGTATCAGGCGTCAGGGATCAGGTATCAGTTTAGGCTTTCTAACGGCTTACATTTTTTGGTTTGGCTTTCATCCTTTGCAAAGACCTGACACCTGAACCCTGACACCTGATGCCTGCCTTTCTACTCCACATTCACCATTCTCTGCATGGCCTCATTGTATCGGTTGCCCGCCACGCGGATCTTCGCGAGGATCTCCTTGATCTGCGAAAGGTCCTGGACGCTCAACCGGATTTCCGCGGCCTGGGCGTTCTCCTCAAGGTGTTTCACCTTGGTGGTGCCGGGGATGGGCACGATATCCTTGCCCTGGTGGAGCAGCCAGGCCAGGGCGACCTGGGAGGCGGTGGCTTTTTTGGCCGCGGCCAGTTTTTTCACTTCCTCCACCAGCTTCATGTTCTCCTTGAAATTCTCGCCCTGGAAACGGGGAAGGTTACGGCGGTTGTCGTTTTCGGCCAAATCCTCGAACCGCTTGATCTCGCCGGTGAGGAAGCCCCGGCCAACGGGGCTGAAGGGCACAAAGCCAATCCCCAGTTCCCGGAGGGTAGAAAGGATTTTTTCCTCCACACCCGTTTCCCAAAGGGAGTATTCGCTCTGGAGCGCCGTCAAGGGGTGCACGGCATGGGCCTTGCGCAGGGTTTGAGGTCCCACCTCGCTTAAGCCGATATACCTCACCTTGCCTTCCTTCACCCATTGGGCCATGGCGCCCACGGTTCCCTCGATGGGAACCTTGGGGTCCTTGCGGTGGAGATAGAGAAGGTCGATGCAATCGGTGCCCAGGCGCTTCAGGCATCCTTCCACGGCCTTGCGCACGTTGGCGGGTGAACCGTCCAGGTTTTCGGGGCCGGACACGCCGTCTTTCCAGGCGATCTTGGTGGCCACGACCACCTTATCCCTTTTGCCCCTCAAGGCTTTGGCCAACAGTTCCTCGTTCAAGAAAGGGCCATAGGCTTCCGCGGTGTCCCAAAAGTTGATGCCCAGTTCCAGGGATCGGTGGAGGGTTTTTAGGGATTCGGCCTCATCCGCCTTGCCATAGGCGAAACTCATGCCCATGCAGCCCAGGCCCAAAGCCGACACTTCCAGGCCTTGGCTTCCTAATTTGCGTTTTTCCATGATGGACCTCCTTTTTTAAGGAGGCTCATCTTAACCACCGCGCCCCAAGAAAGAAATATCCACTGGAAATCGGAAGGCAAAGCAACAACCTGAGATTGCCATCCCCCTTCGCCAAGGCTTCGGGGGACAGGCGCCCAAAGCCCTGACTTGTCCCCCGTAGCTTTAGCGGAGGAGGATTGGGACTGGGGCTCCGGATGACAGCAATTATTACGACATGGTCAAAGAACCTCGCAACGACATCTAAACGGAAACTCCAACCCCGGAAACCGGGTGTAAAATAGAAATAAATTCAGCCTGGGGAGGGTGCCATGGGGCTTCTCGACATGTTCGGCAAGAAGAGTCCATTGGTGGACACCAACGCCTATCTTTCCAACGCGCCGGGACAACTGACGGGAGCGCCGGGCGCCACCAGCGAGGGGGATTTCGCGGCGCGGTTCATCCCGGACGACAAGCAATATCTCCTCAACCGCAACAAAACGGCCAACCCCGGCGGTTTCCTGGATCTGAAGGTCAAACTGGACGCCGGAGGACGGCAGGCCTTCCTCCAGGCCGCGCAGGGCATGCAGGGCAAGCCGGTTTTCGTGAGCGGCGTCCTGGTCAACGACGATTCCCAGGGCGGCAAGGCCTTGGTGCAGCCCCTGGATATGATTTATTGCCCCATTGGGCCCGACCAATATCCCGCCTGGTTCAAGGCCATCCAGGGAAACCTGAGGGACCCCAACGCGGTCAAGGTGTACCGCATCGTGGCGGCCACCGACGCCTCCAAGTCCAACAAGCCGCCCAGGGCCGATGAAAGCCGGGCGGTTCACGCCACCTTCCCCTATCCGCCCAAGCCCAACCTGCCGAAGATCAAGATCGACTTCGAGGTCCGGGCCACCCTGAACCTGAAGGCGGATTTCCGGCTGAACCACAACCTCATGCGCCAACTCATCGAATTGGACTTGGGGCTTGAAACCGCTAAGGAAAACGGCCCGGGGGTTTTCGTGGGGGATTTGGTGGCTTATTGGGGGAATGAGTAATAGAGGCGGGTATCGGGGGTCAGGTGTCAGTAAAAACACACACTGAAAACTAAGAGACTCTAACAAAACCCTGTTTTTAAGGAATA
>JASHNQ010000063.1 GCA_030041545.1 candidate division FCPU426 bacterium | reverse complement strand
GAAAAGGGCTATTGGAAGAGGGGGGCTTGGACGAATTGCCGGAATTTTTCTCAAGTAAGGTTTCCAGCTTCTGGATTCTTGCTTCCAGGGCTTCCACCTTCGCTTGTAAACGCAAGCAATTCGGACAGTCAGTAGGTGTTGAAGGGGTGTCGTTCATCCTCTACGATGTTGCCATATCTCCTTTAGGCCTGCAAGCGGCCTGAACAGTTACGAAAATTCAAAATTCCTTTCGGTTTAGGAAGGGCCCTTTAAATGCTTCCTCAAGCCCTCCAGGGCTTCCTTCCAGCCCTTCCGGTAGGCTTCCGTGACCCCGCCCGGGGGAAGCCCCTCATGGATGAGCATGACCTCGGTGCCCTTTTGCCTTTCGAGAAAGTCAACGGCCACCAGGGTCTCGGCCCCGCCCCCCGCGCTCCAAGTGCAAACCAGGCGGTCGGGCGGATGGACTTCCCGGTATTCCCCGGTCGTGACGTCCAATTTGGGGGAACCGGGCATCTTCCAACCCAGCCGGAAGGCGCCCCCCTTTTGAAGGTCGGTTTCGGCTTCCGTCAGGTTGTCCCACCAGCCCAAAAGCTCATTCGGGTCGGTCCAAGCCCGGAAAACCCTCTCTTTGGGAGCTTCCACCAAACACCGCAGCCCCACCGTCCCGGTTTTTTCATTAAGTGGATGCATTCTTTCACCTGAAAAGCCCATTGAATTTATTTTCAGTTTCGGAACTATGCACTTGGCGTCAGTTTCCAAAAACCCTCGCCCCTTGCGGGAGAAGGTAAGGGGTGCAGTGAAACCTATGAAATCACCCTCACCCCGGCCCTCTCCCCTCGAGGGAGAGGGGGATGGACGACCAACTGCGAACTGACGCCAAGTGCATAGTTCCGTTCAGTTTTACCGGCCGGCTGTGGACCGTCATCTGTCGACCGCCTTTACCATCGCGATTTCGTCGCAGTCGGAGAACTTGGCACAATGCACGCAATCCCCCCAGATCTTCTGGGGCAGGGTGAGCTTTTCCACCCGCGTGAAGCCCAGCTTCTCGAAGAATTGGGTCTGGTAGGTCAGGGTAAAGACGCGCGCCAAGCCCATTTGGTGGGCGTCGGACAGGCACATTTCCATCAGCTTTCGGCCCACGCCCCTGCCCTGCAAGCCCTCCTCCACGGCCAGGGACCGCACCTCGGCCAGGTCCTCCCCCACCACGTGCAGGGCCGCGACGCCGACAACGGGGCTGTCATTGGATAAAGCTACGTTGAAATCCCTTATTTTTTCAACCACCTGGGCGAAGGAACGGGGCAGCATGAGCCCCTTGGCGGAATAGTGGTTAATGAGGGAGAGGATGGATCGGGTGTCGGCCGGCCGGGCCCTCCGGTAGACGAGTGGGTTCAAGGGGCGCTCACAGGGTGGATTTCGGTTACGAGGGGCCGATTATAGGGAAAGGAACGGGCGGGGACAAGGCGGAGGTATGATGCCTATTAAGTTTCGTCGCCAGGGTCTTCGTAAAGCCTCCGAGCATCCGAGGAATCGGTCGTGGCTAAGACTTCTTAAAAAAATCAGACCGGAAGCGCAAACTATATTCTAATGGCCAGGCCCCTATGTTCAAAACTCCCTTCCTCAGCGGGATTTCCCGGATGATTTTCCCTGGAAATATCGTCGGGTGATTGGGTTAAGTTTGATGTTGATGCGGAAAGAGTTTGTGTAGAATAACCGGAAGCTTCGGTTGATGAATTGGCGGGTGTGGCCTTAAATAAAAAAGCCGGTTTCCCTTGGTGGGGAACCGGCTTTTTGTTTTTGGAGATTACTCGGAAAACAGCGAGATGCCGCCGCCAACAAACAGCCCGACGGCTCCTCCCAAATCCAGGCCCGCCATGCCTTGAAATTGAACGTTTTGACCCGTCCGGAGGCCAACCAGCAATGGGGTTCCCCCCACTCCCGCGGCTCCTACCACCCCATTGGTTGCCAATTCCGCGATACCGGTCAAATCCTTGTCGAAGGGATAGGCCGCTCCCAAGTCCAGTTGGAAGAAAGAATAGGTGTATGAAACGGAATGGGTTCCTTCTTGGAAGGGAATCTCACTAATAATGTACGGCACACTTTCGCTATAGGTCTGAACATACAAGCCTAATTTGCCGTTAAACTGCCAGCCATCCGGCAGGGTCCAGGTGCAAACCCCATAGGGGTCAAAGGCGAAACCCGAGAAACCGTAGACTCCGGTAGTTAAGGGTCCGACCGAGAAGTCAAGCCCCGCGGCTATCTTAATGTTGTTTTCCTCATCCCTGGATACGTTACCGAAACCATATTTCCCGCCGAAGTTTAAGTAATAAATCCCGCTGGTTCCTCCGCCCGCGAAAAAGGCGGTATTCACGTTGACTAGAATCTTATCCGTGATCCCATAACTCCCGCCAACAGGAACCAAGAGCGCATTTTGCCACGAATCAAACGTGAGATGGGCAGCGCCCGCGATCTGGTTTTTGCTCAGGGTATCCGCCGTATCGCTGAAGAAATAACCGGGCTTGCCGTAGAGGTTCAGACCATCAATGACGTGCTTCTCGCGCCTCACATGATGCACGACTTCCTCGGTCTTTTTCTTCTTTTTCGGCGCCGCGTTCACGGGCGAAACCGCGACCGC
>JASHNQ010000062.1 GCA_030041545.1 candidate division FCPU426 bacterium | reverse complement strand
TGATCCTGAAACGAAAGACGGTTTACAAACACGCGACGGCGAAGTATCTGGCCTTCAAGTTCCGAAGCGTGCTGAGGGCGGCGCACGGCCGGTGTCCAAGGATGGCGGCTCCGGCCCTAATGAATGCCGTGATGGGGTGGAAGGCTTGTCCGGCCACCCCTTCATGAAATGAGGGGTTGACGTTATCCATAGATAGGGTGAGGGTGATCCTAGGGCAAACTGTAACACTACCTGGGCGGGTGAATTGTTGGGATAAGGGCGTTTTTGAATTAAAATGGACCCGCAACACGAATTTCCATCGGGGCGACCATGAACAGCGGCGAATATAAAGAGATTTTCCTCACCGAGGCGAGGGAATACCTGTCGAACCTCAATAATTCCCTCGTGCTGCTGGAAAAGGATCCCTCCCTAGTCGAGGCGATACGCGAGATTTTCCGGGCAGCCCATACCCTGAAAGGCATGTCGGCCACCATGGGTTACGACCCCATGGTCCGCCTGACCCACCAAATGGAGGCGGTACTGGATCCCATCCGGTCGGGCACCCAAAGCCTTTCCACGAGGCTGGTGGATATCCTTTTTGTTTGCCTGGACCAATTGTCCAAATGGGTGGACGTGCTGGCGAACCAGGACTTCATCGAGGAAGAAGGGCTTCAATCCGCCCTTCAACTGCTTGCTTCCGCCGGGCAGGAGGGAAACGGCCCAGGAATGACCCCTTCGCCTTTGCCGGTGTCTCCCACGGCTTCCCAAGCGCTCCTCTCCTTTTCGGAGAATGAAAGGGAAACATTGGTCCAAGCCACCCAGGGTGGTCTTGCCATTTATAAAATCGCGGTGGAACTCTCATCTGACTGCGTCTTCAAGGAAGTCCGGGCCTTCATGGTCCTGAAAAACCTAAATGAAATAGGCGAAATCGCCAAAAGTATTCCAGCGCCGGAAGAGATCGAGAAGGGTCATTTTTCCAAGGGGTTTATCCTGGTGGTGGTCACGGACCGCACCACGGATCAATTGCGGCAAGCCGTGGGGAGTGTTGCGGAAGTGTCGGCGGTAGAGGTGGAAAACCTCAAACCGGAAGACTTGACCGTCCCACCGGTGACGGAACAAGGCGGTGGAGCCGGGTATGCCCCGGGCGGGTCCAAGGTTTCCACGCCGGCCCTGGTTGCCGACGACCGGCACTTTTCCCTGCCGACCATCCGCGTGCATACCTCCAAACTCGACAAGCTGATGGCCTTGGTGCAAGAGTTGGTCATCTCCAAGATCCGCTTCGAGCAGGTGGCCAACACCAAAGCTTTGCGCGAACTTTCCGACCCCCTTTCGCAACTCCATCACATCACGGATGAGCTGCAGGACGAGATTATGAAGGTGCGGCTGATGCCGGTGAAACAGATTTTCGACCGGTTTCCCCGCATGGTGCGGGACTTGGCGCGCAACCTGAACAAGCAGGTGGACCTGGAGATGGACGGCGCGGAAGTGGAATTGGACCGGACCGTGCTGGAGGAAATGAGCGAGCCCCTCGTGCACCTGTTACGAAACGCCGTGGACCACGGCATCGAGGACCCGGAGGCCCGGGCCCGCGAGGGCAAGGATCCCTACGGCACCATCCGCCTTCAGGCGAAAAGGGAAAAGTCCCAGGTGATTATTTCCATCTCGGACGACGGGCGGGGCATCGACCCGGAGGTGGTGCGCCAAAAGGCCGTGGACAAGGGGCTGGTGACGCCCGATGACGCGGCCAAGCTGACCGACGAGGAGGCGGTGCGCCTGGTTTCCCTGCCGGGATTTTCCACGGTGGAAAACGCCACGGAAATCTCGGGCCGGGGCGTGGGCGTGGACGTGGCCAAGACCAAGGTGGAGGCCGTGGGCGGGGTCTTCCGCATCCAAAGCAAGAAGGGGCAGGGAACCACCTTCATCCTGCGGTTCCCCCTCACCCTGGCCATCATCAAGGCGCTTCTAGTGCGGTGCAACGACGAGGTTTTCGCCATTCCGGTCGTGAACATCATTGAAACCGTGGACGTGACCCCGGATGAAAAAAGGATGATCCAGCAGCAGGAGGCCGTCCTGTTGCGGGAGGACGTGATCCCCCTTTACCCCCTGCAGGAGCTTTTGGAGATGCCCTCCACCGAATCCCGGGATGCCTCGGGGCTGGAAACGGTGCTGATTGTGGAAGTGGGGGATTCCCGCGTGGCCTTGCGGGTAGACGAGGTCGTCGGCCAGCAGGATATCGCCATCAAGCCCCTGGACCGGCTTTTAAAGGGGATCCGGGGTTTTTCGGGCGCCACTATCCTGGGCAGTGGTAAGATAGCGCTGATCCTCGACGTGAACAGCCTGGTTGAGGATTTGAAGGACAAACGCTTTCAGGCCGAACACACCCTCTTGGAAAAGGACGACACACATGCCGACCTTCATTCTTAGCACTACCAACCAAAGACAAACTCTCACCACGAAGGTCACGAAGTACGCTAAGTTGACAAAAAATATTATGAATGTTTAAACTTTGTGCCCTTAGTGTACTTTGTGGTGAGAGAGGTTTTGGTACGGGTTTTTAAACCATTCCCAAGGAGAATCGGCGCATGCTGCTTAACCTGGATGAGCTGACACCGGGCCAACTGGATGCCCTAAAGGAAGTGGGCAATATCGGCGCCGGGCACGGCGCCACGGCCCTTTCGCAGCTTTTGGGAAAAAAAATCTTTATTACAGTCCCCGAGGCCACCATCCTCCCCTTGTCGGAAGTTCCGCGGCTGGTGGGCGATCCCAATACCCTGGTGGCCGGCCTGACCCTGAACATTCTGGGCGACGCCACGGGCAAGATCGTCCTGCTTTTTCCCCGCGACTCGGCGTTGCACCTGGCGGACATGCTTTTGAAGCAGCCCGTGGGCACCAGCAAGATCCTCACCGAAATGGGCCATTCGGCCATCAAGGAGGCGGGCAATATCCTGACCGGCGCCTACCTGAGCGCCTTGAACGAGTTCCTGGGTATGCTGCTCTTGATTTCCGTCCCCGCTCTGGTGTTTGACATGGCGGGCGCGCTGCTCTCCATCATTACCCAGGGCATGGAGGAATCCCTCAAAGTGATCTGCATCGAAACGAAGTTCAGCGACGACCATGAGGAAATCGGCGGTTATTTCATCCTCGTTCCGGATGCCGTCTCACTGCGCGCCATTTTCCAAGCCATCAAAGTGAAGTAGCCGTTCTGGGTGGAAAACATGCTAAGATATTGTCCGCTTCTTTATCCGCTTGAAGCCTGCGTTTAAGGGATCCTGATGCTGGCCAGCGCTATCCTCGCCGAAAAACTGAACGCTTCCTGTAAAAAAAGCCGGGTCACCCAGGCCGATTTGGCCGCCTGTTGCAAAATCATCCTCGAAAATTACAAATTCGACTGCGTTTTCCTGGCTGACGCCTCCACCCCCGAGGAAACACCCACACCCCTGGCTTTTGACGGCAAAGAAGAAATCATGGAAACCTGCCTTTACCGATTGGGGGTAGAGGAGAGGCACTCACTGGCTAAGATTCCCATGAAAACTTACCAGGACATTACGGGCAAACCCGTCTTCAACAAGTCGGGCTCCCTGCGCATCCAAAAGCCCAACAGCGGCGTTTTTATGGCCCTTCACCACCCCAAGCAACATTACATCCTGTTGGGGTGCGCCCACCAAAATTCCCAGGACTACGATCTGAAGCTGCTGCAGGAATTGGACGGCGCCTGGAAACAATGGCAGGCTTCCTTGGAAAAGGCGGTGTCACAGATTACCTCTTCTGGAAAAATGGGGGACCCCCTGGCCGCCGGTGGCGCACCCACGATGGAGGGAAAGCCCGCTCCGGTAACGGGGAAGCCGCCGGGCGAACAGGCGGTTCCGGCCCCCTTGAAAGCGGCCGGGGGCCCGGATGACGGACGCAGACCGGTGATCCTGGTGGACGAAGTCACCCGGCTTTTCAATAAGGATTATTTTTCCGAGTGCCTGGCCATCGAGGTGGAAAGGGCCAAACGCTATTCCCGCATGATGAGTTTGATGTTCCTCAGCGTGACCCCCAATAACGGGGGAGCCTTGGCTCTGCAAGAAGAAGACCATGTGGCGACCCAAGTAGCGGAAATTCTGGCAAAGAGCCTCCGAAGGGTGGACATCATCTGCCGGTTGGAGAAGGAACAATACGCCATCGTGCTTCCCGACACGGCCTACAACACCTATGACATCATCGCCAAGCGTATTTTCAAGTTTTTCAAGCTCGTTATGGGCGATGCGCCATCGGTTTTCCTGAACATCAGCGCGTCCACCTACCCCAAGCACGCCTCCACTCACCACGACCTGTTGGAAAACGCGCAAAAGCTTTTAGGCCAGGCTCGGGAAGCGGGACCGAACAAGGCGGTACTTCCGGAATGACAAAGAGTTTTCAAACCGAACGGAATTAAAATCGCTGGAGCTGCTTCATGAATCAACGCGAATCGTTATTAGCCCTTCATTTAACGGGTATTATCGGACCCCGGCGGTTGAAGGCCGTTAGGGGGGTATTTGACGAATTGTCCGATGTTTTTGGGGCTTCCGAAGAAATCCTGGCCCACCTGCCTGATTGGACCCTTTCCTGCGCCCAAAAGGTGCTGGCCTTCAAGGACCCGCTCCCAAAAGTGGGGGCCGAATTGGAAAAGGCCGAAAAAGCCTGCGTTACGGCCCTGGTTTCAGGGGACGCGGACTTTCCCAAGGCCTTTGAGAATCTATTCGACCCGCCTTTTGTTTTGTGGAGGGTCGGCAACTACCTTCCTGAGGATGAGAATGCCGTCGCGGTCATCGGATGCCGAAAGCCCAGCGCTTACGGCAAGCAGGCGGCCTTACGGCTGTCGGAGGACGTCGCTAAAGCGGGTTACACGGTGGTTTCAGGATTGGCGCGTGGCATTGACTCCTTGGCCCACTTGGGCGCCCTACGGGTCCCCAATGGCCGCACCATCGCATTCTTGGGCAGCGGGCTGTTGAATCTTTATCCCCCGGAGAACAAGAAATTGGCCCAGGAAATCGCGGAAAGAGGGGCGATTTTCAGCGAATACCCGCTTTTAGCCAAACCCCTGGCCCTGCATTTCCCCCAAAGGAACCGCCTGATCAGCGGAGCCTCCAAGGGCGTTTTGGTGGTGGAGGCCAAGAAGGACAGCGGTTCCTTCATCACGGTGGACCATGCCATCGAACAGGGGAAGCCGGTCTTCGCCGTGCCTGGACCCATTACCCACACCGAGTCGGAGGGGACCCACGCCTTAATCCAGCAGGGCGCCAAGTTGGTCATGGGGGTCGAGGATATTTTCCACGAGCTGCACGATATACGGGCGGAAACGGTATTTAAATCCGGGAAAGTAAGGGTTTCCACGGCCATGGTTATGGAAACCTTGACCGAGGAGGAAAAAAAGCTGTTGGAAAAATTAACCTACACTCCCCTCCATGTGGATGTCTTGCTGAGGGAAACGGGGATGGCCTTACGGCAGGTGAATGAGCTCCTCCTCACACTGGAAATGAAGGGATTGGTCCAACAGGCTCCGGGGCATTGCTATTTTAAAATCTGAGACCCCTGGAAAGCCTTGCGGAAGGCACCGGTTGCAGGGCGTGGCGTGCCCCGCCCCCTCGCAGTTTTTCAGAAGTTTCAACTGATTTTCGCCCGAGTTTTTATCCCGCGCCCACGACGCATCCGAAAATATTTTGTAATCTCCCCAACGGCGGCAAATGAAAGTATTTCAAGGCGTTTTGCGTTTTTTTCGACGCCTTTTTCAACCCCGCTCCAACGGCCAAAACTTGACAAAGGGCCGACCTCCTGCCTATTCTTGCGAAATTGAACGGCCCGTCATGGAAGGGTTGGTTCCCGCAACGAACGCCTTGAATGGAGCGAGAAGTGGCAAAGGCCAAGGTTAAAAAGGAAGAAAGCAAGAAGCTGGTCATCGTCGAATCGCCGTCCAAGGCGAAAACCATCAATAAATACCTCGGTTCGGATTATGTGGTGCTGGCCTCCAAGGGCCACTTGATCGACCTTCCCAAGAGCAAGCTGGGTGTTGACCTGGAGAAGAATTTCGAGCCCCAATATATCCCCATCCGCGGCAAGGCCTCCATCATCAAGGAACTCAAGAAAGCGGCACAGAAATCATCGGCGGTTTACCTGGCCGCGGACCCGGACCGGGAAGGGGAGGCCATCGGCTGGCACATCCGGAACTTCCTGACTACGATGGAAACGGTGCCCACGATTTATCGCCTGCGCCTGAACGAGATCACGAAGCCCGCTATTGAGGAAGCCATCAAATCCCCAAGTGAAGTGGATTTGAACATGGTCAACGCCCAGCAGGCCCGGCGGGTTTTGGACCGGCTGGTGGGCTACGGCATCAGCCCCCTTTTGTGGAAGAACATCCGGCGAGGTCTTTCGGCGGGCCGCGTCCAGTCCGTGGCCTTGAGGCTCATTTACGAGCGGGAAAAGGAGATCGAAAACTTCAAACCCGTGGAATATTGGTCCCTGGAGGCCGACTTCCTCATGGAAGACGGCCGGGTCATCCGCACCAAACTGGCCAAAGTGGACGGGGAAAAGCCGGAATTGAAGACACAGGCCGATACCCAGGCCCTCATTGACCGCATCAAATCCGCCGATTTCAAGGTTTCAGCCGTCCTGCACCGGGAAAAGTCCAAGAAGCCTCCTATGCCATTCACCACCTCCAAGCTCCAACAAGAAGCCTATAAGCAGCTAAGGTTCGGGGCGCGCAAGACCATGTCCATCGCCCAGGGATTATATGAGGGTGTTGAGATCGGCGAATCGGGGCCTGTGGGCTTGATCACCTACATGCGCACAGACTCCAAGCGTGTTTCCCCTGAGGCCAAGGCTGAGGCCGCCAAGTTCATCCAGCAAACCTACGGCGAGAAATACCTGGCGCAGGGGGAGCGGGACACCTCCAGCAAGCAGAAGATACAGGACGCGCACGAGGCCATCCGACCCACCTCGGCTTTCCGCACACCTGAGCAGGTCAAGACTTACCTCACCCCCGAACAGTTCAAGCTTTATAAGCTGATCTGGGAGGATTTCATGGCCAGCCAAATGGCTTCGGCCGTCTACCGGGAAACCAGCGTGGAAATCGGTGGAAATAACGTGGTTTTCAGGGCCAGCGGCACTGAAACCCTTTTCGACGGTTATACCAAGGTTTACGAGGAAGCCGCCGACGAGGAGAAGGAAAGCCAGGGCGAGGGCGAAGAGGCCGAAGTGGTCAATCCCAACAAGCTTTCGGGCATCACCGAGGGCCAGAAAGCCGCCTGGAAGGAACCCATGCCAGAGCAACATTTCACCCAGCCGCCCCCGCGCTACACCGACGCTTCCATGGTCAAGACCCTGGAGGAAATGGGGATCGGCCGGCCTTCCACCTATGCCCCTACCTTGGAAACCATCCAAGCCCGGCACTACGTGAAAAAAGAAAACGGCCGGTTTTTCCTGGCCGAACTGGGCAACTTGGTTTTGGGACTGTTGATGAAAAATTTTCCTAAAATCCTAGATTATGAATTCACGGCCAAGATGGAATCCGAGCTGGACCAAGTGGAATCGGGCGAACAGGAATGGCGCAAGGTCATCGGCGATTTCTATGCGCCCTTCAAGGACACCTTGGCCGAGGCCGAAAAGCTGATGGGTGAGGAAAAATCCAAGATCGAAGTCGTGACCGACATCCCCTGCGAGAAGTGCGGCCAAATGATGATCGTCAAATGGGGACGCCATGGAAAGTTCTTGGCCTGCTCCAAGTACCCCGAATGCCAGAACACCAAGAGCCTGAAGGAGACCACCGACGGTTCCATCCAGGTGGACACGGACACCAAGACCGACGAGAAGTGTCCTAAGTGCGGCGCCGACATGGTGGTCAAGATGGGGCGTTTCGGGAAATTCCTGGCCTGCTCCAAATACCCCGAGTGCAAGACCGCCAAACCCATATCACTGGGCATCAAGTGCCCCCTGGGCTGCGGCGGGGAAGTGGTTTCCCGCGGGTCGCGCCGGGGCGTGTTTTACGGCTGCAACAAATACCCGGATTGCAAGTTCATTTCCTGGTATAAGCCGGTCAACCGGCCCTGCCCCCAATGCGCCAGCCCCTACCTGGTGGACAAGTACCTCAAGACCCTGGGTCCCCATATCGCCTGCCCGAACAAGGAATGTGACTACAAGGAATTCCCCAAGCAGGAAGCTACCGCAGCCGAAGCCGCCCCCGCATCTTGAGCTCACCGCGAAGGCGCGAAGTCCGCGAAAAAAGTCTTTTTCTCCAAAGAAAAGAAATTACAATAAACCCGCCGCCTCATTCTCATTGCCTTTCTTCGCGAGTTTCGCTCCTTCGCGTTGAGGGTTATGCGGAGTCAAGATGAAGGAATCCATCCAAAAAGCCCAAATCCTCGTTGAGGCTTTTCCCTACATCAAGCAATGGTCCGGCCGCACCGTCGTCGTCAAATATGGTGGAAGCACGCGGGGCGGAATGGAAGAACTAAAGTACACCCTTCAGGATATTGTCCTTATGAAATTCGTCGGTATGCGGCCCGTGGTGGTTCATGGCGGGGGAAAGGACATCACCCGGGCAATGGAAAAGTTGGGCCTGCCTTCCAAATTCGTGGATGGACTCCGCATCACCGACCTTCCGGCCATGAAAGTGGTTGAAAAGGTCCTCGGCGGCAAGATCAACCAACAGATCGTAACACTCATCCATCAATTGGGCGGAAGGGCCGTGGGGCTCTCCGGCAAAGACGCGGCCATGCTGCAAGTTTCCCGGGTCAAATCCAAATCGGGCAAGGACATCGGTTTTGTCGGCAAGGTTGCTAAGGTGAATACGGCTGTCCTGCAAAGTATGGACCGGGAAAAGTTTATCCCCGTGATCGCCCCCATGGGCCTAGGCAAGGACGGAAATACCTACAATGTGAACGCGGATGAGGCGGCTGGCGCCATCGCCGGGGCGCTGAAGGCCGAAAAACTTGTCTTCCTGACGGATGTTCCCGGCATTTGCAAAAAGAAAGACGACCCCAAGACCCTGCTTTCCACCATCAAGGCCAGGGAAGTGCCCAAGCTTTTGAAGAACGGCGTGATCTGGGGGGGGATGATTCCCAAGATCGAGGCGTGCCTGCGTGCCTTGAAGTCAGGTGTCCAGAAAACCCATATCATTGACGGAACCCAGCCCCATGCCCTGCTTTTGGAGATATTCACACCCCAAGGCGTCGGAACCGAAATTATCCCCTGAAAACCAGCCCCGCGGTTTGACTCGGGGGCCTGAGGCCCCCTAAGGGCTAGTAGCGGATGACTGATAGCTGTCAGCAAGTGCCTCAAAATCTCGTTCTAATCGCCACCTTCTGTCCGCTATAAGCTGCCTTACCAATCCCTAGAGGGTTCTTTTCGTAGAGCCTCCCCACCTATGGTATAATCCGCCCGCTTGAGGATACCCACTACCGGTTGAGGAGTGGTTCATGAAGTGCCCCTTTTGTGGACATCAAGAAGACAAGGTGATGGATTCCAGGCCCAGCAAGGGCGGGGCGGCCATCCGTCGGCGCCGGGAATGCTTGAAGTGCGAGAAACGCTTTACGACCTACGAGCAGATCGAGGAAATCCTGCCCATGGTGGTGAAGCGAGACGGGCGGAGGGAGCCTTTTGACCGCCTTAAAATCGTCGCTGGTGTTCGCAAGGCCGTGGAAAAGAGGCCCGTTTCTTCGGAGAAAATCGAAGCGCTGGTGGATGATATCGAAAATGTGCTTATGGAGAGGGCGGCAAAGGAAATCAATTCCACGGAAATCGGCGAAATGGTCATGAACCGCCTAAAGGAACTGGACGACGTGGCTTATGTGCGGTTCGCAAGCGTTTACCGCCAGTTCAAGGATATCAACGCATTCATGGATGAAGTGAAGAAACTTCTCAACCGCAAAAGTTAACGGCAGTCGTTAGTCGTCAGTTCTCAGCCGCCAGCAAAATCTCAAAAAACAACAGGAAGGCTTTTATGGCGAAGATTATTCCCTTTCGCGGGATACGTTATAACTTGTCCGGGGCAAATCGCTTGGCCCGGGTGATGGCACCGCCCTACGACGTTATTTCCACCGAGCAAAAGGGGCAGTTGAAAGCCGCGGATCCCCACAACGTCATCCGCTTAATCATCGGCAACCCAAGCTACGAAGCCCACAAGCCTTCGGACTACCTGGCGGCGAAGAAGTTTTTCGACGATTGGCGCGGGAAAGGTGTTCTGAAGCGCGATGAAGAGCCGTCCCTCTACATTTACCAGCAGGCTTTCGCCCTTCGCGGAAAAAACTTCCATCGCACCGGTTTTATCGCTTTGTCCCAACTGACACCGTTTGGAAACCGGAAGGGGGGAATCCTGGCCCACGAACATACCTTGAGCGGCCCTAAGGCCGACCGGTTGAAACTGATGAAAGCCTGCCACGCCAATTTCAGCAGTATTTTTTCCCTTTATCCGGACAAAGGCGGGGTTGGGGAAGTCCTGAAAAAGATCACCGGCCGAAAGGCCGACATGAGCGTTGGATATCCCAAAGACGTCCACAATCAAGTTTGGAGGGTTTCAGACCCGAAAGCGGTTAAAGAAATCCAGGGCCGGATCAAAAATGCCACTCTTTTCATTGCCGACGGCCACCACCGGTATGAGACCGCTTTGGCCTACCAGGACCTTTGTTCCCAATGGGCCAAAGGCCACCTGGGTTCAAGGCCTTTCGATTACGTCCAAATGATGTTCGTGGCCATGGAAGACCCGGGCCTGGTTATTTTACCCACGCACCGGATGCTCCCCAAACGCCATGTTTCATCGCCGTCCCTTTTGCTGAGCCGACTTTCTTCTTTGGGGGAGGTCCATGAGTATAAGGGCAACTCAAACGGCTTGGCGCCCTGGCAATGGATGGAGAAATTGGGGAAAAAAGAACCCACTATCGGCCTGTCCTTCGACGGGAAAAAACTTTACGCCCTGCAATTCTCCAAATCGGTAGTGAAATCCCCTCTGTTGAAGGATGTTTCCGATGCCCAGAAGAAATTGGACGTGACCTTGTTGCACCGCCTCATCCTCGAACCCTTCTTTGGGATCACCAAGGAAAAGGTGGAGCACGAGATTGCCTTCACCAGCAAAGCGGAGGAGGCGGTGGAGCGTTTACGGACAGGGGAATTCGCCGCGACCTTCTTTTTGAACCCGACCCGCATCGAGCAACTTCGGGAAGTGGCCTTGAAACAGGAAAGAATGCCCCAGAAATCCACTTACTTCTATCCCAAGCTTGTCACGGGACTGGTCTTCAATGACCTGGATTCTTTCTGATCCGGCATGATTTCCGCCTTCCCTTGGGATTAAAAAGGGAAACGCTTGCGGGTTACGGCGGCCCGCCTGTAAAATCGTCGCTCCTTTAAACCAGTTTTAACCAGCTCTTGAGGAGGCAGCATGAGCCGCCGAATTGCCGATGTGAAGGGCCGTGAAATCCTGGATTCCCGTGGAAACCCCACGGTGGAAGTGGAAGTGCTTTTGGAAGACGGAACCTTGGGCCGCGCGGCCGTCCCGTCGGGCGCTTCCACCGGTGAATACGAAGCGGTGGAACTGCGGGACGGCGACAAAAAGCGGTATGGCGGCAAGGGTGTTCTGAAGGCCGTTGCCAACGTGAACGCCAGGATCGGGCCCAAGGTGAAAGGGATGGACGCCACGGATCAAAGGGCTTTGGATGCCTTGATGATCGAGGTGGACGGCACTCCGAATAAGGCCAAGATGGGTGCCAACGCTATTCTCGGCGTATCCCTGGCGGCCGCCAAAGCGGCTGCGGCTTCCTGCAAGCTGCCACTTTACAGCTACCTTGGCGGCTCCAATGCCCACCTGCTTCCGGTCCCCATGATGAACATCATCAACGGCGGGGTTCACGCCGACAACAACGTGGACCTTCAGGAATTCATGATCATGCCCGTGGGAGGGGAAACTTTCCGGCAGGCCCTCCAGATCGGCGCGGAGGTCTTCCATTCCCTTAAAAAAGTGCTCCACGATAAAAATCTGAACACGGCGGTGGGCGACGAGGGCGGTTTCGCGCCCGACTTGAAGTCCAACGAGGAAGCCCTGCAGGTCATCATGGAAGCCATTAAAAAGGCGGGTTATACGCCCGGCAAGGATGTCCTAATCGCGCTCGACGCGGCTTCATCGAGCTTCTTCGATAAGGCGGGCAAGAAATATGTGCTGGAGGCCGAGGCCCAAAAAGAAAAGAACAGCCAGCAGATGGTTGAGTTTTACACCGCGCTCTGCGACAAGTATCCCATCATTTCCATCGAGGACGGCCTGGACGAGAACGACTGGGACGGCTTTAAGCTGATGACCGACAAGCTGGGAAAGAAAATCCAGATTGTGGGCGACGACCTTTTCGTCACCAACACGGAAAAGCTAAAAGCGGGCATCGGGAAGGGAATCGCCAACGCCATCCTCATCAAGGTCAACCAGATCGGCACACTGACGGAAACCCTGGAATCCATCGAGATGGCGAAAAAAGCGGGTTATACCGCCATCGTTTCCCACCGATCGGGAGAGACCGAAGATACGACCATTGCCGATATAGCGGTGGCCACCAACGCGGGCCAGATCAAGGCCGGTTCCGCCTCCCGCACCGACCGCATCGCCAAGTACAACCAACTTCTGCGCATTGAGGAGGAACTGGGCGACGCGGCCCAGTTCATCGGCCGGGAAGTGTTCTACAACCTGTAAAGGCGGTATGAACCGCGAAGTCACGAAGAACGCGAAAGCAGCAAGCTGTTTTATGTTGAATGGTTGAATAATTGAGGTTTTAGATTAGAGTTTTGTCTTTCTGCGCGCCTTCGCGGTGAATGCTTTTGGAGGTTGTTGTGGCGACTTCGGTTTCCAATCCACCCCGCATTTATGAAAGCGTCACGGAACTGGTGGGGCGAACGCCCCTGCTCAAGATCGACAGCCATGACGTGCCGGGTGTTGAGATTTGGGCCAAACTGGAAGCCTATAATCCCGGCCGCTCGGTCAAAGACCGTCCCGCCCTCCGCATGATCCAGGAAGGAATCCGAACGGGGAAGCTCACCAAGGATAAGACCATCCTGGACGCCACTTCGGGCAATACCGGCATCGCCTACGCTTGGATCGGGGCGGCCCTGGGTTACAAGGTCGCCCTGGCGGTCCCCGCCAATGTCAGCGACGAGCGCAAGCGGATTCTCAAGTCCTTCAACGCCGAAGTCCATTATTCCAGCGAGATGGATGGTTCGGATGGCGCGATCCTTTTAGCCCGGGAACTCTACCGGAAAGACCCTGGGAAATATTTCGTCCCAGACCAGTACAACAACCCTGAAAATCCCCAAGCCCATGAACTCACTACGGCTGAGGAAATCATGGAATACATGAAGGATAAGATCACCCATTTCGCCGCCACCATCGGCACCAGCGGAACCTTGATGGGAACGGGGAAGCGAATCAAGGAAATCAAACCCCCGGTGAAGGTCGTCGCCTTAGAACCTTCCCAGCCGTTCCATGGGTTGGAGGGGTTGAAACACATGTCTTCCTCAATCGTTCCGGGCATTTACAACCCCAAGGCTTACGACCAAAACATACCGATTGATACCGACGAGGCTTATGAATGGGTCAAGAAACTGGCCCGGCGTGAAGGGGTTCTGGTGGGTCTTTCCTCCGGCGGCGCCATGGCGGGCTGTGTTCAGCTAGCCAGACAGATCAAGAAGGGTTGCATTGTCACTGTTTTCCCCGATTCAGGGGACAAGTATCTATCCACCAGGGTTTGGGAATAAGACGGATGAATCTCTCGGCGATTATCTTTGGGATAGTTTTAATGTTTGGAGAAGACATTGATTATATTTAAAGAAAAAGCTAAAGCCCAGATGATCTCCATTGGCGAAAAAGGCTATCCATATGAAATCTGCGGCCTGATGCTGGGGAAGGCGGATGACACTCGCATGGTCACAGAAGTTTTTGAGTGTGGGAACCTGAACAAGCTCAAGCCCGAAACACGCTATGACATGGACCCGAAGGATTATATGAAGGGTGAGGCTTTGGCGCGACAAAAGGGCCTGGACGTGGTGGGTATCTTTCACTCCCATCCCGACCACCCCGACAAGGCCTCCGAAACCGACCGGCAGGCGGCCTGGCCCGGCTTTTCCTACGTCATCATGTCGATCCCAAAGGGTAAGTTTGCTTCAATGAGGTCGTGGGTCTTGAACGACCAGACCCAGTTCGATGAAGAACCAATTCAATGAAAGCCTTTGAAACACAGAGTTAACGGAGTTACTCGGAGTAAGGCGAAAATAAATTGAAAATCTTTTCAACTCTGTTCACTCTGTGTAACTCTGTGGTAAGAGTCTTTCAGTGATTTGGCTTGTGATGGCGGTGGCGGCCGGTTTTTTCAACGCCTTCTGGTCCGCCCTTTCCAAGAAACTCCTCGAACACCTTTCGGCCCGCGAATTCACCATGGCCTTCCGTATCCAGACCTGCCTCCTGCTATTGCCTTTTGCTGTTTTCCAATGGTCCTGGATGACATCCTGGAGATGGTGGGCCTTCACCGTGGCTTCGGGTGTGCTTGAAGGGGGGCGCATATGGCTTTTAACGACCGGAGTCAAAAAAGACTATTATTCAACCTATGCTTTTTACAACCTTACGCCCTTTTTCACGGTCTTGGCCGCTCCGCTTCTTCTTTCCGAACCCCAACCTCCGATTTTGGTGTTGGGCGGAACCTTGATTGCGCTGGGGGCTTTTATCTTTCACCGCTTGGGCCGTTGGTCCTGGCCGGGACTGGTTGGGGCCCTGTTTTCGACCGTAGCGGCAATCCTCAGCAAAGAGGCGCTTCGGGCCGCCCCACCCCTTTTCTTCACCTTTTGGTCGTTCCTCGTGGGGGCGCTGGCGCTGATCCCATTGGAGTATTTGGAGCCCCAGGGCCATAAGGGAAGGCGGAGGATGAATCTAAGGGATTGGAAGGGCGTATTGCCGGTTGCCTTCTTATCTTTTATCGCTTCTATCCTTTTTTACGTGGCCCTGAAATACGCCCCGGTTTCCAAAATCAATCCATTGGTTCGGGCCAACCTTCTTTTCGGATTTCTTTTTAGTTATTACCTACTAAAGGAAAAAAACGGCTGGAAATCCAAAGCCTTGGGCGGAGGACTGATTTTTGCCGGACTTCTCCTGGTGGCATTCGCATGATGTGGGCTATTTACGCTTTGGGCTCAGGTGTTTTCAACGCCCTTTGGACGGCGTGGATCAAAGCCAAAGTCCAGAAAGAAGGCGCACTCCCTTTTACCGCTTCGGTCCGGTGGGGAGTGGTTATCCTCCTCGTGCCATTTGCCATCGCCCATTGGCGCCCGGCATCGGCCTATTGGTGGACCTTCACTTTATTAAGCGGCGTGTTCGAATCCCTGAGCATGTGGGCCTTGGCCAAGGGGGCCCGGAAGGATTATTACGCCAGTTACGCCTTGAGCAATATCACGCCCCTGTTCATCCTTTTCTCGTCGCATTTTTTACTCGGGGAAACCATCAGCCTTTCCTTGGGGATGGGAGTGGGGCTGGTCGTCGTCGGCATACTCTGGCTCTATTACAGGGGGCACTGGTCCTGGTGGGGCTTTTTAGCCTCGGTCATCGGAACCTTTTGTAGCCTTTTCAGCAAGGCGGTCATCGGGTTAGCCGATCCTATCACCCATGCCTGCGTTTCTTTTACGATGGGCGCCGTTTTTTGCACGATGATTTCCGTTCGGGAAAGGCCGGTAAAGGAGTTTGGTAGAATCATGGGAAATGTTTGGACCTATCGATATCTGGCGGTGGGATCGGCCTTGGCGACATGGTTCTTCTATATGGCGATGTTCCTAGCCCCTTTGAACCGCATGAGCCCGCTGGTTCGGATCAACCTCGTAGTGGGGTTCCTCCTAAGCTATTTTCATTTGAAGGAAAGCCACGATTGGAAGGGAAGGGGTTTCGGAGCTATATTGCTTATCCTGGGTCTTGTCCTCGTTTTGGTGGAATAGGAGATAAGAATGAAGTTCCTGACCGAATATATGTGGTTCAACACGAAAAAACACCGAGACTACCTCAACATCACTTCCGATGTTGAGAAGGTACTGAAAAAGAGCGGAATCAGGGAAGGTGTGGTTTTGGTGTCAGCCATGCACATTACGGCCGGAGTTTATGTCAATGACGCGGAAGATGGATTGATCGCCGACATCGACGAATGGCTTGAGAAACTGGCGCCTTACCGCGAGAACTACCGGCATCATTTGACCGGTGAAACCAACGGAGACTCGCACTTAAAAAGCCTGCTGGTCCACCATGAAGTGGTCGTTCCGGTGACGGATGGGAAACTTGATTTTGGCCCCTGGCAGCAAATTTATTACGCCGAATTTGACGGCCAACGCAAAAAGAGGTTAATCATTAAGGTGATGGGAGAATAAGAAAGGAAAGTTATGAGTTCCTAGTTTTGAGTTGTGAGCTTTGGATACTTTTGCCATGGCAAAAGTCCAAAGGCGTATTAAGAGATTCAAGGAGAAGGGATTTGGAAGCGTCTAAGCCCGCGTTTGAAAAATATGTCTTCGTCTGTATCAATGAACGGCCCGACGGGGAGCGGGTTTCCTGCGGCAGCACCTTCTGCGGCAAGGAGATTTCGGAGAGACTGAAGGAAGCCGTGAAAACCGCCGGCCAAGCGGGCCGTATCCGGGTTTCCAAGAGCAAGTGCCTGGACGTCTGTGAGGAAGGACCCAATGTGCTGATTTATCCCGATAATCTCTGGTTAAAGCACGTGAATTTGGCGGACATTCCTGCCATTCTTGAGAAATTGGGCATAAAACCTTAAAATCACGTTCAATAAAATCTGAATAGCGGATCAGTGGAACAGGTGACCGCCATTTCGCGTTTAGCCTTTCAACTGTCCACCTGATCAAACGCTCAATTGCTCCGTGAATTTTACGGAGCAAAATTCACGGGGGTGACCGGTTTCGACTGGGAAACTGAACTTTTGGGTGCGTGTCGAGGCGCCATCGCTCGTCAAACATGGCAACGGTTTAACTGCCGACAATCAGTTAGCTCTGGCCGCTTAAGCGGTTAGCGTTCCGCCCTTGATGCCTATTAGGGGGATGGAACGTAAGCAGTAGGCTGGTCCGGATCAGGCTTGTTCCACCGATGGACGGACGAGAACCAACGGGGCTGGCTCTCCGCCGGCCGCTCGGGAGCGAGCGGGGGGCGAGACTCTTTCCTGAGCTACGCACGTAGGGCCCATTACGGATGTTTTTCAGGACGTGGGTTCGATTCCCACCACCTCCACCATTTTTGTACCCCATTTCCAAGGGGTTTTAGGGCCAGTTTTAGATAACCTTCCTGGGTTGCCCACTGGTTGCCCAATTTTGTATTCCAACCAGTGGGTTTTTCCTCGCAAAACAGAATAAAAGGTGGGATTAATCCCACGTCCCCGAAAAATTAGCAAATAATCAAGAGAACCAGCCTATTAGGTGGTGGGATTTATCCCGCCGCCTTTATCATTAGTGTTGGCGTTAATCCAGTGACAAAAAGTAAATAAATCTTATTGTTACACTAACTGTTGGAATGAACTACCTATAGCGAGGGCGCCTGAGATGTTAGAAGAATATGAACCAGGGGAATGGCCGGAAGGCCAATTGGACGCAATGCAGGTTTGTTTGAAGGGTTGCAAGATAACTGAGTTTTATTATTGGGCACCCCAAGAACGCAAAGCCTTTTGCACCAACCACACAGAAAAAACACCCACCATTTTTCAATGTCCGAGCTGCCACAGGATTATACCGGGTAACTCGCATTCGGAACATTCGGCAGGTGCGGCCACAATCGAAGATCGTCCAGTTCCCAAGGCTTGTGAATATTGCGGGGAACCTTACCCTTGGGGAAAGCCCGACTATTACCAAATGGCTTATGATTTAAAAGAAGCTGAAAAAGAAAAGAAACGAAAACATGAATTAGAGAGGTTGTCGGCTTTGGGAGCTATGAATCCCGAAATCAAAGCCGCGATTTTTGACCAAATAAACTCGAAGGCGTCTCAACAAAAACATGTTCCGACAGCACCGTATTGGACGCAAGAACAAGTCCCTCAAGTTGTAACCAACAACCACTACCATTTGAACCATTCCCAAATGATTCAAAATAGCCCCGGTGCGGTTCAGGAAGTCCACAACCAAGAAGGGATTACCGGTCCTGTACTGGAAATGTTAGTAGCTCTTTTGATGGACTTGGCTAGGAACCCTAACCTTGATCCAAGCATTAAAGGTGACCTTGAGGCCAATACCCAAATGTTGGAAGCACAAAAGAAACTTTCCAAGCCGGACCCGACTCTTACCAAAACCGTTTTAGGAAAGATTTGGAATTTGGTAAAGGGTGTTCAAACGGGAATTGTTAACCCGCTGTTAGTTGAGTATTTAAAAAACCAATTGGGTCTTGGCGGAGGTGGATGAATGCCAGCGGAACAGGTCAATTGGGGCAAGGAGTGGATAGACTTCGGTTTTACCTTTGGAGCAACGGTCTTAGGGGTATTACTGGCTTTCGAGTTGGACAGGTGGCGAGACCGCAGAGAATTAAGAGCCAAGAAACTAAAACTCATTCAATCTTTAATAGTTGAATTGGATTTTATAGCAGCATTCTGTCGTGAAAATCCAAGTTTGCTAATGTATACCGATGTTCATTTACAAACCGATACCCTTGATGAAACGATTAAAGATCAATTGGATTTCTTTGACCACAAGACCAATAACGTTTTGAAACATATTAGAAAGTATTTGGTTATTGAAAAGGCCAACCTCTTGGAATGGGCCAGACTTAATAAGGCGGCTACCGGAACAGGGAAGTATCCCACTCAAAACGATTCATATACAGCGGGTAATATCAAAGGCGGTTGGAATTCATTTATTACCGCTATCCCGCCAATGATCCTTGAAGTTAAGAAAGAGTTTGAAAGGGAGAGAAACCTAGATTAAATGGGTTCCTGATTGCCCAAGTTGCCCAAGCTTGGGCTACCCACAGTGAACTTGCGTGATATTGCGTGAACTTGGTTCAAGTGGACTAACCGCCCCGCCCTAGAGTAGATTGATCGTAAATAAACGGCTTTGACGGTGTTTTGGGTAACGAATGGAGCGTTTTCGATTTCCACCACCTCCACCAACCTTCGCATCCTTTAATTTTTTTGAAGTAGGCGAAGATTGTCCCCGCATCCTTGGCGAAGTCGAAGAGTGAAGGAGGATGCCAGGGCGAAGGAGGATGGACAAAATGATGGGCGGTACCTTTTAAGAAAAGCCTGACCTCACTCAAACAAAAGGTGGAAGGCCAAGGCCCTAAAAGTTGATGTTTTCCTAGGGGATACTTTAAAAAGCCAAATGTTGGACCAGTTTATTTTTAATGATAATCGTTGAGCCTGACTTGATTGGCGAGCCCTTTTTTGTTTTAAAAGATGAAATACATCATAAAGTGATGAAAGCATTCCACTATTCTCTTCCATTGATTTAACGTTTTATGTCGGTTTAGTTTATATAAAACTTGTCGTTAGAAATTTTATGCGGATATCTCGAAACCAAACCGGACAGTTTAACCTTTGAAAAGATTAGGGCTTTTGTTAAACTAAATCAGTTTTCCAACCTTCGCTTCCACTTAGATTGTCTTTTTGTGTCCCCAGGCTAAGGGAGGATTGGTTGAAGTCCCGGCTTTCTTGACATGCCTACCTTAGATCAAAGTTGAAAGGGGCCATTTTCCATGAACAAAAACGCATATTACCTTGTGGGATTGCCCATCTTGATCAGTTGTCGATTGGCTACGGCCGCAGGTCCTACCTATGTGAAGGACAACATCTCGGCTTCCACCGAATGGACAAAGGGAAATAGTCCCTATGTGCTTCAAAATGACATTATCGTGAACAAGGGGGCCATTCTTACCATCGATCCCGGTGTTGAGGTGCAGCTCGCCGCCGCGACGAACGGTAAAGTGGGTTCCGGTACCAACCTTGTGATTTATGGAGGCCTCAAGGCCGTTGGCGATCCTGCCGCGCCGATATCCTTCAATCCGGCGACCACCGGTTCCTTGTGGGGGGCCATTTATTTCGCGAATTCCGATTCCAATAATTGCCTTCTGCAAGACTGTTTGGTTAAAGGAGGAAGAATCATTTGTAACGGAGCCTCTCCCACCGTTACCCAATGCGCCATTTACGGAGCCAGAACAGGAATTGAAATTTACGCCAACTCCCAGCCCCAAATCACCAACAATCGAATCACCGCGAATGGATATGGAATTAGTTTAATGGCGGAAACCGCAAGTCCGGTCATCTCAAATAACGAAGTTTACAATAACAATTATGGTTTTTATTTTAAGGACTTCGGCACCCCTACCATTTCCGGGAACAAAATCTACAGTAATTTGAAATTCAACATGGTCAATTATTCGGCAAAACCTTTGGATGCGCCCAATAACGATTTCCGCGTGACGGATAGCCAACAGATCGCACGCACCATTTATGACGGCGTTTTTAACGCCAGCTTGGGACGAATCAATTTCATGCCTTACGTGGGAATGCCCGCGGGACAGCCCCAGGTTTCCACCACCGTGGCGGGCGCCCCTGCCGGCGCCGTCAACCAGGAAAAGCCAAAGATTCAACAAGAGGATTTTTGGAGCTACGGCCGTCCCTTTGACGCGTTGAAGATCAGCAACGAGCAAGATAAAAGCAAGGATTCTTCCGGTACGGTCAAAGTGCTGGCGGTCGGCGCGACGGCCGTGGTGACGGTGGTCCTCCTGTTTCTTTGACACCCTTCCGCCTTCCTGAAAGGCGCGGCCCTGCAGCGCCCGCCGCTTTTTTCCCACTTGGACGGCATGGAGTAAAAACTATGACCGATCCAGCCGTAAAACTCGAAAAACGAAAAGCCAACCGCATCATCCTTTCGATCCCTGTGTGTTACAAGGTTTTCCAATTGGAGCAGCTGGAAAAGGACGTCCAAGACCAGGCTTTAAGGTTGAAGGCCAAGCTTCAGGACGTCAGTTTGGGAGGCCTTCAAGTGGTTTCACCCGTGTCTTTCCGGCAGGGGGAAGTCTTGGAAATCGAACTTGACATTCCAGGCGGGGCCCGCGTAAGGTCGGTGGCAAAAGTGGTTTGGAGCAAAAGGAACGGAACCGGGGCTGATTTTCGGTCAGGAATCCGCTTTATCCCCGTTTATGAGGAAGATTTGAAGAAACTGGAAGACTACCTAAAAGGCGGCACCTGATCCATGGGTACACCCTTTTCTCCCGACAAACGTGTTGCGCCCCGATATCCCGTGAGGATCCACGTCCGTTTTCGGCTTTTAAAGTCCCCGGATGGGGAACCTCCCGAAGCCGACCTTCACAACGGCAACAACTTGATGTCGAACATCAGCCGGAGCGGTTTTTTCCTTTCTACGAAGAATTACCTGGAAATCGACTCCCAAATCGAAGTGGAATTCCCTTTGGAGGAATTCAAGCAGGTCTTAAGGGCGGAAGCCGAGGTCGTGCGCGCCAACCACGCGAATTTTCCAAATCAAGGACGTTATGAGTACGGCCTGCGTTTCTTGTCAATGCATCCCCATTTCCGTGAAACGCTGGATACCTTCCTAAAGGTGGCCGGCGGGTGATGGGCCCAAAAACCCCATTTCCCGGCGGTTCCGAAACCTTCCTTGTCCTCCCGCCTCAATTCGTGTAAGATTTGCGTTCTATTTCCGGCTCCCGGCTTGGTAAATCCCTTCCCTTGGGAAGATTCCGAAGCCGCCGTGGAAGGGGCCGATTAAAACAAGGAGCGTTTATGCGCTGGATTGCTTTGTCGTGCTGCCTTTTAGCCGCTTCGACGGTTTCCGCCAAGGATTTGAGGATCGCGGTCGTGGACATGCAAAAACTCTTCAATAGCTATCCGGGGACGCAGAAAGCCAAGGACAAGCTCAAGGACCTTGAACAAAAGAAAATGAGCGATTTGCAGGATATGGCCGAAGAAGTGAAGGACTTAAAGGGCGATTTGAGTGATTCCTCCGTCCTTTCCGCGAAGGAACGGGCCGAAAAGCAAAAGGAACTTCAGGATAAGGAAGCGACCTTGGAGCAGGCCCAGAATGATGCACAAAAGTCATTGATGAACCAGGAATCCGAAATGACCCAGGATATCGTGGACAAGATCAAGGTGATCGTTGCCGGCGTGGCCAAGGACAAGGGGATCGACTTGGTCCTGGACCAAGATAAGACCGTTTACGCCAAGGATGCGGTTGATTTGACCGACGACATTCTGAAAACTTTCGGTAATGGCAATTCGGACAGCGGCTCGAAATAACCGTGGGTGGGGCCATCTTCGACCGGTTTGACCCTGGAAAATCCAATGGCCGTTCCGGCTATGTTTCTGAAGCGGCTTGGTTACGTCCATGACCGGCATGAATGGTTCGGACCTTCCTTCCCGTCCTTCCCGCGCAGGCCTGGGAAGACCGGTGGCGCAAGGAAACACCTTTCCCCAAATGATTAAGGAGCAGGGTTGGTAAGCAAGGGCATTTCTTATTCTCTGGAAAACCTGGCCCGGGAGATCGGCGCAACCTTCGAGGGGGAGGGCTCCATTCGTTTGACGGGGGTGGCGCCCTTGGATTCGGCCCGGGAAGGCGACCTGACCTTTCTCACCAATCCCCGTTACGTCAAGGCAGTGGAAAGTACCCTTGCCCCGGTTATCCTATGCGACAAGGCGATCCCAAAGGTTCACAAGTCTTTTTTGCTAGCTTCCAACCCCTATGCGGCCCTGGCCAAGGTTATCTCCCTCTTTTTCCCCCCGAAGGCACCGGCGCCGGGCATTCGAAAAGGCGCCTGGGTGGATTCTACGGCATCGGTTCATCCCCGAGCCTGCGTGGCGAACGGAGCCACGGTGGCGGCGGGCGCCCGCGTGGGAGCGCGCAGCGTGCTTTATTCCGGAGCTTATGTGGGCGAGGATGCCGTAGTGGGCGAGGACTGCCTGCTTTACCCCAACACGACCCTCCGAGAGAATTGCGTCCTAGGCGACCGTGTGATTTTGCAACCGGGGGCTGTCGTTGGATCGGACGGCTTCGGCTTCGCTCCCGAAGGCGAGGGATACCGAAAGATCCCCCAGGTGGGTAACGTAGTCATTGAGGATGACGTGGAGCTGGGGGCGAATACCTGTGTGGACAGGGCGGTCTTGGGAACCACCCGCATCGGCAAAGGGACGAAGCTGGACAACCTCATCCAGGTCGGCCATAACGTGGTGATCGGCCGCCACACGGTCATGGCGGCCTTGAGCGGCATTTCAGGGTCCACCCAAGTGGGAAACCACGTTGTGATGGGCGGCCAGGTGGGGCTGGCGGGCCACCTCCACATCGGCGACCATGTAACCTTGGCCACCCGCACCGGCGTGATGGAGGATATCCTGGAAAAAGGTGTTTACTGGGGGTCGCCTTCCTGTGAGATGTCCGTTGAGATGAAAAACGTGGCCGCCTACCGCCAATTGCCCGAACTCCTGAAGCGCATCCGAAACCTGGAAAAGGCCCTGGAAAAACTCCACGGGTTACGGGGAAAGGAATCCCATGGGAAATAAGACGGCGATTCCAACCCAAACCACTATCGCCAAACCCTTTGCCTTTGAGGGCGTGGGCCTGCACACCGGGAAAAAATGCCGCGTAACGGTTTCCCCCTTGCCGGAAGGTTCGGGGCTGCGATTTTTTAGGTCCGACCTGAGGACCGAGATTCCGATTTCCCCGGAGGCGGTTTTCAGCACCCAACGGGGCACGACCTTGGCGGGAGGGGAAAACGCCGTCATCCATACCATTGAGCATTTCCTGGCCACGGTCCAAGGGCTGGGAATCACCAATCTTCAAGTGGAGATGGACTCGGAGGAAATGCCCATCCTGGACGGCAGCGCGGCCCCTTTTTGTGAATTTTTCAAAAAAGCGGGCCTCCAGCGGCAAAAAAGCTGCGTGGAACCCCTGCGGGTCACAGCGCCCATCGAATTGAATTTCGGGGAAACGACCTTGAGGGCCGAGCCTGCGGAAGGGCTTTACTTGGAAGTCACAACCTCCTTTCCCTATCCCGGCTTGGAAAACCAAAAAAGGACATTCCGGCTTCCCGACCAGAGTTTTGAGGATGAATTGGCACGGGCCCGGACTTTCTGTTTCGAGGAGGAAGTGGAACAGCTCCGCCGCCAGGGACTCATCAAGGGGGGCAACTTGGACTGCGCCATCGTCCTAGGGAAGAGCGGCGTCCTAAACGGCCCCTTCCGGTACGAGGACGAGATTGTCCGGCACAAGACACTGGATTTGCTGGGGGATTTGACCCTTCTGAACCGCCCTTTGTGGGCGAAAGTCACCGTAAAAAAAGCCGGGCACCGCTATCACGTGGAATTGGCGAAGGCTATCTTAAAACAGGCCGCTAAAGGCGGCTCCGGCACAAAACCTGCCTTGAAAGAGGGAACCATGCTCGACATTATCGGAATCCAAAAAATCCTGCCGCACCGGTATCCCTTTTTGCTGGTGGACCGGATATTGGAAGCTATTCCCAACAAGAGGATTGTAGCGGTTAAAAACGTGACCATTAACGAACCCTTCTTCCAGGGCCATTTCCCAGGCAACCCGGTCATGCCAGGGGTCCTGGTGATTGAGGCGATGGCCCAGGCCAGCGGCGCCGCCCTTCTCACTGAGGATGGAAGTAAAGGGAAGGGGCTTTACTTGGCCGGTATCGAGAACGCTCGGTTCCGGCGCGTCATCCGCCCGGGGGACCAAATCCGATTCGAGGTTGATGTGGTTTTCCGAAGGTCCAAAATCGCCAAGGTCCAGGGAAAGGCTTTCGTGGACGGCCAATTGGCGGTTGAGGCGGAAATTACGAGTGCCATCGTGGAGCAGGGACCGGAAGAGGATAAAAACTGATGCCTGTTTCTGCCCTCAAGATTCATCCTACGGCCATCGTGGATCCCGGGGCCCGTCTGGGAGAGGGGGTTTCCATCGGCCCCTATTCCATCGTGGACGGTGACGTCACGATCGGGGCCGGCACTTCCATCAGCTCCAATTGCGTCATTACGGGACGCACCACTCTTGGCAAGAAAAACCGGATATTCACGGGTGCAGTGGTGGGCAGCGAACCCCAGGACGTCAAGTATCATGGCGAAGAAACCTTCCTGGAGATCGGGAATGAGAACGTCATCCGCGAATACGCCACCATCAATCCCGGGACGGGCGAGGGCAGCAGGACGGTCATCGGCAACGACAATTGGCTGATGATCCAGTCCCACGTGGGCCACAACTGCGTCATCCAAAACCACGTGAAGCTGGCCAACGGCGTGATGTTGGGGGGGCACGCGGTCATCGAGGACCATGCCACGGTAGGCGGGGGAACACCCGTCCACCAATACGTCCGGATCGGGAAACACGCGATGATTGGCGGCGGTTTCCGGGTGGTCCAGGACGTGGTGCCTTTCATGATTGCCGGCGATGAGCCCTTGAAGATCTACGGTTTGAACCAGATCGGCCTGGAGCGCAACCAATTCCCCAAGGAAACCATCGAGGCGTTGAAAAAGGCCCACCGCGTCATCTTCCGGCAAAACCTGACCTTGAAAGAAGCCGTCCAAGTCCTTTCCGCCGACTTCCCCCCCCTTGAGGAGATCCACTATCTGATCGAATTCCTTAAATCCTCCACCCGTGGGATTGTCCGTTAAAGATGGCGACCTCGCCCGTGATCGGCTTGATCGCCGGAGGCGGGGAACTTCCCCTTCTTTTCGCCCGCCAGGCCCAACGCCGGGGATTTTCGGTCCGTACGGCCGCCCTCCGGGGCTCGGCCCCCGTTTCCCTTGAAAGGCAGTGCAACGTGGTCAACTGGATCTCCATCGGCCAATTGGGCTCCCTGATCCGTTTTTTCAAAGAACAGGGCGTTCGCCGTGCTGTCATGCACGGCAAGGTCCAACATTCCCGCTTATTTAAAAACCTCCGCCTGGACTGGAAGGCCCTTTCACTTTGGAGCCGCCTGAAGGACCGGTCGGGCGAAGCCCTGCTCAAGGCTGTGGCCGGAGAATTAGGCCGTGCGGGGGTCGAGCTTTTAGATGTCCGAACCTTTATGGAGGAATCGGTTATCCAAAAGGGCTGGGCAACCCACACCCGAGCTAAGAGCGATTCCATCGCTTCCATCGCTTATGGCCTCAAGCGGGCTCGTGTGCTGGCCCGGGAGGGAGTCGGGCAGACCCTGGTGGTCAAGGGCAATGCGGTGGCCGCCGTGGAAGGCATGGAAGGCACGGATGAGGCCATCCGACGCGCCGGACATTGGGCCGGCCCAGGAACCGTCGCGATCAAGGTCGCCAGTCCCCAACAAGACTGGCGCTTCGATATCCCCACCCTCGGTCCACGCACCCTTCAAAGCATGATCCGGGCCAAGGCCAAGGGGATCGTCGTGGAGGCGGGAAAAAGCTTCCTGATCGACCGCGGGAAGACCCTTGCCTTGGCTGAAAAAAACCGAATCTTCATCCTGGCGGTTTGAGGAACGCGTGGAACCATGACGGGGACAACCAACCGATTCGGCGACCAAGGTTGGCCGTTTTTCCTGCTATTGGCATTGGTCCTGGGAGCGGTCCTCCGGCTTTCCTTCCCGGGCGACATCGAGTACAAGGGTGACGAGCGATACATGTTTGAGGCCAGCCAAGAGGTCGGTGTCACCCAACCTTGGCCGGCCCTTGGGATGAATTCGGGGGTCAAGATTAAAAATCCCGGGATGAGCGTTTGGATCTTCGCGGCCCTTGCCCGAATCACCCATGCTTCCACCCCACCGGAATTGGCTCGGGCCGTCCAAGGCCTGAATATCCTCGCCCTTTTGGTCCTGGCCTATTTCAGCCTCTGGATCCTGCCGGAGAAGGAGGGATGGGCCTGGCGATGGGCGGCGGCCTTCGCTGCGGTGAACCCCTTTGCGGTGCTTTTCCACCGCAAGATCTGGGCCCAATGCACCCTCCCGCTTTTTTGCGTGTTTTTCTGGATCGCCTGGCACTTCCGCCAAAAACGGATCGGGGCCTTTTGGGTGGGGCTGCTGGGAATTTGCCTGGGGCAAATCCACCTGTCGGGTTTCTTCCTGGCCGCCGGCGTTTTTCTTTGGACGGCGTTCCATGACCCCCGGACCCGCTGGGGATACTGGCTGGCGGGTTCCCTGATCGGCCTTGTCCCGATGGTCCCTTGGCTTCAATACCTGGCCGCCGGGTCCGGGGGCGGTTTTAACTGGGAAAGCCCGCTTTGGATTTTGTACCCGAAGTTTTGGATTTATTGGTTGACTGATCCATTTGGGATAGGACTCACCTACAGCCTCAAAACGGTCCATTTCCTGGATTTTTTGCGCTTCCCCCTGATTGACGGAAGGGGGACCTATATGGTGGCTTTACTGCATCTCGTGATCGTCGCCAGTGGGTGTTTTCTTCTGGTTTCGGCCCAGAAAGCAGGGGGACTTTTGTGGGATTTCAGGGCCGCCTCCGGCACGGGGCTGGCCGTGAACTCGGTCTTATGGGGGACGGGCCTCCTCATGACGCTTTCCTGCGTCAAGATTTTCCGGCACTATCTCATCATGACCTTTCCGCTGGAGTGGGTTTGGCTCTCCCGTCTGGCGCTCGCCGACCCCGACCGCGGAAAAAGCCTTTTAACGGCGCTCTGGGCCGCCCAATTACTGCTCTCGATCCTATTTTTGGTCTATATCCACATTAACCACGGCGATCCCCTGGGGGACTACGGGGTCGGCTACCAATACCAGTAAGTCAGTTTACAGGTGACAGTCGACAGTCCACCTTAAAGGATTTAACCCACACAGTGACAGCCTTGCTATGGACTGTGAGCTGTCGACTGCCAGTTGCCGTTACCGGTTTTTCCAAACCAGCAGGACGGGCCCAATGACCGCGAAGATCACGTTGGCGATCCATACGGAGAGGAAGGGGGACACCACCCCCGATTCCCCCAAATGCTGGCCGATTTGCATGCCCCCGATGTAAGCGAAAGCCACCAGCGTGCAGATGCCCACGCTGGCGATGACGCCGGTGTATTTTCGCATGCTCCAACCCCAAGGCACCCCCAGGATCACCATGATGACGCAGCCGAAGGGAGAGGCGAATTTCAGGTAGAGGGTGACAAGCTCCTTGTGGTAGTCCGAGCCGTTGTGCTTGAGCTGGCGGATGTAGGCCGCCAGTTCCACCATGTTCAGTTCGCCGGGTTCCTTTTGGGCCTTGAGGAAATCGGCAGGCTTTTCCGGGAGGGGGATGACCGCACGGTCGAAAGGCTGGTCCGAAATCTCCGCTCCCGTGTCGTCGAAGGCCCTCTGGTAGCCGCTGAAAAACACCCACTGACCGTTTTCGTACCGGGCCACCCTGGCGTCCAGCCTGGCCTTGAGGCGCGTTTCCGAGTCGAATTCCAGCACCAGGATGTCGGTCATGGTGTTGGTGGAACCGTCAAATGAGCCGATGTGATAGATCTGCCCATCGGCTCCCACCATGGAGATGTTCTGGCGGAACAGGGATGCCGATTCCTCGGGATAGTGGGTGATTTCCACCATCTTCGTATGGTGCTTGCGGGCTTCGGCCGTTGGCACGACTAATTCACTGAACAAGAGGCTTAAGGCGCAGATGACGGCGCCGGCGAAAAAAATGGGGACGGCGATGCGGTAAATATCCACCCCTCCCGACCGCATGGCGATCAGTTCGTTGCCCCGGGAAAGGGTCCCCATGGAGAAAAGCACTCCGAACAGGCAGGCGATGGGGAGTATCTGCACCATGAATCCTGGAAGGAAGAGGGAGAAATATTTCAGGGTCACCCAAATCCCGGGCTTGAACTCCATGAGCAAATGCATGTCGTTGAAGACCTGCACGACAAGAACAATGACGCTGAATCCCACCAAGGCCAAGACGAAGGGCTTGGCGAACTCGCCGAGGATGTACCTCGTGAGGACTTTCATCGACGGGTTTCTTTCCTGACGCCGCCTCCGCGAAAAGCGGAACGAAGGGGCCGGAAAGCCGAATGCTCCATGATCACCAGGTAATAAAGCAGGCCGCCCGATACCGCCAGGATCATATCCGCCCCCCACAGGCCGGCTACAGGGTTGAGCGTCCCTTGGTTGCTGAGGGTTTCCCCCAGGATGAACATGAGGTAATAAACGAAGATAAGAGCCAGCCCCAGGACGAAGCCCATGAAACCCTTGGATTTGGTCCAAAGCCCCAATGGAGCGCAAAACCAGGATAGCACCAGGCACGCGAAAGGCAGGGACAGCCTTTTCTGATATTCCGTCCTCAAACGGTTGAGCCGCCCCGGGTCTATTTCCTGGGGGATTGCCCGCAAAAGTTCGTCCAAATCCATCTCCTCATAGTCCTTTTTCATGTCGGCCAGCCGGGACAACTGGTTCTCGAAATTGAGGCGAATGATGTAGCGGTCGAAGTAAAGCTGGTTGTAGGTATGATAATTGTTGTTGTCCCAGCTCATCACGCCGTTGTTGAGGTGGAAGAAAACCTGGTAAGTGTTGGGATCGTTGACCAGCGTGCCCGTTTTAGCCACGGTCGTTTGGAGAGGGGCCTTGGGCGACCAGTAATTGAAAGCCTTGATGTTGGAGAAGGACCCGTCGGGTTCCTGGTGGTCGATTAAAAACCGGTAGTTTTCAAACTGGTCAATCCAAACCTTCTCCCGGATGGCCAAATTGGCCTGTTTTTGTAGGATTTGGAACTGGGTTTCCTTGAATAGGAAATTGGCCGCGGGCAGCACCTTGTCGTTGAAATACAGCATGGCGCCGGTCATCAAGAGCCCCAGGGCCAAAACCGGCGCGATCAAATGGAATAAATGGACCCCGCTACTCTTAAAGGCCATCACCTCCATGTCGGAGCTCAACCGTCCGAAAGCGAGGAGGGTTCCCACCATCATGGACATGGGGATGGTCATGGACAGGATGAAGGGGACCAGGCTCAGGTACAGCACCAAAGTCTGAAAGAAGGGGACTTTCTTGTTGAGCACCAGGTCCAGCATCAGCAATATTTTGTTGGTCATGAATAGGCAGGTCAGGAGGGCGACGCACATCAGGAACGAAGGGACCATTTCAGTGAGGACGTAGCGATAAACGGTTTTCAATTCGCATCCTTGAAAGGCAGTTTGCAGCTCACGGTTGGCAGTTCGCAGCAAAGGATTTAAACCATACGCCGCCAGCCCCGCTGCCGACTGTGAACTGTCAACCATTCGGCAGGCTCATGGCGATTTTATTAGGCCCTGGGTTCATCAAAGGGCTGTAGGCTGCTTTTAAAGGGCCGAGTATAACACGGGATTTTCCCTCAAAATACCGGCGTTCAGCCCGTTCCATGTCCGTTCAGTGGCCTTTTTCGGCCTTTCGCGTATTCGGAGCCCTTTTGTCCACCGATTGGGATATTTTTAACGAAGGGCGATTAGGACTGGTTTGAGCGGGGAAACGACCGCCACTGATCCTGATCTTGGGCGACGCGGCCACGCTTGAATAGCGGGGCCGCGTTCTTTTGACGTAAATTCCCCGCTTTGAAAAGTGGGGAGAAGGGGATTGTGCCTTTCCGATCGCTAAGTCCAAGAATCCCCCGCCATCCCCTCGGGGGGTGGCCATCGACCAAGGGGCCTCGTGGTTTGACGAAGGGAGTGGTTCCTTAGGCCGTGAAAGGACCCTCCGTTTGCAAAAGGTGAAAATAAGCCGTTGGGATTATTCCAGTGTTGCTATCATCTCCGGAAACAAGGGCTTGGCTCCGGGGGAAGACCCGGTGTTGGAGAAAACAGCCGCCGACGGATCGGCGCACCCGGGGGAATGGCGGATGACCCAACTCTGGAAAAAAATCCTCTTCCTTGATTTCGAGAAATCCTTTTTCCTCTCCTGCATCAAACTTCTCCTGATTTGGAACCCCCTTTGGACCCTTTTGGTCAGTTTCGTCTTGAGCAATTGGACCTTATCCCTTTTCCGGTGGGGATGGAGTTTTTTTGAGGCCACCTGCGCCGTTTTGACGGGGTTGGCCCTTGTAAAGGCCTATCGTTTCATGGAAAGGGTTTGGGCCCAATGGTTGGCCAAAAACCTTCCACGGCACGGATTGGCCTGGCATCTTCTGTTCGTGGCTTTCGTGGCGCCTTTGGGGGTTTACATTGCGGACCGCCTGATATTAGTTTTCATCAACTCCCTTTATCCTGGCGAACCCATCCCCTTCGAGTTTCAGTGGCGGTTCTACGGCACTGAGATTTCCTGGATTTGGTCCCTTTTTCTGGTCTGTTTCCTTTTCATTTCCTTCTTGGATTTGCGGGACTCGGCCCGTTTAAGCCAAATCCGCGCGGAGGAACTGGAAAAGGAAAGGCTCCAGGCGGCCCTGGATAAATTGAAGGACCAAATGAACCCCCATTTCCTTTTCAACACCCTCAACACGGTGGCGGCCCTGATCCCCGCCGACCCCGGCAAGGCCGAGGAAATGGTGGTGAAGCTCTCGACCCTCTTCCAAGCGGTCCTGGAGGCCACCCGAAAATCCAACCATTCCCTGGCCAAGGAGTTGGAATTCTGCCGGACCTACCTGGACATTGAAAAGGCCCGGTTCGGGCCCCGGCTTTCCTCCTCCGTCGAAATCGGACAAGGGCTGGATCCCGCCCAGGTCCTGGTGCCCGTTCTTTTGCTCCAGCCCCTTGTGGAAAACGCCGTGAAGCACGGCCTTTCTTCCCGCGCGGCGGGGGGGAGGATTTGGATTCGGGCGGCTTTGCCGGGCGGTCGGCTGGAACTTTCAGTGGAGGATGACGGTGTCGGGTTTGGAAATTCACCTTACGCGGGTTCAGGAACGGCCCTGGAGAATTGCCGCAAGAGGCTGGAACTGGGGTTTGGAACCGAGGGACGGCTGGAGATAACACACCGCCAAGGCGGTGGCACGAGAGTCGGCTTGTCCATGCCGCTCTTAGCGGCCAATGGCAATGAATAATTGATGGGTTTTGGGGGGGATCCATGATTAAGGCTTTGATCGTCGATGACGAGGCTCCCGCGAGGTCGCGGCTGGCCCGCCTGCTTTCCGCTTTCCCGGACTTGGAGGTGGTCGGGGAGGCCGCCAACGGTTTGGAGGCCCTGCAGGACGCCCAAACCTTGCGCCCGGATCTGGCGTTTCTGGACATTGAAATGCCCGAGTTGGATGGCCTGGAAGTGGCGGAAGCCTGGGGGAACAAGGGGCCGGCGGTGGTTTTCGTGACGGCTTACAGCGAGCACGCCCTGAAGGCGTTTGAGCTTTCGGCCCTGGATTACCTGGTGAAACCCGTATCGCCCGAAAGGTTGGCCGAAACCATGGACCGCCTGAAGCGGCGCGAGGAACCCCGATCCCCCGCCCCCCTCCAAAAGCTCATCGAGCGCCTGGAGGAAGGCCGCGCCCGCAGGCGCATGGCGGTCAAGTGCGGATCCAAGTACCGCGTTTTCGAGCCGTCCCAGGTTTCAGCCATCGTGGCCCGCGAGCACTACGCGGCCCTGCTGGTGGACGGCCAGGAACTGTTGTCCGACGACAGCCTGGACCAACTGGCCCAAAGGCTGGACCCCAACCGTTTCTTGAGGATCCACCGCAGCGCCATCATCAACCTGGATTACCTCCGGGAACTGGAGCACGAGGGAGACCGAAAATACACGGCGGTTTTGTCCGACCCGGCCAAAACCCGCCTCCCGGTGAGCCGCGAAAGGCTGGAGGATTTGAGGAAAGTGCTCGGGCTTTGAATCAAAATTCAAAATTTGGAATTGAGAACTCGAAATTGGTTTTGGAGGGCGGTTTTAAATGTCGGCCGGCGGATCACTCCTTCAACGCTTGAAACAACGGGCCTTCCCGGGCCTGGTAACCGCCTTTTTGCTCCTCGCGCCGTTGGGGGCCCGCGGACAAACGACGCCTGTGGCCACGCCGTCCGTTTCGCCTTCCCCGGCCGCCGCTTCCGATTCCGATTTGACGGTAAGCCCCGAGGAAGAGATCAAGATCCTGGACGCCATTGACGCCCAGTCCAACAGCCTGAATGCCCAAACCACGCCTTCGGCCGCGGCCTCCGTTCCCGGGTCCGCCCCAGCCCCGGCCACGGCGGCTGGGGGCGGGGGGCAGGCGGTTTCAGCGCCGCTTTCCGGCTCGGTTTCGGGCGCCGCGGGCCCGGTCAGCTATCCCCCTCCCGCCGCTCCCACGGGTTTGAGTGTCCTGATCCTCAAGGAGGGGGTTTACCTTTCCTGGGACGCGGCGCCGGCGGGCAGCCCGGTGACGGCTTACGACGTCTACCGCTCCACCACGCCGGGGGAGGGTTACCTGCGCCTCAACACCAAACCCATTCCCGCCCCTTATTTCCTGGACGGCACCCAAACCACCCTTTCCTCCCCGCAAAACGGGGAGGATTATTTCTACGTGGTGACCGCCAGCGATTCCTACGGCAAGACCAGCCCCGATTCGGACGAGCTGGCGGTCACGCCCGATGGCATGGAGATCCCCCAAGCCGAATCAGCCGCGGCCGCCCCCAGCCCCACGCCCGAGGCGGAAAAGGTCCTGGCCATCCCGGAAAAGAACATCATCAACCTCCAACTTCCGGCCGACACGTCGCTTTCCATCCAGGGATACAAGAAAATCGAGGCGGATTTGTCCTTCCAGGATTTCTACGACCGGCCCGTTGAGAACGGCATCGCGCAGCAGCAGGACACCACCTTGGTCAACCAGGAGCTGGTGGTCAACCTGCTGGGCAAGGTGGGGAAGAACGTGGACGTGAACGTGGACTACAGTGACGTCAACCGGGCGGGGGGCGTGGACCAGACCAAGCAGGTCATTTCCATCACCTACCACGGCGACGCGGACAGCCCGGTCCAGGAGGTGGAGTTCGGCGACCTGCAGCTGGAGCTCCCCAACACCCAGTTCGCGGGCTTCAGCAAGAACCTCTTCGGGCTGGAGGCCAAGCTCAAGTTCGACAACTTCAACCTGACCACCTTCTTCGCGCAAACCCAGGGCATTTCGGCCACCAAAACCTTCACCGGCAACACCGTGCAGGTGGACAAGATGATCCAGGACATCCAGTACGTCCCCAACAAGTATTACCTCATCACGAGGGAGGTTTTAACGCCGTCCAACAGCTCCACCGGCGGCAACGGCGCCCTTCCCGCGCCCAATACCGAGCAAATATGGGTGGACCAGGGCACGGGACAGATCAACCCCACTGGGCCCAATTTCGGGGGGCCCAACAACCTCTTTGCGCATTGGCTGCCGGGGCGGGACTATACCATCGACTATTCCACGGGCATCATCACCTTCATCACGGCCCTGCCCTCCACGGCCCGCATTGCCGTGGGATTCCAAAACCAAAACGGCCAATACCGGGGCTTGAACGCTTATAACAATAGCAACACGGCGAATTTTCCCTCGACCGTGCCTTCCACCAGCCTGTTCGTGCCGGACAGTGGGGCGGTGGGCGTTCCGGTTACCGTCTCGAACCCAACCTTGGGTCAATCAGGGAAATACCCGGGATACCTGATCAAGGACAACAACAATTCCACCGGCTGGACTTCGGCCAACGCCATCGCCTGCTCGCCCCTTTACCTGGTCAATTTCTTCAACCTGGGCACCGACAAGATCGTGCCCCCCCAGGACGACCCGGGGTTCCTTTTCCAGGTCATTTCCACCAACAATACGGTCCTCCAAACCGGGCAGGGCGTCTCAACGGTGGGCTCCTCCACGCCCTGGGTCTACAACGTGGACCTGGACTTCAACTACTTGACGGTCATCAACGCCAATTTCCTGGCCTCCACCGCGCCGACCTCCTTCCTGTGGCCGGAGCGGCCCTTCGCCAACCTGGACACGTCCGGAGGCTCCAGCTCCAGCGCCAACCCGCCGGACGTCTACTGCCAGACCGTGGCGCCCACCAGCCAGTACAGCGTCCATATCCGCTACAAGACCCAGTCGAACAACTACTCGCTGGGCCAGCTCAACATCATCCAGGGAAGCGAGTCGGTGTACCTGGACGGCCGGCGCCTTACGCGCAACGTGGATTATATGATCGACTATACGTCGGGCACCCTGGATTTCCCCAACAAGAGCATCCTCTCGCCGGACAGCCAGATCGTGGTGACCTATGAGTACTCTCCCTTCGGCGCCGCCGGCCAAAACAACATCCTGGGGGCCCGGGCTGAGTACGACATTACCGACAACTTCTTCATCGGCTCCACCTTCCTGGAGGACGACGCCCAGCAGCCCCTGGAGGTTCCCCAGATCGGCTCCACGCCCGACTCCCTGACCCTTTTCGACGCGGACACGCGCCTGACCTTGTCCCCGGACGACGTGAAATCCCTCACGGACGTCATCCCGGGCCTTGAGAATTGGAAGCCGCCCTTGAGCGTCAAGCTTTCGGGGGAAGTCGCGCAAAGCTACTACAACCCCGACACCTACAACGCCAACGGGGAAAACGGCGTGGCCATGATCGACAACATGCAGGGAATCGACAGCGCCACGGCCCTGTCCACGAACCAGACGTCCTGGCTGGTTTCCGCTCCCCCCGAGCCCGTGGGTTTCCTGGGCAACGTCACCTATGACGGGGGGGCCGACCCCACTAACAACCGGTGCCGTTTCTATAACGCCAATGCCCCTAACAGCAATATGGTGGTTTTCCAGACCATCGGCACCTCCAACGGCGCCAACGGCCTGAGCTACACCAATGTCCCGGCCTACGGCGGCAATGTTTACGCCGAAACCCAACAGGCCAACGACGCGGTGCAGGTATTGCAGTTCCCCTATTCGAACCTGACCAGCCAGAGGTGGGCGGGGTTGAGAACGGTGATTTCCACGAACGGCGCGGACTTTTCCAACGTGACCTATTTCGACAGCTGGGTTTACAACGACGGCAACCCCAAATGGATCATGGTGGATTTCGGGGTCTTGGATGAGGACGTCAACGGCCAACCTACTGCCGCTCAGGGCAGTACTTTCTTTTCCGATCCCAACGAGTTCGCCCAGCCCCAGCTTCCGGCCGACCCCCTTTACGCCATCCCGACTTTCTATTATCAGGGCAATCCCTGGTCGGCCGGCGGGAGTTCCACGGCATCGGTCACCTATCTGCTTCCGGGGGAAGAAACCTCGCAGGAAGGGGTCAGCGTGGGAAGCGGCACCAGCTACGTCACCGAGAACATGAACGGGACCAATATCATAAACGACCAGGATTCCTATTTCGAATACGGCATCGATGCCAATTGGACCGGGTGGCACGAGGTGAAGATCCCCGTCAACTTGTCCGCCTCCACCGGCCCGGGAACGACCCCGGACGGCATCAGCTATTTCTTCAACACCGTGGGCGCGCCCAGCCCCACCATCATCCGCTCGGCCCGCGTCTGGATGACCGGCGCCAGCCCCTCGCCGATCAGCGGGGACGTTTATTTCCAAAGCATCGACTTCACCCAAAACCTTTGGGTACTGCAGGTGGACCCCACGGCCAACCAGTCCCAGGGCGTGACGGTCAACCCGTCCAAATTCGACGTGGATTCCATCAGCCAGGCCGAGAACTCCAGTTTCGTGCCCACCATGAATTTCGTGACCGTGCAGGCGGGCCAGGACCAGTCCGCCCTCCTTTACTCACAAATGGCCCTGGAGGTCACCTATAACCTTTCCTCGGCCGACTTCCAACCCTCCGGCGACATCAACGGCACGCCTATTTATTACGCCACGCGGCTCTTCAGCCAGGGCATAGACCTCACCAACTACCAGGACCTGCGGTTTGAACTTTACCTGAGGGCCTACCAGCCGGGGGACGTGCTTTTCCTGCGCGTGGGGAACGACCCCCAGGATTACTACCAATTCAACATGCAGTTGAGCCAGGCCGCCGTTTCCTGCCTCAATACCTGGGGTACGGTGGACTTCCAGTTGGCCTCGACGACCAACCGGCTCCAGGTGGGGACGCCCTTCATCAACCGCGTCACCAACATCAGCTTCGGGGTGGTTTCCCCCAACGCGCCCTCGGGTTTCAAGGGCGACATGTGGATCATCAACCTGCACGCCGCCAACTCCGTCGTGCGCAGCGGCTTGGCCCGCCGCGCCGACGGGGCCTTCGTCATCGGCGACGACGCCAAGAAACCCTTCGCCACCCTGAACCTGCGCTACCAGGAAGTGGACTCGGGATTCACCCAAATGGACCAGACCAGCACCCATTTCCAGCATTCCACCCAGCTGGGGGTGGACTATACCTCCAGCGGGGTCTCCCTTTTCTCCCAGCCCCTGGTCACGCAGGCCTCCTACACCCACCAGGACCTCACCACCGAGTCCGCGCTTTTGGACAATCCCTATTACATCTCCCTGCCCAACACCTCCAGCGACAACGCCATCGGCAGCATCAGCTATACCAAGGACCTGGGGCCCTCCTTCGGCCGCCTGACGTCCTTCCAGCTTTCCGGGAGCGTGAATGACCAAAACTCAACCTACCCCAACCAGTCATACCTCTCCCAACCCGGGGTGCAGGGGAACAACCAAAACAACCAGGCGGTCTACACGGTGGCCTCCACCTACGACGCGCCGGCGAAGCTCCTCTTCCTGCCCATCGGGGCCAACCAGTTCACCGAAAGTTATTCCATGAACTACAACACCGAGGATTTCCTAGCCCCCAACTACGAGGGGCTGGCCAATTACAACCGAACCACCCGCACGCAGACCTACGGCTGGACCAACACCACGGAGCTCGTGAAGAACCTGGTCTTCACCCCGGGCTATACCTGGACCCTGACGGACGCGATGGGCAACACCAACTCGGCCGGGGTGCCGGTTTCGGTGTCCAGTTATTCGGTGACCTATACGCCCTTCCAGGAGCAGGAACAACCCAAGGCGGGGCTGGTGTACCGGGGCATCCCGGGCCTGACCCCCTCCGTGGCCTATACCGGAAGCAACAGTTACGACTGGGTTTCCTATTCCACCGGCCTGCAGTTCAACAGCGCCAACAACCTCGCCTTCACGGGCAACTTCACCCCCAGCAGCTGGTTTGGCTTCCTTCAGAAGATCAACCCCACCTTTACCTACGGCCGCACCTACGCCGCCAATTCCACCATCCCCGGCTACCGCCAGGGGATGCTGAGCTTGGACGAACAATGGGGCATCGACCCCGATTTCGCCGACGCCCTTTTGGCCACCCAGTCGGAGACCGACCAGGTGACCGGCGATTTCAAGTTGTTCGACGTCTGGGATTTCCGGCCCAACGCCTCCTGGACCAACCAGTTGAACCTGCTTTCCCAGGGATCCAACCCCGTGCCCCAAAACGGAAAAACCATAGGACTGACGACCGTTTACAACCACAAGATCCTCACCCTGCCCTTCGTGGGTTTTAGCGTGGACTCGGCCCAGTTCCAATACACCCACACGGACAGCACCCAATACGACAGCACGATCCCGCCCAGCATCGCCAATGAGACCGAAAGCGACCTTTACGGCATCACCCTGCCTTACGACCTGGGCAAGGGCGCGGGCCAGGGCAACATCCACCTCCAGCAGACCACGGGCTACCAGAACGGCCTTTCCACCCTCGACACCCTGGTCACCCAGTCGGACCAGCAGCTTTCCATCGAGTACGACCAGCGGTTCAACCCCCACTTGGATTTCCACGTCCCCCTCACCCACTGGGTCATCCGGATGGGCAACGACGTGGACCTGAAGACCACCTACCTCATGGAGTTCGTGAACAACCAGTCCAGCTACGTCAACAACGAGCTCCAGACCCAAAGTTACCGTGTTACAATCAACTGCCAGTACAACGCCCTCACGAACCTGCTCGTGGGCGTGGGCCTGACCAACCAATATTTCACCAACCTGCTGAACAACCAGTTGAACTACGTGCTGTGGATGGGAACCGTCTCGGCGGAAGCAAGATTCTAACCATGAAACCCAAAGGAAGCTCACAGTCGGCGGTCGACGGTCCGCGGCCAAGCCTTTTAAGGCGGTCGCTGTCGACTGCCGACCGCGGACTGTCGGTTTTTTTCTTTTTAGGTGTTTCCACCCTGGCTTTGGCCCAACCCCCCGCGCCCACGGGCCTTACGGTCATGGCCCCCTATGACGGGGAAGTGAACCTGATTTGGGCGCCGGATACCAGTCCCACACCCACGGCCGTGGCTTACCAGATTTCCCGTCAACAACTAGATACTCCCACCCCGACCGGCACCCTGACGCCCACGTATACCCCCACCCCCACCCCGACCGGCGCCTTGACGCCCATGTGCACACCCCAACCCCTGGCCACCGTGCTTTTGTCCGCCATGCCCGGCCCTGGAACCCCCGTTTACCAGGATTTCCAGGTGACCGACGGCATGGATTACCTCTACCAGGTGGCGGGCATAGATGCCGGAGGCAACGTCGGGGCCGCCTCCGCCGTGACCGCTTATCCCTATTTGGGCCCCGTTGCCGTCCAGCCCGTGACCGTGCAAAACATCCATTCCGACGCCTTGGACCTTTCCTGGGGAGTTCCCGCTTCCAGCTATCCGGTTTCTTTTTATCAAATCTACCTTTACGAGTACATTACAACAACTCCAACGCCCAATCCCACCAACACCGCCACTCCCAATTTCCCACAAGCCACTATTCCAGCCTCCACGGTTTTAAGCGTCACTCCCCTGGCCACGGTTTTTGGAACCGCCTACAGCGACACGACGGCCAAGTCCCCGGGCGCGGCGGCCTTTTATTACGTGGTGATGGCCAAGGACAGCCAGGGCCACTTGAGCGCCCAGCCTACCTACGCCGCCGGTCCGGATTTGCCCATCAAGATGTCCCCGCCCGGACAGCCCACGCTTTCGGCTCTGGTGACGCTGACCACCACGCCCGTCATCGGGCAGAACGGGTACGGCGCAAGGCTTATCTGGAACTCATCCCTGGGTTCGGAAGGGGTGACGGCTTACCAGGTGCTTCAAAACGGCACCCCCATTGCCACCGTCCCTTACCAGACCGCCACGCCCACCATGACCTACGATGATTCCACCCTGCCCGCTGGAAACAATGGCAATCTCATCACCGTTTACAACGTGGTGGCCGTGAACACTTATGGGACCGCAACCTCCAATTCCGTGGCCGTCACCCTGAACGCGGCCGTGGAGTCGGCGCCGATCGCGGTGACGCCCAACGCCACCACCAACGCGGTTACCCTCACCTGGAGCCCCGCCACGCCCGGAACCTACGGCCTTGCCGGCTACCAGCTTTACAAGAGCCTTTTCGGGGTGCCCACGGTCAACCCCACTCCCATCCCGGCCGGAAACCCCACCGCCACCGTGACTCCTACCCCCTTCGCTGTGGTCACGGCCAACCCCTCCGTGACCGCCGTTTTGACCTGGGTGGACACTCCCATCGTCAACCACATGAACTACTGGGTGCAACCGGTGGACCTGACCGGCCACGGGGGGTGGCTGAATTCGGCCCCCACACCCTATTTGAACCTGGCTCCCACGCCGCCTTCCAGCGTGGGCGTGGCCAACCCGGTGGGGAACAACCAGATCGCGGTGACATGGGCGCCGGGAGGCCCGGGGTTTTATGGAACGCAGTCGGATTACGTGGTTTACCGTGTGTTAGTGGCGACCCCCACGCCGACCCCCCTGGCGGTTGCCACGGTTTCCGCCACGAATGTCGGCTATACCGATGTGGTTGCGGGTTCGGCGGGAACCACCTTAGGCTATGAGGTGGGCTTGGTGGACGCCCAGGGAAACACCTCGGACCTGACCCTTTCCGGTAACGACGTCATCCTGGTGGCCCTCACGACGCCGGGAGTCCCCACCCCACTACCTTTCGCGGGTTCGGCCAATGGCATCAAGTTCTCCTGGCTGAACAATCCACCGGCGGATAACGTGTCCAGCTACTCGGTGTTTGGGCCGGATTGGCCGACCGTTACCGTAACCCCCACGCCGCTGGCCAAGGTATTGGCCACCCAGACCTCTACGCCGACCTTGGTTTACGCGCCCACCCCGATGCCCTGGGCCGCAACCTATTACTACCTTTTGGCGCAGAATTCCGTGGGTTTCAGCGGGCCCGCCACGCTTTCCGGCATTCCCGTGCCGCCCTACCAGGTGACGGCCGTCATGACGCCGGGCACCCGGCAGCCGCAGATTTCCTGGACCATGGTACCAGCCCCCGTCTCCACACCCTTTGTGGACAGCTATGGGATTTACCGTTCTATTTATGCCTCCAAATGTTTTACGCCTGTTGCCACGGTGCCATTACCGGGAGGCAGTTACACTGATTCCGCCTTGCCAACAGCCACAGCGGGCGTGACTTATTATTACCGGATAACGGCTAGGGCGGGCGACCTCACCGGGCAGTTGGCGGAGAGTTCGCTATGTCCGGGCTTGACGCCGGACCCCCTGGGGAGCGTTCAAATCTGGCCCAATCCTCCCGGTGGTTTCTCGGCCATGTCCGGGGTGACCCAGACCATGTTGTACTGGATGGGGAACAACCCGCAGGAAGGCGTGACAAGCTATACCATTTACCTCACCAACCTTACGGGCACTCCCACACCCATTGCCACGGTCGTGGCCAACTTAAGCCCCACAGTCACTTATGTCTTTGTGGCAACGGAAACGCCGGGGAACCAGTCTTCCTATGATGTGGCGGCCAACAACATCCAGGGCCAGGGCAACTTCACCCAGTCCATCACCGTCCTTGTGCCTCCGGCCATGACCCCCACCATCTCCCTTTCCCCGCCGCCGTCCCCGACCTATTTCCCCAGCGCCACCCTCACCCCGGGGGTTTGGATCACGGGCTTCACCTTCCCCAACGCCGTCAGCGGCTATAACATCAACCGGCTAAGTGCGCCCACTCCGGGCACGAGCGACACGCCGGCCGCAAGCCCCACTTATTTCGTCATGGGGTCCGTGGCGGAGGGAACCGCCACGCCCGTTGTTTTCGAGGACACGTCCGAAGTTCCCGGCTACGTGAATGATTACCAAGTGGTGGCCAACAACGCGGCGGTGAGCGCCGTGCCCACGATTTCAGCCCAATTGGCCGTGACCCTCTGGCCCGGCGCGCCCAACCCCCAACCGATGCCCAGCAACAGCGCCGTCACCCTCGTGAGGGGCACGCCGGTAGGCGACGTGCCCGTGATCTCTTACGACATTTACCGCAGCGCCTATCCCTCGATGACGCCAACCCCCATCGCCACCAACATTCCTTATCCCTTCGCCTCTTACACGGATTCGGGCGTGAGCACCGGGATGCCCTATGTTTACTGGATGACCGCCCAGAACGCCGCGGGGGGAAGCACGCTCAGCTCGGCCCAGACCATTATCCCCCTGGCGGCGCCCACCATTTACCTGACGCCCCTGCCGGAACAGAACCAGATTTATTGGGTCCCCATCACGGCCCCGACGGCCAGCCCGGTCACGGGCTATCAACTTTACCGGGCCACGGCGGTTCCCAGCGTGGTGCCCACCTTTACGTCGGAAGGTTCCATTGTCGAGCCCCTTTCCAACACTAATACCGTGGATTCGTCCAGCGTGAGCGACGGCGTGACCTATATTTACGAGGTCGCGCCTTCCACGTCCAACGGCATCCTGGGCGCCTTCTCGAACCCCGTGAGCCAGTTCGTTTTTCCCCAGCCGGTCACTGGATTGCAGGCCGTATCGGGCGACGGGGTGGTCCAATTGAGATGGACCTACCAGGGGGTCAACATCAACAGCTACTTGATCACCCGCCGGCTGGGAACGGCCCCCGGCAGTTCGGCCCAAACCGTTAATTCCGGCGTCCAGGGCGTGAACTACATCGATACCGGAGTGGTGGACAAGAATTTCTACGTCTATCAGGTTTATACGGTGGACCCTATCGGATTGACCTCTACCGCGGCTTCGGTGACGGCACTGCCGGCCGCGGGGCCCGCCATCCCGCTGATGACGATCCAAACCTCCAACGGCCCGGTGACGGCCGCGCCGGTGACACTGGCCCAAAACACAAACAGCAACCAAACCTTGATCGGGAACACGCTCAGTTGGGGCGGCGCGGACCAAGCCAGCGGACCGATCACATCGTTCAATCCCCAAACCATGTATCCCCTGGGAGGGTATGAGGTTTACCGTTCCGAGGACGGCGGCAGCGTGTACCAGGAGCTCGCGACGCTGCCGGTGACGCTCGTGAACGGTTACCCATCGCCCACGGCCGGCTATTTCGACCAGGTGCAGCTGATCGCCGGCGGCACTTACACTTACCTCGTCCAGGCCTTCGACCTGCCGCCCAACTTGACGGTCCCGCTTTCCCAAGCCATCACCACGGAGCTGGTGCACGAGGCCGACTACCAGCCGGTGAACGCTTATCCCATCAGCCCCGACACGGCGCTGGACCGGAACGCCATCCGGCCCTACGGCGCGGCCAACGAGAGGGTCGTGAACATCCGGTTCATCGTGAGCCCAACCTCGGGCGGCAACGTGCAGATCAAGGTCTACAGCTTGAGCGGCCAATTCATCAAGGAACTGGTAAACCAGAGCTACCCGGAGGGCATTTTCTGGACCCAGTGGGACGCCACCAACATGAACGGCCGGCTGGTGGCTTCGGGGGTTTACCTGATCACCACCCAATCCCCCGGCGGCCACCAGGAATTCGAGAAAGTGGCGGTCATAAAGTGAAGGTACGATGACGGGTTCGTTTTGGCTCGACCTTCTTTTTCCCAAAATCTGCCAGAGGTGCGGGGAAGGGTTTCAAAACGGCCTTTCCAACATCCTTTGCCGATCCTGTTTTGACTCGATCCCGGCCTATGAGGATCCGGTGTGTGATCATTGCGGGATGTCGCTTCCAGCACGGGCTTTCGAGGATGCTCGCTTGCCGCGGTGCCGTGACTGCGGGGAGGGGGATTATTTTTTGGACAAGGTCCGGGCGGTGGGACCTTACGAGGGGGCGCTACGGATCGCCCATCATGGCTTCAAATTCGAGGGCATGGAATCCCTCAAGTCGGATTTGGCGGGGAAGATGATCTCCTGTTCCACCCCGGCTTTTTGGGAGGGCGTTGAAAGCCTGGTGCCCGTGCCTTTAAGCGCGGAACGCGAAAGGGAACGGGGCTACAATCCGGCGATTCTCCTGGCCGACGAAATCTCCAAAGCCACCGATATTCCCCTGCGGCCGATATTGAAGAAAATAAAGCCCAACAAGCCGCAGATGTCCTTGGGCCGCGAAGAGCGGTTGAGGAATCCCAAGGGCGCCTACCAGGTACGGTCCGAGGGGCCGTTGCCCTTAAGGGTGGTTTTGGTCGACGACGTCTTCACTACCGGGGCCACCTTGGAGGAATGCGCCAAGGTGCTGAAAAAGGCCGGGGTCGCGTGGGTGGGCGCGGCGGTTTTCGGCAGGACGCCGCACCACTTTTAACGGCTGGTTTGAGTTAAGGTAAACTTTCGATGAAATACCATCGAAAGTTTCCATAAATCCAAAATTTATGAATTCAACATTTGGCGAACATCCGTTTATAGCGGCTCTTGACCGCTTTCCACCCCCTGTGTTAGTTTAACCGCTCCTTTCAACCCATTTTTGGAGGATTTCATGGCTATCAAGGTCGGCATCAACGGTTTTGGCCGCATCGGGCGCAACGTGTACCGCGCCGCGATGGGGAACAAGAACATCGACATCGTCGCTGTCAACGACCTCACGGATGCCAATACGCTCGCCCATCTTTTGAGATATGACTCGGTCTTGGGAAACCTCCACGCGGACGTGAAGGCCGGCGACGGCACCGTTATCGTCAACGGCAAGGAAATCAAGGTTTACGCCGAAAAGGATCCCGCGGCCATCCCCTGGGGCAAGCACGGCATCGAGTACGTGGTGGAATCCACAGGCCGGTTCACCGACAAGGAAAAAGCCGTGGTCCACATCAAGGACAGCGTGAAGAAAGTCATCATCTCCGCTCCCGCCAAGGGCGAGGACATCACCATCGTCCTGGGCGTGAACGAGGACAAATACGACCCGAAGAACCACCACGTGGTCTCCAACGCCTCCTGCACCACCAACTGCCTGGCGCCCTTCGCCAAGGTGCTGCACGACAAATTCGGCATCGTGAAGGGCCTGATGACCACCATCCACAGCTACACCAACGACCAGGTCATTTTGGACTTCCCGCATAAGGACCTGCGCCGGGCCCGCGCCGCGGCCCTGAATATAATCCCGACTTCCACCGGGGCGGCCAAGGCCATCGGCTTGGTGCTGCCCGACCTGAAAGGCAAACTGGACGGCTTGGCCATGCGCGTTCCCACGCCCAACGTCTCGGTGACCGACTTGGTGGCCGAGGTCGGCAAGACCGTCACCAAGGACGACGTCAACAACGCCCTCAAGGAGGCCGCCCGGGGTAAGCTGGATAAGTACTTGGACGTAACGGATGAACCCCTTGTTTCCTCGGATTTCAAGGGTAATTCCCACTCTTCCATCGTGGACGCCCAATCCACCTTCGTGACCGGGGGCAACCTGGTGAAGGTGCTTTCCTGGTACGACAATGAATGGGGTTATTCCAACCGCGTCGCGGACCTCATTGAATATATGGCGTCCAAAAAGTAAAGTTTTGAGTTCTGAGTGTTGAGTTTCAAGTTAGGGAAGTTTTTGAACCTTCGGTTCAAAAACATTCAGTAATTCAAAACTGCGAACTCAAAACTTAGAACTGGGGTTTGAAATGCATCCAGTCGTTTGGTGGGTGGCGACGGCGGCCGTCCTTTTCATCCTGGAACTGACGACCGCTTCTTTTTTCTTCCTTTGGATCGGGGCGGGAGCCCTTCTGACGGCCCTTTTAAGCCTTTTCGTCGATAAAGCCCCCATTGAATACCTCACCTTCGCATTGTCCTCCCTGGTTTTAGTGGGCTTAAGCCGCCGTTGGGCCCCCCGATTGTCCGGCAAGACGCAAAGAGCCTCGAATGTGGACGCCTTGGTGGGCCAAACGGCCGTCGTCACCAAGGTGGACGCAAATCAACCCCACCAGGGTTATGCCAAAGTGGAAGGAGAATCCTGGAAAATCGAGTCGGAAAACCAGGAGCCCTTGACGGTGGGCGCCAAAACCACCGTCACGGCAGTCAAAGGAAATGTTTTGGGGGTGAAGGTTTAAAGGAGTTTAGCTTTTTTTTAAGGAGGCTGATGATGGAAATCCTTGCCGGTCCGGCCATTTTAATATTCCTCATTTTCGTGTTTATTTACGTTTCCCGCGCCATCCGGATCATCCGCCCCTATGAAAAGGGGCTGGTGGAACGCCTGGGGAAGTACACCCGCACGGCGGATTCGGGTTTGACCGTCCTTTTCCCGCCCTTTGAGAGCATGCGCAAAGTGGATATGCGGGAGAGATATATCAGCGTCCCCCCGCAGGAGGTGATCACCAAAGACAATGTGGTCGTTTCCGTGGACGCCTTGATCTACTTCCATGTGACCGATCCCTTTAAAGTTGTTTACAACGTCCAGTATTTTGAGGGTTCGGCCACCAACCTAGCCCAAACCAACCTTCGCAACACGATCGGGGAATTGGATTTGGACCAAACGCTTAACAGCCGGGAGCAAATCAACACCCGGATGAGGGAAATCCTGGACGAAGTCACGGACAAATGGGGCGTGAAGGTCACGCGGGTGGAAATCCAAAAGATCGATCCGCCCGCGGACATTGTCAACGCCATGAGCGCCCAAATGAAGGCTGAAAGGACCAAGCGGGCCGCCATTATTGAAGCCGAGGGTATCAAGCAGGCGGCCATTACCAAGGCGGAAGGCGAGAAACAGGCGGCCATCCTGAAGGCGGAAGGGGAAGCCGGCGCCATTGAGCGGGTGGCCACCGCCAACAAGTTCCAAAAAATCGCCTTGGCGGAGGGAGACGGCCAAGCCATCCTGACGGTTTTCAAGGCCATCCATGACGGCAATCCAACGCAGGATTTGCTGGCCTTGAAATACATGGAAATGCTGGGCAATGTGGCCAACGGGCAGGCCACGAAAATTTTCCTTCCTTTGGAGGCATCGGGAACCCTGGGCGCCCTCAGCACCATCGCCGAGGCGTTTAAAACCGACCTTAAAACAAAAAAATAAGTTTTGAGTTCTGAGTTTTTGGTTTTGAGTTGATGAATGTTTTTTTGAACCTTAGGTTCGTGCCGATCTTCCATAAAAACAGTGAATGAGATCGGCATAGTCCCACGAAACCACTAACACGATTATTGAGTTGTGGGACAAAAAACTTCCTTAACTCATAACTGGAGGTAGCGATGTCTTCCTACACGAAACTGACGGTGGAGGATTTGAACCCGGCCGGGAAACGTGTTTTAGTCCGCGTGGATTTCAATGTGCCCTTGGATGAATCCCTCAAAATCACGGACGACACCCGCATCCGGGAATCCTTGAAAACCATCCAATTCCTGACTGGCCATGGGGCGAGAGTGGTGCTTTGCTCCCACTTGGGCCGTCCCAAGGGTGCGGACGAGAAGCTCCGTTTGAAGCCGGTGGCGGCCCGCTTGTCCGATCTTTTGGGAAAACCCGTGAAGGCGCTCGCGGACTGCATTGGCCCCGAGGTGGAAAAGGAAGTGGGGGCCATGAAGAACGGGGACGTAGTTCTTCTGGAAAACTTGCGGTTCCACGCCGAGGAGGAGAAAAACAACGCGGACTTCGCCAAGAAACTGGCGGCCTTAGCCGATATCTATGTCAACGACGCCTTCGGCACGGCCCACCGGGCCCATGCCTCCACTGAGGGCGTGACCAAGTTTGTCGCCCAATCGGTCGCTGGATTCCTGATGATGAAGGAAATCCAGTACTTGGGCGGAGCCCTCTCCAACCCCGCGCGGCCTTTCGTGTCCATCATCGGCGGGTCCAAGATTTCCACCAAGATCGACGTCATCCAAAACCTGATGAGGATCGTGGATGTGCTCATCATCGGAGGCGGCATGGCCTATACCTTCCTCAAAGCCCGGAAATTTGAAATCGGCAAGTCCCTCGTGGAAAACGACAAGCTCGAATTGGCGAAACAGTTGTTGAGCCAGTCCATTGATACGGATGTCCCGCTTCTCCTGCCGATTGACCATGTCATCGCGGACAAGTTTGACGCGAAGGCCAACATTAAAACCGTTCCACGGGGCGGCATCCTTCCCGATTGGGAAGGGGTGGATATCGGCCCGGCCACGGTTGAAAAATACGCCAACTTTATCCGCACGGCGAAAACCATCTTTTGGAACGGTCCCGTGGGCGTTTTCGAAATGGAGCCTTTTGCCAAGGGAACCTTTGCGATCGCCAAACTCCTTGCCGAAGCTTCCGAAAAAGGAGGCACCACCATCGTCGGGGGAGGGGATTCGGTGGCCGCGGTCACCCAAATGGGCCTGGCTTCCCAGATGTCGCATATTTCCACAGGCGGGGGGGCGTCCTTGGAATTCATGGAAGGGAAGCAACTGCCGGGAATTGTCGCGTTAAGCGACAAGAAATAAAAATAAACGACAACTGGTGGCGGGTGGCTGGTAGCTTTAAAGACGTTTAAGCATTTGCTATCAGCCATCGCCACCCGCTACTCGCTGCCTTTTGGAGGTGGTTTTGCGGAAACCCATCATCGCCGGAAATTGGAAGATGTATAAAACCCCCAAGGAGTCGCTTGAATTCGTCCGCCAACTGCGGGATAAACTGAAGGACATGAAGGACCGGGAAATTGTTGTTTGCCCCACGGCCCTTTCGGCGGCGGCGGTAGTCGAGACATTACGATTTTCCAATATCCAGGTGGGTTGCCAAGACGCGCATTGGGAGAATGAGGGGGCTTATACGGGCAATATCAGCCCGGCAATGTTCAAGGAGTCGGGAGTGCATTATGTCATTCTAGGGCATTCCGAAAGGCGCCAATTCGACAACGATACGGACGCAAGGATCAACGCAAAACTTAAAAACGTTCTTCGGAACAGCCTTAAAGCCATCGTCTGCGTCGGCGAAACGCTTTCGGAAAGGGAAGCGGGGAAAACCGAAAATGTTGTTGAGACCCAGGTGAACGGGTGTTTTGAAGGAATTGGTTTGGGGGATTTGGCCGAAATCGTGGTGGCTTACGAACCTGTTTGGGCCATTGGGACAGGTAAAACCGCCACGCCCGAACAGGCGAACGAGGTCCACGCCTTTATCCGGGGCCTGATCGCGAAAAGATTCAATGACGATGCCGCGGCTAACCTCCGCATCCAATATGGGGGCAGCGTCAAACCCGAAAATATAAAGCAATTAATGGCCCAGGCCGACATTGATGGTGCCTTGGTGGGTGGTGCAAGCCTGAAGATCGACTCTTTTACGGCTATTGTCCAGTTTTAACGTAAAGCAGTGAAGGTTTAAAAAGATTTATTAGCATATCCCGGGTGGTTTCATTTAAAATAAACCCGCTTTTAAACGAGGAGCCCATGAGCGTCATTGTTACTATCCTGTTTATTTTGAACGCCTTAGTGCTGATCAGCGTTGTCTTGATCCAGCAACCCAAAACCTCGGCCGGGTTGTTTTCCGGTACGGGCCAGAGCCTTTTGGGCACCAGTGGCAAAACTTTTTGGACCAAATTCACCACCATATTAGCCGGCACTTTTATGATCCTATGCCTTTTGATGTCTTTCGTGCACCGGTATGAAAAGGCGCCCAGCTCAGTCACCGATCTCATCGAAAAACAACAGCAGCAGGCGGCTCCTCCCCCGCAAGCAGCTGCTTCCGCTGCGATTCCAGCGGTCAACCCGCAACCTCAAGTAAACCCAGCTCCCCAGGCACAGGGGGCACCTAAAACCGCGCCTTCTTCCCAAGGTGATTCAAAGAAATAACGGATATCGGGCGAGTGCCGTTTGAACGGGGGCATGAAAACGTTATGATCAGCGGAAGCAAGTCCAGGGCCACTTTAAAGCAGGTTGCCAAGTATTGCGGAGTATCCCACACCACCGTTTCCATGGTGATCAATCAAAATCCCCGGATCTCGGCCGAGACCCGCGAGAAGGTCATGGCCGCCATCAAGAAGTTCAACTATTACCCCAACGTGGCGGCGCGAAGCCTGGTAATGTCCAGAACCAACACCATCGGGATTTTCGGGACCATGTTCGATTCCCCTTACTATAACGAGATCATCCGTGGCATTGAGATGGAATGCCGCCACGCCAACGTAGACTTGAAAATCTACAATTGCAACGGCAGCTTGGAGGATTTCAACGACTTTTATGACCGCATCCTGGGCGAGCGCCGGATCGACGCGGTGATCGCCTTGTCCGTGCCCATGGAGGACGCCGTGCTGGACCGCTTCCAGAAGGAAGAACTGCCGCTCATCATCCTCCAACCGGTTTCGATCGAGGGTCCCAACCATCTCTTGGAAAAAATACCGACCCTGCAAGCGGAGGACCGGAAGGGCATTTACAAGGCCGTCGGCTACCTGGTTTCGTTGGGTCACAAGAGGATCGGCTTCGTCAACGGCCCCGAGCACCTGAAAATCTGCCAGGACCGACTGGCCGGCTACCGCGACGCGCTAAGGGACAACAACATTCCCTACCAGGAACAGAACGTGGTTTACTCGCATGTACGGCCCGACGCCTTCACCATGGACGCCGGCTACCAGATGGGGCGGGAACTGCTTGAGCGTATTCCGGACCTGACGGCCATTTGCTGCGTTTCCGACACCATGGCCATCGGCGTGATCAAGGCCTGTCGTCACAAGGGCAAATCCGTGCCCGAGGACGTATCGATTGTTGGGTTTGACGACACCTATGTGGCGCGCCTGGCCGATCCCTCGCTGACGACACTCCACCAACCGTTGTTGGAAATGGGGAAAGCATCGGTGTCCATGGCTCACGCCACCCTGAACAAAAAACCCATCGAATACCTACACCGCGGCTTTGATGTGGAACTCATCATCCGCGAGTCCACCGCCAAGCCCCGCAAGAACGCCAAGTAAGGCAGATCACAGCCCACGGCTGACAGTTCACAGCAAGACGGATGGTTTCGAGGTTTTAGTTGTTGCTGGGAACTGTCAGCCGTAGGCTGTGAACTGTTGTTATAATGCGCCAATGATCCCAAGGCTTTCCTTCGGTTCCCGGCTTCTCTTGTGTCTTATCAGCGCCGCGTTGGTCTGGTTTTCCTTCCCCAATTTCCTGTGCAAAACTCTGACCCCACCAACCGCTTTCCTGGGTTGGGTCGCCTTGATCCCTTTTTTTATCGCCCTCCATGAAACACCTCCCCGCCAGGGGGCCCTCTTGGGATGGTTTTTTGGTTTCGCTCAGTTTGGGGGAATCCTTTATTGGATTGCTTTCCTGGAGGCAGCCCAATACTTGAGCGGTTTGGCATGGGCTGTTTTGGTTTTCTATTTGAGCCTTTATATGATGGCGTTTGGGTGGGCCTACCGTTGGCTAGCGGCCAAGGGAAACCTTGAAAGGTGGATCGGACCCTGCCTTTGGGTGGCCTTGGAGTACATCCGCGGAAGCCGTCCCTGGGGCGGTTTTTCCTGGGGGGAGTTGGGTTACAGCCAGGCGCCCTACCCGCCCCTTTTGACGATCACTTCTTGGACCGGAATTTATGGGCTGACTTTCCTCATGGTGTGGTTTAACGAGTGGTTCGCCCAATGGGTGCTCGGCTTTTTCAAGGAAGGAGATAGAGTTCCTCTTTTGAGACAGTGTTTTACTTGGAGGGGGCCGCTGATGACTTTGGGAGTGCTCCTGGCCTTGGGGATTTGGGGTGGTGTGGAAATAAAAACCACTCCCCTCCTAAAAAAGGGTACCGTGGCCTTGCTCCAGCCCAGCGTCAACCAGGACGTGAAGTGGAGCAAAGAAAATGAAAACGCCACCTACGACACTTTGGAACGGCTGGCCAAAAGCGCGGATAAAGGAAAGCCCGGATTAGTGATTTGGCCCGAAACCGCGGCACCGGCCTACTTGTTGTGGAGTCGGGATTCCCGCGACCGGGTGGTATCCATCGTCCGAAAATCCAAAACCTACCATTTAGTGGGATGTCTGGACGCCCAGAAAAAGGCCGACGGAATAGTTCATTATTATAACGCGGCGGTCCAATTCGACCCCCGGGGGAAGCCGGAAGGCGTTTACCATAAACGCCATTTGGTTCCCTTTGGAGAATTCGTCCCGTTCCAGAAATACCTGGCTTTTTTGGGACCGGTCGTGGGGGACCTGGGGAACTTCGACCCCGGCGAGAATTACGTGAAATTCCAGGTGAGGGGTTTCAGTTATACGCCGATGATTTGTTATGAGGTGATTTTCCCTGGCGATGTCGAGAAGGCTTGCCGAACCGGCGCGGATGCCCTGGTGAACATCAGCAACGACGCCTGGTATGGGCGCACAGCCTCGCCCTACCAGCACGCCATGATGGCCGTGGTCCGCGCCGCGGAGGAACGGAAACCCCTACTTCGCGCGGCCAACACGGGCATCTGTCTTGCCACCGATCCCTTTGGGCGCGTCCTTTGTTCCACGAACCTTTTTGAGACGACCTGGCTTGGGGCGGACGTTCTTTTGGCTACCCGGGCACACCGTACCCTTTATTCCCGCTGGGGCAACTGGTTCCCCTGCTTTTGCTGGGGAGTGGTGATCCTTTGCACATTGGGATTCTTTTTCAAAACAAGGGCCCTCCCAGCGCCTCCCGCGCCCGTTGAGGGGAACCATGCCGCGTAAGCCGAAGGACCGCCTTTTGAAAATCGCGCCGGTCGGCGAGTTGAAAAACCATCAGTCGAAGAAATTCATGATCCAACGGGCTGACCGCCAAACCGAAGCTTTCCTGATCCAAAAGGACGGGCGGCATTACGCTTACTTAAACCTGTGCCGGCATTGGACTGTAGGCCTGGATTTCGACGGCAATGAATTTTTTTCCGAGGACGGGGAATGGCTGGTTTGCAAGAACCACGGGGCGGTTTATAACCCCGTTACCGGGGGATGCGAAGGCGGCCCCTGCGGCGGCGCGCCGCTTTACCGGGTGCCTCTCGTCGAAAAGGAGGGTTTCATTTATGCCGATGTTGAAAATGTGGATTGGGTAGAGTCTTAACGGCAATTATGAATTTTAAATTTTGGAAATTTTTGATGGCTTACGGGCCATCAAAAATATACCGGAATTCAAAATTGAGAATTAAAATTGCCGTTTAGATGGGATGCAGCCCCCGGCGGGTAAGACCTGTGGTTTCATCCAGCCCAAACATCAGATTCATGTTCTGAACCCCCACATGGGCTCCGCCCTTGCCGATGCTGTCCAAGACGCTGAAGACCACAATGCGGCCCCGTGCTTCATCCACATCCAAGCCGACGAAACAGAAATTGGTGCCGGACACGCTGTTCACCCAAGGATAGGGCTTATACTGCCAGGAAGCCCCCTCCTCTTTGGGAAGGTCGTAGACTTTGACGAAGTATTCATCTTTGTAAAACCTTTTATAAAGCTCCATGATCTGAGGGCGAGTGACTTTGCGGATAGGGAAGGCATGGCAGATGTCCAGGATGCCACGGACGATGGGGACATAGACGGGCGTGAACCCCATTTTTACCTTTTTCTTCGACAAGGCGCCCAGTTCCTGCTCCGCCTCATAGGTGTGGCGGTGTCCCACAACGTTATAGGGGATCAAATTGTTCCCGATTTCGGCATGGTGCGCGGGGCGGGAGAGGTCGGCGCCGATGCCGGCAGTGCCCGAAAGCCCGTCCACAATAACTTTGGAGGTGTCGATCCAGCCGGCCTTGACCAGCGGGGCCAAGCCTAAGATGGCGGCGGAAGCGAAACAGCCGGGGTTGGCAATAACCCGGGCCTTCCGGATTTTCTCCCGGCGCAGTTCGGGGACACCGTAGACGGCTTCCTTTGCCAGGTTCCAGCTCTTGTGTTTCTTCTTATAAACTTTCTCCCAAATGGCGCGGTCGCTTAAACGGAAATCCGCGCCCAAGTCAATGACCTTGGCGCCTTCCTTAAGGAACTTCGGCGCCAGCTCCATGGGAACGCCCGTGGGAAGGGCCATGAAAACCACGTCGCAGGGGGTCGCCTGGTCGGGGCGGATGAATTGGAGGTCGGTGCCGTAGAGGTTAGGATGGTAATCGGCCACTTGGGCTTCACTGCGGCTGGTGGCCCAGGCGATTTCCACTTCCGGGTGTTCCATCAATACGCGCAGGACTTCACCGCCCATATAACCGGTGGCACCATATACGCCGACTCGAATCATGAAACCCCCCAAAAGCGAACTTGATTAAGTGGAACGGTTGAACCGCAGACCGCATTTTCGCCGGTGTTGTTGTCAACGGTTCAACGGATCACCTGTTTTGATTCACCCTTTTCCCCTATGGAGAAAATTGGCGACCCCAACGGGAGTCGAACCCGTGTTGCCGGGATGAAAACCCGGTGTCCTAGGCCTCTAGACGATGGGGTCGAAATAGCGGAAAAATGCGCAAAAGAAAGAAAATTCTAGGGGACGAATCAAGGGAAGTCAAGGAAGGAAGGGAAAACCAAGGCCGCAATAACAGGGAGGACTCTTGATAACCTCATGGGGCGCCCTCAAAATTCATCCGCGGATGACGCGCAGTGGATATGCCGCTATGATACGGGACGATATGAGAGGAGCAACATGGCCCGAAAGCTGGCTTTGATTTTACTTTGCGGTTTAATTTTTTCAGCATGCAATGGAGAAGGCATGGCCAAGAGAAAGAAAACCAACCCAAGGGTTCTTTTTGAAACCACGCAGGGAAAATTCACCGTTGAAGTTTTCCCGGACGTGAAAGTGACCACGCAGAATTTCTTGGAGTTGGTTTCCAGCGGATTTTACAACGACCTGACCTTCCATCGTTATGTTCCGGGTTTCGTGATCCAGGGTGGGGACCCGACGGGAACGGGCATGGGAGGATCCTCCAAAACCATTCCATTGGAAATAACCGACCACGAGCACGACAAAGGCGCGCTGGGCATGGCCCGGTCCCAAGACCCCAATTCCGCTTCCAGTCAATTTTACGTTTGCTTGGACGCGGTCCACCAGTTGGACGGGAATTACTGCGTTTTTGGCCGGGTGGTGAAGGGCATGGATAACGTTTTAAAGCTCCGCCAGGGCGACAAAATGATCAAAGTGACCTTGGCCAAGTAAATCCCCACGGGGAAAACTTGGGTTCCCCCAAACCTGTTGTATAATGACGGCAGCTTAACTCAACAAAGCGAGGTTCCAGACCGATGGCCATCACCATCAAGGATGTTGCTCAGAAAGCCGGAGTTTCCGTGGCGACCGTTTCGAGGGTCGTCAATCAAAAGGATATCCACAAGGTCGGCGTGAAGACCCAGCAACGGATCGAAAGAATCCTCAAGGAATTGGGGTATTACCCCAACACCATGGCCCGGGGCCTGAAGACCCGCAAAACCTACAACATCGGCGTTGTTTTCTTCTGGTACGAAAAGCCTTCCCTCAGTGATTTTTACCTAACCCGGGTCCTGGACGGCATCATCAGCTTCATCAGTGAAAAGCGTTACAACATTTTGATGAACACCTTCAGCCGCCAAATCCAAAACGAGGGGGTTTACGCCAATTTCGTCAATTCGGGGCTTGTGGACGGCGTGCTCGCCATTGCTCCGCCCGTGGAATCCCGTTTTTACCAGGATTTGAAACAGGGGTCGCTTCCTTACGTGCTGGTAAATTACCAAGTGAACGACCCGAATGTTTGTTTCGTGGACTGTCTCAATACCCAGGGTATCATCGACGTGGTGGATCACCTCCTTTCGCTGGACCATAAGCGCATTGGTTTTATCGCGGGGGACATCAACTACTCCAAGAACGCCCTGGACCGTTTCAACGCCTTCAAATACATCATTAAAAAGCGTGGCATTGCCTTTCACGAGGAACACGTCTATTTCGGCAATTGGACCGAACAGGCGGGCAACAAGGCGGTCGAGGCCTTCTGGAAAACCAAGAATCCGCCGACCGCCCTGATCGCCTCGACCGACATGATGGCCATCGGCGCCATCCGTCAGCTGCGCAAACAAGGCCTGCGGGTGCCGCAGGACGTGGCGGTCGTGGGGTTTGACGATATTTCCAACGACCCGACGCTGACCACCGTGCATCAGCCCGCCTATGACATCGGCTATGAGGCCGCCAAGATGCTGTGGAACCAGATCGAAAAGCGGCCCTTGGAGTATACCCACCGCTTTTTCCCCACCAAGTTGGTGGTTCGTGAAAGCTGCGGCTATTACTTGAAAAATTCCCAGGAACAAAAAAGCTAACCGGCCACCGGACTTTTTTTAAAAAGCGCTTTTTCCCAAAAGCTTCCGCCCTTGCCATTCCCAGTTTGCCGTTGAAGGCCCTCCTGAAAGGTGTTATAAATGCCTCCCGATTTTTGATTTCCGATCATACCGAGGTTTCATGAAATTTCTAAAACTCGCCCTTCTTATTGTTGTTTCCCTTGGTTTTGACGCCCCCAATTTTTCTTTTGCTGCGGGGCCCTCCGCCCAGATATCCGATACCACAACTCCGATTCAAATTGACGGCGACCTTTCCCAGTGGCCAGGCCAGCCTGTGATCACCCTTGATAAAAAAGAAAACGTCGTCTTGGGCCAGAACGATTGGACCGGTCCGGATTACGCGAGCGCCAAGATCTACATCACCTACGATAAGAAGAACCTCTACATTGGCGCGGACATCACCAGCAAAACCCCCCAGTATAACAGCCAGAACGCCAGCAACATCTACAACGGCGACGCACTGGAAATTTACCTGGGAACCGACAATTCCAACCCCGCCCGCCAGTCTTACGCGCCTACCGACGTGCAGGTGGTGATTTCCCCCGGCAAGAACGGCGACGGCGCCGAGGTTTATAGCATGACGGACAAGGGAGACATACCCGACGCCCAGGTGGCCACCAAGCTGACGGCCACCGGCTATGCCCTGGAAGCCTCCATCCCATTGGCATACTTCTACAAGATCGACGTGGGGCCGGGCCAATCTGTCGGTTTTGACGTTTCCCTGGACGACGTGGGCGCCATGTCCAAGACCCGCACCCTCCAGATGTCCTGGAGCGGCAGCGATAAGAGCTGGCAAGATCCATCGGTTTGGGGAAGCCTCCAATTCACCGGGAATACTGTTTTCGTCAACACCGCTCCGAAGCAGGCCATGCCTGGGGCCCAAACCACGGAAATGGACCCAATGGCCGGCAAAAAGGGCGCCTCCACCCTTGGGGAGCTGATTTGGGGCTTCAACGGGGATTTGGGCGGGTTCGAGGGAAAGGTGTCCCAGGAAGCCCAAACCGTCAGCGAGGGCACCGGCGCCATGCGTATCGATACCGATGGCTCCCAAGGCTGGAATCAAAACCTGGCGGTCTGCTCGGCCGTACCCATGGCCGATAAATGGGAAAACTTCAAGGCCATCTCTCTGGACATTTACTTCCCTGGGGGAAGCCTGGCCAAGGCGGGCTACGGTGAACTGTACATTGTCACCCAAAGCCCGGCTAATAACTGGAATGAGATCAAGTTTCAGGTCAAGGAAGGATGGAACCATCTCAAACAGGACGTGGACGCGACCCAATTCAAGGGAGGCGTCACGAAAGTTTACCTGGTCTTTAACTCAGGCGGCCCCATCACGGGGTCGGTCGTGGTGGACAACATCCGGGGCATTGAAAAGGGCGCGCCCGCCGTTTTGAAGGGAAGGGTGACCAATAAAGCCACGGGGAAGGGGGTGGCGGGAGCCGTCCTGGCTTTGGCCAAGAAGACCGTTACCACCGCGGCGAATGGGACCTTCCGTATCGACATTCCCGAGGACCAATATACCGTGGAAGTCTTCAAGCCGGGCTATAAGCCGGCCAAGGAGTCGGTGCAAGTTTCCGCGTCCTCGACCGCCCCCTGGACTGTTTCGCTCTCGCCCGAGGCCTCGGTGGTTAAAAAGGCGGTCATGGACGTCTTTTTTGACAAGAAAATACGCACCATCAACCCCCACTATATGTTCGGCAACAATATCGCCGCCTGGTACGAAGCCAACTGGTTCACCGACCCGGATGCCCTTAAAAAGACTATTGGCTTGACCTCTTATATCCGCTTGCCCGGCGGGGCCTACGGCAACATCTGGCGGTGGAAGACCGGCGAAGTCCTCCAAAAGGACGGAACTACAGTCCAGTGGAGCGGCAACTGCAAGTGGGACGACATGGTTTCCTTCGTCAAAAGCCTACCCAATGGTGAGCCATTGATGATCGCCAATATCATGACTATGGACGTCCAAAACGCGCTGGACTGGATCGCCGACGCCAAAAGCAAGGGCTTGAAGGTAAAATACGTCGAATTAGGGAACGAACCGGATTACGAGGCCGACATGGCTTACCAGGGCCAGACCCAATATTGGACGGTCATCGATAACTATTGCAAGCATTACTTGGAGTTCGCCAAGGCCATCAAGGCCAAGTACCCCGACATCAAGCTCATGGGCCCCGCCATCGCCCAAGTGGACAACCGCGAGAGGAAGGAAGGCTCACCCTGGCTGGCCTCCTCCGACTCCCCCTGGTGGGTGGAAAAGTTCCTGGAGGAATGCGGCCCCTACGTGGACGTGGTGTCAGTGCACAGCTACCCTTATTGGAGCAACGACAGCGATTCCAACCTTTTGTCCAAGACTTCCATATGGTCCGAGTGGATCCCCAAGATCCGGGAAGCCATCCAGAAGAATATCCCCGACCGGGCGGATAAAGTCGAAATCGCGGTCAGCGAATGGAATTCCGGCGATGAAAACTCCACCACCGCCAAGCTGATCAACGGCCTATTTTGCGCGGATTACTTGGCCCAAATGATGGTGTGGGGCGTCAACCAGGACACCCTATGGGACCTTTTCACCCAAAAGCCGGGGCAGGGCGGGGGACATGGCGTGATGGACCCCAATAACGATCCGGACCAACCCTACGCTCCCCGTGCGCATTATTGGGCCCTCTACATGCTGGAGCACTATTTTGGGACAACCCTTTACCAGGCCGTTTCCAACAACGACGACCTTTCGACCTATGCCAGCACGGGGAACGGGGAAAAATACTTGTTAGTCATCAATAAGAATCCCAAGACTTCTTATAAAACCGCAATCAACCTGGGAAAAGGAACGGGCAAGTCAACCCTGGATATCTTTCAGCTGAGTTCCAAGGAATATCAATGGAGCGAAAACCTTTACCGGGCTGTCATCAACACGGGCCCCAGCCACTTGAAGGTTGGAAAGTCCGTTCAGAGCCGCTTTGAATATACCTTTCCCCCTTACTCCATCACCTGCCTCGAGATGACACCGAAAAACTAGCGCCATCCTTCGGTTTCCGGCGCAGGGACCCTGGACAAAAGCCTTGGTCTGTTCCATGGCCTATGTTAAATTGTTTTCCATCCTGATTATTCCCGCATTTTCAAGTTAAAAGCACTGAACCAAACCATGTCCGCTATGGTTTGTTTCAAGACTTTTTAGTCCACAAGGAGTTTTCCCGCGGTGTCCGAAGACAAGGCTGTCCTTATCAAAACCGCATACTCCTATTACCAAAAAGGTGATTGGGACAGGGCGATCGAGGAATACCACAAACTTGCGGACCTGGACCCCAAGGACCTTAATGTCCACAATATGCTGGCTGACATTTACGCCAAAAAAGGCGACGCCCAGGAAGCACTGCAGCAATACGACCTTGTGGCCCAGGGATACGACCAGAAAAACCAGGTGGATAAGGTGCTCCAGGTCTACCGCCGCATGCTCAAGCTGGTGCCCAATGACGCGGAACTATTGAACGCGGTCAAGAACCTGATGGACAAATATCTGGACCGCGCCCGCCGGGCCGAGGAAGAGGATCCCGCCAAAGCCGTGGAAATTTACAGGTCGGTCCTCAAGGCCGAACCCGGCCGCAGCGACGCTTATTTCCAACTGGCCAGGCTTTTGGCCAAAACAGGGCAGAAGTTCGAGGCGGTGGAATTGCTGACCACGCTCTTGTCGGGTTTGGACCCTGAAACCCAAACGGGCCGGTTGGTGGAGGTGCTTCAGGTCATCACCGAACTGGACCCCTTGAACATCGAGGCCCGGGAAAAGATGATCGCCCTTTTCACCCAAGCCGGACAGACGCCAGCAGCCGTGAAGGGTTTGCAGGACCTGATCGAGATTTACATCAGCAAGAACGAGTTTTCCAGGGCCCAGGAAGCGGCCCAAAAGGCCATTGAGCTGGGGGATTCCAGCACTTTCTACCATTTAGGCGTCATTTATTTTAATCTCCAAAAATACCAGGAAAGCCGGGTGGCCTTTGAAAAATTTTTGACTTTCCAGGACGGGCATGTGGGCGCATTGAAATATCTCGCCCTTTCCTTTTTGCGGCTGGGCCAAGTGCCCGAAGCGGTCCAGGCTTATTCGAAGATACTTGCGATTTATTTTAATGAAAACCTCCTGGACGAGGCGCGCGAAGTCCGGCAGACCATTTTGGAATTGGACCCGGCCAACGAAGCCGTCAACCGTTTCGGCTTGGGACAAGCCCTTCCGCAGGTGGAAGCGGCGGCCGAGGAGGGCGCGCCGGCTGAACCCGCTCTCGATGAGACCCGGGAACAGCAAACAATGCTTTCCCAGGCGGTCGATTTCACCGAAAGGGGCTTTTACGAGCAGGCCATTGATATTTACCTGGACATGTTGAAACGCTGGCCCCAACTGCCCGACACCCGGGTTCGGTTGCAGCAGGTTTACGTGTTGATGGCCAGGGCGGCCGAACCCGCGGAAAAGCCTCCCTCGGCCGAGGAAATCAAGTCGGAATTGGAAAGGGAATTGCGCGAGCAGATGCGCCGGGAACTGGAGGAACAGACGCGGCTTGTCCAGGCCCAACAACAGGAGATGGAACAGAAGAGAGAAGCGGAACAATTGCGCCTGAAACAGGAGTTGGAGTCCAGGCTGATGGAGCAGGTGCAGCGCTCCCAAGAGGAGGAATTGCGCCTGCGGATCGCGAGGGAATACGAGGAAAAGCAGAAGTTTTTGGCGGCCGAACGGGAACGGTTGGAAAGGGAAAAATCGGAATCCCTGAACCGGCTTAAGGCCGAGTTGGAGGAAAGTAAAGTTTCCATGGAACAAAAGCTCCGGGAACAAATCGAGAAGGAAACCCAGGAAAGGCTGGCGCGGGAACTCCAGCTGAAAGCAGCCCTTCATCAGGAGGAGGAAAAACGGAAACAGGAAGAGGAAGAACGTAAAAAATTCGCCACCCAAAAGAAGGAACAGGAGGCGGCCAAGGCCAAAATTAACCAGGAAATATTGCAGGGGATGGAAAGGCTCCGGATGGAGAAGGAAAAGGAAACAAGGGCACAGTCCGCTTTCCCCTCCGTTCCTTCCAAGGCGGCGGGCGGTGAAAAAGCCGCACCGCCCACCGAATCCCAGGAGTCCCTGGACGACCCCTTTGTGCGTCAAACCTTGGCGGAAATTTACGCCAAGCAGGGCCTTTACGTGGAGGCCCTCAAGATCTATGAGAAGATTTTGAACGAAGAACCCAACAATGAGGAAGTGCGGGAAAAACTGAGGGACATCCTGCGACTGAAAGGCATCTGAAAACGAATTTTAAATTCTCTGTTTTAAAATTTAACATTTAAAATTCAAAATTCGCCTTTAAATCCCCCTTGTTTTCAACCTTTCCCTTTCTGAAAATATGCCCTGGCCCATTCCCTTTGAAGATTTTCAATCCCCATCAAGAAGGCCGGCGTGAAATTCGAAATCGTTTCCAACTTCAAACCCACCGGCGACCAGCCCCAGGCCATTGACAAACTCGTCCAAAACCTCGAAAAAGGGAAATCCCACCAAACACTGCTGGGAGTGACGGGGTCCGGCAAAACCTTCACGATGGCCCAGGTGATCCAGCGGGCCCAGCGGCCCACGCTGGTCATTTCCCACAACAAGACCTTGGCGGCCCAGCTTTACAGCGAGTTCAAGGAATTTTTTCCGAAGAACGCCGTGGCCTACTTCGTCAGCTATTACGATTATTACCAGCCGGAAGCCTATATCCCCCAAACCGACACTTTCATCGAGAAGGACGCTTCCATCAACATGGAATTGGACCGGCTTCGGCTGGAAGCCACCGCCCTTTTACAGGAAAGAAGGGACGTGGTCATCGTGGCTTCGGTTTCCTGCATCTACGGCTTGGGCTCCCCGGAGAACTACAAAAACATGCACGTGGTGGTTCGGGAGGGCCAGGAAGTCAAACGCGAGCAATTCCTGCGGGACATGGTGTCCATCCAGTACTCCCGCAACGATATTGACTTCAGCCGGGGCAAGTTCCGCATCAAGGGCGACGTCATCGAGCTTTATCCAGCCTACGAGGAAAATCCCTTCCGCCTGGAGTTTTTCGGGGACGAATTGGAGAAGATTTCAGAGATCGACGCGGTCACGGGAAAGGCCCTGAACCGGCGGTCGATTTTCGCCATTTATCCCGCCAAGCACTATGTCACGCCGGACGCCATCCTCAAGGGCGCCATGGCCCATATCCAGGACGAACTGCGGGATCGGCTCCGGGAACTGAAGGAGCAGAACAAACTGGTGGAGGCCCAAAGGCTGGAGCAAAGGACCCTGTACGACTTGGAAATGATCCAGGAAATGGGATATTGCCAGGGTATTGAGAACTATAGCCGGCATTTCGACGGGCGCAAGCCGGGGGATCCTCCCTATACCCTTTTGGATTATTTCCCGGACGACTTCCTGACTTTTATCGATGAGTCCCACGTGACCCTGCCCCAACTGCGCGCCATGTATAACGGCGATTACGCCCGCAAGAAGAACCTGGTCGAGTACGGTTTCCGCCTGCCTTGCGCCTTTGACAACCGCCCCCTGCGCTACGAGGAGTTCCGCAAGAAGGTGGGCCAGGTGATTTACGTCTCCGCGACCCCTTCCGAGGCCGAATTGAAGGACTCCAAGGGTGAAGTGGTGGAACAGATTATCCGGCCCACGGGGCTCATGGATCCCTTGGTGGAAATCCGGCCCGCCCAAAACCAGGTGGACGACCTTTTAGGCGAGGCCCGGGAGATCGCCAAAAAGGGACAAAGGGTGCTGGTGACCACGCTGACCAAGAAAATGGCCGAGGATTTGACGGGTTACTTGAAGCAACTCAACGTGAAGGTGGCCTACCTGCACTCCGACGTGGAAACCCTGGAGCGCATCAAGATCATCCGGGACTTGCGGCTGGGGATTTATGAGGTGCTGGTAGGCGTCAACCTGCTCCGGGAAGGCCTGGACTTGCCGGAAGTGAGCCTTGTGGCGGTTTTGGACGCCGACAAGGAAGGCTTCCTTCGCTCGGAAGTTTCGTTGATGCAAACCGCCGGCCGGGCCGCCCGCAACGTGGACGGACGGGTCGTTTTTTACGCGGACCATGCGACCGATTCCATCCGTAAAACAGTGGCCGAGACCAAGCGCCGCAGGGAAATCCAGGAAGCCTATAATAAAGAAAACGGCATTACCCCCACCACGGTTAAAAAAGAAATCCGGCGACTTCTCGCCACGGTTTATGAAGCCGATTATTATACGGTGCCCATTGCCGCGGAAGAAGGGGCGGATTATTTGCCGCCCGAGGCCGTTCCCCGGAAGATCGAGTCCCTCGAGAAGGAAATGATGGCCCACGCCCAGAAGTACGAGTATGAGAAGGCCGCTGAGTTGCGGGACCAAATCCGCCAGCTGAGGGCGCGCATCACGGGACCGGTTTAAGCCGGTTCCGGGAGGATTCCACTTGCCTGACGTATCCCCCCGAACCCAATTCGAACGGTTGAGAGAACAAGCCCTGGGATTTCCCGACGCGCCGGGAGTTTACCTTTTCAAGAACGCCCATGAGACCGTGCTTTACGTGGGCAAAGCGGTCTCCCTCAAAAAAAGGGTTTCTTCCTACTTCAATTCCGCCAACCAACAAAGCCCCAAGGTAAGGAGCCTGATGGGGCAATCGGACCACCTGGAGTTCGTTCTCACGGCCGATGAAAACCAGGCCCTGCTCCTGGAAAGCAACCTTATCAAGAAAAACCGTCCCCGTTACAACGTGGTCTTGCGGGACGATAAAAGCTACCCCTACCTGAAGCTGACGATGAAGGAAGACTTCCCAAGGGTCCTTATTTCCCGCCGGCCCCTCCAGGACGGCTCCAAGTATTACGGCCCTTACCCCAATTTAAAGCTCCGGGAGATCATCAAGCTTATCTACCGCTACTTCAATATCCGGGACTGCAACATCGAGATCGACGGCAAGGCCGAAAGGGCTTGTTTGAGTTACCAAATCCACCAATGCCCTGCGCCTTGCATCGGCATCATTGACCGGAAAGGTTACGCGCCACTCGTCAAGCGGGTCCAATGGTTTTTGGAAGGGAAGCACGAGAGCCTGTTGGAAAGCGTAAGGGCCGGAATGCTCAAGTCGGCCGAGCGGCGGGAATTCGAGGAAGCGGCCCAATACCGGGACCTGATCACCTCCATCGAGCAGATGCAGGGCACTTATGCCATGATCATCCCGAAAAAAATGGACATTGATGTTTTGGCCTTGGCCTTGGGTTTGGGCAAGGTGCTGGTTTCCGTGGTCCAGGTGCGGCAGGGAAAGGTGCTCGACCACGCCAAACTGGTTTTAGAGAACGAGTTGGAACAGCCCTTTGAGGAGGTCCTTCCCGTTTTGCTCCAGCAATATTACGTACCGGGGGTTTTCGTGCCGGAGGAAGTGCTGATCGCCCAGGAATGGTTGGGGGACGACCAGCAGGCCATTGAAAAGTCCCTTTCGGAGCAAAAGGGGTTTCCGGTTCGGGTTCGCCGCGCCGACGAGGCCTGGCGGCTAGACCTGATGCAAATGGCGGAAAAAAACGTCCTGACCGCCTTGAAAGAGGACGTCCAGCAAACGAATCTTTTAACGGAGCTTCAAAACCTTTTAAACCTGAAAAATTTGCCCCGGAACATCGCTTGTTTCGACATTTCCACCTTGCAAGGCAGCTTTACCGTGGGCTCGGCGGTGTTTTTCAAGGACGGCGTTCCCGAAAAGGGACGTTATCGGAAATTCAAGATTAAGGAAGTCCAGGGCCCAGATGACTTCCGATCGCACCAAGAGATGATGCGTCGTTATATCCGCCTGGTGGAAAGGGAAGGGAACCCCTTGCCGGATTTATTCCTCATTGACGGGGGTAAAGGCCAGCTGAGCGCCGTGAAAGAGGTTTTGGACAGGGAACTGGGGGGCGATTATGGGCTGGCTTCCTTGGCTAAAAGGGAAGAGGAGGTCTTTGTGCCAGGCCAAGGCGAACCCGTTGATTTTAGGGGCCATCTGAAGGCTCGCCACCTACTGCAGCGGGTTCGGGATGAATCCCACCGCTTCGCCGTGGGCTATCACCGCATCATCCGCGACCGGCAAGCCGTCACGTCCCTGCTCCAAAAAGTGAAAGGCATTGGGCCCTCCCGCCTCCGGGCCCTGCTGAACCGTTTTGAGTCGGTGAAAGCCGTGCAGGAAGCCGCCTTGGAAGACCTTACCTCCGTTCCTGGATTCTCCAAGGAACTGGCCTACAAGCTTTATAAGGCGTTTCATCCCTAACCGCAGTGGTTTTTTTCTACCTTTCTTAAGCCCCATTTTAAGTCAAAAATCTCACAAAAAAATTTTTAGGCGTTATAATTTAGTCACGAAGTCAATAAAATGACATCAGTTTCGGAGTGTGACGGATTTTTGGATAGCCGATTTGAGACGGGAATGAAAAAAGACTCTTACTTTTTCAGGGGCAGTGTCCTGGCTGAACTGGTCAGCCGCACCCTTTTCGTTGGAATCGTCATTCTTTTCGTTTACGGCGGTTTTGCTTATTACGTTTCCAAGCGCACTTTCGACACCGAATTGGGGGACCGCCTAGTGGCCATTGCCCGTCTTTCGGCGGGCCAAACGAAGGCCGAATGGCTGCCTTATTTGAACGGCAAGGGCGAACTCTACGGGAAATTCCGGGAATTCCTCGCGGATAAAAAGGCCGAAAGCCAGGCGCGTAATCTATTCATTTTGGACCCGGAAGGCCGGGTGTTGGTGGACGCCAACGGCCAATACGATTTCAAGGAAAACAACTGGCTGAGGGACCTGGATTCGGAGCCGTTCCTCCGGGCGAAGAACGGGTTTCCCGACGCCTCCATCTTGTTCCCGGAAAGCGACGGGGGTATCTACAAAATCGGCTACGCGCCCATTTACAAGGGCCGAAAGGTCATCGCCATCCTGGGCGTGGAAGCCAGCGCCAAATTTATTTCCGGTCTCAACCAGTTCGCCAGGGTGCTTTTCAGCTTCGGCCTCGTTTGCCTCCTGCTGATGGGGGGGCTTCTTTTCGCTTTCGGGAGGAGGTTCATCTCGCCCATTGAGGAAATGGCCCGGGCATCCCAAAAGGTCGCGGAAGGGGATTTCAGCCAGCGCGTTTCCGTGACTTCCTCCAATGAACTGGGCGCCTTGGCCCAGGCCTTTAACGAGATGACCCGCCGGTTGCAGAGCCACAACGAATACATCCTGGAAAGCATGTCCAACGGCCTGCTGGTGATGGATTGGGACGGCTTCGTGACCACCTTCAACCAAGCGGCTTCACGCATACTCGAGATACCCCAGGAAAAGGCCCTCCACGGCCATTTTGAGAAGGCCTTTTCCAAATACCCGCCTTTCTTAAGCGCCCTCCAACTGATCCTCTCGGGCCGCCGCCATTTGGAAAACGAGGAGATCAACCTTTCCGAGGAGGCGCCCAAGTTTATCCGGCTGCGCAGCGCACCCCTCTTGGGGCCGGATGCCCAGGAACTGGGGGTGGAGGTCCTTTTCACCGACGAGACGCAGTTGAGAAAGCTGCAGGACCAGATCAAGACTTCGGAAAAAATGGCCACCATCGGAGAACTGGCCGCCGGCATCGCGCATGAGATCCGCAACCCCTTGGGGGCCATGAAAGGGTTCACGGAGATCTTGCAAAAAAAGCTGACCCGGCAGGCCGATGCCCAGGAAATGGTGGCCGACATCGCATCGGAGATTGAAATCCTGAACAAAATCGTCACCAACTTCCTGGTCTTCGCCAAACCCACCGAAATCGAGCCTCAGGAAACCGAATTAGCCGAAGTGGTCCAAGGGGTCCTCCCCCTGGTGGAGAAGGAGGCCGAAGCCAAAAAAAATACGGTTTTTTTTGATCCCCAGGCCGGGCTTTGGACGCGCATCGACGTGGAACAATTCCGCCGCGCGGTCTTGAACCTGGCCCTTAACGCGGTCCAGGCCACGCCGGCCGGACGGGTCGTCACGCTGGGCATGCGGGGTTTTTCCCGCATGGGACTGATGCGTTTTTTGGAGGAAAAGGGATTCAACGAACTGTCCCCGGTTGAAACCGAAGGGCAGTGGGCCGCCTTGTGGGTGCTGGACGAGGGGCCGGGTATTGCGCCGGAAAACATGAGAAGGTTGTTCACGCCTTTTTTCACAACCAAAACCGAGGGATTCGGGCTGGGCCTGTCGATTACGAAAAAAATCGTGGAATCCATGGGCGGGAACGTGGCCGCCGCCAACCGCCGTGAGGGCGGGGCCATGTTCTTGATCCTTTTGCCGGCCGTCGATAAAAAAAGGGAGGCTGCTTGATGAGCACGATCTTATTGGTGGACGATAAATCCAGCATGCGCAAGGTGTTGCGGCAAACGCTGGAAAGCGATCAAAAGACCATCCAGGAAGCCGAGGATGGGGAAAAGGCCCTGGAAATCATCAAGACCAAGCACGTGGACGTGGTCATCACCGATATCAAGATGCCCCGCTTGGACGGTATGACGCTCTTGAAGATGATCAAGGAACTGGATACGGAAATCGTGGTCATCATCATGACGGCCTACGGCACTATCGAAACGGCCGTGGAAGCCATGAAATTGGGGGCCTATGATTACATCACCAAACCCTTTTCCACCGAACAGGTGAAACTGACGGTGGAAAAAGCCATCGAGCGCCAGAAGCTGCTCTACGAAAACAAGTACTTGCGCGAGAAACTCAACGACCAGTACAACTACAAGCGCATCGTGGGCAACAGCCCCTCCATGCAGCCGGTCTATGAGCTCATCGATAAAGTCGCGCCTACCGATACGGCGGTTTTAATCCGCGGGGAATCCGGCACCGGCAAGGAACTGGTCGCCCACGCCATTCACTTCAACAGCCGCCGGAAGGAAAAACCCTTCATTAAGGTCAATTGCGCCGTCTTGGCGGAAGGTGTGTTGGAGAGCGAGCTCTTCGGCCACGAAAAGGGCTCCTTCACCGGAGCCGCGGGCAAGCGCATTGGGCGGTTCGAACTGGCCAACGGCGGTTCCATTTTCCTGGATGAGATCGGGGACATCAGCCTGGCCACCCAGGTGAAGCTCCTGCGCGTGCTGCAGGAGAAGGAGTTTGAAAGGGTGGGGGGCACCGAAAGCATCCGGTCGGACGTGCGGGTCATTGCGGCCACCAACAAGAACCTGGAGGAGGCCATCAAGAAAGGGCAGTTCCGGGAGGACCTTTTTTTCCGCCTCAACGTGGTGCCCATCCACGTCCCGCCCTTGCGGGAGCGCAAGGAGGACATCGAGCGCCTGGCCGTGCATTTCCTGAACCGTTACAGCCTGGAGGCCAATAAAAAAATATCCAAGATCGACAGAAAGGCCATTGACCTGATGGCGCGCTACAACTGGCCCGGGAACGTGAGAGAGTTGGAGAACGCCGTCCAACGGGCCGTGGTTTTAGCCGATGCCGACACCATTTATCCCTCCAACCTTCCCCTGGACATCCAGACCTTCCAAAAGGACGAATATCTTCATGTTTTGAAGGAGGATGCCAGCCTTACCGAGAAGGTGGAGAACTACGAGAAAGAGCTCATCCTCAAGGCCATGGAAAAGGCCGATCACGTCCAAACCAAAGCCGCCAAACTGCTGGACATCAACCGGACGGCGCTCATTTATAAGTTGAAGAAATACGGCCTCCTGAGCGAAACCGCCGAGGGAACCGATCCAACGGAATGAAAAGCGGCCTTCATTTTTTTTTAGAGAAAAAATTCGCCCCCCGAACCTTCGCGCCTTCGGCGTGGATGTTTCTTTTATTGTCCTTCCCTTTTGGGCTTTCCGGTACGTCACAGGCCCAGACGGTGCCACCCGTTTCGGACTCGGGCGTCAGTTTGACAGACACCCAATGGAAAAGCGTCGTCGCCCAGTTCGAGGGGTCGGTACTCGCCCTTTCCCAATGGCTGTCGGATACCCAAATGAAAATGAAGGGCCTGCGGGATGACATCCGGAAACTCGAGTTGAAAAGCGCCCAACTCCGGGAGGAAACCCGGGACGGAGGCGGAGTTTTTGACGACTTCCGGCTGAAGGGCCTCTTGAACGACCTGAAGGGAAAATTAGAAAACAATTCTGACCTTCAACACCAATGGGACGGGAAGCAAAAGGAATTCGAACAAAAGGCCCTTTCCCTCATCGCCCTCTACAACGACCGTATCGCCGAGGACCTTGAAACGGGTGAACCGTCCGCCCCGCCCTTCCTGTTGAATTTCAAGTTGGACGAATTGACGCTTTTGATCCAAAAACGCAACCGAATCCAGGCGCTCCTCCAACAGTACCGCGAGAAAAACAGCCTTGAAAATCCGCCCCTTCCCGCCTCTTTCGGGGCTCCCCCGGCCGGCGACAGGGAAGGCCTTCTTTTGACCTTGGATTTGATCCGGGATCGGAAGAAAAGCCTGGAGGACCAGATTGAAAAATGGTCCATCGAGGAAGAGGAAGTAAAGAATGAATTGAAGCTCCAGGGGAAAATGCAGGAATTTCTGGAGGACATCCAAAGGGACAACGAGGATTCGAGTTTTCCCCACAACAGTTTGAAACGCAACGATTTAAACGATATGGCCGGCGATAAAGAGCGCCAGCGGCTGGAGGCCCGGCTGGGCGCCCTTCGCCAAATGAGTGCCCGTGGCCAAGCCTCATTGGGCCAGCTCGACCAATTCATGGACAAGGTTCAAAAACAAATGGACTCGCTGGGGAAGGGGGAGATGAAATGAAAAGGAAATGGCTATTGTTGATTCTGATCTTGATCCCGCCTTCCGGCTGGGCCCAGCAAGCCGCGGATCAGGGCGGCCCACAGTTGAACGCGGACCTAAGCCCCCTTGAGTTTGGCTATCGTTTTGGCGACAACGTGTTCCAGTCGCCCAATCCCGCCACCCGGTTGTCGGACGAGATATACCTGTTGAACGGGGGAGGACAGGCGCGTTCCTCCTGGGGAATGATCCAGGCCGAACTGGACTACCATTTAGGCGTAGACCAATATCAATTTTACTCCGTCCTCAGCAGCCTGAAGGACCGTTTTGACCTTTTGCTGACGGCGGAACCGCAGGACTTCCGCTTTTATTACAAAAAGGAATATTTTGTCCGCGATAGCCAGTACGACCAGTTCAACTATTGGGACGACGACAACCTGGCAGGGGCCCAATGGAACCCTGCCGGGCCGTGGAATTATGAAATCGAAGGCAAGTACTTCTCCCGGCAATATTACAGCGCCGCCGCGACCATCCAGACCGAAAATTTTGTGGACCAGGGCGTCTTGGCCGGCGTTGGAAGGGAAATCGACGAGAGGATATCGGTCAAACTCGAGGGCAGTTACAACAACCGGCAGTTCGACCGTTGGGCAGTCACCGAAACCGCCCCGATTCCTGGAACCCTCCAAACGGACGAAACTTGGTCGGTCCTTTTAAACGCCCACCTCTACCTCGGGAACATCCTACAAGACTTCAATTTGGAGCAACAACGGACGAATTCCAACAGCTACGGGTTTTCCAACACCGTCCAAAGCGTTTCCTGGGCTGCGGTGGTGCGCCCCTCGCCCTCCGTTTATCTTCAACTGCTGTTCCGGCTTTTCTCCAAGGTTTACGACGTCCAGCCCCTGACGAATTCCTTCCTCAACATCGGTTTTATCGACGAGGACAGCCAGGACCTGCTTTCGGTCAAGGCCACGTGGGATTGGGCTCCCCAATGGTCGGCGAGCCTGGGAGCCAGCCGGTTCCGGAACGAATACATCCAACCCGGCCAGTATTACATCGAAGACTTGATAACCGCGACTGTGCAGAGGGACTTCTAGCTTTTGAAATCGCGGGATTGTCTCGAAGGCGACGTTGAACAATCCCATCACAGATGGGTTTTTCAACACGCTCATTTTGGCGACGGAACTTCCCAATCCCCCACCGCCATTCCGACTTCAAAACACTTCGGCGGATAGGGCGCTGTCACGCCGAATCGGCGGCTCGTTGACAAGGTTCCGGCGTGCTTTATATGATGAAATCCGAGAAGCGAGGAAGGCGGGCGATGCGGAAGCCGGATGACGAGTTAAAGATCGATATTTCGGAACTTTTTGGAGGAGACCTTTCCGGCCCTTCCGAAAAGCTGGAAGAAGCCGTGGATGCGGGGGAGTCCCCGAAGTCGGTTTCCCCTCCTTCTTCCGCTTCCGCCGAGGCTGAGAACCATTTCCAGGAATGGATGAACAGCCGGAATATGGAGTTGGAAGCCAAAAGCCAGGAATTGGAACGCCGTTTCCAGGAAGCATCCGCTGCGGATGTCGCCCCGGTTGAAACCTTTTCTAGCAGTGAGTTATTGGGGACTCCGGGGGAGGAAAAACCCGCTCCCCCGCCTTTTTCCGCGTCGCCCATTGACTTCAACGCGCCAATGGCGCCGCCTTTCATGGGAGCTGGTTCGACGCCCGTGGCCGCCGTGGCCGGCGGACCAACCCCTTCCGCCACAACTCCCGCGGTTCCAGGGCCCGATCCAGAAGAGTTGAGACGACTGCAGGCGGAACATGAATTTTTAATGCTATATGACGAATTCCGGAACATCATTGCTTATGAATTGAAAGATTTAGTGGGGGAGAAAAAAACTCTCACCATGCTGGGCCGGACCGTGGAATTGGCCCGTGAAAAATATCCGGAAATTTTCCGAAATGCCAATTGGGACGCCTCCGGCAATCTCCTGGAGGATGGATCGATGGACAGCCAGCGGTTGATGGACAATCGAAAATCCCTTGACCCCCAAAAGGCGGATGAGGTGCTGGATGCGGCTTTGGCAACCTTATTGAAGCTCCGGCTTCAGGCGGTGGAAAAGGGGTTGGGAACGGGTTTGAAGAACAAGGTCCGCGCTCATCTCTATCAATGGATCAGCGAGAAAACGCAAAAGGCCGTGCGGGAAGGGAAGAACGCCGTCCACTTGAAGCGCTTGAGTTCCTATGTGGCTTCCACTTAGGGGTGGTGTATCAGTTTCATTTCAGCACAAACATCTAGACACCCCTCACCCTACCCTCTCCCCCAAGGGGCGAGGGTTTTTGTGTGTATTTCCCCCTCTCCCTTGACGGGAGAGGGTAGGGTGAGGGTGATCCTAGGGCAAACTGTAACACTACCCACTTAGGCCTTAAGTTGACAAGGTAAAAAAGGGAAGATAAAATCCACACGGTTCGCCCTCATTCTCGTTTCTAAGATCGGGCTCCGCCCGATGCATTGTCATGAGGGCGGCACAAGGTTCATTATGGGGCCCAAGGCCCTTTTTCTAAAGATGAATTGTGTGAGTTCAATCATCGCAAGGGCTTTTTTTAAACCTCACCTGCCGGCAAGCGCGGGATGGGGTTTTTCTTTTTTAGCGGTTTAAAAAGGGGGAGGAATGGCAGCCCCAATACGGCCGGTTCAATTCTTGCGGTCCTACACCCGGTACGCCGAAGGCTCGGTTCTGGTGTCCATGGGCCAGACGAAAGTCCTGTGCACCGCATCGGTTTCCGAGGAGGTGCCTTCCTTCCTCCGGGGGAAAGGCAGGGGTTGGGTTACCGCCGAATATTCCATGCTCCCCCGCAGCACGGCCGAACGGACGCTGCGGGCGGCGGTCAGGGGAAAGATCGATGGGCGGACCCATGAAATCCAGAGGCTGGTCGGGAGATCCCTGCGGTCGGTAATGGATTTGGAAGCCTTGGGAGAGCGGCAAATCGTCCTGGACTGCGATGTCTTGCAGGCCGACGGGGGAACCCGTACGGCCTCCATCAACGGCGCCTACGTGGCCCTCGTGGATGCCTTGTCGGGCCTGGTCAACAAAAAAACACTGGACCGGATGCCGATCCGCGAAGCGGTGGCGGCGGTCAGCGTGGGCATCGTTCAGGGCAAGCCCGTCCTGGACTTATGTTATGAGGAGGATTCCCAAGCCGACGTTGATTTCAACGTGGTCATGACGGCATCGGGTCAATTCGTCGAAATCCAGGGAACCGCGGAGAAAGAACCATTCAGCCGGAAGGAATTGGATGGCCTTTTGAAATTGGCCGAAACCGGAATCCGGCAGGTCCTTCGTGCCCAGGAAAAAGCCCTCCATCGATGAAACAACTGGTCATTGCCACCCAAAACCGGAATAAGTTCAGGGAAATGAAGGAGGCCCTGTCGGATGTGGGCTGGGATATCCTCCCCGGATACGATTTTCCCGGAATACCCGAAGTGGAGGAGGATGGCGCGACGTTGGAGGAAAATTCCCTCAAAAAGGCCCGAATGGTTTCGGAGTTCACCCGCTTGCCGGCCTTGTCCGACGACACAGGCCTATTTGTGGACGCTTTGGACGGCAAACCCGGAATTTACGCGGCTCGCTTTGCCGGGGAAAATTGCACTTACGAGGACAATGTCCGAAAATTATTGGGATTAATGGTAGGCGTAACACAAATGAAAAGAAGCGCGCTTTTTAAGACTGTCATCACGTTATATTATCCCGGCGGCAGGTTCCGGCAGGTGGAGGGGGAGGTCCGGGGAAACATCGCTATGGAGTCGAGGGGCCAGGGGGGGTTCGGCTACGATCCCGTGTTCCTGCCTACTGGTTCTTCAAGGGTTTTCGCGGAAATGACCCTGGAGGAAAAGAACCGAATCAGCCATCGCGGCTTGGCGGTTCAAAAAGCCAGGGAATTTTTGAAAGGGGCGTAGCAGCAGCAGTAATGCACTTGTTTTGAACCAAGGTCGTTTCATTGAGTTTTTGGGTCGGGGCGTGGCGCAGCGGTAGCGCACTTGGTTTGGGACCAAGGGGTCGTGAGTTCAAATCTCACCGCCCCGACCAAAAAACTCAAAATCTAAAATATCCGGAAATCTCACCGCCCGCCGCTTTTTTGTCTTTGGAGTTTATGGTTCCGATTCTGGTTTTGCTTTCTTGCGCCTGTAGCTCAGTTGGATAGAGCAACTGCCTTCTAAGCAGTGGGTCCCCGGTTCGACTCCGGGCAGGCGCACCATATTTTGTTGAAGCATAAGTTCGGGATAAATTTTAACGATTAAAAGGGGGCGCCATTATGTCCGATTCCCGAGTAGCGGTTGTTGAAACTGTTTTGGATGTGGGTGAGAGCCAAAAGCCCTTCGGAAAGCGCTGGAATCAGGAGGAAATAAACTTGAACATCAGCCATCTCGAGGCCTTGCGGCAGGGTAAATGCTTGGCTGTGGATGTGCAGGAGGAATATGTTGTTTTCTTGAAACTTGCCCCATCCGTTCTTATTGACCGGTGAAGGTTCTTAACTTGACATCCGGGATACGGGTTGGCTGGCTGGGTGGCGCGGTGGTTGGTACGGTGTTTGACGCATGTTGCGATAGTGCATAACATGGTTATAGGCGTTCTCCGCGGGGGATTATGGTATCTACAGTGAAGTCAGTTAACGGGGTTTCCATTCGGTTGACGGATGAACGCTGGGCTCATATTACCGAGGAACACAATGAACTTTCGGGTTTGAAGTTTGACGTCTTGGGAACCATTGAAGACCCTGAAAAAGTCTATGCCGGGTATGAGGGGGAACAGCTTGCCGCCCGTCCGGTAGGGCAGGGGAAATGGGTGGTTGTTGTTTACCGGGAAAAGAGCGATGATGGATTTGTCATAACGGCTTTTTTGACCCGGCGGATTCGTTCCTTGGAGAAAAGGAAACAGCTATGGCCTTAACAAAACTCAAAGATTACACGAAGTTGGTGCCCGCATTGGCGGGGGCTCCCGAGGGGTTTCTGTGGTCCTCTTACGACAAAGGGGCGGATGTTCTTTATATCAATTTTCAAAAGCCAAGCCGTGCCACCGATAGTGAATTGACGGAAAACGACGTGATTGTCCGCTATTCGGGTAAGAAAGTGGTGGGCGTTACCATCCTTCACGCGAGCAAATTCCTCCGCAAAAAGAACGGCAAAAAAGGTTAGGCTTCTTTCGAAATAAAGAGGGAAAAATGAAGTTAAACTATGATCTAAAAACCGACGTTCTAAGCTTGGTGCTTAACCCCAATGTGCCCGTTGTGGAAAGCGACGAATCCAAACCTGGAGTTATTCTGGATTACGACGGGCAGGGCAACCTTGTTTCCCTTGAGCTCTTGGACGCTTCCCACCGCGTGGCCGAAGCCAGAAAAATCGAATTCGAAACCGCTTCTTAATTTTATAATCGGGCTAGGCTATTGTTTGAGGGAGAAAATGATCCAGTTAAAAGACCCAGAAACAACAAAAGAACTTCAAGAAGTGGTACAGCGGGTTATCAAGCGGTTTCATCCCGATAAAGTTCTGCTCTATGGTTCCTTCGCTTACGGTGATCCCCGCCCGGATAGCGATTTTGATTTGTTGGTGGTCTTACCTGCTCCACCGCCCTTACAAGCTGGATATGAAGCGGCCGATAAAATACGCCTAAAGCATCCTCTCCAACTGGTTTTCATGAAAACTGAAGTGTTTGAGGAAACTAAAGACGTTGTGGGAGGGCTTGCCTATCCCGCCAACCATTGGGGAAAAGTGCTCCATGAAAAGGCATCGTGAGTAGTGTCGGTAAGCGCGTTCCCAATGAATACACGTGGAAATAGGGAGAGTAATTTGAAATTGATTTTGATTCTTAACTTGGTAGTCTAGAATTTTCCAACCATGTACCACCCAAATCTCGATGGACCTCAAAATTGGCCAACTTTTGGGCGATAAGCGGGTAATATTTTTTAATCATCTTTTTTTGAATCAGATAATTGAGCGAACCACTATCCAGTCTTAGCGTTTTATGAATTTCCCCGTCAAAAGGATGGATATCAGTAAAATTCAAAAACCCTTGTTTAACTAATCTGTGCCATAGTTTGAAAGTTAGATCGCAGTCCCGATGGTTGTATTTGATTACTTTGTCCTTTTTGCCTGACAGCCATAGTTTTGGAATTTGACCACCAGAAATATCGAGAGATTTACCTATGCCAAGGTTTTGCTTTCCAAGCGCATTTAAGTTGAGCCCTTTGAAAAAACCATGATTCAAAAATTTCAACAAGAAGAACAGGTCGATGGTTTTTCTTTTGATTTTTTCAATAAATGACTCTGAAAAATATCCTTCTAAAACCTCCAGGTCAAATTTGTAAATGTTGAATCCAATTATCAAACCTTCAAAGCTGGAGATCTGTAATTTCAATTCCTTTAACTTGTCCTCGGTGAAATAGGAGTAACCTTTAGGGAAATATTTTCCTTTAAAAAATTTGAAGATTTTCATCCCGGCCAAGGCAATTTTCGAATTTCTTTTGTATGAAAAATCAGTTTTGTATGTCTCGATGTCTAATGCGCAAACCAATTTTGGGTATGGGAACTCAAGGTTTGATATGCCCTTTCCCTTGCACTTGGGGCATTGCCGCCTAGTTCGGAAGGTGCAGTTGGGACAAAAAATTGAGGCCATGGATACCTCGTGCAAAATGTCTTTCGAGAATTATAAACAAATTTATTTCATCCCACTGAGTTTAATGCAGTGGGCAAAGCACCGGTTAAGTTGTGTTCTATCTCAATCATGTTTTACCATGCTTAATCGTCTCCAACCGCCGTTGACCGCCACTTCAAAAAAAGGCCCTTGCCCCCTCGGGTCATAAAACCGTTGAGGGCAAAGGCTTTTAAAAATGTGCTGGGGACTGAATTTTTTTACTACCGGCTCCAACGAACATCAAAAACATCAGCGGCAAACTTCTAAGCAGTGGGTCCCCGGCCTGCCCTGAGCGAGCGAAGCGGGTCGAAGGGTCCGGCTCCGGGCAGGCGCACCATTCGATGCCCCTCGCTTTCTTGGAATTGGAAAGCGAGGCATACTCCTGCCAAGCTATTTGAAGGGCCCGGCTTGTCCTGAGCGAGCGAAGTAAGTCGAAGGGTTCGGCTCCGGGCAAGCGCAACATTCGATGCGCCCACTTCTTTTCATGAAAATTTGGAAGGAAGCGGGCTTACTCATGGTGGGCCATCTTCACTTCAAAGGAACAGTACAAGTCGTTTCAAGAAACCCCGTAGCCTGTTTTATCGTCAAAAACCAATTAAAACCTTTACAATTTCGAGGTGGACTTTTACACTTTTAGGGCTTTTCTCCCAAAGTCCGGCTTTGGCCGGACCTGGGCTGCAAGAGTCGTCCACCTGGGATGCCTGTAGGGACACGGTGGGAGTAGCTCAATTGGTTAGAGCACCAGATTGTGGATCTGGGGGTTGCGGGTTCGATTCCCGTCTCTCACCCCATGCTTCGCTTCAACGGATGTTGTGAAACAATGCGAAGTATGCCTCCGTAGCCTTGGCGAAGGGGGGCTGGATTCAAATTCGGCAGCTTCGCATGGCAGGCCATCTTTCGCTAGAAGTCAATGAGGCTGGGTGGTAGCAAGAGCGGATTGGGATGCGCCTGTAGCTCAGTTGGATAGAGCGACAGATTCCGGATCTGTAGGTCAGAGGTTCGAGCCCTCTCAGGCGTACCATACTTCGCTTCCTTGAAAAATATTAAAGTGAGCGAAGCATGCCCTCCATAGCTTCAGCGAAGGAGGGCGAGAGTTGAATGACACAGCTTCGTATGGCGAGCCATTTTTCGAGTTGTAAATTTGTGGGTGATTAGCTCAGCCCCTCGATAGCCTTCGGCCAACTCGGGGCGAGATGCGCAGTGAAAATTGCCGCCGCTTTTGATCGGTGTTTTTGAAGTCGATGGACCTATACGGGTGATTAGCTCAGTTGGTAGAGCAGCTGACTCTTAATCAGCGGGTCGCAGGTTCGAGCCCTGCATCACCCACCATACTTCGCTTCCTTGAATTCGATTGAAGTAAGCGAAGTATGCCCTCCGCAGCCTTGGCGAAGGAGGGCGTGCGATCAATTTGCCAGCTCCGTATGGCAGGCCATTTGCGGTTATTTTTTTAATCAATATCGGGCTGAAGTTCTATTCGCCAATTCAAAAAGCTTCTTTGTGTCGAACCGCTTCATTAACCTAAGCCGTCATTCCATTGCCAGAGGGGAATTATGAGTTACGGTTACTTCGACGTCCCGAACAAAGAATATGTCATTGAGCGGCCGGACACTCCCGTGCCCTGGATGAATTATCTCCACAACGACGAATATTGCGCCCTGATTTCCAATAACGCCGGCGGATACAGTTTCCACCTCTCGGCCAGGGACAAACGCATTTTACGGTATCGGCTCAACAACATTCCCATGGACCGCCCGGGCCGATATATCTATATAAAGGACGCAAAAACCAAGGATTTTTGGTCAGCCACTTGGCAACCGGTCCTGAAGGACCTTTCCGAATATAAAACCGAGACCCGACATGGATTTGGATATACGCGGGTCACCTCGACCTACCAGGGGATCACCTCGGAAACCCTCTATGTGGTTCCCGTGAAGGACAACCTGGAGCTTTGGAACATCACCCTTACCAACCGAGCTTCCTCGGTTAAAAGCCTGACCCTCTTTTCCTACGCCGAACTGTGCCTTTTCTTCGCCCAGAACGACATGGTGAACTTCCAATACACCTATAACATCGCCAAAGCCTACGCGAAGGACAACACTATCCACCACACCACCATGATCGAAAACGCCGGACACTACGCTTTTTTCTCGGCGGACAAGAAATTCGAGTCCTTCGACTGCGACCGTGAGGCCTTTATGGGTTTATACCACTCGGAGGCCGATCCCAAGGCGGTTTTGGAGGGCAAATGCTCGGGATCCACGGCCGACGGCGGCAACCCCGTGGCGGCCACATCGCTTTCGGTCACCCTTAAACCGGGCGAGTCCAAGTCCGTGACGTATATCCTGGGGACCGCGCCTTCCATTTCGGCGGGCGCCCAAAGGATCGCCAAATACCGTAAGGCCGGTGCGGTGACTAAGGCCATGTCAGACCTTAAAAGGCATTGGGAAGAAAAATTGGAAGCCTTGCAGGTCCTGACGCCGGACAAGAACATCAACCTGAGTCTGAACCAGTGGAACGCCTACCAAGTACATACCACTTTCAGTATGTCACGCGGGCCGTCTATTTATGAGGGCGGCATCGGCCGCGGTATGGGCTTCCGCGACAGCAACCAGGATGTGTTGAGTGTGATCCACACCGTGCCCGATAAGGTGAAGAAACTGATCACCGATTTGGCCAAAAACATGTTCAAAGATGGCACGTCCTACCACCAATTCTTCCGTTTAACCGGGGAAGGAGACGGCAAGGGTTATTCGGACGACCCCCTCTGGATCATCCTTTCCACCACCGCTTACGCCAAAGAAACGGGCGATTTGAAGTTCCTCTCCGAGAAGGTGAAATGGGCGGACGGCGGCTCGGCCAGTATGTACGACCACCTCAAGGCGCCTTTGGATTACACCTATAAGAATGTCGGAACCCACCGTATTCCCTTGATGGGATTCGCAGACTGGAACGACACTCTCCATATCAACGGACCTAAACCCGGCGAGAGCGTTTGGGTAGCCCAGTTCTTCGTGAAATGCGCGGGGGATTTCGCCGAATTAGCCGAAGCCCTTGGCAATGCCGCCGATGCCAAGAAATACCGCCGCATGGCCGACGACATGGCCGCCCGCGTGAACAAGGCCTGTTGGGACGGCCAGTGGTACGCCATGGCTTTTGACGGATGGGGAACCATGTTAGGCTCCAACAAGCAGCCTGAGGGCAAGGTCTATTTGAACACCCAGACCTGGGCCGTGCTGTCGGGGGTGGCCGATGCCCGGCGCGGGCCCCAATGCATGGATGCGGTCAAGGACTACCTGGATTCCAAATACGGCGTGGCCCTGATGTACCCCGGATTCAAGCATTTCAGCCCCCGTCTGGGAGGCGTCAGCACCTTTCCCCCGGGCCTCAAGGAAAACGGGGGCATTTTTTCCCATGCCAACCCTTGGGCGGTCATCGCGGAGACGATTTTGGGCCGGGTTGGGAACGCCATAAAATATTACCGGCAGCTTTTACCCCCTACCAAGGACCAGATACAGGATGTCCACAAGGCCGAACCCTATGTTTACGCACAAGCCATCGCCTCCCGGGAACACCGTGACTTTGGTTTTGCGCGTAATTCGTGGTTGACCGGAGCCGCCACGTGGAATTTCGTCGCCGGTACCCAATTTATCCTGGGGATCCGCCCCACCTACTCCGGGTTGATGGTCGATCCCTGCATCCCCCAGGATTGGGGGAAGTACGAAGTCACCCGAAAGTTCCGGGGTTCAACCTACCACATTGTGGTCAAGAATCCTCGGCATAAGAGTAAGGGTGTATCCTCCTTGATGGTCAACGGAAAGAAAGTGCAGGGAAACATCATTCCCCCGCAACGCTTACCCAAACCCATCAAAGTGGAGGCGGTGCTGGGTTAAGCGCTTGCCGCAAAAATTTAAAATTTCCTACCTTGAAGGCCGTGCGGTGTGACCCTTCATGGGGCTCGGTTGACAGCCCCCCCTGCCCGTGATATAAAAATCAAGGTAACGTGTTGGAAGAGCGGAGGGAAAGAAGGAGCCACTCTTGGTAGGGATCATGACGCTCAAAGTCGCCGCAAAAAGCAATCCCTCCACCGTGGCTGGGGCCATCGCCAACAACGTGAGAGACGGCAAAGGCGTTGAGATCGTGGCCATGGGGCCTGAGAGCATCAACAACACGGTGAAGGCCATCGCCATTGCCCGCGGGTTTTTAAAGGGCGACGGCATGGACGCCAATTTCAAACCAGAATTCATCCATCTCACGATCGATGGCGAAAAGAAAAGCGCTATTAAGTTCTTTCTCAACATCGAAAAAAACTCAAAATAATCCGGCATTTTACCGTTGGGTTTAAACCCTAGCCGTTTCATACGCGCTAGGGTTTCTTTTTTATAAGGGCGAATAGCTCAGCTGGTTAGAGCACCTGCTTTACACGCAGGGGGTCGTAGGTTCGAATCCTACTTCGCCCACCACCCTACGCTTTCCATGAAATTTATAAACCAAACGGAGAGTGCTCACCGAAGCTTTAGGTGAAGGTGGCGGGTTGAATGACCAAGCTACGGGTGGCAATCCATCATCGCTTCCTTGTTTGGCTTGTTTTTTTGAGGCTTTTCGTTAAAATTGCATCCCTTGGTTAAGCAAGGACGACGTTCCAGGTTGGGGGCGTAGCTCAGCTGGGAGAGCACTTCCATGGCATGGAAGGGGTCGTGGGTTCGATCCCCATCGCCTCCACCATACTTCGCTTCCTTGAATATTCTTAAAGTAAGCGAAGTATGACCTCCGTAGCATTAGCGAAGGAGGGCGCGCAGTAATGCCCCAGCTATGTATGGCAAGCCAACGTTCGCATCCTTGAACAACTCAGAAGTTAGCGAAGGTTGCCTCCCGTAGCATTAGAGAAGAGGTGCAGGGCTGAACCTTCCAGCTGCGGTTGGCAGGCAAATCTTCGCTTCCTTGTGACTCAATGAATCACCACCGCCTGCTATTCCCAGCGGGCTTTTTTTGTTATGGCCGATGGGGGTCAGGATGGACCGGCGGTATCAGGCTTCGGGCTCACAACCGCCGAAAGGTTTTTGGTTTTTTCTCCTCTGGTTTTTGACCTGCCTTCTCCTCTTCTTTTGGAAAATTCCACCCCACCCCACCCAAAGTTTCCGCTATCTCGTTGATTCCTTCAAATACTCCCGGTGGACTTGGGCCCTCGTTGGGACCACATGGTTTCACCATGGGTTCTTCCTCCTGGCGTTTATCGGAAGCATGGTTGTTTTTTGCGGAACTGGCGCCCCCCTCTTGGAAAGGGTGGGTCCGCTGGGCTTAAGCTTCATGGAAGGATGGGCATGGTCCCTCGCGTTGGGGATGGGTTTTTGGGGTCTTTTGGCGGAGGGCCTCGCCTTCGAAAACCTTTTCTACGGCCCCCTCTTGAGGGCCCTGATGGTATTGGCCTTCGCCGGATTTCTGGTTTTCGACAGGAAGGAGGCCCTGCGGCGGTGCTGGCCTTTCCAGGAACCCCTTGGAATACCCTTCTTTTGGCTTTGGCCCATAGCCGTTGTTCTTCTTTTGAGCCTTTCCAACTTGTTGGCCCCGGAGATGAGCTGGGACGCTATCACCTACCAGCTGGTCCTTCCCAAGTTTTATTTTATCGAACACGGTTTCTATCCGGTCATCGGCGTCGAGCCCGCCCATTATCCTTCTTTAGGACAAATGATTTTTTCCTGGGGAATGATTTGGGACAATGACTCCTTGGCGCGTTCCTTTAGTTTTTTAGCCCATTTGGGGACAGCCTTGGCCCTTGTGGGGATTGGAAACCGGTTTTTCTCGAAGAAGGTTGGCCTGCCAGGCGAAGCAGGGATATGCAACCCAGTCCCCCTTCAAGGGTACGGGAGACAACCTCCGCAAGCTTCAAACCTATTTAACGATGCGAAGGTTGGCTGGATCGCGGCCGCCTTTTACTGGGTGTTCCCTTACTTAAACCTCTTTTCCACGCGGGGCTACGTGGATCTATTCACGGGTTTTTATTCAGTTTTGGGTTTGGGATACCTGATGGTTTGGGGGAAAGAAGAGAACAGGCAACGTCCCGGCTTGGGAATACTGGCGTCCATGGCCCTGGGTTTGGCCTGGGCTGTCAAATACAACGCGGTTTCATTTTGGCTGGCGGGAGTCCTTTTATTTTGGACGTGCCATCGGGGCTCAAAAACAGATTCCGCGGTGGCCGCTTGGCTGTGGGGAGGACCCTTGTTTTTCTTCGGCCCTTGGGCGCTCAAAAGCTGGTTCTACGTCCATGACCCTGTCTATCCCCACCTCGCTGGAATATTCCAACCCCTTGATTGGACCCCATTTGACGCTCAAGCTTCCGCCATCAAGTTTCCAATGGAAGGACTAGGGGGCCTGCTTCAGGCCCCCTTGTTGCCCTGGAAGATCGTTTTTGAAAACTATGGTGGCGCCCCCAACGAGGAAGTGAGCCTCGTGCCTTTCATTCTCCTGCCGGTTTTGCTTTTGTATTTGGTCTTAAAATGGAAAGAACTTCTGTGGAAGCGGCCTTTTCTGATAGTTGTCGGGATTCCGTTTTTTTTCTGGCTTGTGACCACCCACCAGTTGCGGCTGATAACGGGAAGCCTGGCCTTGGCCAACCTTCCTCTGGCGGCGGTCTACCAATGGGTGGCGGCCCGCTGGGGCGCTTTTGAAAGGGCGTTGAGCGTCCTCGTGGGTGTCTTATTCTGGGTTTGCGCTTTTTATCTTTTTCAAGGCTTGGCCAACCAGCCCACGCCTTTTGCCTGTTCTTTGGGTTTTCAAAGCCGGGAGGAGTTCTTCGGCCATGTTTTAAGACCCGATGGCTATATGACAGTGGCCGACACCCTGAGTCAAACCCTGCCCTCGGACGCTAAGGTCTTGATTATCGGCCAACAAAACGGATATTACTTGGACCGGGTATCGGCCTATGACTTTGATTACACCTACCCGGTCCTGAAAAAATGGTCGGAAACGTCGGACACTCCCGAAGAACTTTACAAGCGTTTCAGGGAAAACGGCTTCACCCATATCCTCTATAACGCCAATTCCATGTTGGGAACCGCCATCCGGGTGAGTGAATTGGGAATTAACCGCTATCCCTGGAAGCCGCCGGAACTCAAAAACTTCGAGCAATTTTTCCTTAAATTCACGCGCAAGATTCCATTGCCCGTGGGCCATGGTTATTCCTTTTATGAGGTCGGTCCTAGGGATGGTTTTTCCGAATTGCCCGATTTCCTACCGGGAACCGAACTTTACTATGTTGAAGATATACAGCGTGCCATGGGTTTGGCGCAGCTGTCGGACCTCGCGGGGCAAAATGTGCCAGCTGATGCTTACCTTCAAACTTACCAGCTTATGTCCGAACAACACCCTGAAATCGGCCTTCCATGTTTCCAATGGTCCTTCGCGGCCATGGGCGGCTCCCCGGACATGGACCGTCAGGCCCTTGAAATGGGGCGCGAGGGGTTCAAAAGAAACGGCGACGAAGCGGCGTGGGACGATTTGCGGGCCGCTGATGACCTGGTTCGGAAGAAGATGTCAGCGGCTATCCCGCTTTTGGAAGAAGCCCAGCGGTTGAGCCCAGAAAGGGAGGACGTCGCTAGAAATTTAGCGGTCGCTTACTATAATGAGCACGAACTGGGCAAAGCGAGCCGGGAAGCGGATTTGGCCGCGTCCTTGGCGCCTTATTCCCAAGATTATCAAAATTTGGCCCAAGAACTCCGGTCCCTCCTAAAAGACCCAATGATTGGAAAACCATGAGAACGCGGGAACAACTGGAACAATTGGAAGATGAAACTCTGGTTTCCTATGGCCAGCGGTCCAACCAAAGCCGTGGGCGCCACTACCCGGAACCAGAACATTCCTACCGAACGTCCTTCCAGCGCGATCGCGACCGGGTCATCCACGCCTCCGCTTTCCGCCGCCTCCAGTATAAAACCCAGGTTTTCGTCAACCATGAGGGGGATTATTACCGCACCCGCATCACCCACACCATGGAAGTGGCCCAGATCGCCCGGTCCATCGCCCGAAGCTTAGGCTTGAACCAGGACTTGACTGAAGCCATCTCCCTGGCCCATGACTTGGGCCATACCCCCTTCGGACACTCGGGCGAGAAGGTACTCAACGAAATCATGAAAAACGACGGTGGCTTCGAGCACAACGCCCAAAGCTACCGCATCGTCACCCACCTGGAGGACCGGTACCCAGATTTCAAGGGGCTCAACCTTTCCTATGAGGTCCTCGAGGGTGTGGACAAGCACCGTACGCGCTATGACCGGCCCGGGGGGGATGGGGACCAGTACACCATTGAGGCCCAGATCGTGGACCTAGCCGATGAAATCGCCTACACCTCCCACGACGTGGATGACGGGCTCACTTCGGGTTTGTTGGCTTTTGACGGTTTGGATATGGTGCCCCTTTGGAAGCGAAACTTTGAAAAATTAAAGGAGCGCCACCCGAACTTGGGCAAGGACAAGGTCAAGTACCAGACGGTTCGGCTTTTGATCGACGAGCAGGTGACCGACCTGCTGGAAGAGACGGGCCGGCGGATCGGGAAATTCGGCATTAAGACCGTCGGGGATGTACGGCGTTGCCCGGAGGAAGTGGCGGCTTTTTCGTCCGGGTTCCGCCAGGACTTCCTGGAAATGAAGCGTTACCTCTTCCAGAACATGTACCGGCACCCCCATGTTACCCGCATGGAAGGAAAGGCGGCCAAGGTGATCCAGGAGCTCTTCCACCTTTATGAGTCCAACCCCGATATCCTGCCCATCAATACCCGTGAAAAAATCAAAAATAAAGTCGACCCCTTAAGGCGCATCATTTGCGATTACATCGCCGGTATGACCGACCGGTTCGCCATCGAGGAGTATGAGAAGTTGACAGAGCCATCGATAAGGGTTTGATGAATGGCCCTGGAAACCCTGAACGACTAGCGTGAGTTGAAGGGCTGACGGAACCATCGATCAGGGTTTAAAGGGTAAAAAGGCCGGGCTTTTTAACCTTCCGCCCTTTTACCTTTTCCCGGCCCACCTTGGATAGACAACCGATGGTGTTATTCGGCCGTTTTAGGACCGATTGACAGGGCCGCTTTTAGACACTAATATGCCTTCCTCAAACAAAGTCCCCTGAAGCGGTGGCGCCTTTGGCGTTCCGCTACAGGGGGCTTTTTCATTTTTTAGCCCATGCCGACCTTCTTTGATTGAGATTGTTTCTTAAGAGGTTGGTATAGGAACCGATTTCAATGAATTAATTATTTCAAAGAAAATCGGCACAGGAAGCGAATATGGATACGACCCAGATCATCCAGCAAGGCGAGGATTATCTCCTGCCGGTTTACAACCGGCAAAAGATCGTCCTGATGCGCGGTGAGGGCGCCCATGTCTACGATTCGGAACGGGCGGTTTACCTGGATTTCTTCTCAGGGATCGCCGTCAACGCCCTGGGCCAGGCCTATCCGGAGGTGGTGAACGCCATTATTGAGGAAGCCAAGAAACTCGGCCACATTTCCAACGTTTATTACAACGAGCCCAACGTGAAATTGGCGAAGCTTCTGTGCGACATTTCCTTCGCCCAAAAGGTGTTTTTCTGCAATTCGGGGACCGAGGCGGTCGAGGCCGCCCTCAAACTGGCCCGCAAGCATTTCCGTAGGGAAGGCCAGGACAAGTTCGAGATTATCAGCTTTTACCACTCTTTCCACGGGAGGACTTACGGGTCCATCACGGCCACGGGCCAGGTGAAATACCAGGAAGGCCTGGAACCGCTCTTGCCGGGCATCCATTACGCCACCTTCAACAACATCGAGAGCGTCAGGGGGTTGATCAACGATAAAACCGCGGCGGTTCTCATCGAGCCCATCCAATGTGAGGGGGGGATCCAGCCCGCCGACCCGAAATTCATGAAAGAATTGAGGGGGTTGACCCGGGAGAAAGGAATTATCCTCATCCTGGACGAAGTCCAAACCGGCATTGGCCGTACGGGCAAGATGTGGGCCTACGAACATTACGGTATTGAGCCGGACATGATGGCCTCGGCCAAAGCCTTGGGCGGCGGGCTTCCCATGGGGGCCCTTTTAGTGACCAACCAGGTTTCCCATGGCTTCAAACCGGGCGATCACGCCTCCACCTTCGGTGGCAACCCTATCGTGAGCGCGGCGGCCATCGCCAATATCGAAACCATCATCGGCAAAGATTTGCTGGTGCACGCCGCCCAACACGGTGTGTACCTGAGGCAAAAACTCCAGGCGGTCCAAGCTGAATTCCCCCAACTTTTTACCGAAGTCCGGGGGATCGGCCTTGTGTTGGGCATGGAAATGACGCGAAAGGCCGCTTCCATGGTTTCCGAGTGCGCCAAACAGGGGCTGTTGGTTGGTTCGGCCCATGAGAACGTGCTGAGGTTCACCCCGCCCCTCATCATCACGGAAGCGGATGTGGACAAAGCCATTGAAAAGCTCCGTAAAGCCGCGGCTGAGGAACTGCAAAACAAGTGATGAGTTATGAGTTTTAAGTTTTGAGTTAATGAGCGCAAAATTGGATTTTCGAGGTTTTATGAATCCCCGGCATTTATTGACATTGGAGGAGTTTTCCCCGAAAGAGGTTTCGGGACTCCTCGGCCTGGCGGCGAAGATCAAGAAGTCGCCCTCCAACTACCAAAAGGCCTTGGCCGGACAGTGCCTGGCCATGATCTTTGACAAGAGCTCGGCCCGGACCCGCATTTCCTTCGAGGTCGGAACGTACCAGTTGGGCGGCCATGCCCTTTTCATCAATGGAAGCGAGATTCAAATCGGGAAACGCGAGTCCGTAAGTGACACCGCCAAAGTCCTTTCCCGCTACGTCCAAGGCGTCATGATCCGGACCTATGCCCATTCCATCGTCGAGGAATTGGCTGAGAATTCCGGCGTGCCGATCATCAACGGATTGACCGACAGCCACCATCCCTGCCAGGTGTTGGCGGATTTCCAGACCGTTCAGGAGGAATTCGGAAAATTAAAGGGGCTCCAATTGGTCTACGTGGGCGACGGCAACAACATGACCCACAGCCTGATGATCATTTCCGCCAAAACAGGTGTTCACTGTAGGGTGGTTTGCCCGCCGGGCTATGAGCCGGATTCCACCATTCTCAAATCCGCCCAAAAAGAAGGCGAGAAAACGGGTAGCCGCATTGAGATGACACACCAAGTGGAGGGTTCGACCAAGGCAGCGGACGTGGTTTATACCGACGTTTGGGCCAGCATGGGCCAGGAATCCGAAAAAGAAAAAAGGGTAAAGGACTTTCAAGGCTACCAGGTGAATGAAAAGCTCATGTCGGAAAGTCCTAAAGCTATTTTCCTTCATTGCCTTCCTGCCCACCGGGGCGAGGAAGTGTCGGCCGGTGTCATCGACGGTAAGCAATCAAGGGTATGGGATCAGGCGGAAAACCGCCTGCACGCGCAAAAGGCGGTTTTGGTCACCCTCTTAAGCGGTAAAGCAAAAAGATCTAAAAATTGATTTTGAGGAGAACCGGCCATGTCTAAAAAATGCATTTTAGCCTTTTCCGGTGGTTTGGACACCTCCGTTGGCGTCAAATGGATCCAAGACACCTATGGTGTTGAGGTGATCACCTTAACGATTGATTTTGGGCAGGAAAAAGACCCCGAGACCATCAAAAAAAAGGCGAAGAGCCTGGGGGCAAAGAAGGCCTATTTTTTGCAGGAAAAAGAGAATTTCGTCAAATATTTCGTCACGCCCGCGATTATGGCCAACGCCCTTTACCAAGGGAAATATCCCCTCAGCACCGCACTGGGAAGGTTTCTCATCGCAAAAGCGTTGGTGGAGGTTGCGCAGAAAGAAGGGGCCGAATTGGTCGCCCACGGCTGCACGGGAAAGGGGAACGACCAAGTCAGGCTGGATGTGGCCATCAAATCCTTGGATCCAACTTTAAAAATAATCGCCCCGGCCCGGGAATGGAACCTGAACCGGGAAACCGAACTGGAATACGCCAAGAAACACGGGATTCAAGTCTTGGGAAAAGGCAAGGATGATAATTACAGCACGGATGAGAACCTGTGGGGCAGGAGCATTGAAGGCGGAATCCTTGAAAACCTCGATGTGGAGCCGCCGGAGGACGCCTTTAAATTAACCTCCTCCATTGAAAATGCCCCGGATAACCCCGAGATCATTTCCGTTGGATTTGAGCGTGGTATTCCGGTCCGCCTGAACGATGAAAAGATGCCCACGGTCCAAATCATCGAAAAATTAAACGCCATTGCCGGGAAACACGGCGTCGGCAGGATTGACCACGTGGAAGACCGGCACGTCGGGATCAAGACAAGGGAAATTTACGAGTGCCCCGCGGCGGTGACGATTATTACATTGCACAAAGAACTCGAAAGCATCGTTCTTCCGAAGGAATCACTGAGCTTTAAGAACATCATTTCGGAGAAGTTTTCGGAATTGATCTACAATGGTTTTTGGTTTTCGAGCCTTTTGAAAGATATTTTCGCTTACCTTCATAGTAACCAACGTTTTTTAACCGGCACTATCAAGGCGAAGCTTCAAAAAGGGAATATCAAAATTATAGGCCGCGAGTCGAAATATTCATTGTATTCGTTTGAATTGGCTACCTACGGTAAAGACGATAAATTCGACCACAAGGCCGCCCTTGGTTTCATTGATATTGTGGGGAAACCCGTGGTGGCTCAAATGCAAAAACAATTGTTAAAGTTGAATGAAAAGGACGAAACGAACTTTAAGTTATTGAAGTAATTTAAATTTAGGCGGCTTCGTCAATGAAAAAAACATGGGGCGGGCGATTCAAGAAACCGACCGACCCTCAAGTGGAGGCCTTCACGGAGTCGATTTCTTTCGACCACCGGTTGGCGGCCTTTGACATTGAGGGAAGCCTGGCCCATGTCCAAACCCTGGTGAAGGCCGGGCTATTGAAACCCGCCGAGGGCAAGAAACTCACGGCGGGGCTCCAGAAGGTAAAGAAGCTGCTGGAGGCCAAAAAGCTGCCGCTGGAACCGGTATTGGAGGACATCCATACGGCCATTGAAAAGGCCGTCACGAAAATAGTCGGTCCGCTGGGGGGAAAACTTCATACAGGACGTTCCCGAAACGACCAGGTGGCCACGGACTTCCGCCTTTACCTGCGCCATGCGATCCAGGAGACGGTGGAAGCAGGAACCCATCTCATCGGCATTTTAGCCCAACTGGGGTTGAAGGAAAAAGAAACCCTCATGCCAGGTTATACCCATCTCCAAAGGGCCATGCCCATCACCCTGGGCCACCACCTTTCAGCTTATGCCTTTATGTTGACCCGCGACATGGACCGATTCCTTTCGACTTGGGACCGGGCCAATGCCCTGCCCTTGGGTTCCGGCGCCTTGGCCGGAACCAACCACCCTTTTGACCGGCAATGGACAGCCCAAAAGCTTGGCCTCAAATCGGTTCTGGAGAACAGCTTGGACGCGGTTTCCGACCGGGACGTTTATGTGGATTACCTTTCGGCAGCGGCCATCACCCAAATGCATCTCTCGCGGCTCTCCGAGGATTTGATCCTTTGGGCCAGCAGCGAATTCGGCTTTATTGAGATGGACGACGCCTTTGCCACCGGTTCCAGCCTGATGCCCCAAAAAAAGAACCCGGATGTGGCCGAGTTGGTGCGTGGAAAATCAGGCCGGGTTTTTGCCAATTTGGTGGGGTTATTGACAGTCTTGAAGGGGCTGCCCCTTGCCTATAACCGCGACCTTCAGGAGGACAAGCATTTTGTCTTTGACTCAGCGGATACGGTGACGGCCTCCCTCAAGACGATGGCGGGTTTCCTGTTCACCTTGAGATTCCGCCGGGAGCGGATGAGGCAGGGGGCGGACAAGGATTTGACCTTGCTGGCCACGGATTTGGCCGACGTTTTGGTGAAAGAGGACGTACCGTTCCGCTTGGCCCACGAGATTGTGGGAAGGGTTGTCCATCACTGCCTTGAAAAAGGAAAGAGGCTCCAGGACCTGACGGATGCGGAATTGGGAAGATTTTCCGACCTGTTTCCCAAAGGAACCGCCCAGCATCTTTCCGTGCTCCATTCCGTGAACGCCAAGAAAACCGTGGGCGGGACTTCGCCGAAAAACGTGGAAAGCCAGGCTAAAACTTTGGCTTCGGAGATTCAGAAAATCAAGAAAAAACTATCCGGATTGTAAGGAACCTTCATGGTTGGCTTTCATTTTAAAAACAACCGCTGGTATTCGGACGGCGTGGCCCTTTCCAAGATCGCCGAAAAGGTCGGCACGCCCTGTTACGTTTACAGCCTTCCGGCCTTTGAGGCTAAATACAAAGAAGTGGATCAAGCCTATCGGCCGGTTCCGCATCTAGTGGCCTATTCTATCAAAACGAATGATAACTTGTCGGTTATCCGTGCCTTGCTGAAATTAGGATCGGGGATTGACGTGGTATCGGGAGGGGAATTGTTCAAGGCCCGGAAGGCGGGCGCCCCACCGGATAAGATCGTTTTTGCCGGTGTTGGCAAGTCCGACGACGAGATCGCCTATGCATTAAAGGAAGGCATCCGTTATTTCAACGTCGAATCCATTCCTGAAGTAGAGGCCATCAACGGGGTCGCCCAAAAAATGCGGAAAACCGCGCCGATTGCTGTCCGCTTTAACCCGGACGTCGATCCTAAAACCCATCACTTCATTACAACCGGCAAAAAGGAGACCAAGTTCGGTGTTTACCTGGGGGATGTGGACAAAGTCATGAAGGTCGTGCGCCATTGCCGCTCGGTCCATTGGACGGGTGTGCATGCCCATGTGGGAAGCCAAATGATCCAAACCGCTTCGGTGGGGCGTGCGGCAAAAATCGTTGAAAAACTGGTGTTGCAACTCCGTCGTGAAGGGTTCCCCATTCATACGATCAATTTAGGCGGAGGTTACGGCATTGATTATCATGGTGAAAATCCACCCAAGCCTTCCCAGTACGCGCGTTTGGTAGTGCCGATTATCAAACGCCTCAATGCCACCCTGATTTTGGAACCCGGTCGTTATATATCGGGCAATTCGGGTGTGCTTCTTACCCGTTTGCTTTATGTGAAACAAAGCGGCACCAAGACCTTTTACATTGTGGATTCGGGTATGGGAGAACTCATTCGCCCCGCTCTTTACGAGGCTTACCACCAAATCGCTCCGCTGGAAGGCCCCCAAAAAGCCGTACAAAAAGTCGATGTAGTGGGCCCTATTTGCGAATCTACGGATTTCTTCGCCAAGGGGCGCAAGCTACCCCTCATGAAACGGGGCGATTTAATGGTGATTTTCTCCGCTGGCGCTTATGGAAGCGTCATGGGCAGCACCTACAACTCCCGGCCCCTCCCGCCGGAAATGGTTGTTCGCGGCAACAAGTTCTCTGTGGCGCGTTCGCGACAGACCTGGCAAGACCTGGTGAGGTTGGAAAAAATTTTCGACTGAACTCCGGCCCTGAAACTTCTCTTGCGACGGCCGGGAAAATTCCCTAATATAACTTTCCTGAACACGAACCCCCGACCCCTTCGACGATACTCTGGGCAGGTTGGGGGTTTTGTTATTTTGGCAAAGGATTGGTGAGCCAAGAATGTTTCGAGGCGCCTACACTGCTTTAGTCACGCCTTTTAGGAACGGCCAGGTGGATTACGCCGCCATGGAAGCCTTGATCGAGGACCAAATCGCCAAGGGCATTGACGGCCTTGTGCCCTGCGGCACTACGGGCGAATCGCCCACCCTCACCGAGAAGGAACATGGGGAAGTTATCGCTTTCACGGTCAAGACCGCCCGCAAGCGGGTGCCGGTCATCGCCGGGACCGGCTCCAATTCAACGGCCGAGGCCATCCACTACACCCGCCACGCCAAGGAAGTGGGGGCGGAGGCGGCTTTGTTGGCCTGTCCCTATTACAATAAGCCCAGCCAGCGGGGGCTGATCGCCCATTTCACGGCCGTGGCGGACGCCGTCGCCATTCCGCAGGTCCTTTACAACATCCCCGGGCGGACCGGCATCAACATGTCCCCCGAGACGATTTATGAACTTTCCAAACACCCCCATATCGACGGCGTCAAGGAAGCCAGCGGCAATTTGGAACAAATGATAAAAATCAAAAACCTTTGCGACCCCGATTTCTCCCTGATATCGGGGGATGACACCCTCACCCTCCCCATTTTGTCGGTGGGAGGGGTTGGAGTCATCTCAGTGACGGCGCATTTGATCCCGCGGGAGACATCCCGGATGATCCGTTCCTATCTCGAGGGCAACGCCGAAGAATCCCGGGACCTCTTCATGAGGTATTTTGATTTGGTCAAGACCGTCATGTCGACGGATGCCAATCCGGTCGGCATTAAAACGGCGTTGGCCCTCCGCGGCCAAATCCACGAGGAATTCCGGCTGCCGCTGGTTCCCGCGACAAAAGAAGCCAAGGAATCCATCCGCAAAGAGCTGGAACGCCACGGGCTATTAGCCGCCGTCGGACAGCATCGATGAGCCTCCGGCTCGCCGTCTCCGGCGCTACCGGACGGATGGGCCATACCATTCTGGAACTGGCCGCCCAGGACTCCCAATTCGAAATCGTGGGAGCCTTGGAAAACGCCTCCCATCCTTCCATCGGCAAGCCACTCAACGAAGTCCTGCCTACCATTTCCAATGTGAAAAACCCGATTGCCCCCGTTTTGCCGAAAATAAGCCCTAAACCGGACGTTCTCATCGATTTCACCCAGCCCCAGGCCACCATGGGATATCTGCGCGAAGCCATGACCTTGGGCATCGGCATGGTGATTGGAACGACCGGCTGCAATGATGGCGAGAAAGAACAAATCCGGCAAGCTTCCCCAAAAATTCCCGTCATGATGGCTTCCAACATGAGCGTTGGAATGAACTTGCTTTTCGCCCTGGTGGAGGAAGCAGCCGCCAAATTGGGACGGGCTTACGACGTGGAAATCGTGGAAACCCACCACCATTTCAAAAAAGACGCCCCCTCGGGGTCCGCCTTGAGCTTGGGCGAAGCCGTGGCCCGGGCCTGGAATGTGAACTTGAAGGACGTTTCCACCCACGGCCGCCAAGGGCAAATGGGGGAGAGGAAAAACGGGACCATCGGGTTCCACGCGGTGCGGGGGGGGGATATCGTGGGCGATCATACGGTGCTTTACGCTGGTCCAGGAGAGAGGCTGGAACTGACCCACCGGGCGCACAGCCGGGAAGCCTTCGCCCAGGGCGCGCTCAAGGCGGCCCTTTTCCTGGCCGGCAAGAAAAACGGTTTATACGATATGTGGGACGTACTTGGCCTGCGTCCTTCCAACCAATAACTTCTTCAAAGGGCCCATGGATGAGAATCGCAAGGCTGTTGCATAACAACAAACCCCGCTGGGCCATTTTGCTGGATTCGGTGGACACCTACCGTTGCTTCACTTCGGAGGAGCCCTGGAATGACCCCACGCTGGATTCCAAGTCCAATCCCCTCAAACCCTTCCAACTGTTGGCGCCGGCTATTCCCACCAAGATCGTCGCGGTTGGCCTGAATTATCACGAACATATCCGGGAAATGAAGCACGAGGAGCATAAGGACCCGATCCTCTTCATCAAGCCACCCTCGTCCTTGTTGAACCCCGAAGGCAAAATCCTGTATCCTCCCTCATCTTCCCGCGTGGATTACGAGGCGGAGTTGGCGGTGGTGCTGAAAACCCGTCTGAAAAACGCGACTCCGGAGGACGCCTTGAAGGCGGTTTGGGGCTTTACCTGCTGCAACGATGTCACTGCCCGGGATTTGCAGAAGACCGACGGCCAGTGGACCCGGGCCAAGGGCTTTGATACTTTTTGCCCCCTGGGCCCCTGGCTAGTGACGGATTTCAAGGAAGGAAACCAGAAAATCGAGGCCCGCGTGAACGGGGAAGTAAAGCAGGACGCCAGAATTTCCCAGAGGATTTGGAATACAGCCCAGCTCCTTTCCTTCGCCTCCCAGGTGATGACTTTGGAGCCGCTGGACGTCTTCACCACCGGGACCCCTTCCGGTATTGGCCCCGTCAAACCCGGTGACACCGTCGAAGTGGAAGTGGAGGGAATAGGCATCCTTCGCAACTTGATAGCTGCCTAAAAATTCGGAGGATCATATGGATTTTCCCCAAGCCGACCGGCTGAAAAAACTCCCCCCCTATTTGTTCATCGAGATGGACCGGAAAAAGAAAGCCGCCATCGAGAAGGGGGTGGATATCATCAGCCTGGCCATCGGCGATCCTGACTTGGCCACCCCCGATTTTATCATCGAGGCCCTCTACAAGGCCGCCAAGGACAAGGCCAACCACCAATATCCGCTGGGGCCCGGCCTGCCCCAATTCCGAGAGGCCGTAGCCCGCTGGTACGACCGCCGTTTCGGGGTGAAGCTGGACCCCAAGGACGAGGTGGTGGCCTTGATCGGCTCCAAGGAGGGAATCGGCCACCTGCCCGTTGGGGTCATCAACCCGGGAGACGTGGTCCTGGTTCCCTCGCCGGGATACCCGGTTTACCATGCCGGAACCCTTTTCGCGGGCGGCGAGTCTTATTTCATGCCGCTATTGGAAAAGAACAAGTTTCTTCCCGACTTGAACGCCATCCCGGCGGATGTTTTAAAGCGGGCCAAACTGATCTGGACCAATTCCCCCAACAATCCCACCTCCGCCTTGGCGGGCAGGGATTTTTACGCCAGGGTGATCGAATTCTCCGAAAAACACAACCTGATTGTGGCCAATGACGCCGCTTACACCGAAATCTACTACGACGGCCAAAAACCGGTGAGCTTCCTGGAACTGCCCGGCGCTAAGGAAGTGGGGGTAGAGTTCCATTCCCTTTCCAAGACCTTCAATATGACCGGCTGGCGCATCGGCTTCGCGGTGGGCAACAAGAGCGTGCTCAAGGCCCTGGCGGAAGTGAAGGGCAACCTGGATTCGGGCGTGTTCAATCCCGTCCAGTACGCGGGAATCGCGGCCCTGGAAGCCCCGGATGCGGTGACCGATAACATCCGTAAAATTTACCAGGAACGCCGGGACGTTTTTGCCGCCGGGTTGAAAAAGCTGGGCTGGCAGTTCCAAGTGCCCCAAGCGGCTTTTTACATGTGGATCAGGGTTCCCAACGGCATGTCCTCCGCCGACTGGTGCGGCAAGGCGCTGGAGGAAGCGGGCACTGTAGTCACGCCGGGCAACGGTTTTGGCAAGGAAGGCGAGGGTTTTTTCCGGGCTACCATCACCGTGGGAAAGGCCCGGCTGGAGGAAGCGGTTCAAAGGCTCGCAAGGCTGAAATAAGATCACAGCTCACGGTTAACAGGTCACAGGTAAGGCAAGTTGTAAATGCGACCCTGTCAACTGTGAACTGTCAGCTGTGAACTGGTGGTTAATGTGGCGTTAGTTTACGTGTCTTTAGGTTCCAATCTTGGGGAGCGGGAAAAATTCCTGGCTCAGGCGCGCAAGGCCATCGAAAAGTCTTTCGCCTTGCCCCGCTTTTCGAAAGTTTACGAGACCGAGCCCGTGGATTTGTTGGATCAACCCTGGTTCCTCAACCAGGTGGCCGAATTCCAGACCGATTTGGCCCCGGAATCTTTGCTAGAATGGGTCCGGGCCTTGGAAACCCAGGCAGGACGACAAAGGGAAGCGCCCAAAGGCCCCAGGACCCTGGACGTGGACATCCTCCTCTACGATGATTGGGTCCTAGAGGCAGAGGAATTGGTGTTGCCCCATCCTAGGTTGGAACACCGGCGGCACGTACTGGTGCCCCTGGCCGAACTGGCGCCTGATAAACACCTTCCAGGGAGCAATCAAACCGTGGTTGAGGCTCTTAAAAGAGTGGAAGACAAATCCGAGGTGAAACCTTTTTAATAAGTTTTGAGCTCTCAGTTTTGAGTTCTAAGTTGTTGTTGAAAGTTTTTTTCAATCGAAGATTGAAAAAACATCCCTAACTCAAAACTCATCACTCAGAACTTAGAACTTGTTTTGAGGTTTTGAGTGCTTCAGCATAAATACATCGCCATCGAGGGCCCGATCGGGGTGGGTAAAACCAGCCTGGCCGACATCCTGGCCAAGAAGTTGAATTCCCGCCTGGTCCTGGAAGGGGCGGAGGACAACCCCTTCATCACGGATTTTTACAAGGACATCCAGAAACACGCCTTCCAGACCCAGATGTTCTTCCTTCTTTCCCGCTTCAAACAACAGCAGGACTTGGCCCAAAGCGATCTTTTCCAGCAGGGTATCGTGAGCGACTATTTCTTCGCCAAGGATCGCATCTTCGCCAACCTGACCTTGGACGACAACGAATTGAAACTTTACGAGCAAATCCATACGATTTTGGGCGGACGTATCCTAAAGCCCGATTTCATCATTTACCTTCAGGCCTCCACCGAGGTTTTATTGAAGCGCATCGCCCTGAGGGGGCGGAAGTTCGAGAACCAGATCACGGCGGAATACCTGGCGGAGCTGAACCAGGCTTACAACTACTATTTCTTCCATTATAGCGGGACGCCCTTGATGGTGGTCAATACCAGCGAGATTGATTTCGTCCACCGCGACGCGGACTTGGACGACCTCTTAAATCATTTGGAAAAGGTCACCAAGGGGACGGTTTATTACCAGCCGATCAGCGTGAAAAAATAAACACCAGTTCACGGTTGGCAGTCGACAGTTCGTGGCAAACTCTTTTTAAGGTTTTTGCTGCCGGCTGCGAATGTCGAACCGTGAACTGATTTTAAGGACTTTGATGGAAAAACGCACGACCATCCTCGACTTCCAGGCCAAATGCGACAAGGGTGAAAAACTGGTCGTGGTGACCGCCTACGACTACCCCATGGCCCTGGCCGTGGACGCGGCCGGGGTGGACGCCATTTTGGTGGGGGATAGCCTTTCCACGACCATGCTGGGCCGTCCCAGCACCCTTTCGGCCACCATGGATGAAATGATCCACCATACCAAGGCGGTGGCGCGGGCCGTGAAACAGGCCCTTGTCATCGGCGACATGCCTTTCCTCTCCTACCAGTTAGGGTTGGAGGATGCCCTGGAAAACGCCGGGGCCTTTCTTTCCGAGGCCGGCGCCCAGGCGGTGAAATTGGAATGGTGTCCCCAGGCGCCCGAAGTCACTTCGTTCCTGGTCGAAAACGGGGTGCCGGTTATGGGACACGTGGGTTTCACGCCCCAGCACGTCCACCAATGGGGGGGCTACCACCAGCAGGGCAAGGATAAGGCTGGGGCGACCCGGCTTCTCCAGCAAGCGAAGACCCTGGAAAAAGCCGGTGCTTTCGCGGTGGTCCTGGAATTGGTCCCGCCTGTCATCGCCCAAAAGATCAGCCAAAGCCTGAAGGTTCCCACCATCGGCATCGGCGCCGGACCCCATTGCGACGGACAGGTCCAGGTCTTTCACGACATGATGGGTCTTTTGCCCGACTTCCACCCGAAGCACGCGAAGGCTTACCTCCACCTGCATGAGGAGATCAAAAAAGCCGTCCAGCAATATGCCCAGGAAGTCCGTAGTGGCAAGTTCCAGCCCGGTTCATAAGGCAATGAAGGCTTTTCCAGACCCCCGACAAATGCAGGCCCAATCCCGCAAGTGGCGTCTGGCCAAGAAAAGCATCGGTTTCGTTCCTACCATGGGCGCCCTGCACGAAGGCCATTTGGAGCTGGTCCGCGCCTGCCGCAAAGAAAACGACGTGACGATCGCCTCTGTTTACGTGAACCCCCTTCAATTCGGTCCAAAGGAGGATTTTGCCAAATATCCCCGCACCCTGGAAAAAGATTTAAAAATGCTCCAGGGTGAAAAAGTCAATGCCGTCTTCACCCCTTCGGATAAAGAAATGTACCCGGCAGGTTTTTCCACTTCCGTGGAAGTCAAGGGGCCTCTGATGCAAGGTCTTTGCGCGCCCTTCCGGCCCGGGCATTTCAACGGAGTGGCCACGGTGGTGGTCAAGCTCCTGGGCGCAGTTATGCCCGACCGCCTTTACCTGGGCCAGAAGGATGCCCAGCAACTGGCCGTTTTGCGCCAGGTTATCAAGGATCTCAATATGGATATTGAAACCATAAGCTGTCCCACAGTGCGGGAACACGACGGTTTGGCCATGAGCTCCCGCAACCAAGGCTTGACGCTGGAGGGACGCAAAACCGCGCCGGCGCTTTACAAGGCGCTGAAGGTGGGAAAGAGCATCGTGGAGTTGGGAGAAACCCAGGCCGAGAAGGTCTTGGAGGAAATCCGCAAAGTGATAGAGGACGAAAAGAACGTGAAGATCCAATACTTGGAGGCGGTCAACCCTGAAACCTTGGTTCCCGTCACGGAAATCAAGCCGGGGACCATGATCGCTTTGGCCACTTACCTTGACAATGTGCGTCTCATTGACAATATTGTTATTTAACATCCATCCCCGACAAATCCCGAGACCCGTTGGCTTGGCGCTGGATGGTTTGTAAATTTTAGGTTACACTGTCGCCCATTCTTTGAAAGGGAAAACCATGGCGCGGACATTCGTTAAATCCAAAATCCACCAAGCCACCGTCACCCAGACCGAATTGTGGTACGAGGGGAGCATCACCCTGGACGCGAAACTGATGAAAGCGGCGGATATCGCCCCCTATGAACAGGTGCATGTGCTCAACCTGAACAACGGAAGCCGTATCGCCACTTACGCCATCGAGGGAAAAGCCGGCTCCGGCGTGGTTTGCATGAACGGCGCCGCCGCGAGGCATACGGAAGTGGGGGATAAACTGATCGTCCTTACCTATGAAAGCTTTCCCAAGGCCCCGCCCGCCGGTTTCCATCCCACGGTCGTGTCGGTGAACGCCAAGAACAAAGCAACCAAGGTTAAAAAGGGAGGCTGACCATGTCCTTAGACCTTTTTTTGGATGATTCGGAACTGACCGCCCGCATCCAGGAACTCAAGAAGGAACACAACGCCGTCATCCTGGCCCACAGCTATGAAAGGCCGGAGGTTCAGGACATCGCGGATTACGTGGGGGATTCCCTGGAACTTTCCCGGCTGGCCGCCAAAACCGGCGCGGACGTCATCGTGTTTTGCAGCGTGCATTTCATGGCCGAAACCGCCAAGATCCTCTCGCCCCAAAAGACGGTGCTTTTGCCCGCGGCCGAGGCGGGTTGCCCCCTGGCGGACATGATCACCCCGGCTCAGCTAGAGGCGGAAAAGGCAAAGTATCCCAACGCCGCCGTGGTGGCCTATGTGAACTGCTCGGCGGAGATCAAGGCCATGGCGGACGTTTGCTGCACCTCGGCCAACGCCCTGCAAGTGGTCAACGCCATGTCCCAGGAAGAGATTCTCTTCGTGCCCGACCAGCACTTGGGCCGGTTCGTCCAAAAGCAGACCCACAAGAGGATGATCCTTTGGGCGGGCTGCTGTCCCACCCACCAGCGCATGAAGGTCAAGGACATCTTGGACCTGAAGAAACAGCACCCCGAAGCCGAGGTGGTGGTCCATCCGGAGAGCAATGAGGATATCTGCAACCTGGCGGATGCCGTGCTTTCCACCTCCCAAATGCTGCGCTATTGCCAAGCCTCCCCGGCCAAGAGCTTCATTATCGGGACCGAAATGGGAATGCTGCATCGCCTGCGCACGGCCATGCCGGACAAAATTTTCCTCCAGCCCAGCAAGGGGCTCATTTGCCCCAACATGAAGATGACCCAACTCGAGGACGTTTACGAGTCCCTCAAGGAACTCCGGTTCCGCATCGAAATTCCCGAACCCATCCGGGTCAAGGCCCTCAGGGCCCTGGACGGGATGTTGGCGGCGGTGCCCACTAAATGACGCTTTAAAGCGTGAATTCTAGACATCCTCACTTTTAAACTTTCACACCTTCCCAAAATGAGTGGGTGTCCACAACTTCATGAAAAAAGCAAAAGGTAAATACCGCCGCTTGGGGATTGTGGGCTGCGGCGCCATCGGATCACTGGTCGCCGAACTCCTCGAGAAAAGGAAATCTTCCTTCCGCGTGTCAGCCGTCTTGGATATGGTTCCTGATTCCGCCCTCAAACTTTCTAAACGATTGAAGTCCCGTCCAACCGTCTGCGCCCATCTGGACCAACTCCTCCCCAAATGCGACTTTGTCTTGGAAGCGGCCTCGGTGAAGGCGTCCCTTCCGGTGGCGGAGGCCGCCTTAAAAAGCCGTAAACCCGTGGTCATGATGAGCACGGGTGGGTTCCTTTTGAACCAAAAGAAGTTATCCGCCTTGGCGGTAAAACATCAAACCAAAATCTACTTGCCCTCCGGCGCTCTTTGCGGCTTGGACGGCCTCAAGGCGGCCCGGCAAATCGGGGAAATCAGGGAACTGCGGATTACTTCCACCAAGCCGCCGGCGGGTTTCCAGGGGGCACCCGGGTTGACCCAAGCCCAAAAACGATCGCTTTACAAATCCAAGATAGCTTTTTATCTTTATAAAGGCGATGTTTGGGGGGCGATCCAGCGCTTCCCGGCCAATGTCAATGTGGCTGCCACCACCGCCTTGGCATCGGGGAATCCCCGGAAACTTAAGGTGCGGGTCGTGTCCGATCCCCAAATCCGCTCCAACCAGCATGAAATCCACGTGCGGGGGGACTTCGGCGAGTTGACCGCCGTCACCCGCAACAAGCCGTCCGTCCAAAACCCGAAGACCAGCGCGCTGGCCATCCAGGCGGCGCTGGCCTTGTTTGAGCGGCTGGAAAGTTACGTAGAAATAGGAACATAAGAAAGTACGAAAGTCGTTAAGGGTATAAAAAAGCGGAAAGTAAAATACGCCCATCTTCGCATTTTGATAGTGCGTCAGTTTCAAAATTCCCCACTTTTAATCCCGAGGCTTCCTTGGAACGAACAGCCGTTGTGACCGATTCCCCCTGCGCCATCCAAATCCGGGGCCTCTCCAAAACCTATAAAACCGGTTTTTGGTTCACGCCCAAGGTCACCCACGCCCTCAAGACCGTTCAATTGGATGTCTACGAAAACCAGGCCTTCGGGCTCATGGGCTTGAATGGGGCTGGAAAAACCACCTTGATCAAGCTGGTTTTGGGCCTCTTGCGGCCCACGGCCGGTTCGGTGGCGGTCCTGGGAGGGAACATTTCCCAGCGCGGCGTGCGGCAGCGGATCGGTTACCTTCCCGAACTGCCTTACTTCTCCAAGCAGCACACGGGCAGGGAACTTTTAGGGTATTTCGGCTCCCTCCACGGCCTTGCCGGTTCGGCCCTCCAGCACCGGGTGGACGAAATCCTGGACCTGGTCCGTATGCGTTCCGCGGCCGGTCTCAAGGTTTCGGGTTATTCCAAGGGCATGCTGCAGCGCATCGGCATCGGCCAGGCCCTCATTGGAAAGCCCCGGCTCCTCATCTGTGACGAGCCCATGAGCGGCTTGGACCCCGTGGGTTATAAGGAAATGCGGGACATTTTCATCGACTTGAAAAAGGCGGGAACCACCCTCTTTTTGAACACCCACATTTTGGACGAGGTGGAGAGGGTTTGCGACCGCGTCGGCATCCTTCATGAGGGGGTCTTGAAGGAAGTGGTCCCGATTTCCAAAATCCTGGAGTCCTCCGTCCCGGTGGATTACTGGATCGACGTGGACGGCGCGGAGGCGGCCAAGCTCTCCGGCATGCCGTTCCAGGAAACGGTGCGAAATAACGGGGGAGTCCAGGTTTCGGGCCTGGTCCTAGCCGAAACCCTCGCGCTGTTGACCGCCCGGAAGGCCCAAGTCAAGGGCGTACGCCCCCTATCCTCACAGGTGGAGGCTTATTTCCTCAAGGCCATCGGCGCGCAGGCCCACTTGAACCGGCCGATCGGCGGGAGGCGGCCATGAAACGGGTTCTTGCCGTGACCGCCTTCACTTTCCGGGAACTCATCCGCAGCCGCCTGCTGTTCGTCTGGCTCATCAGTGTCATCGTGCTTTGCGGGCTGGATTTCCTCCTTTCCATCCTCAGTTTCGGCAGCACCCTCCAGATTTTCATGGACCTGGGGCTGGCGGGTATGGAAATTTCCGGGCTTCTGGTGCTCCTGTTGGGCCTGGCCGTCACTTACACCACCGAAATGGACCAAAAGGCCATCTTTCTGCACCTGGCCAAGCCCCTGACCCGCGGCGAGTACCTCCTAGGCCGAATCCTGGGCTTTTTCCTGGTGAACTGCCTGGTCGTCCTTGGGATGGGCCTGGTGATCGTCGGCTTGGTGGTCTTCTTGGGTGGCGGAACGGTTCCGGTCCTGTTTTATGAATGCGTTGTTTTCATCCTCCTGGAAATGTTCGTGCTGACGACCCTGGGGCTGACCTACCAAATGATCGCCACGTCCATGGTGGGAGTGGTGCTTTATACCTTCTTCACTGTTTTCCTGGGCCAGTGCATCGGGGAAGTCCAGTGGCTTTTAAACCAGCAGCTAAGCCATTGGGTCAAGGTTCTGCTGAGGGTGGTTTACTACATCCTTCCCAACTTGGAAGCCTTCAACTTGAAGGACCGGCTTTATGACCCCAACTTGGTACTGGGGTGGGCCCAATGGCAGGATATCCTGCTTTACGCCTTTTCCTATTCCTTCGTGGTCTTCCTCATCGGATGGATCAACCTGGAAAAGAGGGAATTCCGGTGAGCGCGCCGTCTTACGGGGGATGGTGGAGGGCGGCTCCCGCCGTTCTATTCGTTTTGTTCGTTTCCCAGGCCTTCCTCTCATCCCGGCTGCGGGATTGGGTGCACCCCACTTCCTTCCAGGCCAGCCCGGTGCAACGCATGGACAAAACCATCGCTTCCACCCTGCGCGCGGTGGCCTACCTGACGGGGACCAAAGTGCTGGTGGGGCACGTGTTTTGGATACAGGTCATCCAATACTACGGGGACGATGACAACGCGGTCACGCGGTGGGCCAGGCTCTACGATGATTGCTCCCTGGCCTCGGACTTGAACCCCCAGTTCATTTCGATTTACACCTTCGGGGCCAACGCCCTGGCCTTCCATTTGAAGCGCATCGACCAGGCGGCCCGTCTCCTGGAAAAGGGAATCAAGGCCAACCCCGACGCCCAGCGGCTGAAATACCTTCTGGCCGCCATCGGATACCGAAACACGGATAACGATAAGATGATTATTCCGGTGTTGGAGGAGGAAGCCAGCCGGCCCGACGCGCCTCCCATGCTGGTCAACATTTTAGCCAACACCTACCAAAAGGTGGGGCGCTATCAGGACGCCGTCAAGATTTGGCAGGAACTTTTGAAGGATGGCGATACCGACGAAAAGCGGATTGTAGCGGCCCAAAAGCTCCAGGAACTTTACGCTATACTAAAAAAAGAACCCATCGAACCACTCAGGCAAAAAGGGCACTAAGAAAAGGGAATGAAAAAACAAGAAAAAAGACATTCGTATAAAGTTTTTCTTGGCGCCCTTTTTGCCCTTAGTGGTTCCAATGTTCTTATTCCCGTTGATGGTTTTGCCCAGGTGCGGACCGACTCCTCGGCCAAGTCCATCTCCCCCCTGGCCGCCGAAAGCCTGCCCAAAGTGAAGCCCGCCGACCCTTTCGTGGCCCATTCCCACCATTCCTTTTACTTCCAGGACACCATGGCCTCGGCCCTCTTGAGATACAGGTCCAGCCCGGATTTTAACGCCCAAGACCCGGCCTGCCTGAACGACTTGGGCTACATTTATTACTACTTTGGGGAATACGCCGAAGCGGCCGTCCAATTTAAAAAAACGCTGCTGATAAATCCGGCGTATGGGGGGGCTTACGTCAACCTGGGTGTGGCGGCTTACAAGGCCGGCGACATGGATCAAGCCCGGCAATACCTCAACCAGGCCCATGGGATCGACTCCACCCGTAGCCAGGCGGCCTATGACCTGGGACTCCTGGCCTTTGAGGAGGGCGATTTCTCCCAGGCCGCGGGTCTTTTCGAGGAGGCCGCCCAGGATCTTTCCGATGACCCCAAGGTTTGGAACAACCTGGGCTGCGCCTATTTCCAGAAGAAGGACTACATCCAGGCCTACCAGGCCTTTAAGACGGCCGTGGACAAAGGCGCGGGCTTTTACCATGCCTATTACAACCTGGCCGTGGCCTCCGTTCTTTCGGGAAACTACGATGGCGCGGTGGAGGACACCCAAAAGGCCGTGAAACTGTCCCCGGAGAATCCCGACGCTTATAACCTTCTGGGGTTGGCCTATCTTTTCAACCAGGATTATCTCAAGGCTTCCGTGGCCCTGGCCCATGCCATTGAGCTGGACCCGCGCAATTCGGGTTATTTCAACAACCTGGGACGCGCCCAACTGGGGCTGGGGCGCCCCCGGGAAGCCGAAAAGGCGCTCCAGCAAGCCCTGCTTTTCGAGCCGGACTTGAAACCCGCCCTTTGGAACATGGGGGATTTGAAGCTGCGGCAGGGCAAGTACCAAGAAGCCTTGACGCTCTATGAGAACGTGGAGGATTGGGAAGCGGCCAAGGAGAGCGCGGTGTTCCAGTACAACGACGGCGTAGCCTATTACCGGACCGGCGACAAGGAAAAGGCCCGGGAGATTTGGGAAAGGGCGCGGGGAATGGATCCCCAGTACACCGAACCCCTTTATGGCTTGGCGGTTTTGGCCCAGGAGCGCAAGGATTACGATCCATCGCTCTCCATGGCTCGGCAAGGCGAGGTTTTGGAGCCGCAGTCTTCCCGTTGGGTGAGGCTGGAAGGCGACTTGGACATGGCCCAGGGGAAGTCCCAGGACGCATTGGCGGCCTATGAGAAGGCCGGGCAAATGGGCCAGCAGGACGCCGAATTGTTCGCCCATATCCAGCAGCTGAAAAACGGGGCTCAAACTCAGGCTGCCGTAGCTCCGCCAGGACAGTCCTCGGACGAGGCCGGCTACCACGCCCAGGTGCTGCGCCTTGGAGACCAAGGGAACTTGGATGAGTCCTTGATCCTGGCCAAAAAGGCCGTGGATCAATGGGGCTCCCAACCGGAGGTTTGGGAAGACCTTTCGGATGTTTATTTGAAAATGGACCGGAAGAAGGAAGCCCTGGAGGCCATGGAACACGCCCAGCGCCTTTCACCCCAGGACGGCCATTATTTGGAGGGCTGCGGCCATATCGCCTACCTGGACGGCAAATTCATGATCGCCGAACATTACTTCGAGGAAGCGGCCAATACCCCTTCGGCCACTTGGCAGACTCCCCAAGGCCTGGGGGATGTCTATTACCGGCAAAATCTTTTTACCGAAGCCATTGCCTATTGGGAAAAGGGGGCCGCCGCCTATCCCCGCCAACCGGAGTTTTTTTACAACCTGGGACGGGCCCATGACCAGCAGGGAAAATTCGCGCAGGCCGCATTTTATTACAAAAAGGCCCTGGAGCTGAGGCCCGAATATCCGGAGGCCCTTACGAACCTGGCGGCCCTGGAACTGGACCAGGACAACCTGGATGAGGCCGAGCAAAACCTGAAGAAAAGCCTGGCGATGGATTCCCAATTGGCCGAGACTTATTTCAATTTCGGCAACTTGGAACTTAAGCGGGGACGTTTCGACGAGGCCGCCAAGGATTACCAACAGGGCTTGCAGGTCAATCCCGACGACGCCGATGGCTACTATTACCAGGGCGTGGCCTGGTTAAGACAGGGTCAATGGGTGAAAGCCCAGACCTTCCTGGAAAAGACCCTGGAAAAGGACCCCAACCACGCCGACGCCCTTTACAACCTGGGCAAGGTGGCCGTGGAGCTGGACGATTACGACGCAGCCCGGAGGTACTTCGAGGAATCCCTCAAGTACAAGCCGGGCCAGGATGATGCCTATTTCGGCATCGGCCTGGTGTATTATCACCAGGGCCAATACAAGGACGCCCAGCTTTATTTCGTGAAGGCGCAAAGCAGCTTCCGGGTGGCCCACGAGGCGGTTTTTTACCTGGGCCAGACCGAGGAAAAGCTGGGGGACTTGGACTCGGCCGAGGCCTTTTACCGGCAAGCCATCCAGCTCAAACCGGATTTCGGTATGCCCCACCTGGCCCTGGGCGATCTCTTAAAGCAAAAGGGAAGGCTCATGGAGGCCCGCATGGAATACCAGAAGGCGGCCCTTGAGCAGGAATACCCGGACGTGGCCAAGGCTGCTGAGGACCGGCTGGCCCAACTTCAATGAAAGGCAGGTGTCAGGCGTTAGGTTTCAGGTCTCAGTAGATGCTTAAAGTCTTTGCTCTTGCTGATACCTGATTCCTGATGCCCGGTTCAATATGATCCACCTGGTGACCCTTAACCCTGCCTTAGACCTGGGACTAGAGTTGAAGGACCCGGTCCATGGAAAAATCGGGGAAGTCTTGCATTCCAACGTGGAAGCGGGTGGAAAAGCCCTGAATATCGCCCGCTTCCTGCGCAAAAGCGGTATTCCCTATACCACTTGGCTTGGCACGGGTGGGGGAAACCACCCCACCCACGTCCTTTTCCGCCGCCTTTTGGAAAGGGAAGGGTTGCCGGTCCGGTTCCTGAGCTCGAAGGCGCCGGTTCGCCTCAACGTGATCGTTGGGATGGGGAATAAAATCCAAAAATACAACCATCCCGGCTTTGAATTGGACCTGGCCGATTTCGGGAAATTGGAACGGTCGGTCAAGAGGGGCGATCTTTTGGTGATGACGGGCCGCCTGCCCCAAGGCATGAACCAGGCCCTTTACGCGGCATGGGTGAAGTCCTTCAATCGTAAAGGGGTCTGGACAGTCGTGGATACCTCCGGCCCTCCCCTTTATGAGGCGCTCCAGGCCAAGCCCTGGTTTTTCAAGGTGAATCTCGACGAATTGTCAGAGGCCCTGGGGTGGAGGGTGCCGGGCCTTTTCGCCATTCCCCAATTAAGGCGGACCGTTCTCAATAAGATCGGGTTGGTTCATGGCGCTGTCACGGACGGCGCTTTTGGCGCTGTGGTTTGGAACGAACAGGAAATCTTCCAAGTGAAATATTCGGGAAAGCCGATCAATGGATTTGTAGTGGGGACTGGGGATGGCTTTTTGGCCGGTTGTCTCAGGGGCGTTCACCAGAACAAAAACTTGAAAGACCGGGCTGCCCTGGCCTGTGCCACTGCTACTTCGGTCGCCCAAATGGGGATTATGGGGTTTAAGCCACAGATGGTTTCGAAGTTGGTTAAAAGTGTAAAAGTTAAAAAGGTTTAAGGTTTTTGCTGTCATTGCGAGCCTTGAATTTTGAGGCGAAGCAACCCCAGTTCATGGATTGTTTTGCCGTGAAGTGGAATTTGTTGCAAAGTCATATTTAAACTGAGGTTGCTTCGTCATAACCGAGCCCCTGTTCGGGGATCATTCCTCGCAATGACAGCAATTTAGGAATGTTTAATGAGCAACGAATCCCGCGTCATTTACTCCGTCACCGAACTAGTCCAGACCGCCCGTGCGCTTTTGGAATCCAAGTTTCCCCACGTCCTAGTCCAGGGTGAAATCGGGCGCTTCACCAAGCATCCCTCCGGCCACATGTATTTCGACCTCAAGGACGAGAGATGCCTCATCTCCTGCGCCTTCTTCAAGGGCAATAACCAGGCCCTCACTTTCCAACCCGAAACCGGTATGAGGGTCATCGCGGGCGGGGTCGTGACCCTCTATGAGGCCAGGGGGCAGTTCCAGCTCAATGTCCGAACCCTGGAGCCCGTGGGCGTGGGAGGGCTTCTCCTTGCCTTTGAACAACTCAAGAAAAAGCTCCAGGCCGAAGGGCTTTTTGAGGAATCCCGCAAAAAGCTGGTCCCCGATCATCCCCATCGCATCGCCCTCATCACCTCGCCCACGGGCGCGGCTATCCAGGATTTCATGAAAATACTGGAAACCCGTGTTGGCATTGACGATGTGGAGTTGTTCCCGGTGAAAGTCCAGGGGGAGGAAGCCCCGGCGGAGATCATCGCGGCCATCGAAGTGGTTTCCCAAAGGGAAGTACACGACGTTCTGGTCCTAACCCGGGGCGGGGGCAGTCTGGAGGATTTAGCGGCCTTCAACGACGAAGGGGTTGTTCGGGCCCTGGCTGATTGCTCCATTCCTACCATTTGCGCGGTAGGGCATGAGGTGGATTTCAGCCTTTGCGATTTCGTGGCCGACCGCCGCGAACCCACGCCGACGGCCGCGGCCGCCCATTTGGCGCCAGGCAAGGATGAGGTGGAAGAACAATTGGATTTTCTTCAACACCGGCTCACCGAGGCATTGGAAAACCTCCTGGACGGGAAAAAACGCGACCTGCAGGAACTCCTAAAATCCCTCAAAAGCCGTCGTCCCGACCTATTGTTGGACCAGGCGCGGCAGGATTTGGACCGCCGCATGGACGACCTGCAGGGAGCCCTGCGGCAGTCGTTGCAGGATAAGCAACTCCAGCTCCAGCGCCTTTCAGATTTCCTTGCCCGCGCAACCCCGCTTCAGATGATGAAGCCCTTCCGGGAGAAGCTTAAAGGCCTGGAAGCCCAACTGCTGGCCTATCATCCCCACGGCCCCCTGAAGCGGGGTTATGCCATTGTTACGCTCAAAGAAAGCGGTTCCATATTGAGGGATTCGGCCCAAGTGAAAAAAGGCGACCGTCTCACGATCCAAGTGAAGAAAGGCAAGGTAGAATCGGAGGTTGTTTCAAAAGAAGAATAATATTGCTGTCATTGCGAGCCTCGAACTTTGAGGCGAAGCAACCTCAGTTTATGGGTGGTTTAAGCCTTGGTTGCAGGTGCTTTGCAACGGCATGTTTAAACTGGGGTTGCTTCGTCATGATCGCCCGCCTATTCAGCGGGCATTCCTCGCAATGACAGCAATTATATTTTAGATAATGGGGTAATCATGAAATCCTTTCGCTTTATTCTGCTGGCCGCCGTTCTTATCTCCTTTGGCGCGGTTCGAGCCGACGATAGAACTCCTCTGGGCCACTACAAAAACTTCAAGACGGCTATCTACATCACGGTTTACTCCACCAAATCCTTTTCCGATCCAGCGCGACTGGAAAAGGAATTCAACCGGGCTATGGGGCAGGTGAAGTTCGACAAGGTTTACCTGGAAGTTTACCGGGACAAGAACTTCTGCGACGAAACCACCCTGGAAACCATCAAGAAATTTTTCACGGACCGGGGCGTGGAGGTCTGGGGCGGCATCACCCTTTCGGCGGGGGGCGGGAAAGGCGGACAATTCGGCACCTTTGACCTTGAAAAGCCCGGGGACCGGGCGGAGTGCAAGAAGGCCGTGGAAATCGCTGCCCGCCATTTCGACCACGTTATCCTGGACGATTTCTTTTTCTACACCAGCAAGTCTGACGCCGACATCAAGGCCAAGGGCAAGCGGTCCTGGACCCAATACCGCCTGGACACCATGCGCGAGGCCGCCCGCGACCTGGTGCTGGCTCCCGCCCGCAAGATCAACCCCAACATCAAGGTGATCATCAAGTACCCCAACTGGTACGAGCATTTCCAGGGCCTGGGCTACGACCTGGACCAGGAAGCCAAGATGTTCGACTATATTTATACGGGCACCGAAACCCGCGATCCCACCATCACCGACCAGCTTCTCCAACAGTACGAGAGCTACGAGATCTTCCGGTACTTCAGCAATATCCGACCCGGTGGCGACGACCTGGGCGGCTGGGTGGACACTTACAGTACCCGCTACGTGGACCGTTACCCGGAGCAGCTATGGGATACACTCCTGGCCAAGGCGCCTGAAATCACGCTCTTCAACTGGTACCCGGCGGCGGAATCCAAGGGATTGGAACCAGGCGACCGGGATGCCTGGAAAAACCTCAACACCAGCTTTAATTGGGATGAGATGGTCAAAACTTTCAAACCGATGAAGGGTGACACAGCCCCGGCCGGCTGGGGCCGGGTGGCGGGATACGCTTTAGAAAAAATCGATCAAGTCTTGGGGAAGTTGGGAAAACCCATCGGCGTTGCCAGTTACAAACCTTACCAGTCCACGGGTGAGGATTTTCTCCACGACTACCTGGGTAATATCGGCATTCCCATCGAGCTTTACCCCGAATATCCGAAAGACGCACAAACCATCCTGCTGACCGAATCGGCCAAGTTCGACCCTTTGATCGTTTCCAAGGTCAAAGAGAGCCTGGGGGAAGGAAAGAACGTCTTCATTACTTCGGGCCTCCTGGGGGCCCTGCAAGGGAAGGGAATCGAGGACATCCTGGAAGCGGAATCCACGGGCCGCATCGTCTCCATCCATGATTTCATCAACGGGTTCGGGGCGGGGAACGGGACTTACCTGAACGATCCCAAACACGACAACCCTTCCATCCTGTTCCCGGAAATACGGTTCTTCACCAACGACGCCTGGGGCATTATCCGGGGCGTGGCCTCGGCCAAGGGATTTCCCATCGTGCTGATGAACCACTATTCCAAGGGCATCCTCTATGTCCTGACCATCCCCGAAAATATCGGCGATCTTTACAACCTGCCGCAGGGCGTTGTGACGGCGATCAAGGGCTACCTGCAAGAGAATTTCCCGGTCCGGATTGATTCACCCGCCCAAGTTGCCCTTTTCGCCTATGACAACAACAGCTTTGTGGTGGAGTCGTACCGACCTGAGACCTGTGATGTGACCATCACCCTTCCCGGAGCGGATGAAAAGGTCGTGGATGCCATGACGGGCGTATCCCTGGAGCCCCTGCCTCAACCGACGCCCGACCCGAATAACTGGTGGGCGAAGCAGAATCCATCGCCACCCAAAATGGATTTCAAGGTCCAAATTCCGCCACATTCTTATCGAGTTTTTGCCATTGAAAAGTAAAGTGAAGTAAAATAAGCCCAATTTTACTTTGGGAGGAATCATGCCTGCTCCGGCATCTTTTGAAGACTTGCTCGCCAAGCTCGAAGCCATTGTGGAAAAGATGGAATCGGGGGACCTGAAACTTGAAGATTCCCTCAAGCTGTTTGAGGAAGGCATGAAGCTCACCAAAGAGTGCAACCAGCGGTTGAATGAGATCGAGAAAAAGGTCAAAACACTCCTCAAGACCGCCACCGCCAAATCCAAAGACGACGAATCTAAATCTTAAATGCCAAGACCCCTTCACCCCTCACCCTACCCTCTCCCGCAAGGGGAGAGGGTAAAAGATGAGTCGCAGACAATGTTCCCCTCTCCCCTTGCGGGAGAGGGTAGGGTGAGGGGTGTCTAGTGCCCTTCAACATCGAAACCTACCGGAAACAAAAACGCATCGTGGTGGATAAGGCGCTTCAGCAGGTTTTTAGAAGCGGTTCCAACTGCCCCAAAACCCTATGGGATAGCATGAAATACAGCGTCTTCGCGGGCGGAAAACGGCTTCGCCCTATCCTTTGCCTGGCTTCGGCGGAAGCAGTTGGTTTACCCCAAAAAGAATCCCTCCGAATCGCCTGCGCGCTGGAACTCATCCATACCTACAGCCTCATCCACGACGACCTGCCGGCCCTGGACAATGACGATTACCGCCGGGGCCGCAAGACCAACCACAAGGTCTTCGGGGAAGCCATGGCCATCCTGGCCGGAGACGGTCTCCAAACCCTTGCCTTCGAATGGGTTTCCAACCCTGTCGGTTACGGTCCCCGCTACCGGAAGAACCTGCCCCCAGTCGTCAATGAACTAGCCCGCCACGCCGGCTATCCCGGCATGGTGGGCGGCCAAGTGGACGATGTACTAGCCGAAAGGCAAAAGCCAACCTTAGCCAAGGTTTTTTCCATTCATCAACGCAAAACGGGGGCGCTTTTGGCCTCCAGCGTCCGTCTTCCGGCCTTGCTAGCTGGGGCTTCACGTCCAAAACTCGATGCCTTGACCGACTACGGCTGGGCCGCGGGCTTGGCTTTCCAAATCGTGGATGACATCCTGAACGAAACCGGGGACAGCAAGGCCTTGGGCAAGAAGGCCGGGAGCGACCGGGAGCGGTGTAAAATGACCTATCCCGCCGCCATTGGGTTGGAGAAATCGAAGGCAGAAGTGGAGAGGCTTACCCGCGAGGCCCTTCGTTGCCTGCGGCCCTTCGGCCCCCAGGGAAGGCCCTTGATCGAACTTGCGCTTTATATGGCCCGGAGGACAAATTAACCATGAAAAGCCTGGATCAAAGGGGAAGCCTGAAGATTCTTTACGTGACAACGGCGGCATGGGCCGTTGCGCAGGGATTGAAGGTTGCTATATATTATGTGCGCCACCGGAGGTTCAACTTCCGGTTGTTTGTCGGTACGGGAGGCATGCCCAGTTCCCATTCGGCCTTTGTATCCTGCCTGGCCACCGCCATTGGTATCGAAACCGGTTGGAATTCGCCGATTTTCCTCTTGGCGGTCGGGGTGGCCCTGGTGATCATGACCGACGCGGCGGGTGTGCGCCGGGCGGCTGGCCAGCAGGCCAAAATCCTCAATGAAATCGTGGACGATTTGTACAGCTCCAAGCCTGTCCCTCCGGAAAAATTAAAAGAGCTGCTGGGGCACACGCCGACACAGGTTTTCGTAGGTGCTTTCCTGGGCATCGGGATAGCCCTTGCCTTTTATGCGATGGGGTGATGATGGCGAATTATGAGTTTTGAATTCTTAATTTTAAATTGTTGAAAAATTTCCGCTTTGCGGAAATCTCCATAAATTTTAAATTCAACATTTAAAATTAAAAATTTAAGTTGAGGTTTTAATGTACGAGTACTTGGACAAAATCCAAACGCCCGACCACCTCCGGGCCTTGCCGCCGGAGGCGCTCCCGAAGGTGGCAGAGGAGCTGCGCGACTTCCTGGTGACTTCGGTTTCCAAGACCGGGGGGCACCTGGGCGCCAGCTTGGGCGCGGTGGAACTCACCCTGGCCCTCCATTACGTCTACGACACGCCCAAGGACCGCCTTGTCTGGGACGTGGGGCACCAGGCCTACGGCCACAAGGCCGTCACGGGCCGCCGCGAAAAATTTCCCACCCTCCGCCAGTTCGAGGGCCTTTGCGGCTTCCCCAAGCGCAACGAGAGCGAGTACGACACCTTCGCCGTGGGACACGCGGGCACGGCCCTTTCCGCCGCCTTCGGCATGGCCATGGCCAGGGACATCCGCCATAAGGACTTCCACGTGGTGGCGGTGGTGGGCGACGCGGCCATCCCCAACGGGCTGTCCATGGAGGCCCTCAACAATATCGGCGACCACCCGAACCTGAACCTCACCGTCATCCTCAACGACAACGAGATGTCCATATCCCCCAGCGTGGGCGCCATGACGAGCTACCTCAACAAGATCCTGGCGGGCAAGTCCTATAACGAGGCCAAGACCCACGTGGAGCGCTTCATCAACGGCATCCCCAAAGTGGGGCACCAGATGCTGCAGATGACCCACCACGCCGAGGAGGCCCTGAAGGGCTTCATGACGCCCGGCACCCTTTTCGAGGAACTGGGCCTGCGCTATTACGGCCCCATCGACGGCCACGACCTGCGGACGCTGGTGGAGATTTTCAAGAAGGTCAAGCAGCTCAAGGGGCCCATCCTGCTGCATATCGTCACCCGCAAGGGCAAGGGCTACGGCCCGGCCGAGGAAAACCCGGAGAAGTACCATGGCGTGACGGTCTTCGACAAAGTGACGGGCAAGAGCACGGCGGTCCCGGTTTCCGGGGCGGCGCCGGCCTATACCAAGGTTTTCGGCGACGCCTTGATCGAACTGGCCAAGGACCACCCGAACCTGGTGGGCATCACGGCGGCCATGCCCGAGGGCACGGGCCTGAAGAAGTTCGGCGAGGCTTACCCCGGCCGTTTCATCGACGTGGGCATCGCCGAGGGCCACGCGGTGTGCATGGCCGCGGGGCTGGCCTGCGAGGGTGTGAAGCCCGTGGTGGCCATTTACTCCACCTTCCTCCAGAGGGCCTACGACCAGATCATCCATGACGTGTGCCTGCAGAAGCTGCCGGTGGTCTTCGCGCTGGACCGGGGCGGCCTGGTGGGCGAGGACGGCGAGACCCACCAGGGCGCCTATGACCTCTCCTACCTGCGCTGCGTGCCCAACATGACGGTGATGGCCCCCTCGGATGAGAACGAGTTGAGGAACATGCTTTACACGGCGGTGGGGCACCACGGCCCCATAGCCCTGCGCTACCCGCGCGGCAACGGGGAAGGCGTCAAGATCGAGGAGGGCTTCAAGAAACTGGAAATCGGCAAGGGTGAGCTTCTTCACGAAGGCAAGCATTACGCGCTCCTGGCCGTGGGCCGCATGGTGGGCGTGGCCAAGCAGGCCCGGGAGATCCTGAAAAAGGAGGGGCTGGAAGGCGCCGTCGCCAATATGCGCTTCGTAAAACCCCTGGACGAAAGAATGCTCCTTTCCATCGCCTCCAAGACCAAGGTGCTCCTGACGCTTGAGGAGAACTCGGTCATCGGCGGCTTCGGAAGCGCGGTGTTGGAGGCCCTCCAGAAGAACGGGGCGGGCGACATAGCGGTCAAGGTCCTGGGCATCCCGGACCGCTACATCGAGCACGGCAAGCCCCAGCTGCAACGCGAGCTTTGCGGCCTGGAACCGGACCAGGTGGCCGAGACCATAAGGAAGGTGCTTAAGGACCAGCAGCCGTACATGCTGGGAGTTGTGTCCTAGTTAAAACTTAAATCGCTGTCATTGCGAGGAGTGGCCGCCGAATAGGCGGCCGGGTACGACAGGCTTGAAGTAGTTGGCCTTAGTTCGGCCAACCATCCTGGGGCTAAAGCCCCCGGACAACCTCAGTTGAAATAGGCCTCTTCCCAAGGAAGTCAATTTGGAACTGGGGTTGCTTCGGGCAGAGTCGGTCCCCTATTCGGGGACCAACCCCTCGCAATGACAGCAAATTTCGTTTAGGGGTTTAATGTTGTCTTTCAACCGCCGTTTCGTTTTTTTCCTGGCGCTGGACGCCGTGATCCTGTTGGGCTTGATGGGGGTCTTCGCGGCGGTCAACCATGCCTTTGTCCCCGAGGCCTCCCAACAAAAACTGGATCCCCTGGTCTATGGCAACTCGCTGACTCCCATCGTTGACGCCATTCCCCAAACCCTTGCCACCGTGGCGGTCATTCCTCAGAGCATCATCGCCCGCCGTCCCGAAGGCGAAATTCAGATCGCCACGGATGCCGATATCCTCAATCTCCAAAAGCTCCTTTCCAAGACCGTCCAGGTGACCGTCCACACGGTTCAAATGGGGGAGAATTACTGGACCATTGCTAAGAAAAATAATATTGATAAGGAAACACTCATCGGAGCCAACCCCACGATGCCCTTTGAGGCCAAGGTCAAAGAATCCTTAAATATCCTTTCCCGCAAGGGAGTTCTTCACACGGTGAAAAAGGGCGAGGACCTGGCCCGGATCGCCTCGGATTACGGCGTGGACGAAAAAACTCTCAAAACGGAAAATGGTCTTTCCTGGTGGAAGAGAATTCACGAAGGCGACGTGGTCTTCATCCCCGACGCGAAACCCCTTCTCATGGTCAAGGAATGGAGGGATTATTTTTCCACCTGGGGGGTCATGTTTGGGAATCCCTTGGGACATTGGAGGAGAATCAATTCTCCCTTTGGGCCGCGTACTGATCCCTTGACCGGTGACATCCGGCACCACGGGGGGGTGGACCTGCACGCCAAGTACGGCGACCCGGTTTACGCGGCGGCCAAAGGCAAGGTCGTTTTCACCGGCGTGTCCGGCGGCTACGGCAACTTGATCGTGGTGGCCCACGGCAACGGCTACCAGACCTTTTACGGCCACTTGTCAAAGATTTACGCCAAGACGGGTCAAAGGGTCCGGCGGGGAGCCTTGATCGGCCGGGTGGGCGCCACGGGGCGGGTCACCGGGCCGCACCTTCACTTTGAAATCCGCAAGAAGGGTAAGGCGGTGAACCCGGAGAAATACATCTAATCGAGCCGGTTAGAGTTCCACGGGCTATGCCCATGGGTATCTACAGGCGGGTGCTAGGTTTTAGGCGCTCGACGCTAGCTGAAACCTAATTCCTAAAACGCATCATCTTTCGAAGATCAACTAATTTCCATTTAACTTCGTAAAACCAGGCAAAAAACGCCTTTTCATTGGAATTTCACTACCTGCGTGCTAAGGTAACAGCCACATGGACCCAAGATTTGTTAAAGAAAAGGGCACCGAAACCTATACCGGAAACGAGCTGATCCTGAAAGGCGGGCTGGAAGCAGGCCTTAATCTGCTTACCGGCTATCCCGGCTCCCCCGTGGCGGACGTCTTCGAAGCGGCGGCCAACGCCACCCCCTACCTGAAAGAACACGGCATCCTCGCCCAAATCGCCAATAACGAGGCACTTTCGGCCGCCAGGCTCAATGGCGCCCAAATGGCCGGTTTAAGGGCTATTACGGTCATGAAATCCGTGGGGTTCCATGTGGCCGCGGACGCCTTGGTGGCGGCCTCCCTGGCCAAGAGGGGCCATCAGGGGGCGGGCGTGATTGTCATCGGCGATGACCCCTGGAGCGACACCACCCAGGTGCCTGTGGATTCCCGGCGCCTTTCCGACCACCTTTTTATCCCGGTTTTGGAGCCCGCAACCTTCCAGGAGATCAAGGACTGGGTCAAGCTGGCCTTTGAGCTTTCCGAGGAAGCCGACCTTTTCATCGCCTACCTTCTCATCACCTATACGGCGGAGGGGGGTGGCAGCGTGGAGGTCTACCCCAACCAGCCGCCCAAGGGTTTTTCCACCCTGAACAAGGCCACGATCGACAGTTCCACCTTCGACATCAAGCATAGTATCGTCCTTCCCCCCCATACCGTGCCCCTGGAGCAGGAGGCCCTGGAGGTCAAGTTCCCCCGGCTTTTGGCCGCGGCCCGCAAGAAGGGCGTCAACCAGCTTTTGTCCGCCAAGGGCAGGGCTCCCTTTGCCTTTATCACGGCCGGCGCCAGCTACACCTACCTGGAACAGGCCCTGTCCGAGTTCGGGCTGACCGGCAAGTTTCCCATCCTCAAGTTGGGCCTGACCTATCCCGTGGATCCCGAAGCCGTCCAGGAAGTCCTGAAATACACCGACACCCTGGTGGTGGTGGAGGAAAAACGGCGGTTCATCGAAAACCAGGTCCGGAACATCGTCATGGATCTTCAACAGTCCGGAAAAATAAAAACGGTTCCCCCGGTTTGGGGCAAGTCCTTTCCGGACGACTTGAAGGGTTTTCCCGCGGACCAGGGCTTAAGCCCCGCCGTGGTCATGAGGACCCTGGCGCCGCTCTTGGCCCAATTCGAGGTATCCACCTCGAAGGTCAAAAAAGAAATCCAGTTCATGGACAGCCTCAGGATGTTCGAGGTGTCCATTCCCAAGCGCACTCCGTCCTTTTGCCCCGGCTGCCCGCACCGGGATTCCTCCTCGGTCTTCTTGCAACTCGTGGCGGACTTCAAGGACAAGGAGTACATGAAGAAGAAGCATAAGCGCGAGCCCCTCGACATCCTCTTCCACGGTGACGCGGGCTGTTACGTGTTGCTCTTTATGCCCCCCAACGGCCCCCTGATGCACAACTATATCGGCATGGGCCTGGGCGGCGGCACGGGCGCGGGGCTTTCGCCCTTTTCCACCAACAAGTCGGTGTGCTTCATCGGCGATTCCACCTTCTTCCACTCGGGCCTGGCCGAAATCTCGGATTCCATCAAGAACAATCAGGACGTGCTTTACGTGGTCCTGGACAACAAGACCACCGCCATGACCGGCCACCAGCCCCATCCGGGCATGGAGAGGGACCTCATGGGCAATCCCACCTTCGGCCAGGACATTGAGAAGGTGCTGGGGGGCCTCACCAAGGGCCTGGATGTTTCCATCGCTAGGGTCAACCCCGAGCTGCGGGAGGATTACCGGGAAATATTGGAGGATATGATCCTGGAACCCGGGGTGAAATTCGTGATCGCGGACAAGGAATGCGGCATCACTTACCACCGCCGCAAGCGGCAGGAACTTTCCCGCCAGAAGGCCAAGCGGGGCTATTTGCCGGTGCAAAAGCGCATCAACGTCAACGACCACACCTGCGAGTACTGCCTGGAATGCACGAGGCTCACCGGCTGCCCGGGCCTGGCCATCGAGGAGACCCCCTACGGCCCCAAGATGTCCACCGACCTTTCCTATTGCGTGTCCGACATGGCCTGCACGCGCATCAAGGCCTGCCCGGCCTTCGAGGAACTCACCATCATCCGCAAGCGCAAGCCCGCCGCCGTCCCATTACCCGACCCTTCCCATATCCCGGCGCCCGAGCCTTTCCCGTTCGACGAGGACTGGAGGGGCTATATCGCGGGCGTGGGCGGCATGGGAATCGGCAGCTCCACGGCGGTTTTGGTGAGGGCCGCCATGAAGCACGGCTACCACGTGACCTTCTGCGACAAGAAGGGAATCGCCATCAGGAACGGCGGCGTCTATTCCATGATCACCTTCTCCAAGAAAAAGAAGGTGGTGGCGCCCCTCATGCCCCAGGGCAAGGCCGACCTGCTTTTGGGGTTGGACATCCTGGAGGCGGCCCGGGGCATCGACCCCCGCCTGCAGTCCCGAATCGGCTCCAAGGAATACACCCATTCGGTGGTGAACACCCACAAGACCCACACCATCCTTTCCCTCATGGGCCTGGACGATTTCAACCCCTCCCAACTGGCCGACCTGTTCAAGAAGTACACCAAGGACTACGCGGGCGCGGACATGAGCAAGATCGCCGAGGACTACTTGGGCAATAAGGTGTTCGTGAACATCCTTCTCCTGGGCGTGGCCTTCCAGCGCGGCCTCTTGCCCCTGACGCTCAACGAGATGATCGACGCCATCAAGGACAACTTCAGCCCCAGCGCGGCCAAGCACAACATCGACGCCTTCCACCTGGGGCGGGATTTGGCCGTTCATCCCGAGAAATACCAAGCGGAAGTCCGCATGGGCTTCCAGGAAGTCTTGATGAAAAAAGCAGCCCTGTTGCGGGGCGCGCGCGCCGAAAGATACCTGGAAATGGCCGGGGAATTCCTCAAGGCCTGGGAAGGGGACGAGGACACCCGAGTGCAGTTCGTGAACCGGCTCTATGACCTTATGGAATGGGGCGGACCCGCTTATGCCCGCCAATACGCGGACCGGGTGATGACCACGATGAAAAAGGACACCAAGGCCTCGGATTACTCGGTCAGCAAGGCCGTGGTGAGGCACCTGCACAAGGTGATGGAGATCAAGGATGAGGTTTACGTGGCCCATCTTTTGACCCGCCCGGAAAAATACGAGAAGGATGCCCGGCGTTACAAGGTGGACTTGGCCGCCGGCGATAGGATCGTGTACCGCCACTTCAACCGGCCCGAATTCGACGTTTTGGGAATGAAGATCCGCTTTGACCTGAAAAGCCGGGATTGGATGTTGAACCTGATGAAGCGCATGAAGTTCCTGCGCCGCCTGTTTCCCGCCTGGCACAAAAGGGAAAAGGCCTTTAGGGAATGGTATGGGGGCCTGGTCGACCGTTTTGAATACACGAACCCAGGGCAGTATGAAAGGTGGGAGAAGGCCTTAAACCTGCCCGAGGAAGTCCGCGGCTACCGCGCCGTCCGCTACCCCAAGATGGACAACGCCATGCAAATGACGGAGATAATCCTGTCCGGAAATGAAGCCCCGCAGTCCAGCAAGCCCGCCAGCACGACTAAGGAATTCTCAAAGGTTTAAAGTTCAAGGGTGGTTTCCCAACCGGTTCCGGGATCGGGGAGTCGATTCCCCCGGAGTCACCGCGGGATCAAATCTTTTTAATTTACAAAATGTAGTAATTATACTACTATCTGGAAATGGTGCCCTTCGGACGTTGCGTGCTTTTATGGAGATTGAAACGGGGCTTGAGCCAGGCGGCTTTGGCCCAAAAAGCGGGCGTTCCCCGGCCGAACCTCTCGGATATCGAGAGGGGGGAGAGGGAGGTTTCCTTGAGGACCCTCCGGGCCCTGGCCTATGCCTTGGATATCCGTCCCGGTATCCTGGCCGACGGGATGGGTCCGGAGGAAGGGGAAGACGCGGCCGTCCTCACCCGGGAAGGCATGGAAGGCATCGCGCAATCCATTGCCGCGGGCCGGCCCCCGAAGCCCGGACACCGGCTTTTATCCGAAAGGGCCGGGCTTTTGGCGCGAAACCGGCTGCGGGCGGCAACCGGCAAAAGCGGCAAGCCCCGCGTTGGGCGGAGGGCGGAAAGGGCCTGGCTTTCCCTGAGGGCTGGCCGTTCCTCGATCGAGGTTCATGCCCTGCTGGACCGGATCGCGGAAAGGCAAAGGGCGGGGAATAAACGATGAATCCCATGGAAGTGGAGCGTTTTTTCAAGGGGGTCGCCCGGGATTTCAAGGGCCGGGCGGGCATTTACCTCACCGGCGCGGCGGCCGGTTCCACGATGGGCAGCATCCGTCCGAGCATGGATATCGATTTTGCCGTCAGCCTCAAAAGCCGTGACCCCCGCCATTGGGCCGAATTTGAATCCGCCGTGGAAAAAAACAGGAGGTTGACCGGCATCCAAACCAACTACAGCGAGGACATCGACCGGTGGAGCCAGGTCACTTATTTGGATTACCGGAAGCATTGCCGGCCGTTCAAGACATTTGGGGGCATTCAAGTGAGGGTCTTGAACCCGGAATATTGGTCCATTGGGAAAATGACGCGGTATATCGACTTGGACGTCAAGGACATGGTGGCGGTTTTTAGAAAGCAAAGGACCCCGGCGGGCCGTCTGGCCGGCTTGTGGGGAAAGGCCCTCCGGTTGAGCCCCAAGTCTTCCGCCTTAATGTTGTTCCGCCGGCAAGTCGAGAATTTCCTGGGGTCGTATGGCCGGGATATCTGGGGCAAGGGGTTTTCGGCCGCCAAAGTCTTGGACGTCTTTTACCGGAGCGCGGGAATCCGGCTTCCTAAATCCAAGGATTGAAATCCTTTTGAGGGAATATTTCTTAAAAACACGGTTTTTGTTAGAAGTTCTTAGTTTTTGAAAGGTAAACGGAAAACAAATTAAATCATAATTAACACTATCATTTTTGATCATTTGGGATTTATTCTTAATATCAACACCTCAATTTCCCGGCTGCTACCGGGTCTCAAAGCGCCCTCCCCCCTGAATGCCTTCAGCGAAAACCAGAAACTCCATTAACTACTTTTCCTGGAGGTCATTGCTATGGAAATGACAAAATTGGCTTACGAGTCTTCCGCGGCATCCGGCCCTGAATTGTCCCCGGTCAAAATACCCAACACGCAGGAACTCTACGATTTCTTCCAGCCGTTGCTCAAAAGTTGGACCGGGTTATCCGCGCAAAACGCCATTGGAGTGGACGACGAGGTCCAGCCCCTGTCTTTGGAAAGGGGATTGATGTTCACCCAGCCCTCCACCGGCATTTTGGTGATCCGGACGGCCGCCGAATTCGAGGCCCTGCTTCAAAAGGCGGCCACGGGCGGCAAACCCCCGTCGATTCCAAGGGACGTTTTCGTGGAACTCTTCATCCTTTTTTGGCACCGGTTCGTGTCGAAATTTTGGGGCCTGGATAGCCGCAAGCTTCCGCCCGCGTCGTTCAAGAAATCCATTCCAAGGGATTGGCCGAACCGCAGGCCCGACGCTTCGCTGGTGGTTTTCGTGGAGAATTATCCCCTGGCCGTCAGGCTTTGGGCCCCCGTCACGGAAGCCGAAATGAACCACTGGCGTAATCCCGTAAAATAGAAACGAACATTTTTGCCATCAGGTTTTTTAATGCTCATGGCGTAAATAATTGCCCTGACATTTGAACCTCGAATTGCCGACTGAATCCTCCTGTTTAGCGTTAACTCGCCGTTAATGGCCTAAAACTTCAGTTGGCCCTGGAAACCAGTTACAAAAAACCGTTGGTCTCTTGAAATTTTTTGCAAGGCTTTCTATAAACGCCCTATTCCTATTTAATTTTAACGCCTTCGCCCTCATCCACTGACATGGGGAGAGACTTTTGACCGCCTGTATAAAAAAACGATTTGCCTTTCCTGGAATCCCTTTCCTGCTTGCCGCCTTCCTGCTAGCTTCCGCTCTTCACGCCCAAACCGCCTCCGTCACCGACACCAATGGCGATGACAGCGCGGGCTCCTTGGGCGCGGCCATCACGACCATCGATGCCACCGCCAACGGTGGCAACATCCAACTCGACATTTCCAACAACAGCTCCATCACCCTCACTCAATTCGTCGGCAACGGTACCCAGCCCATCACCCTTCTGGGCCCCACAGGCGGAGTCACTTTTGGGGTCGTTGGGAATAATGGAAACAACGGGTCCACCGCCTTCAGCTTCAGCCAATTAACCCTGGGGCCCAACGTGGGCTTCACTCTCTCCAACTCGGGCCCCAGTACCATCTCCACGGACACCAACGACAGCGCGGAATTCACCATCACCAATTCACTGACCCTGGATTCGGGCTCGCAACTCTGTGTGACCTTTGGCACGGCCGCCGCGGCTTTGGGCGAGAACACCACGGGGTCTTTCGGTGGCAGCGCCTACATAACGGTGGGCGCCGCCGTCACGTTGGACTCGGGTTCCTCCCTTCTGGCGGTGGGAGGCGAGGGCGGCCAAGGCGGCCCGGGCGTGGAAGGGGATTCGCCTTTTACCGGAAGCGGCGACAACGGCGGTGACGCCATCTACAGTGGGTCCGGCGGCAACGGCGGAAACGCGGCTATTTCGGCCAACTCAGCCGTCTTGACTGGCTCCAACGTCGCCATCAGCGTGGTCGGTGGGGCGGGCGGCGACGGCGCCGTGGGCCAGGGGGGCGGCAATGGTGATTACGGGGACTCAGGGGGCGACAGCAGTTACGCCAACGCTGGAACTGGCACTCCGGGCGGCAACGGTGGGAACGGGGGGGATCCCGGGTGGGGAGGAAACGGGGGCACTGCGTCCCTTTCCGTGAGTACCCTCTCGCTCTTGGGAAGCAACGAAAGTGTTGCCGTGGCTGGCGGCAACGGCGGCAACTCCGCCCCGGGCGGCACGGGCGGCAGCGGTGGGTCGGGCGGCAATGGGGGTGATTCGAGCGACTTTTACGGCGGCTACAGCTCAACCGGAGGGAACGGCGCCAACGGCGGCGGGGACACGGACGGTCTCCGGGTGGGGGGCGCGGGTGGGAGCGCCACGGCGGCTTTTCAAAACCTGCTCATGGGTTCGGCCGGAGTGACCATGCCCACTTTTCTCACGGTTCAGGGCGGGAACGGCGGGTTCGGCCCCGATGGCGGAAACGGCGGTAATGGCGGTAACGCCGGGGCGGCGGGTTATACGGGCGAGCTCACCTCCAACGGTTTTCCGGCTTCCATGGGGGGCACGGCGGGCTACGGGGGCCCGGGCGGCCCGGGCGGAAACGGCGGAACGGCCTCTTTGGTTTCCTCTTCCGCGACGTTTTATTCGGGTTCCAGCGTCACCGTAACGGGAGGCAGCGCTGGCGACGGAGGAAGCGGCGGGGCGGGCGGGACCGGCGGAACGGGCGGCCAGGGCGGCGGAAGCCAAAACGTGGGAGGATACGCGGGGGCGGCCGGGGGCGGACAAAATAACGGCGGCGCTGGGCAGGGGGGGCAAGGCGGAAACGCGGGGGTTTCCATTGGCTCCCTTTGGACCGCTCCGGATGTCACCCTCCAAATAACAGGTGGCAATGGCGGAAACAGCGGGCAATTGGGTGCAGGGGGGAATGGAGGCAATGGCGGGGCAGGTGGCGACGGTGGTACCGACACGCCCGTCAGCGGGGCGGATGGGGCCGTCGGCTACAATTCCGCGGCTGTGGGGACCAACGGCTATGTGGGCGGCAACGCGGGCGCGGCTTCCGCCACCTTCAACAGCTTTTTCCTGGGCCAGGATTCGGAGTTCGACCTCACCGCTGGGACCGGTGGCGCGGGCAGCGGCAACGGTGACGGCGGCACGGGCGGAAACGGCGGCGCGGGCGGTATTGGAAACGGCGACGGTGGCAACGGCGGGGATGGCGGCAACGGCGGACTCGGGGCCGGGGGTTATAGTGGAGGCTTGGGCGGAAACGCGCAGTTCCTCGCCACTGGAGTGACCTTGGATAACGGCGCGTCCCTGAACGCGGCCGGTGGGACTGGCGGGGCGGGCGGCGCGGGCGGAAGCGGCGGCAATGGCGGGGCGGGAAGTTCCGGCCAAGGGGGGGCCTATAACGACAGCTCTTACTACGACAATAACGGCGGCGATGGCGGCACGGGCGGCAACGGCGAGGTTGGCGGAAGCGGGGCTGAGGGCGGGTCCGGTGGAACGGCCAGTGTTTCCATGATGACCCTTGCCTTGAACTCCGGGGCTTCGGTGTCGGTCATGGGCGGAACGGGCGGGGCGGGCGGCAAGGGGGGCGACGGCGGCACTGGGGGCACTGGGGGCAGCGGCGGGACACCCAGCGCTTACTTGGATTATCCGGGCGACGGCGGCGACGGCAATAACGGCGGAACGGGTGGCGACGGTGGCGCGGGCGGGGATGGGTACCAGGGCGGGAACGCGAGCCTGACAGTGGGCTCAATCAGCCTGGGAGCCGGCGGGGTGTCCACCTTAACTTCAATTGATGTTACGGGAGGCCAAGGGGGCCAAGGAGGCAACGCGGGTAATGGGGGAAACGGTGGAACCGCAGGCGCGGGAGCTTCGGGCCAGGATGGCGGATCAAACGGAAGCGGCGGAACGGGGGGCAATGCCGGCGATGGAGGCACGGGCGGCACCGGCGGTGAAGGCGGACTGGCCGAGTTATCGGCCACCAGCGTGACCCTGAACCAAGGAGCCATTTTTACGGCAACGGGCGGCCAGGGTGGAGCGGGCGGTTTCGGCGGCCAAGGCGGCCAAGCCTTCGATGGCGGGTCCAACGGACAACAGGGAGCGGCAGGCGCAGGGGGCCAAGGGAATGACGCGGATGTGACCATCGGAACCCTTTTCCAAAACGCGGGCTCTTTCTTCTCTGTGGCCGGAGGCGCGGGTGGCCTAGGCGGGTACGGCGATGTGGGCTCCAATGGAAGCTCCAATACCGCTGGCAATTCCGGCGGATACCAGGAAACGGGCGGCGATGGCGGCACGGGCGGCAACGCCTATCTTACCCTGGGCCAGGGAACGCTGGGGCTGGGGCCGGGAGTCACCACATCCTTTACTATCACCGGCGGTGCGGGCGGGCAGGGCCAGGACGGCGGCTTGGGCGGGGACGGGGGGACGGGTCTTACAGGCGGCGCGGGGAGCCAGGGCGGAACCGGCGCCATGGGGGGATACGGCGCCGATGACAGCACGGGCGGTGCCGGCGGTGCTGGCGGCAACGCGCTGGCGGACGCCTCCACCCTAGTCCTCGGGAGCGGAACACTCGCGGATATCACCGGGGGCCAGGGCGGAACCGGGGGAGTGGGAAGCCAGGGCGGCCAAGGCGGTACCGGCGGCCAGGGCGGCACGGGAGGCCAGGGGGGCACCGGCGGTACCGGCGGCACCGGCGGAAGCGGTGACACCGGCGGTGCCGGTGGGAACGGCGGAAACGCGGGAGTCTCGTTCGGAAGCCTCCTGATGGATTCAGGGGTGACTTTCGAGGTCGCCGGGGGCCAAGGCGGAAATGGCGGAATGGGCAGCCAGGGGGGCGCGGGCGGCCAGGGGGGCGCGGGCGGCACGGGCGGGGAGAACGGCGTCGCGGGGGCGGCCGGTTCGGGCGGAAACAACAGCACGGGCGGCGGCGGCGGAAACGGCGGCAGTGCGTCCATCACGGCAGGCACTTTGGTAATGCAAACAGATGATGGTCTCGATATCAACGGCGGCACGGGCGGCACCGGAGGGAACGGGAGCAGCAGCGGAACCGGGAACGTGGCTGGGAGCGCCGGTTCCAACGGCTCCGCTTTTGTTTCCATCGGCCTGGTCGAGATGGGCTCGACTGATTCCCTGAACGCCACCGGGACCAGCGTGGGCGTGACGATTGGCACCTTGGATGGGGCCGGGTCGGTTAGCTTAAGCGCGGGAAACTTGAGCCTTCAAAACGGCTATTTTAGCGGGACGATCGCGGGGGCCGAGGGGCTCGAGGTGAGTGGCGGGGCATTGACCTTGGCGGGAGACAACCGTTACAGCGGCGGCACGACTTTGGAAAGCGGGTTCCTGGGGTTGGGAAACGTGAACGCGGTTGGCACGGGCAGCTTGTTGGTTTCCGGGGGAACCTTGGCCATCACCCAGCCGGTGGCGGTGACGGTGGGCGGGTATTACAACCAAGCGTCGTCCGGGACGACCTTGCAGCTATCCTTGGACTACGCGACGCCGGGCGGCTGGGACGGACTGAGGGTGTCCGGCGCGGCCACCCTGGGGGGTGACTTGCAGCTGGCCCCCGGCAACGGTTCCTTCTTCCAGGTGCACGGGACGGAAAGTTTCGGCATCCTTTCCGCGGGAACTTTATACGGGACTTTCAACACGCTGTTAAACGGGGTATCGGCCGATTCGGTGTCCCTGGTTTACGAAACGAACGAGGTGCTGCTGGAGGTGTCCGGGCCGACTTTCGAATCCCTGGGCCTGACGCCGAACCAGAAAACCCTGGGCGCGGCCCTGGACCAGCTGAACGCCGGTGGGGGCAACAAGAACCTGATCGAGGCCCTGGATACCATGCAGGATGCGTCGCTGCCAGGTGCCTATAACGAAATCTCGCCCGCGAATTTGACGCCCTTGTATACGATGGGTTTCGCCACCGCCCAGGCCGAGGCGGGGCTGGTGAACCAGAGGCTGTTCCAACTGTTCGGCGGTTCCGAATTGGGTTCCAACGACGTTTCCTGGAACGGGGAGGGACCGCGCTTCGCGGCCGATGTGCCGGTCCCCGAGGAAGCGGGGATGTCCCAGGGCCTCCAGCCCCAGCGCTGGGGCGCCTTCGCCGAAGGCCTGGGCAATTTCGGGACCGTCACCGGCGACTCGAACACGCCGGGCTATCAGTATTCCATCGGCGGAATGGTCGCCGGGCTCGATTACCGCTTCTCCAAAAACCTGGCGGGGGGGCTGCTGCTGGGTTACAGCCAGTCGGGCACCAGCCAATCCACCGGCGCGGTGAACGGCACGGGCGGGCAGGTAGGCCTTTATGGAGGGTTTAACGAAGGGCCGTTCCACGCGGAGGCCATGGCCGAAGGCGGGGTCAACAGCTACACCACCCAGCGCAACGCCCTAGGCGGAACTGCGGTGGGAAGCACCCAGGGCCTGATGATCTCGGGCCAGTTGGGCGCGGGGTACGACTGGAAGGTGGACCAGATGAAGGTAGGGCCTTTCGTGTCGGGGCAGTACACCGGGGTGAATATCAACGCATTCAATGAGTCAGGCTCCTTGGCGCCCTTGGTTTTCGGGGCGCAAGGCGAAGGTTATTTGAACAGCGACCTGGGGGTGGCGGCTAGCCGCACCTGGGATTTGGGCGGCATCCGCCTATCCCCGGCCCTCAGTGCCGCCTGGGAGCACGTTTATGAGGGCAACCTGGACAGCCTGGAGAGCAGTATCAGCGGCGGCGGAACCTTTACCGTGAGCGGGCCGGAAACGGGGACCGACGCGGCGGTGATCGGGGCCGGGTTGAATTTGGGATTCGAAAAGGGGCTTAACGCCTTCGTCCAATACCAGGGGAAGGTAGGCCTGGCCGACTACGCGGAACAAAACCTATCGGGCGGGGTGAACCTGGGGTTCTAAAATCACCGCAACAGACCGGAAGGCTCCCCAAAGTCCACAGAGCCTCTAAATTACTTTCCCACCAAGGCTTGCACCGCGGGGTCGATTTTATCCGGCGTCACCCTCGAATCGAACCGGCTCACCGGCCTTCCGTTTGAGTCGATGAGGAACTTCGTGAAGTTCCAGCCGATGTCCGACCTAGGGCTCGCACCGGGCTGGGCGGTTTTGAGGAACTTATAAAGCGGGTCGGCGTTGTCGCCGTTGACCTCGATCTTGGTGAAAAGAGGGAAGGTCACGTCGTACTTGGTGGAGCAGAAGGCCTTGATCTCCTCGGCCGTGCCCGGCTCCTGGGCGCCGAACTGGTTGCAGGGAAAGCCTAGGATCACGAATCCCTTGTCCTTGTACTTCTCGTAAAGCTTCTCCAGGCCCGCGTATTGCGGGGTAAAGCCGCAGTGGCTGGCCACGTTGACGATCAAAAGCACCTTTCCCTTGTAGTGGTCCAATGAGACGGGCTTCCCGTCGATCGTTTTCTCATTGAACTGGTAAACCGTTTCTTGCGCCATGGTGTCCCCCCTACCTGAAGAATGGATGAAGCCAACCGCCAGCCCAGCCGCCAAAACCAAAACCATTTTTTTCATGAGGTCCTCCTCGAAAGCCGGAATAGTGTTGAATACCGGCGGCCAAAAAGCAAGGTTACGACATTTTGGGAGAGGGGAAAACCCGTTATCCCCACCCGAGAAGTTTCCTTCCTGGGCTGGAGCGGGAACCAAGCTTCTTGTTATTTATAATTTCAGGGGAATAAGAGCCTGTCGCATAATCCCATAAATTTTCATTGAAAACCAAGGGAAAAGGAGTAAGAGGGGAAGAAGGAAAGAGGATTTTGATTTTTTGGGAGGGAATTTCATGGCCTACAACTTCCACCCCTGTGACCGGGAACAGATGCTGTTGCTGCCGCCTTCGCTAGAAGACTGGCTGGAGGAGGGTCATTTGGCCCGG
>JASHNQ010000061.1 GCA_030041545.1 candidate division FCPU426 bacterium | reverse complement strand
CTTCGGGCCGGCAATTTGGCCGAATTCGACGGGATTCTTTACCGTGTCGTTTCTTTCCAGCACGTTAAGCCGGGTAAAGGCGGAGGCTTTGTCCGTTTGAAACTTAAGAACGTGGAACAAGGTACTGTTACCGATAAGACCATGGATAGCTGGGAATCGGTTCCTGAGCCCCCGGTTGAAGAGAAGGAGATGCAGTTCCTCTATAAGCAAGCCGATAAGTTCGTCTTCATGGACACCGAGACTTACGAGCAGTTGGAATTAACCACGGACGAGGTGGGCGAGGGTTCCCAGTGGCTCAAGGATGAGACGAATATCGAGGTCCTTTTTTACAAGGAGCGCCCTATCAGCGTGAAACTACCCATCACGGTCAACCTGAAGGTCGTTTCCTCCGAGCCCGGCATCAAAGGCGACAGGGTTTCGGGGGCCAGCAAGCCTGCTACCTTGGAGACGGGCGCCACCATTCAGGTACCCCTTTTCATCAAGGAGGGAGATGTTCTCAAGATCGATACACGCACCGGGGAATACCTGGAAAGAGTCTAACCCTGAAAGGCAGTTCTAAGTTTTGAGTTCTGAGTTAAGGTGAATTTCCGGCTCGCGCCGGAAATTTTCAAAGCCTTTGATTTTCTTGGTTTCAAGATGCCGTCTTTCTTCGCGCCTTCGCGGTGAAAGTTTGAAGCTGTTCTGGGAAAGGAGCCGATGATGACCACTACCCCGGAGAAGAACGAGGGGCCAAAGCCGGAAAAAGAGAAGAAGAAAAAAAACGGGGACGCCCCCGCCCGGAAGCTGAAGGTCAGCCCCAAGCTGGCCCTGGTACAGGATGTCATCCTTTTGATGAACGACGCGGACATCAGCGAGTTGGCCTTTGAGCAGAGCGGGGTCAAGATCCACCTGCGCCGCGGACCCGGCATGCCTTTTGCCACCACCGTCGCTCCCGTGGTTTCCTCCGTTCCCGTGGTGGCGTCTCCCTCGTCTCCGGCGGCGACGCCGACTGCGGCTCCTTCCGCCGGAGCCCCGGCGTCCCCGGCGGAAAACACCGTCACCTTGAATTCCCCCATGGTGGGCACCTTCTACCGCGCCCCCTCTCCCGACGCCAAGCTCTTCGTCGAGGAGGGCGACAAGATCACCGTGGGCCAGGTGTATTGCATCATCGAGGCCATGAAGCTCATGAACGAAGTAAAGTCCGAGATAAACGGGAAGGTCGCCAAAATCCTCGTCCAGAACGGCCAGGCCGTCGAGTTCAACCAGCCCTTGATCGTCGTTGATCCCAGCTAACGGCAGCTCACAGTCGACAGCCCTTCGACCAGGCTCAGGGCCCTGAGTTTACCGAAGGGTTCGCGGCTGACAGTTAGGCGAAAGGCTAAAACTGGCAACCGCGATTCACTAATTCAAAGGGAACCATGTTCAACAAAATCCTCATTGCCAACCGCGGCGAAATCGCTCTTCGCGTCATCCGGGCCTGCAAGGAACTCGGGGTAAAGACCGTGGCGGTTTATTCTCAGGCCGACGCCGATTCCCTGCACGTGCACCTGGCCGACGAGAGCGTATGCATCGGCAAGGCCTTCAGCAAGGAAAGTTACCTCAACATCCCCGCGCTCATCAGCGCCGCTGAAATCACCGACGCCGAGGCCGTCCACCCCGGCTACGGCTTCCTGGCCGAAAATGCCCACTTCGCCGAGGTCTGCGCCAGCTGCCAGATCAAGTTCATCGGGCCCAAGCCCGAGGTGATGCGACTGATGGGCGACAAGGTGGCGGCCATCAAGACCGCCAAAAAGGCCGGGGCGCCCACCACGCCCGGCAGCGACGGGGCCGTGAAGGACGAAAAGCGCGCCCTGGCCGTGGCCAAGGACATCAAGTATCCGGTCATCATCAAGGCTTCCGCGGGCGGCGGCGGCAAGGGCATGCGGGTGGCCCATACGGATATTTCGCTCACTCAGGCCTTCCAAACGGCCCGCGCGGAAGCCGAGGCGGCCTTCGGCAACCCGGAGGTTTATATTGAAAAATACATTGAGGAGCCCCGGCACATCGAGGTGCAGATCCTAGGCGACGAGTACGGCCATATCATGCAGCTGGGGGAGCGCGACTGCACCATCCAGCGTTCCCACCAAAAACTGATCGAGGAAGCCCCCTCTTCGATCCTGACGGCCAAGCAGCGCCGGAAGGTGGGGAAATACGCGCTCAAGCTGGCCAAGGAGGTGAAATACAGCTCGGCGGGCACCATCGAGTTCCTCATGGACAAGCACGGGGATTTTTATTTTATGGAAATGAACACCCGCGTGCAGGTGGAACATCCGGTCACCGAACTGACCACGGGCGTGGACATCATCAAGGAGCAGATCAAGATCGCCTCCGGGGAAAAGCTGTCGGTCTCCAAGGACACCCTGGAGCCCCGCGGGCACGCCATCGAGTGCCGGATCAACGCGGAGAACCCGGAGGACAACTTTAGGCCCTCGCCGGGCGTCATCACCACCTACCACGTGCCGGGCGGTCCGGGGGTGAGGGTGGACACCCACCTGTATCAAGGTTACAAAGTGCCGCCCTATTACGATTCCATGCTGGCCAAGATCATCGTGCACGCGCCCAACCGCCAGCAGGCCATCCGCCGCATGGTACGGGCCCTGGATGAACTGGTGGTGGAGGGCGTCCATACCACCACGGATTTTTTGAAGAAGATTTTGGAAAGCGAATCCTTCCGGCGGGGCCACTATTCGACCCATTTCGTGGAAAAGTTCATGAAAAACAACAAGAAGGACAAGGGCGAGGAAACGAAGTAAGGCTCTTCCGGGCGCTCCGGGATGCCGCGGATGCGGAGCCGTCTTATATTTTGAAAAAAGCAGCAGGGAGTCGAAATTGAAGATAACGGTTTATTTCAATCCTAAGGACGTGAAGCCCACGGTCATCCAAAACGCCACGGTGGTGCTGGCCGACGTACTGAGGGCCACCACCACCATCCCCGTGTACCTCTACCACGGCGCGGCGGGCGTGGCCCTTTGCCCCGATCCCGGCACGGCCAAGAAGCTCTTTGAAAAACAAAAGCGCGGCGAGGGCCTTTTGGCCGGGGAACGCGATTGGGAAAAAATCCCGGGTTTTCACCTGGGAGGTTCCCCCAACGATTCCACCCGCGAAAAAGTGAAGGACCGGGTGGTCTGTTTCAGCTCCCCAACCCCCTTGAAGGTCCTCAAGAACGCCAAATACCTTGTCATGGGGTCCTTTGTGAATTTGGGAGACGTTTACGATTCCTGCTTGCGGGGCAAGCGGGACGTGGTGGTGGTCTGCGCCGGGGGACCGGAGGATTCGGCCTTCGCGGGCATGCTAGTGGATTTCCTCCAAAGCACCCTGGGATCCATCCCGATAGTCCTGGCCGAGAGCGCCAAGGAGGCTGTCGCGCTTTACAAGCCCTGGCAAGGAAGGATATTGGATCTTTTGAAAGACTCTCCCGATGGCAAGGAGCTGATCCAAAATGGCTACGCCAAAGACCTCGATTTCGCGGCCAAGACCAGCCGCATTTCCGCGGTGCCTTACCTAAAGGGGGAGCTGTTCCTGAGGGAGGAAACCCCCAAGCGTAAAATGACCGAGGAGGCCAAGGCCAAAGCCGCCGCCCCGCAAAAGGGAAAGTCCATCAAGGTCACCGTGCCGCTTTTCCCCAAGAACCCCGAACACCCGGTGCCGGGGATCGAAAAAGCCCCCAAGAAAGGCGTCCCCGCGCCGCCCGCCAAGGCCGTTCCGGAAAAGGGCGATAAAAGACACGAAGAAAAAAAGGCCGCCGACAAGAAGGTCGATAAGAACGCGCCCGTGGCCAAGAAGGCGGACGTAAAGGGAGTGGTCGTCAAGATGAAGAAACCGCCGAAGCCACTTTTCAGTAAAAAAACCGTGGCCGTCGCCCCAATCAAAATGATCAAAAAGGAAAAGTAAGTTTTGAGTTTCTGAAGTTTTTGACCCTTTGGTTCAAAAACCTTCATTTTACTCAAAACTTGAAACTCAGAACTCATAACTAACAGCTTGTTAAGCCCCTGGAGTTCGGTTCCATGAGTTCCCGCCTTCAAAATTCTCGGGTTTTACGGGCCCTGGACGCCAACTGTAACCGGGCCCGGGAAGGCTTCCGTGTCGCGGAAGACGTGGCACGCTTTGTCCTGAACGATCCCCAGCTTTTGAACCGGCTCAAGAAACTGCGCCATGGGGTGACCGCCGCCGAGAAATCCCTTTTTAAATCACGCCAAATCCGCCTGACGGCGAGGGATGTGGAAAAAGATTTGGGTAAAGGGAACAGGGAAAAAAGGGAAAAACTCCGGTCGACTCCCCGGGAACTCTTGAAAGCCAACTTGAAACGGGCACAGGAAGCGCTAAGGTCGCTGGAAGAATTTTGCAAACTCTTGAAACATCCCGCCTCGGCCCGGTTTAAACGGTTACGTTACGAATGCTATCAAATCGAGGAAAGTTTGTTTTAAAAACAAAGGCCTTCGCTTTGTTTTGATAACATTGCATTCGACAGCATGGCCCGGTATGCTGGCTTTTACGCCCTTTTAACTTACGCTGGGGAACAAGGAACCCGAAATGCCCAAGAACAACGGAAACGGAAAATCCACCCTTCGGGAGGGCATCACCCGCACGCCCTTTCCGGGTTCTAGAAAAATCTATGTGGGCGGAAAAACCCACCATATCCATGTCCCCATGCGCGAAATCCAGCTCTCACCCACCAAAACTGAAAAAGGGTTGGAAGATAACGCTCCCCTTTGCGTCTATGACACCAGCGGTCCCTATACCGACCCCACCGTGAAGATCGATTTAAGGCGGGGCTTGAATCCCGTCCGTAGGGATTGGGTGTTGGGCCGAGGCGACGTGGCGGAAGTGGAATCCACCTATAAGACCCCGGCCGCCCCGGGGGTGGAAGTTTTTCCGGAAACCGGTCAACGCCGGCCCTTGAAGTCCAAAAAGGGCGGGAACGTTAGCCAGATGCACTACGCCAAGAAAGGCATCATCACCCCGGAGATGGAGTTCGTGGCGGTCCGGGAAAACCTGGTGGCCCAGGAAAGAGCGGAAAAAGGGAGGGTGCACAAGGGCCAGGCCTTCGGCGCCATCGTGCCGCCGGTCATCACGCCGGAATTCGTGCGAGACGAGGTAGCCCGGGGCCGGGCCATCATCCCCTCCAACATCAACCACCTGGAACTGGAACCCATGGTTATCGGCCGTAATTTCCTGGTGAAGATCAACACCAATATCGGCAATTCGGCCGTTGCCTCCTCCATCGAGGAGGAAGTGGAGAAGATGGTGTGGTCGGTCCGCTGGGGTGGGGACACACTCATGGACCTCTCGACCGGCAAAAATATCCACGAGACCCGCGAATGGATCGTCCGCAACTGCCCGGTGCCCGTCGGGACCGTGCCCATTTACCAGGCCCTTGAGAAGGTCGGGGGTATCGCCGAGGATCTCACGTGGGAAATCTACCGCGACACGCTCATCGAGCAGGCCGAACAAGGGGTGGATTACTTCACCATCCACGCGGGCGTGCTTTTGCGCTACGTGCCTTTGACCGCCTACCGCCGCACCGGCATCGTGTCCCGCGGGGGCTCCATCCACGCCAAGTGGTGCCTGGCCCACCACCAGGAAAACTTCGCCTACACCCACTTCGAGGAAATCTGCGAGATCATGAAAGCCTATAACGTTTCCTTCAGCCTGGGCGACGGCCTGCGGCCCGGCTCCATCGAGGACGCCAACGACGACGCGCAGTTTTCCGAACTTAGGACCCTCGGCGAATTGACGAAGACGGCCTGGAAGCACGACGTACAGGTGATGATCGAGGGTCCCGGCCATGTCCCAATGCATTTAATTAAAGAAAACATGGACAAGCAATTGGCCGAATGCCATGAGGCCCCTTTCTATACCTTGGGGCCCCTGACCACGGATATCGCCCCCGGTTACGACCATATCACCAGCGCCATCGGGGCGGCCATGATCGGCTGGTTCGGAACCGCCATGCTCTGCTACGTAACGCCCAAGGAGCATTTGGGGCTTCCCAATAAAGACGACGTGCGGGCGGGGGTGATCGCCTACAAGATCGCGGCCCACGCGGCGGACTTGGCCAAGGGCCATCCGGCGGCCCAGCGCTGGGACAACGCCCTGTCCAAGGCCCGTTTCGAGTTTCGCTGGGAGGACCAATTCAACCTGTCCTTAGACCCGGAACTGGCCCGCGAGTACCACGACGAAACCCTTCCGGCCGAGGGCGCCAAGGTGGCGCATTTCTGCTCCATGTGCGGCCCCAAGTTCTGCAGCATGAAGATCACGCAGGACGTGCGGGACTACGCCAAGGAACAAGGCCTGACCGAAGAGAAGGTTTTGGAGGAAGGCATGAAGAAAATGTCCGAAGCCTTTGTCGAGTCCGGCGCGGAGATTTACCAGAAGGTCTAAAAGTAACCTCTAAAAATCCACCGCCAAGCCCTTCGAGAGCCTCAGGGTGGCCGCAAAGACGACATGCGGGCTTCCCTAAAGCATTTAAAGAGGTCGGTATAATACCGATTTCCTTAAACCCTTCATGGTGAATCGGTACAAAAAAGGCTTATTTTTCAGCAACCCCAACGGCGAAAAAACAATTGTAAGAGGACCTAAAGGCTGTCCCGTCTCAATGCTTGACCGAAAGGTTCAATACCTGCCGGCCTAAGTTGTTCCCGTTCGAATCCATCACTTCCACCACCGCCAGGTAAAGGCCGCTGGCCATCCCGGATGAATTCCAAGAGGCATTGCCCGTACCGGTGGCGCCCTGGATGTGATCCACCAGTTCCCCCGCTATGTCGTAAATCCTCACCTCCACGGTCGATCCGGAGGCGGCCTGGAAGAGGGCCGTGGGTTGCGCGGCCGTCAACTCGTTGGGCGCCGCGGCCACCACCGGGCCGCCGGGCCGGTTCACCACCGAGATGGTCTTGACGATCACCGTCTGGGTTGCGTCTCCGTCTCCGTTCGTGACCTGGAACTCCATGTAATAGACGCCGTTGGAAACTACGCTGCCGTTGTTGGCCCTCCCATCCCACTGACAAAGGGTGACGCCCCCGTTGGTGACCGACACCACGCCGGGGACGGTACCGCCGGCTCCGGGTGAAATCACGTCGGTGGACAACGCGACGTTGTCGGCCAGGACGCTGCCCGAGTTCCCCGTGAAAGTGTAAAGCTGCCGTATCAACTCCCCGGCCTCGTTGTAGATGTTCACCGTCACCTGGGCGATGGACCGGCTCACCACCGCCTGCTGGGTGACACTGGTGACCACTCCGTTGCTATTGACGCTGTCCACGGTGATGTAGTAGGCGCCGTTGGACACCGGCTGGCCGACGCTGTTGGTCCCGTTCCAAATCCCCAGGATAGTGTTCCCGTAGTAAACCGTGACCGCGCTACCGGGACCGTCCACGCTCGTGATGGAATCGCCGGGTTCCAGTTGGAAGGAATTGACGGACTGGGAGAGCTGGGTGACCTGCAGGGTTTCGATCAACTCACCCGCCTCGTTGTAAACCCCCACCTTGACGGTGTAATTGCCCGCCACCGTGACATTGGCCATGGCCGTCACCGGCCCCCCCCCCGCGTAGGTCGCCGAGGCGGTGTTTTCCAGCACCGTCCCGCCCTGGAGGACGCCGTTCATCTGGGCCTGGTAATAGAGGTTGTAGGTGCCCACGGCCAAGGAGGGGAAACTCCACGTTAAAAGCGAGCCTTGTTGGGAACTGACCGCGCCGGAGGGCGTGGAACCGAACTCCACGAAGGACAGGCCGGCCGGCAAGGTGTCGGCCACGACCACGTCCATGGCGGTGTTGCCCGTGACCGTCAAGGGGATGTCATAGGTCAGGGTGACGCCATTGGAAACGGTGGACTGGGAGACGGTCTTGCCGATCAGGATGCCGGCGGTGGGCGTCGAGGTGGGGGTGAGGGTTGCGGTGTTGGTGGCGGTGGGCGTGGGCGTACTGGTGGCGGTGCGGGTGTCCGTATTCGTGGCCGTGTTGGTGGGAGTGGAGGTGGCGGTGTTGGTGAGCGTGGAAGTGAAGGTGAAGGTGGCTGTTGGCGTGGAAGTGGGCGTCGAGGTGTCGGTCAGGGTGAAGGTATCGGTGGGTGTGGTAGTGAATGTGTTGGTGAGGGTGGGAGTCGGGGTGGCCGTGTAGGTGGGGGTGTTGGTAGAGGTGTCGGTATCCGTGATGGTGGGCGAGTTGGTAGGCGTGGAGGTATCGGTCAGGGTGAAGGTGAAAGTCGGCGTCGCGGTGGGTGTGTCCGTGAAAGTAAAGGTCGGCGTGACCGTGTCGGTGGGAGTATTGGTGGGTGTCTCCGTGTCCGTGACTGTTGGCGTATTGGTAGGCGTGGAAGTGCCGGTCAGGGTGAAGGTATCGGTGGGCGTGGCGGTGAACGTGTTGGTGAGGGTGGGAGTCGGGGTGGCCGTGTAGGTAGGCGTGCTGGTGGAGGTGTCGGTATCCGTGAGCGTAGGCGTATCGGTGGACGTGAAAGTGTCGGTCAGGGTAAAGGTGTCGGTAGGCGTGACGGTCGTGGTAAAGGTCATAGTGGCAGTCGCGGTGGAGGTGATGGTCAAGGTGGCCGTAGAAGTGGCGCTGGAGGTCGCTGTAAAAGTCGCGGTCGGACTGGCGGTATTCGTTGGGGTGCTCGTCGCGGTGACAGTGGATGTGTCCGTAGCCGTGTTAGTGGAGGTCACTGTCGGCGTGTTGGTGGATGTGGCGGTCGGCGTGTTGGTCGGGGTATAAGTTGGGGTGTTGGTGGCCGTGTTCGTGGGAGTGCTGGTGGCGGTGTTGGTAGGGGTGGGGGTGGGCGTAAGAGTGGCCGTATTCGTGGCCGTGTTAGTGGTGGTGGGGGTGGGTGTTTTCGTATCCGTGTCCGTGGGGGTAAAGGTGGAAGTCACGGTCGGGGTATTGGTGGGGGTGGAGGTGGGGGTGGGCGTAAGGCAGAAAGTGGCGCAGGAGGCGGCCAACAGGTTCACCCAATAGGTTTCCTTGGGGCTGGTATTGCCGTTGCCCACGGCCCAGGTCACCTTGTTGGTTCCCGAGAAGGCCGGGATGGGGGAATAGGTCGTCTCAAAGGAAAAAGGACCGCCGGTCGTTGCCGTGCCGCAGATGCTTTCAAACCCACAATCCGGCTCGCTTTCCATCGTCGTGCCGCCGCTGGGGGCGCTGAAAAATTGGTCGTCAAACGTCACGCCCTGGGTGGCGTTTCCGCTGGCTTGGCCGCCCCCAAAGATGGAAAAACCACTGCTGCCGCAGGCGGATTGGCTGCTGTCCGCGCAGCTCCAGTCCAGGGTCGAACCGTCGGGAATGAGCCCGGCGTTCAGCAAATCACCGTCCGTGTCGTCCCAGACGATGAGCCCGTCCCCCAAGGCCACGGCGCTGCAAATGCCCGGGGCCGGTACCGTGTAAACCACGATCAGGTCCTCGGATTCCGCGCCCGAAGGCAGGTTGGTCAACGCGTAGGTTGCGGCGGTGGTTCCCAGGATGATGGAGCTGGTGGGCACGCCATAGCGCACATCGCAGTAATAATCGGACCACCCGGGGGGGTTGGCATCAAGGCCGTACCGGGGGTCATCCCACTCATTGTAAAAATTTCCCTGGCCCACTTCGGTGCCTGCGCCCAAGGCCGTTCCCGCGAAGGTCAGGGAGGTGTTGCTGCAGGTGTTGGTATTGGCATTCTCCACGACCTCCAAAAAGGCGGCCACGACCGTGGCGTTCGTGGGGATGGCGCAATTCATGGTGATGGTGGTGGTGTCGGCGCCGTTCGTGCCGCCGCAGGTGAGCACGGACACGCCCGAGGCACCATAGGTATAGAATTGGTTGATGGCTTCGGTTTGAAGGTTGGAAGTGGTGACACCATTGCCGGGGCAGGTATCGGTCGAGGCCGTTGGGGGATAAATGCACGTCGTCGTGTTGCCGTATTGGGAGGGGGAGGAGCAGGTGGGGGTTTGGGAATAAGCTGGGGCACAGGCGGCAATCGCCAGGGCCGCTGCCCCTCCCAGGCAGAAGAAGTGGAATTTCAAAAAGTTGGGGAGGGTTTGAAAAGGTTTGGCAGCGCTACCAAATCTTGAGAATGGAAAACGGCCAAAGGGCTTGTTTTTAAAGTTTCCAATGAGTAGGCCGGGCCCAAATCCGTTGTTCGGAAAAGACGGGTTGGCGGACTTTTTTTCTGGCATAGTTCCTCAACCGAGAGGCATCTCGGCCCTCAAACGATATTTTTAAAAGGTTCTCTTCAAAGAAACCGTTTTAATCAAAGGGTTAAAGGAACCAGTGGCAAGTTGGTGAAGCTTTTGATCCGACTTTTGTTTTCAACGTTACGAGGGTCGCCCTTTCCGTTTCCAGGACGACTCCGCTATTCTTCTCCGGGCTACGGCAGGGCCTCTTGGCGGCTTCGCCCGGACGATTTGACGTCCAAAGTTAGATGAGAAAAATTGAAACAATTTTAAGATTAGGTTAATGCCCCCATCTTCCACTTCTCAATTAAAAAAAAGATGAAAACTTGCCTTCCGTTTTACAGGATGGGTTGAACTTTAAAATTTAATTTGTCTTAACGTTTTACATGGGTTCCCGTAAATAGCCACTTGAAACCAAGTAAGTTTCAAAAATCGTTTTAATTTTTGGGAAAACTTTCCCTCGTTCCTGTCTCTTTTTCAAGGTGTTCGGGTTTTCTCGTAAAATCTTAATGCCTTGATGGATGGGGAAAAAATGAATGAGAGATTAAGTTGAATCGAAATCGGATTCCTACTGTTGGGCAAATACTTGGATATTCAAGCGACGAAAATATTTTCCATCCGTTCCCGCGGTGCTACCCCCCCTTCCCGTAAATACCAAGGGCAGGAGTAAGATGGGTCCCTCCATGGTTTTCATTCCAGGCTTGGGAGCGGACAAGCGGCTTTTCCATCCGCAGCGGAAAGCTTTTCCGCACTCCATGGCACCGGATTGGATCGCCCCGTTGGAAAAAGAGTCCCTGGCCCATTACGCACGCCGTTGGGTCAAGCGCCTCCGCCTAAAACCCGGATGTATCTTGGTGGGCGTTTCTTTTGGCGGGATGATCGCCCAAGAGATGGCCCGCTGGGTCAACCCCGGGGCCGTGGTTTTAGTCGGCAGTTGCCGCTCCCCTGCCAGCATCCCTTTTCCCCTCAGGATGGCCGGAAGCCTCCCGACTTGGCCCCGTCTTTCCAAGTGGTTTTGCGGAATACTGCCGGAAATCAGCGGCCATTTCTTGGGGGCTAAAACCCCAGACCAACGGGACTTGTTGATCCGGATGTTCCTGGATACTCCCGATGCCTTTGCGAAATGGACGGTGGCCGCCATCCGGGGTTGGAAAGGTTGCGGGCTGGACGGGACAAGGGTTTTCCACATCCATGGGGAAAAAGACCGTTTGATACCGGTAAGGAAGGTTCAACCGGACAGTGTGATCCGTGGAGGAGGGCACTTGATCAATTTGAGCCACCCCACGGAAGTGAACGCGTTTATCCGCAGGCGCCTCCGAAAATAAAGGCCATTCCAACACAAGTTCCCACTGGAAGAACCAGGGGTCCTATTGGCCCCGCTGACATAAAATTTCCACATTGAACACCCTGCTGAAATCGTTTCGACTGGGAGACCCCAAAACAAAAAGGCCGCTTCCCTAAAGGAAGCGGCCTTTTTGCACCGGTTGTCTTAGTTGACTAGCTTGTTTTCCGGGCGATGGGGAGGATCGTTGGCCGGACGAGTCGCCACCGGGGGGTTGTTCTTGAAGGAAGGGGCCAATTCAGCGTTGATCTTGGCGTACTCGGGATCCTTGTCCACGCCTTCCACGATAGCGCCGATGGGGCAGGCGGAATAACAGCTGGTGCACTCGGTGCATTCCTCAGGGTCGATGATCATGAAAGCCTGACCCTTGTATTGGCCGGGGTGGATGCAATTCACCGGGCACACATCCACACATTGCGCGTAAACCTCACCCAGGCACTTCTCGGTAATGACGTACGGCATGACTTGCCTCCTTCGAGTTTCACTCTCCCGGCGCGCGGGAGGGGGGGTTTGAAGCGGTTTCGACCACCAAAACCCCGATAGTTTAGAAGAGCGGGCCTTTCTTTCGCAAGGCTAATTTTGATTTTTTTGCCGGTAAAAGGCCTCTTTACGCCGCCCACAGGGGATGATAGTTTGAGGGAGTTTTAGGAGCAGGAAGGAGCCGTTAAGTTTTCGTGTGCCTTTCCTCCCGACTCCTCTTGATTGAAAGCTCGCTTTGGTTTTCTTAAATTTTTCCCGCTGGATGCGGAAAAGGCGCTTGCCACAGGAGTTTTTCCGCCTTGGATGTTTCGGGATACTCAAATTCTATGGAATTTGAGTATGGCAGGCTGCATGAAGGTGGGTTGTTAGTTTTCGGCAGCCTGCCAACAAAAAGCGAGCCAAGCATGAAGGAAAATATGGCTACCAAAAGGGATTATTACGAGGTACTTGGCGTTACGCGCTCGGCTTCGGCCGAGGATATCAAGAAAGCCTTCCGGACCATGGCCAAGAAATATCACCCGGACGCCAACCCTAATAATAAAGAAGCCGAGGAAAAGTTTAAGGAGGTCAATGAGGCCTACGAGGTTCTTTCCGATCCCCCCAAAAAGGCCGCCTATGACCAGTTTGGCCACGTGGGGGTAGGCGCGGGGGGGCCTACGGGCTACGGGGGCGGCGGTTTCCGTCCGCAGGATTTCGGAAATGCGGCCGATTTCGAGGATATCTTCGGCGACGTTTTCAGCAATTTTTTCGGGGGCGCTCCGGGCCGGGGAGGCCGCGCCCGCAACCAGGCCCAGGAAGGCGACGACCTGCGTTACGACTTGAACCTGGCCTTCGAGGAAGCGGCTTTCGGAACCACCAAGGACGTCAAGGTGCGCAAGCTGGCCACCTGCGAAACCTGCCACGGGTCGGGCGCCAAGCCGGGATCGGGGCGGGTCCTGTGCCCCACCTGCAAGGGAACGGGCCAGATCCGGTCCACCCAAGGTTTTTTCACCATCGCCCGCACTTGCACCCGATGCGGCGGCCAGGGTGAATTGCCTGGAAGCCCCTGTCCGGCCTGCCACGGCCACGGCCGGGTGGAAAGGGAGAGGACCATTTCCGTCAAAGTTCCAGCGGGCGTGGACGAGGGTTCAAGGCTTCGCTTAAGGGGTGAGGGGGAGGCGGGCATGAATGGAGGCCCGGCCGGGGACCTTTACGTGTTCCTGCACGTGGAAGCCCACGATTTCTTCGAACGGGACGGAAGCGACCTGCACTGCGAAGTACCCATTTCATTTCCCCAGGCGGCCTTGGGCACTGAAATCGAAGTGCCGACCCTGGAAGGCCCGGTGAAGATGAAGATCCCGGCCGGGACCCAGCCCGGAAAGGTCTTCCGGTTAAGGGAGAAAGGCCTGAAGAGCCCGCAGCAGGAAGGGGTGGGAGATCTTTTGGTCACCGTGACCGTGGAGACGCCGGAGGATTTGAACGCCAAGCAAAGGAAACTACTGGAGGAATTCGCGGCTCTCTCCGAGGAAAGCAATACGCCCCAAATCGCCAAGTTCATAAGCAAGATGAAAAACCTCTTTGCCCGTAAAAAATGAGTTTCATCCCACGATTGTTCCTGGCCGAGGTCCCGCCCCCTCCCGCTGAATTAAGCTTGGAGGAACCCGCCTCACGGTACCTGGTGAAGGTGCTTCGGCTGAGAGATGGCGCCCGTTTTCTCGGGTTTGACCCCCAAGGCCGGCAATACGAACTGGTTTTAAAAAAAGCGGACCTTCCCCAAGCCCTTGCCGCCGTCTTGTCAAGCCCGGATGCCCCAAAAGGCAGTGCCGGGCTTTGCTTGGCACTGGGGCAAAGCCTTCCGAAATCCACCAAGATGGATTTGATCCTGAGGCAGGGAACGGAAACCGGCATCCACCAATTCATCCCACTCCTCACCCGGCGAAGCGTCTCCAGGCCCGACCCTTCCCAGTTGGGGCATAAAAACGAGAGGTGGCGAAAGATTCTGGTGGAGGCTTGCCGACAATGCGGCCGAAATGACGTCCCCCGCTTGGAGCCGGTCGCCGAATGGACGCCTTTTTCGGAAAGGTTCAAAGAGTTCGATTTGGTTCTTCTACCCTATGAAAAACAGGCGCCAACCTTGAAAACGGTGTTAGAATCCAACCCCTCGGCGCGGAAAATTTTGGCCCTGGTCGGGCCCGAGGGGGGGTGGACTCCCGAAGAGGTGCGGGAAGCGGAAGACAGAGGGGCCTCGCCAGTGCACCTGCCCACGCCCATCCTCAGGACGGAAACAGCGGGCATCGTCCTGGCCTCCATGATCCAGTTTTTTTACAACCCAACGCCGGAGGATGGCCCATGAAATCCCCGCCAAGCCGGGCCCACGGCGTCAGCGGCGCCAGCCGCCTGGTGTTTATCCTGGGAAATCCGCTGGAACATACTTTATCTCCCTGGATGCACAACGCAGCCTTCCGCGCGCTTCGGATGCCCTGGGTTTACGCACCACTGGAGGTCACCGCCGACCAGTTGAAAAATGCGGTGGAAATCCTTCGGTCCATCAACGTTGAGGGCGCCAATGTGACTGTTCCTTACAAGGAAAAAGTCGTTCCTTGCCTGGACCAAGTGGAAAGGGAAGCCCGGTGGCTTGGATCGGTCAACACCCTTTACCGGCGAGGAGGAAAGTTGATCGGCGTTTCCACCGATGGAGAGGGTTTTTTAAGGTCTTTGGGGCCTTGGAGGAAAAAGTTGACGGGCTCCCAAGGGCTGCTCATCGGCGCGGGGGGAGCGGCCAAGGCCGTGGCCGAAGCACTGGCCCGGTCAGGCGTTCAAGCCCTATTCGTTGCCAACCGGTCTCCAGGACGGGCTCAAATACTTTTACGGCGGCTCTTGAAACGCCATCCCCGACTTAAGGGCGGGGCCCTTTCCCTTCTGGAAGGCGAAAGGTTTTTAAACCGATGTGATTGGTTGGTTCAGTCCACCTCTTTGGGCTTGAAGGCCGGCGATCCTTCGCCCCTTTCCCTTCAAGGCGCCCAGCCGGGAACCCTTGCGGTGGATTTGGTTTACCACCGACTGACGGCTTTCCGGAAACAAGCCCAGCGGCTCCATTTGCCGAACCTTGGAGGGGAAGGCATGCTGCTGCATCAAGGGGCGCTCTCCTTTGAATATTGGACGGGCCGCAGGGCGCCCTTGGGAATTTTACGGCAGGCTTTGGCCCAAGCCTTGGCTTCAAATGACCGTTCCGCAGGGATTCCCGACAAAAGTTGACTTCGATTTTTTTCGATTCTATACTTCTTTCGTGGCGTTGATCCGACCGAAGTTCAAGCCCTCCGAGGTATTGTCATGCCTGAATCCATGAAAAAGCGCCTGGGCGAAATGCTGGTGGATGAGGGCATCATCTCCGAAGAACAACTGCAGGAAGCCCTGCACGAGCAGAAAATCAAGGGCGGCCGCCTCGAGAAAATCCTCATCAGCCAAGGCTATGTGACCCAGGACGTCATCATGGCTTTCGTGGGCACCCAGTTGGGCATTCCCCACGTCAGCCTGACGGAAATCGGCGACATTCCCAATGACGTCGTTTTCTCCGTCCCCGAATCCATCGCCGTCAATCATTGCCTCATCCCCATTGTGAAAAAAGACAAAAAACTCACGGTCGCCATGGCCGATCCCCTAAACGTCTTCGCCATCGACGACATCAAGATGACGACGGGCTTAGAGGTGGAGCCAGCCATCGCCAGCGAGACCGAAATCAAAGCCATGCAGGCCAAATACTACGGTACGGCGGCCGGTGCGGGTGGCGCAGTTGGCGGGGGAGGGGGCGGGCCGGAAATAGGTGGTGACATGCAGGAAATCATCAATTCCATGGGCGGTGAAAACCTGGAAGTGATGGAAGAAAAAGCTGAAGACATGGATATCTCCAAGCTGGAGGCGGCTGGCGAGGACGCCCCGGTGGTGCGCCTAGTCAACCTGATCCTCACCGAGGCCGTGCGGGCGGGCGCCAGCGACATCCATATCGAGCCTTACGAAAAGAACCTCCGGTGTCGCTACCGCATCGACGGCGTGCTTCACGAGGTCCAGTCGCCTCCCCGCGCCCTGTCTCCGGCCATTTCCTCGCGCCTCAAGATCATGTCCTCGCTGGACATCGCTGAGCGGCGCCTGCCCCAGGACGGGCGCATCAAAATCAAGGTTTTAGGAAAGGAAATCGACCTTCGGGTTTCCGTCTGCCCCGTCCAATTCGGCGAAAAGATTGTTATGCGCATCCTGGACTCCTCCAATCTCTCCCTGGACCTCCCCAAACTCGGGTTCGAGGACGACATCCTGCCCAAGTTCGAAAAGGCAATTGTTGAACCCTACGGCATGGTCCTGGTGACAGGGCCGACCGGATCGGGGAAATCCACCACCCTTTATTCCGCCCTCCATTACATCAATAACCCGGACACCAATATCTCCACCATCGAAGACCCGGTGGAATACAACCTGCCGGGCATCAACCAAGTGAACGCCAAGGCCGGCATCGGCCTGACCTTCGCTGCGGGCTTGAGGTCGTTTTTACGGCAGGATCCGGACGTGATCATGGTGGGGGAAATTCGGGACAAGGAAACGGCCGAGGTGGCCATCAACGCGGCCTTGACCGGCCACTTGGTGTTCTCAACGCTGCACACCAACGATGCCCCGGGGGCCGTGACCCGTATGACCAACATGGGGGTGGAACCCTTCTTGATCACCTCCACGGTCCATTGCGTGGTGGCCCAGCGCCTTTTGCGCCGCATTTGCAAGGATTGCAAGGAGGCTTACGAGGCACCTCCGGAAGTCTTGGAGGAAATCGGGGTCAATCCCAGTGCCGGGGAGGCCGTTACCTTGTACCGGGGAAGGGGCTGCGCCACCTGTTCCAATACCGGGTACAAAGGCCGTATGGCCGTCCATGAGGTCCTGATGACCAGTGAAGAATTTAAGAGGGGGGTGCTGCAACGAAAGCCCACCTCGGAACTCAAAAAGATCGCCCGGGAGGCCGGAATGCAAACCCTGCGGGAGTGCGGCGTCAAGAAAGTTTTAAGGGGACTGACCTCCGTCGAGGAACTCTTGCGGGTGGCGCATGCGGATGCGGAGGAATGACCTTGTTGAAGGAAACCTTGCCAAAGGAGAAAACAAAACCCCATGGTGAACATTGACACGCTGTTAAGGCTGATGTTCGAGCGCAGCGCTTCCGACCTCCACATTACCGCGGGCGCCCCCCCCATGTTGCGCATCGATGGGGTGATGACCGCCACGGAGTACGAGAAACTCAGGCCCGAGACGACCCAGCAGTTGATTTACAGCATCCTGACGGACGAGCAAAAGGAAAAGTTCGAGAAGGACAACGAATTGGACGTGTCCTTCGGCGTGGAGGGAGTGGGCCGCGTCCGCATGAACGTCTACCAGCAGCGCGGGGCGGTGGCTGCGGCGTTGCGCAATATCCCCACCTCCATCCGCACCTTTGACGACTTAAAGCTTCCCGCCGTGGTCCAGGATATCGTCAAGCTGCCCAAGGGCTTGGTCCTGGTGACCGGACCCACGGGTTCGGGAAAGTCAACGACCTTGGCGGCGATGTTGGATTGGATCAATACCAACCAACAGCATCATATCATCACCATTGAAGACCCCATTGAATACGTCCACACCCATAAATCCAGTATCGTCAACCAGCGGGAAGTGGGCACCGATACCCATACCTTCGCCACCGCCTTGAAATACGCCTTGCGGCAGGACCCGGACGTGATCCTCATCGGGGAAATGCGCGACCTGGAAACCGTCAACGCCGCCCTGACCATCGCGGAAACGGGCCACTTGGTTTTCGCGACCCTCCACACGGTGGACGCTATCCAAACCATCAACCGCATCATAGATGTTTTCCCGGCCGCCCAGCAGCAGCAGATCCGCGCCCAGATTTCCTTCGTCCTACAGGCCGTGTTATCCCAACAACTCCTTCCCAAGGCCTACGGTTCGGGCCGTTGCATCGGGGTGGAGGTTTTAATCCCCACGGCAGCCGTCCGTAACTTGATACGGGAGGAAAAAATCCATCAAATCTATTCGGCTATGCAGACCGGAACGGAATATGGGATGCAGACCATGAACCAAGCCTTATTCGACCTTTACCAGAAACAATTGGTCAGCTACAACGAAATTTTTTCAAGGACGCTCGATCCCAAGGAGCTTCAACGGATGGTGAAGGGCGTCATTTAACCTGATCAGAAGGGCAGGCCATGCCGACATTTAAATATAAGGCCAAGAACAATTTGGGAAAAATTGTCGAGGGGACAATCGACGCGGACGCCGAATCCGGCGTCGCTGTCGCCCTCCGACAAAAACGGTTGGAACTCGTTTCGGCCTCGCCCGCGGGGGGATTGAGCGGGCTTTTAAGCGCCCTGGCTCGAAAAGGCGGAAAGGTTACGACCAAGGACATCGTCATTTTCAGCCGGCAATTTTCAACCATGATTAACGCGGGGCTGCCGATTCTCCAGGGGCTGACGATTGTGGCGGAGCAGGCCGAAAACCCGGATTTTCGGGTTGTGATGAATAAAATCCGGGATGACATTTCCAACGGCGTGCCGCTTTCGGATGCCATGGCGAAATTTCCAAAAGTTTTCAGCACGCTTTACGTCAATATGGTCAAAGCCGGCGAGCAAGGCGGTATCTTGGACATCATTTTTGAGAGGTTGTCCGAATACATGGAAAAGGCCGAAGGCGTCTCCCGCAAAGTTAAATCCGCCATGATGTACCCCATTGTCGTTATGTCGGTCGCCGTCCTTATTGTCATATTTCTCATGGTCAAGGTCGTTCCGACTTTCAGGGATGTTTTCGCCTCCTTCGGGGCCAAATTGCCTGCGCCGACCCAGTTCCTTATTGACGCTAGTGATTTTTTGGCCAGTAAGAAGGCATTTTTGATATTGGTTTTTTTAGCGGCGGTGTGGTTCGTCGTCGGTTTGTACCGCAAGACGAAAGCAGGCGCCTATAACTGGGACATGATGATTTTGAAACTGCCTACCTTTGGGATCTTGGCTAGGAAAGCCGCGGTGGCTAAATTCGCGCGAACGCTGGGAACTCTCATTAAATCGGGCGTTCCCATCATGGACGCACTTGAAACCGTGGCGAAAACTTCCGGCAACCTAGTTCTTGAAAGGGCGGTCAACAATGCGAGGGACTCGGTAAGGGAAGGTAAAACATTGACCCAACCCTTGAAAGAAAGCAAGGTTTTCCCGCCGATGGTGACCCAAATGATCAGTGTGGGCGAGGAAACGGGGGCCCTCGACGCTATGTTGAGCAAGGTTGCTGATTTTTACGAGGCTGAAGTGGATACGGCGGTGGAAGGGTTGACGTCCATCATCGAGCCGATATTGATCGTTTTTTTAGGCGTAACGATCGGCTTCATTGTTGTGGCGATGTTTATGCCGATGTTTAACATCGGAAACGTCGTGGGCTGACAGTTTTTTCGGTTACTGGTTCAGACCGTCTGACCGTATACCAGGAGGGGTGCCTTTGGGAAGCGTTTTGCGCATTTGAGACTGTTGAAAAAGTCCCTGGAACAGGGTTCCAGGAACAAAATGCTACCTTGAAGTGCATTTGAAAAATCCCATCGCAGATGGATTTTTCAACACTCCCATTTTGAACTGGATTCGGCGTCAAAAGGCTTTTTCCAAGGATTTTGACCAAGTTGACAAGGCTTTTTTGAAACGATAAAATAAAAAAGCCTAATCTGCTGGAAGATTAGGATAAGGGGGTTGTTAAAGATTAAAAGGGGGTTTTATGATTCGTTTAAAAGCAAAGGGGTTTACTTTGATTGAACTGATGATCGTTGTCGCGATCATCGGAATCTTGGCGGCTATCGCGATTCCACGGTTCGCCCAGATGTTGGAAAAATCCAGGGAAGGGGCGACCAAGGGCAACTTGGGTTCCATCAAATCGGCCGCTTCCATTTACTACGGCGACACCCAGGGCACTTGGCCGTCGACGCTGGAGTCCATGAGCATTTACGGCTTCAGCCGTTACCTGGACAACCTCTCGTCGGTGAAGGTGACGGGTGC
>JASHNQ010000060.1 GCA_030041545.1 candidate division FCPU426 bacterium | reverse complement strand
GGAACGTCGTCGGATTCCTATCTTGTGCCTTGAGCACGAATAGCAGTGGGAATTCACGAAATCCAAAGAAAGTCAAAGGCTCGGTGGGTGTAGGTTATCAGGGGCTTGCGGAACGGCCTCATAGCAGAGGCTCTAAGTTGAAATTCCTCGTCCTCCTCCCTTAAAAATGCTGGGCCATTCCGTTGCCGAAGGACGGGGTAACGGCGGTCCTCATTCTTCAAAGACGAAAGGATGGAAACTCCTTGTCTCCAAGTCCCAATTCCATCGGCGGCCTGGCCGCCAATGCCGCCCGGGTGGACTGGGCGCAGTTCGATCCCATCGGAGGCTTAAGGGGAATGTCGGCGGTCGCGCTACCCTTGGGGGTAGGCTTGGCGCTTCACCAAACCTCGGCGGGAGCCATCATGGGCGGCGGGGCGCTGGCCCTGGGGCTGGGGTCCTTCGACCGGCAAAGCCGAAAATCCCTGGCCGTCATGCTCCTGGCCAGCCTTTTAATGGGCGCCTCCGCCCTGGTGGGAACTTTGACCGGCGGCTGGGGTTGGGGGGCGTCGCTGACGGCGGGTTTTTGGGGGTTTGGCGGGGGCCTATTGATCGCCGCCGAGACCGACCTTTGGTTCATCGGCCTGAAATCCGTGGTGGGGCTTTTGATCGCCAGCGGCTACGCGGGGAACCTTCACGAGGCCCTGAACCGGGCGCTCCTTGTGATCGCAGGCGGCTTTCTCCAATCCCTATTTTTGGCCTTGGAAAGCCACCTCGGAAGAAAATGGAAGGATCTGCGCCGCCGGCCCAATCCCACGCCAGCCATTCACCGGAACTTCGAAACCCTGCGGAGCCAACTTAACTTCAGGTCTCCCGCGTTCCGTCACGCCCTGCGGCTGGCCGTGGCACTGGCCTTGGGCGGGGAACTGGGGCGGTTGTGGTTCACCCATAATGCCTACTGGCTTCCCCTGACGGTGGTGATCGTGCTGCGGCCCGATTTCCAGCAAACCTTCACGCGGGGATTGGCCCGGATGGGAGGCACTTTGGCGGGGGCGGGCTTGACCACCTTGATCGTGTTCCTGGCGCGGCCGGGCCATGGCGCCCTGGCCCTGTTGGCCGTGGGTTTCGCCTGGCTTTGTTTTTCCTTTTTCCGGGTGAACTACGCCCTCTACGCGGTCTTTATCACGGCCTATGTGGTCTTCATGCTTTCTTTCGCGGGGCTTCCGGAGATGGGGGTGGTGGAGGCCCGGCTCCTGGCCACCTGCCAGGGAGGGGGATTGGCCCTTCTGGCTTATCTGGCCTGGCCCACGCCGGGGAAAGCGGAAAGCTAAGAGCGCCAAGGCGGAACGACTTTCACCACAAGCCCCTCCTGGCATCGCTATCCTCCTTCGCTAAAGCTGCGGAGGACAGGCAGCTACGCCTGGCAAGTCGGGGCCACAAAGTTCACGAAGGACACAAAGTGAAGCATGGAAACGTCGGGAAAACATAAGGTTTTTAACTTCGTGTCCTTAGTGTACTTTGTGGCGAGAGTTAAGAATTGTCTTTTGTTGTGATGTCAATCTCGAAGGTGCGGGTTTCAACGCTCATGCGGGACGTGACCTTGAAGGGGTGGCCCAGGGACCACTGCTTTTGGAGATCGGGGGAGGCCTTCATGAGTTCCTTGATATAAGCGTCCAAAAGCCTTTGGCCGTGCTGTTGGACGGCCTCCAGGCTTCGCCGGTCGGGCAGGGCCGTTCCGAATTTCTTGATGACGTCGGCCTGGATAACGGCCTTGAGCTGGCTAATGATTTTCAATTGTGAACTTTCCATGGCTTCCTCCGGGAAATCGCGCCCGACCAATATAGGTTGAAGCGCGGATGGATTTCTACGATCCAACCCTTGCTTGCCGGATGGATTTTCCCGCAATTATTGATGTCTGCCTAAATAATCGAATCGAGGGCCTCCCAAACCGCTTTGCCAGCAATAGAAATGGAAGGCGCTCTATTCGATTAATAATGTAGACATCAATAACCCCATTTTGTCGGCTTGAAACCTCCCATTAAGTGCCGCATAATCTAAACCCAGCTGACAGCAAGGCGGAAACCCAAAGAGGCAAAGATGGCTGCCCCAGAACGCCTTGGGCGCTTCCTGGGACAAGCCAATTTCCGTAATTTTATTTTTTAGAGGATAAAGTGGCTGAACAGTTCTACGAAATCAAGCGGCGCAAGACCCGCCCGGTGATGGTGGGCAAGGTACAGGTGGGCGGCGACGCGCCCATTTCCATCCAGTCCATGACCAACACCCTCACCTACGAGGTGGACGAGACCCTGGACCAGATCAAGCGCCTGGAGGACGCGGGTTGCGAAATCATCCGGGTGACGGTCGAGAACCAGAAATCCCTCAAGGCCGTCTCCAAGCTCAAGGCCAAGATGCGGACGCCCCTGGTGGCCGACATCCATTTCGCCTACCAGATCGCGTTGGACGCCATCGACGAGGGGGCCGACAAGATCCGCATCAACCCCGGGAACATCGGCGGCATGGGCCGCCTGGCCCAGGTGGTGGAGAAATGCAAGAAGTACAACGTGGCCATGCGGGTGGGAGTCAACTCGGGCTCGCTGGAAAAAGACCTTTTGGAGAAATACGGCCATCCCACGCCCGAGGCCATCGTGGAATCGGCCATGCGGCATATCCGCTTCATCGAATCCTTCGGCTACCATAACATGATCATCTCCGTGAAAAGCTCCCACGTGCCCACCATGATTCGCTCCTATAGGCTCCTGGCCGAGGTGTGCGACTATCCCTTCCACGTGGGCGTGACCGAGGCGGGCACCAAGACGCAGGGCATCACCAAGAGCGCGGCCGGCATCGGCGCGGTTTTGGCCGACGGCATCGGCGACACCATCCGCGTTTCCCTGACCGCTGACCCGGTGGAGGAAGTGAAGGTCGCCACCCACCTGCTGCGGTCCATGGGTTTGCGCAAGGAAGGCGTGGACATCGTGGCCTGCCCCACCTGCGGCCGCTGCCACGTGGACCTGGAATCCATGGTGGACGCCGTGGAAACCGCCACGCTCACCATGAAGACCAACATGCGGGTGGCCATCATGGGCTGCGTGGTGAACGGCCTGGGCGAGGGCGCCGAGGCGGACGTCGGGCTCTGCGCGGAAAAGGGCCACGGGGTCATCTTCGAGAAGGGCGAGGTGAAGACCCGCCTGAAGGAAGAGGAACTGGTGCCGCACCTCATCGGCGAGATCAAGAAAAGGGCCGCGGAGATGGACCAAGCCGCCCAAAAGTCTTAACGTCTATTGAACCACCAAGGGCACCAAGTTCACCAAGAACGGCCTCAAAAATAACTTGCTGAAAAAAACGGATTGAAGAGAATAGTGTTCCTGTAAGGCCACGGAATTCCGTGGCCTTATTTTTTGTCTCACTTCAAAGGTTTCGCTTTTGCCGATGCTTTTCTTGGTGAGCTTGGTGCCCTTGGTGGTTCAATTTCTTGCTTGAGGTTTTAAATGCGAGTGTCCAAAGCGCTGATCCCCACGGTCAAGGAAACCCC
>JASHNQ010000059.1 GCA_030041545.1 candidate division FCPU426 bacterium | reverse complement strand
AAGGAAGCGGACGCGGACATCTTTACTAAAAAGTAGCCTTCCAAACCTTTTGAGGAGCCGATGAGTGGCGGATTACAAACCTTTCTCCATTTATGACGACGATGATGAAAAGAAAAAATCAATCCAGATTCCGGAGGAAATGAAGACCCGTTCCGGCGACCTGGATCTGGAGATCGAGGATTCCCCTTCCCGCGACGACGAGAAGACCCGCAGGGAATTGATGAATCAATTAGGCGGACAGGCTTCCCACCCTTTGGAAGCTGCGGCGGAACATAAACCGTCCGAATCCCTCGAAAAAACCCCCTTCCTTCAGGGACAATCCACTGAAACCGTGGAAGAGAGGGTCAAGGAGATCGTTCGGCGTCGAAAGGAAACCGGAAAGGTCCGAGACCGCCGCAAAGTGGCTTCCATCTTCGACAAGCCGATCGAGCCGGACAAGCCCATCCGGCCGGGCAAGGCGGGATGGCACCCCTTGAGCTACCGGGCACAGGCCTTTTGGTTCCTCTTTCCGGCCTTGGCGTTTTTCCTCCTCTTTTACCTTTATCCCATGGTCCAGGGTTTCGAGATCAGCCTGACGCACTACAGCCCCTTGGGGAAAAGCGTCTCCGTGGGGTGGGACAATTACAACCGAGCTATTTCGGATTCGCTTTTTTGGCAGACGGTCGTCAACGCCGCGGCCTTCACCCTCATTTCCCTGGCGATCGGGTTTTGGCCGCCCATCGTGCTGGCCATCTTCCTGAATGAAATAACGAATGGAAAGGGTTTTTTGAAGGTTCTTTACCTGCTGCCATTCGTGATTCCGGCCATTCCAGCGGCCAACCTTTGGAAATGGATGTTCGACGAAGGGTTCGGCGTGTTGAATTCCATCCTGCAGGCCCTGTCCTTGTCGCCGGTAGGCTGGCTTACCGACCCCCGCTGGGCCCTGATTTCCATCGTATTAATGTTCGTATGGAAAAACACCGGCTGGTTCATGCTGATTTACTATGCCTCCCTTCAAAACTTGCCGGAGGAACTTTACGAGGCCGCCGAATTGGACGGCGCGGGCCTCTGGAAGAAGGTTTTCAACATTACCGTGCCCTATCTGGTGCCGGTCATGTGGATTCTTTCGATCATCCAGGTGTTGATCACCTTCCAAATCTTCACCGAAGTCTATGTCATGACCAACGGCGGGCCCATGCACGCCACGGAAGTCATCGGTACGTATATTTATAAAACGGCTTTCGGGTCTATGGACTTGGGTTACGCCTCGGCCATGGCCATGCTGATGTTCGCGGCCCTTTTCCTTTTCACCATGGTGCGGTTCTTCCAAATCCGCCAGGTTTCGAGGTAAGCAAGCTCCAAGCGCTTGAAGAATGGCCTTGGACAACAAAGGCACAGGGACGCAAGTAAAAACACGGGCAGGCCGTCTTTTGGAAAGGAGCTTATGGAAAACTTAACCCTTGCCCCCAATACCGGCGCCAAACCCATGGTCCGGGGGGTGTTCTCGCATCAAGACCGAAAAAAGGCCTCCGGCCGGCTTTTCCTGCTGGGCGCCACCCTGCTTCTGTTCTTGGGCGCCCTGATCACGCTGGCGCCCATTGTCTGGATGGTTTTGGGATCCTTCAAGACCCCAGCCGAGATTTACTCAGTGCCCCAGACCTACATCCCGGCGGACTTCAACACCGATAATTACGAGGAAGCCTTGAGGCTGGTGGACTTCGGCCGATATTTCCTCAACAGCCTCTTCATTTGCGCCTGCGTGGTGGCGGGCCAGCTTTTGATCAGCTCCATGGCGGCCTATTCCCTGACCAAGTTGCGCGCGCGCTTCGCGGGCGGCATCCTCCTGATGTTCCTCACCACCCTCATGGTGCCATTCGAAGTTCTCATTATCCCCCTCTACTTGATCATGAAATTCTTTCCTTTTGGGCCGGACCTCAACAACGTCAACCTCATCAATACTTATTGGGCCGTCATCCTGCCGGGCGTCTTCAGCGCCTTTAGCATCATCGTCCTGAAGGATTTTTACGATTCCATCCCTAATGAGATCCTTTACGCGGCCCGCATCGACGGCTGCGGCGAGACCCGTGTCTTCTTCAGGTTCATCCTGCCCATGACCAAGCCCATCATGTCCATCCTGGCGGTCTTTTCCTTTGTCACCACCTGGAACAGCTTCTTCTGGCCCCTCATCGTCCTCAACAACCCCGATTACTACCCCTTGGTATTGGGCGTGCAAAAATTGATCGACACCGGGGAGCCCTGGAACGTGGTGATGGCGGCCCTGGTCTTGAGCACGATCCCTTCCGTCCTTCTCCTGCTTTTCTTCCAAAAGACCATCATCCGGGGTATCGCCTATACGGGCATCTATGGCTAAAAGGCGAATTATGAATTAAAAATTCGATTTTGGAACTGAATATGCCCGCCCTTAAAATCAATGAAATTCAGGAATGGGTCGCCTTTCAAGTCAGCCCTTACCGCCTGAAACATATCCAGGGTGTCGCCCAAACTTCGGTCCGGCTTGCGAAACGCTATGGGCTTCCAGAAGAAGAGGCCCTTTTGGCAGGCTGGCTGCACGATTGCGCCAAAGAAAAGACCCGGGTCGAAATGAAGCAATGGATTCGAAAAGCGGGGTTTCATCTGGATCCCGAAGAGGAAAAAATACCGGGCCTTTGGCATCCACATGCCGGGGCCGCCATGGCTCTTGTAAAGTGGGGAATCAAGGATAAGGGCGTTTTGGAGGCCATCCGCTGTCACACCCTGGGAAGCCCGAAAATGGGCCCCTTGGCCCAAGCGGTCTTTGTGGCGGATTTTATCGAACCCTCCCGGCATTTTAAAGGGGTGGACCTGGCCCGTGCCCTGGCCCGCCGAAACTTGAAGGAGGCGGTCCTGGCCAAGGCTTCGATAACCATCCAATTTCTATTTGAAAAAAGGATGAAGATCCATCCGCGACTCTTAGAAACTTGGAACCAATTTTTATTGGAGCATTAAAAAGTTGATTTGGTTTGTCCACGACGGGGAGGGAAATTTGAAAGATTCATATAATCATGCTTTTTGTCTCGCTGATGTTGTATATGGCTGTTTATTTTTTGGCGGTGGCCTGGCTACAGAGAGCCGATTTCCCGGTTGGCATTGCGACTCTCGCCCTTTTGCTTTTTTTAACCGGCGTTTTCATAAGGGTCGGTGTTTCGGAAAGAAGCAAAGTCCTAACATGGAAAAAAGTCATCGGGAAAATTGAAAATAAATCTTCCAACAGGAATGGTGTGGGCTTCGCTGTCGATTATGAAATTGATGGAGAACATTTTTTGAAAGCCATGGACGATAACAGCATCGGCTTTTCCGCAGCGGATGTAGGCGATCCTGTGGTTTTGCTGGCGAACCTCCAGAATCCAAGGGAAGTTATTTCTTATGCCGGCGCTTCTTGGACTGCGTATCGATAGATGGGCTGACTTCCGACAGCAATTTATTGTGTCCACGACGGGGGGCCATGAAAACAAGTAAATCCCTGATTTTTTTCTTGATCGTCATTATCGTCTTGGCGGCGTTTTATCCCGCCTTGAGCCGGCATCCGATTTCCCTGTTTGTCCTGAAAGGGGCGGACGAGGCCGTGGAAGCCTTCAAGGTTTCGGCGCCCTTGAACGGCAGGGAGGTGTGGGTGGAGGCCGTGCCCTTAAGTCCGGCTCAAATAAAAGAGGGCGGGGAAATCCTGGGCCAAAGGGACCTTGCTCTGCTTGTGGCCTTTTCGAAAAACTTTGGGAGTTTCCCGACCGTGATCGGAGTTCCGGTTACCCAGGAAGGTTGGCCGGGGTTCCTGGGGAGCGGGCTCAAAGGCTTTTTCTCCGATTCCATGCCGGATGCCTTTGACAACCTGCAATGGACAGACCGATTTTACCTTGCCCTTAACCTGAAGGCGTTTCCCCCGGAACCCTTCACGGCCGCCGGGCAGGTAACCGCCGTGCCCGGGAACCCCACCGCCGGACTTTCAACCCCCGGTTCAACCCCGGTTCCCAATCCGGCGCCGACGCCGGGCGCGCTTCGGGTGGAAATCCTCAATGGGTGTGGTATAACCAATGCCGCCGATTGGGTTGCCCGGAGGGTGAAGGGCCCTGGCATCATCATCACCGACACGGGCAACGCGGATAATTTCCGCTATCCCCAAACCATCGTTCGGACCTGCGCTGGAAATCCCGTCGCGCTTCAGGAAGCCGTGGAGCGCATCGGGCTTTCGCCGGACGCGGTCCAGGAGATTCCAAGCCTGATATCGAGTGTGGACGCCGTGGTGATTGTGGGGAAGGACTTTACCAAGTTACGGAGGAGGTTCCGTGAGCGAAATCGTCACTGAACGGAACAAGTTCAATAAGCTTTTCGCCAATACAACCTCCCGCATGCTTTTAGGGGTATGGTTGATCGCGAAGGGGTCCCGGTTCCCCATGAAAACCATCGGAGACCTGATTTCCTATCCGGAAGACGCGCTGGAGGCCAAACTCCAGGCCTTCGCGGGCATGGGTTTGGTTCATGTGATCACCGATTCCCAGGGGGAACGCCAAGTTGAATTCCTCCCCCCGCCCACGCCGGAAATCGAAACCATCCTGTGGGAGCTGTTCGACGGCCGCAAGCATGATTTTGAATCGGTCGAATTGAAGATGAGGTCCCTTATCTACAAAACCCTGCTGACGACACCCCTTTAATTCCTGTGACCCACGACATTTTTTCCATCCAACAGGCTCTGCTGAATGCTTTACGCTCGGCTGTTTCTTCCTATGGCCAGTCCGATGTACCCATGACCCTGGAGAGCCCCAAAGACAAGGCGCACGGAGATTACGCCACGCCCCTGGCCATGGCGCTGGCCAAGAAACTGAAAAAACCTCCCCTCCCCATTGCCCGGGAAATCGCGGGAAAATTGGATCTGGATCCCGCCTTGGTAGGCAAAGCTGAGGCCGTAGCTCCCGGTTTCATCAACCTAAGGCTCACCCCCGCCGCCTTCTTTAGCGTTTTGGAAGGGGCCTTGGCCAAAGGCCCCCGTTACGGCGAAAACGCCCAGTTGAAAGAAACCCGGCTCCTCTTGGAGTTCGTGAGCGCCAATCCCACGGGTCCCTTAAACGTCGTCAACGCCCGGGCTGCCGTCCTTGGCGATGCCATTGCGCGCCTGATCCGCGCTTCCGGCGGCAGGGTGGAAACGGAATACTACATCAACGACGCGGGCAACCAAGCCAGGCTTTTCGGGGAATCCCTGGAAGCCGCCATCAGCCGGGTGCGGGGAACCCCCAAGGACGCACCCGAGGGCGGCTACCAGGGCGCCTATATGGACGATTTGGCCCACGAATTCTTAACCGAAACGGAGGGGGAGCCCAAGGACTACAACCTTTCCACGGCCAAGCTCGGCGAGTGGGGCATGGACCGGGTGGTGCAATGGCACAAGGCGTCCCTTGAAACCTACGGCGTGAGTTTCGACCAATGGTTCTCGGAGCGGCGTGAACTGCACGATTCGGGCTTGGTGGCCCAGGCCCTCCAAAAGCTCAAGGATCAAGGGTTGACCTATGAGAAGGATGGGGCCACCTGGATCAAAACCTCCGAATATGGGGCGCACAAGGACGAGGTGCTGGTAAAAAGCAACGGCCTTCCGGCTTATATCGTGGCCGACATCGCCTACCACCTGCACAAGCTTGGGCGTGGCTATACCAAGGTTGTCAACATCATGGGGCCCGACCATCACGGCCACATCCTTAGCATGAAGGCGGCCCACAAGGCCCTGGGCTTCGAAGAACCGCTTTTCGAGGTGCTCATCGCCCAGCATGTCAGCCTGCTTTCGGGCGGGCAGAAGGTGAAGATGTCCAAGCGGGAAGGCAAGTTCGTGACCATGGAGGAGCTTTTAAGCCAGGTGGGGAAGGACGCAGCCAGGTATTTTTTCGTCATGCGCGGGGCCAACACGCACCTCGACTTCGACATCGAGGTGGCGCAAAAGCAAACCGAGGAAAATCCGGTTTTTTACGTTCAATACGCCCATGCCCGCATTTGCAGCCTTTTGAAGAAATGCGCCGAGAGGGGCTTGCATCCCGCGAAACTTTCCGGCGGATTCGCGCCGTTGACGGAACCCGAAAGTTTTTTGCTCTTGAAACAAATCATGGAATACCCACAATGGGTGGTCGAAAGCGCCAAATCCTACGAGCCCCACCGCATGGTGGTTTACCTGCATAACCTGGCGGCGGATTTCCACCTTTTTTACACCAAACACCGGATTTTGGACGCTTCCCCGGAAACGGCCCGCGCCCGGCTGGGACTGGCCCTGGCGGTCCAAACCGTGCTTCAAAATGCCATGGGGTTGCTGGGCGTCACTGCGCCGGAGCAAATGTAAAAGGCGGTCGGCAGTCCCCGGTCGTCGGCAATACCTAAAAAACGGCTCAACGGCAAAAAAGGGGATGACTTGAAATTCAAAAAAATTAAATCCATCCTCCTGTTTTACCTTTCATTATCCATTGTGGCGGGGTGTTGCGGATGGGGCTGTTCCAAATCCAAGCCCTCTGCGGCAAAGGTCGAGGATTATCCCATCCGCAAGGTAAGGACGGAATTATCCCAAGGCGATTATGAAGCCTGCGTCAAGGACTCCAAGGATCTCATCAACCAGGTCCCGCCCAGCCCTTTTTTGGAAGAAGCCCTTTACCTCCACGCTTATGCCCTGGCTTTCGGCCGGGACGACTTCCAATCCGCCAAGTTGTATTTGAAGCAATTGTTGGGACTTTATCCCTCCAGCCGTTTCGCCATGGACGCCCAAAAACTCCTGGCCGATTGCCAATACTGGCTGGGCCATTACCAGACCGCCGTCAAGGAATACAAAACCCTCATGACGATTTACGCGGGCAAGGGCCTGGACAGTTACGCCCTTTTCCAAACGGGGAACTGCCTCCTCCTGGACGACAAGGTGGAGGACGCCCTGGCCGCCTACCGCGAGTTGAGCGAAAAATACCCCACCGATCCCCTGGCTGATTCGGCCCAGCTTTTGATCGCCAACTCCTATATCAAGCTCCAAAACTACAAGCAGGCCAGGGTGGAGCTTCAAAAACTCATCTCCTTCACCCGTGACAAGGACGTCCAAGAGTCAGCGCAAAAGGCCTTGCGGCAGATTGAGGAAGAGGAATCCCTCCACAAAGGCGTGGCGGTGCCGGAATGAACACCGGAGGTTGGGCGCTTTGGGGAGGGCCCGTTTTGGGGGCCCTATCGGTGGGCCTGGTGGCAGGCCTCGGGGCCCGGTGGCTGCTGACCCGCTTGCCTTCCATTTCCTTCACTGGACCCCGGTTTCCAGCCTTGCCAAAGGGAACTCAGCTGTCCCCCGTTCAGGGTTTATTGGGGATGGGGCTTTTCGTGTGCTTCCTGGTCATGGCGTTTGGCGACTTTGCCACCGGTCTGTTGCTGGCGGTTTTAGGGGTCCTGGGCTGGTACAGCGTCCAAAAAGGCCCGGAAATTAAGAAGAAATATGAATTTGGAAAACGCTTGGAAAAAATGAGGGAAGTTTTCCCCCAAACCCTGGGGATGGCCGTCCAAGCCATTAAAACCGGCCAAACTGTGCCCCAGGTACTGGAATATCTTTCGCGGGAGTGCCCTCCATCCCTGAGGGAGGAACTGGTCCTGGTCTGCGTGGAAATGAATTTGGGAAATTCCGCCGAAATGTCCCTGTCCAAAATGGCCGATCGGTACCCCGATTTCACCGAATTCCACCATTTCATCGAGTCTTACAAGATTTCCCGACAGACGGGCGCCAATCTGACCCACCTCCTGGAGGTTCTCCTCGAAGGCTTGGAGGAGAAGAGCCGGCTTCTGCGAAAAATGCAGGCCATGACGGCCCAAGCCCGACTTTCAGGCATTCTCATGGGATTGCTGCCATTTCTTTTGGCATTTGTCTTCTGGGTGATAGATCCAGACCTGATGACCCCCCTTTTCACACAAAAAATCGGGTGGGCCATCCTTTTAGGCGCCCTGTTTTGGGAAGGAATTGGTTTCGTCGTAATCCGCCATTTGCTTCAGTTGGAGTTTTGAATGGCTTACGCCCTGTTGATTCTTTCCAGCGCTTGCATCGGATGGTTCGTGAAGGATGCCGCCTTCAGCCTTTGGATGCGCCTGGACCGGTATCATCAGGGTGTGAGGCTTAAAAGCCTCGTGGCCCGGCAGCGCAAACCCCTCCCATTTCAGGATTTCTTGGCCTTTTTGGAAAACAATGTCCGATTTTTGAGCAACTGGGGTTTAATGGAGAGGTACCTCCGCTATCTTTCCCGCCTGCTTCAACGGAGGGGCCGCAGCGACCTCAAACCCATCCACGTTCTGGGCTACCAAATCTTGGCTGCCGGGGGAGGCGCCCTGGTGTTCGGCCTTTTGACCGAAAGCGCCTTCGTGGCGGCCTCGGCTTTCTTGGCGGGAGCTGTCGTGTCGTTCCTGTGGCTAAGGGACAAGGCCCTGGGGCGGGAAAAGCGGATTCTACGGGAGCTTCCCAACGCCCTGGAAGTGCTTTCCCTTTGTTCCGAAGCGGGGCTTTCCTTGGAACAGGCCATGGATCAATACCTGAAAAACGCCAAGGCGAGCCCCTTGCGGGACGAACTGGCGGGCATCCTGGAACAAACCCGCAGCGGTTCCAGCCGCAAAAATGCCCTTGAAGCCGTGAGCGCCCGGCTGGACTTGACCGATTTTTCCCTGTTCACGACCAGCCTTATCCAAGCGGAAAAATTCGGAACGGGGATCGCAAGGTCCCTTCGCCAGCTGTCCCTCACCTTGCGCGACAAACAAACCCAACGGGCCGAGAAGGCTGTCCAGGAAATGCCGGTCAAGATGTTGTTCCCCCTCGTGGTTTTCATTATGCCGGTGACCTTCCTCGTCATTTTCGGGCCTATTATCCTGCAATTTCTCCAACCGTGATTTCCCGGGAATTGAGGGGAATCCGGGTGGCGGACCGTTTTCTCACCCGGTTCATAGGCCTCATGGGACGAACCCATTGGCCTTCCTCCCACCGGGGCCTTTTTTTCCCCCGCTGCGGCTCGGTGCATACCTTCTTTACATTTCTCAATCCCGACATTCTTTTCCTGGACAAGGCGCTTAAAATACGGAAAATCTTCCCATCGGCCGGTCCCTGGAGGATTTTTTTAGGTCCTTCCGGCGCCCGGCATTGTTTGGAATTGCCAGGGAAGGACGCCCGGCGTTTAGGGTTGAAAAAAGGCGAGCGAGTCGAATTTTGAACCGAAGGAGAAGTCACGATGATGGATTTTCTGAAGCAAACCGATCCACAAGTGTGGGAAGCGAATAAAAACGAACTCAAACGCCAAAATGAGAAGCTCGAACTGATCGCCTCGGAAAATTTCACCAGCCTGGCCGTCATGCAGGCCCAAGGCGGGGTCATGACCAACAAGTACGCCGAGGGTTATCCGGGCAGCCGCTATTACGGCGGCTGCGAGTATGTGGACGTGGTGGAGAACCTGGCAAGGGAGAGGGCCAGCAAGCTTTTCTCCAACGCCGAATACGTGAACGTCCAGCCCCATTCGGGCAGCCAGGCCAACATGGCGGTTTATTTCACCTTCGTGAAGCCGGGTGACCCCATATTGGGCCTTGATTTAAACCATGGGGGCCATTTAACCCATGGGAAAAAAGAGAATTTTTCAGGCCGAATGTACCATTTTTTCGCTTACGAGACCCGCAAGGAAGACGGTCGGGTGGACCTGGACCAGGTCCGGGATTTAGCGCGTAAACACAGGCCTAAAATGATCAGCATCGGGGCCTCCGCTTATTCCCGGGACTGGGATTATGCGGCTTTCCGAAAAATCGCTGATGAGGCGGGGGCTTTCCTTTGGGCTGACATCGCCCACACGGCGGGTTTGATTGCGGCTGGAGAATTGAATAACCCCATGGACTATTGTCACGTTGTGACCACCACCACTCATAAAACGCTTCGGGGACCCCGAGGCGGGATGATTCTCATGGAAAAGGATTTCGATAATCCCTTCGGGGTTGTCGCTCCCAAAAGCGGCCGAACCAAAAGAATGGGAGAATTGATCGACAGCCAGATCATTCCCGGCATCCAGGGCGGCCCCTTGATGCACGTGGTAGGGGCTAAGGCCGTGGCTTTCGGCGAGGCCCTGCAGCCTTCTTTTAAAACTTACGCCAAGCAAGTGCGGGCTAACGCCAAGGCCCTGTGTGAGGCCCTGATGGGTTACGGGTTTCAGGTGGTTTCGGGGGGCACGGACAACCATCTGATGCTGATCGACCTCCGGAACAAAAAAATCAACGGCAAGCAGGCCCAGTTGGCCCTGGATGAAGCCAACATGACCACTAATAAAAACGCGGTGCCTTGGGATACGGAGCCGCCGCTGTTGACCAGTGGACTAAGGCTTGGTTCGCCCGCCTTGACCACCCGCGGCTTCAAGGAAGTGGAGTTCAAGCAGGTGGCCAAGTGGATCAACGAAGTTATCTCGGCGCCGGAGGATGAGGCGGTCCGCCAAAGGGTCAAGGGAGAGATCGCGGAATTAACGAGGAAGTTCCCGCTTTATCCGGAACTACTCAAGGGAATTTAAAGCCGGGGGATGTAAAAGTGGGGATAAATTCCGGCGAGAGGCTGGAACTATTTTCCGACAGGGGTGGGAAGTGCTATTGGTATGGACGACCCTAGGGCGGAGGGAGAAGGGGTGGGTGCGGCGCTTCCCGGAAGAGCGGCAGTAGAAGGGGAGGGAGCGGCTGTCAGTGCGGCCGGGGCCCAGGAAGGGGAGGAGGCGTTTTCGGGAGCAAGGGCTTTGGCGTCCGTCCCGTTGGCGTTGGCCAGGTACAGGGTCAGGCCCACATCCTCGCCCGTGCCGGAGGAACAGAACAGGATCTTGCGGCCGCCTTGGGCGAAACGCGGGCAAAGGCTGCGGTTGTTGTTCGTGAGGTTCAAGGGAGCTGTCCCATCCGCCGCCACGGTGTACACCTGTGTCTGGTTTTCAAGGTATAGGTTGAAGAGGATCTTTTGCCCATCCGGCGAGTAGGAGGGCGAACCGACGTTCCAATCGGTATACGTGGTGATCTTTTGGGGGGCCATGTCCGACAAGTTCATGCGCCAAAGGTTGTAAACTTTATCGTCCTCCATGGTCACGTAAAGGATGGATTTGCCGTCGGGGGAATAAGAGGGGCACAGGGCCTTATGGCCCACCAAAAGGGTTTCCGGGTTGAACCCATCCGAGTCCATGGTCCAAATATCGCCTTGCAGGCTGTAAATGATCTTTTTTCCATCGAAGCTCCAAGCCGGCGAATCGTCGATCAGGAGGTTTTGGTCGGCGGACCCCATTGCGTCGGTGTCATTGAATGTGAGTTGTACCCGGTTGGAACCGTCCATGTTGATTTTCCAAAGGTTGTAGACCCCTTCCCCTGCGTTGGACCAATAGGCCACTTGGTCGCCTTTGGGGGAACAAGCGGGGAACCATTCGGTGCTTTTCCCGCTGGTCAGGGGCGTAATTTGGGAGGAATCCAAATCCCAACGGACCAAGTGGCCCCTTTGGACAAAAACAACGCTGCCGGAGGGGGGTACCGGGGTTGGAGTGGGAGCGGGGGGCGCCACAATCACTTTCTTGGGTTTACAGCCCACCGACATAATTCCGGTTACAAGGACCAAGCCGACTAAAATAACAAGTTTTGAGTTATTTAAAATTGGCTTTTGGGGAAGGTTCATGGCTTTCTCACTTTTTCGACCAGGCAGGGGATTGGACTCCGATGAGGGCAATCCGGTGCGCGTTTTGGCCTGTCACGTCCATGACCCATAGGTCGCCCGATAGGACGTAAGCGATTTTGGAGCCGTCCGGCGACCACGCGGCGTCGTCCACCCCCGGTTCGCTCAGGAACTTTAAGGTGCCTGTATCTTTGGGGCCCGAGGATGCCTTGTCAAGGAGGGCCACCCGGTAACCTTGGTCCGAGTCGAACTCCTTGGCCAAGAGCATCAAGACCGAACTTGATTCGGACGGCGAATAGGAGACCAGGGGGCCCAAGGCGGGGCAAGCGTGGTTTAAAAGGAGCTTAGGAAGGGAGGTCTGAGGCGAGGCGGAGAGCAAGAGGTTTGATCCTACTAGGTAGGCCACGTCCCGTGCATCCGAGGTCCAGGAGATGTCCACCATGGGCTGGTCCGTGGAAACCAGGGTCAGGAGGTCCTTTAAGCGGGGATTCACCAACTTGAGCGAGTCGAAATTATCACCCTGGGCCACCAGATAGGCAACGTATTTGTTGGCGCGATGGGGCGCCCATTCCACCGCCGAGACGGTATAAGCCGGGTCTTCGGTGGAAAGTGTTTGCACGTCCAGGGTTTCGACGTTTACTTTCCAAACCTGGTTGTGGTAGCAGAAGGCGATTTCATCGCTTTGGGGGGACCAGGAAAAAGGCGGCTTTAAGTGGGCCGGGGCTGGAAGGGGCATGTCGTCGAACGCCGTCAAGGATTGAAGGCCCGCGCCGTCTTTTTGGAACATGAAAAGGTTCACCTTCCCATCCTTCATGTCCGAAAGGAAGGCAAGCCGTTTTCCGTTGGGCGACCAAAGGGGGAACCAGCTGCCGGTGCCGATAGGAGTCAAGCGGTTCCGGTCGGTGCCGTCCGTATTCATGGTCCAAATGGTCGGTTTTCCCCCTTCCAGGGTGGTATAGGCAATTTTTTCAACCTCTTGTGGCGTTGGCGTGGCGGTGGGGGTTCCCGTAGCTGTGGGCTGGGGTTTGCCCAGGCTCATTTCAACCGGCGCCTGCAAGGCTCCCGGTGGTTGGGAGGAAGGCTTCGGGGCCGCTGTAGGTTTAGAGGGGACCTGGGCCGACGCGGGAGCAGAAAGGTTGGCGATAGGCGTTGGGACAAGGCTGGAAGGAAGGGGAGTCGGTTTCACCGATTTGAAGAAAGGAAGAGAACGTTTGCCGCAGCCAGGGATGTTAACGTCGCAACCCGACGAAATCAGCAGCAGAAGCAACAACAGCGCCGAGAAAATAGATAGGCTTTTTAACGTTTCGCGCAATCGGGTTCCCCGGGGTATGGTTGTCAGGCTCAGCCGTTCGAGAATCTCTGGCCCTGAGTTCATCGAACGGGTTGTCCGTTGTCATGTTGGACCGGCGAAGCGAGGGCTCAGGCTGAATTGGTTGGCAGTTTATGGTTTTCGATTTAAAAAGTCAACAAAATCAAGGTTTTTAGGGGGGTTACAGTTGATCCATGGCTTCCAAGATCAACCAGTACCCGTTGGAATCGGCTTTCAAGGTCGCGGATACATGAGGATGGGCGGTAAAAGGTTTTTGAATTTTGGCGTCCATGCCGTTCTCAAAAGCCTGGATGAGGAGGGCGTCAGGGGCAAGATCCAAAAGGTGTCCATTCCGGAGCTCTTCGGCTTTTTTGAGAAGCGCGCCGGCCGCTTCAGGCGAAACCTGCCGGATCACGTAATTTTTATCGATGAAAAGGTAAGGCCTGTCACCCAGCCATGGGGCGGCCATTGCGGGTTGCTTTTGAAAGGAGCCCTCAGGCGCAAGGGTGGACGGCCACTGGCCGGTCCCGTAAAGGGTGGCCGCAGGGAGAGCGCCGGAGGCCGACCCCGTTCGGGACACAAGGAGCATGATAGCGCCCGTGCTCCAACATGACAGAAAGGCAAAAAGTCCCCAAAAGAAAGGACCAGGCCAAGAGTGAAAAACGACGGTGAATTTCAGGGAGAGATGAGGACCCCGATGGGACCCCGATTGGAAGCTCCAGTCCGATGGAAAAAGAAAATAAACCCCGGACACAGGCCTTTGGGGGAGGTATTCGAGATTCCCGCCCTGGGCCACCACTTTTGAGTCGAGCACGACTTGAAAGGCCCGCATGCCCGGAAGCCTTTCCAGGTTTTTGGACCAGTCAATGACCGCCATGTCGTCCTTTAATTCCTCAGCGTAGGAAAGATGCGCCCAAGACAACTGGCCCAAGGCCGTCACGCGGACGAGTTCACCTTGATAAGCCGTGAAAAAAGCGGCGGGGAAAGCCAGGAGCGGTAAAAGGAACAAGAGGAGGAGGCTTCTGCTCGGAAAAGAAGAAGAGGAATTCATAAACTTCCCTTGGGGTATTTGAAATGTAATATAATCACGCCGCACCCCGTATTTTACCGATTTGGGACGAGGTTTCGAACTTGAAAACCACCCCCCAGGACCTCCAAAAGTTCCGGAAGGCCATCGACCGCATCGACGCCAAGTTGGTGCGGCTCTTGAATGAGCGCGCCAAGAATGTCCTCAGGATCAAGGCCGTGAAATCCCGGGGCGATTTACATTTTTACGCGCCCCACCGGGAAATGGAAGTTTACCGCCGTGTGTGTCGCTTGAACCAAGGCCCTTTTACCGCCGAATCCTTGAAGGCTATTTTCAGTGAAATTATGTCGGCCTCCCTGGCCTTGGAATCAAGGTTGAAAATAGCGTATTTCGGCCTGCCCGGCGCCAATACCCACATCGCGGCCCTGCAAAAGTTCGGCAGTTCCTCCGCTTATGTTTCAGGTCCCACTTTAAAGGACGTTTTCCTGGAAGTGGAGCGGGGAAGGGCCCATTATGGGGTGGTACCGATCGAGAATTCCACCGAGGGCATGGTGTCCCATACCCTGGATTTATTCGTGGAATCCGACCTTAAGATTTGCTCCGAAATCTACATGCCCATCTCCCACACCTTGATGTCCAAAAGCGGGGATCTGGGCAAGGTCAAAACGGTCTACAGCCACCCCCAGGCCTTGGGTCAATGCCGGGTATGGCTGGAAGCCAACCTGCCGGGGGTGCGGATCGTGGAAAGCGCCAGCACGTCCAGGGCGGCCCAACAAACCGCCGCCGACGCCAAGGCGGCCGCCATCGCGCCCGACTTGGCCGCCAAACTTTACCGGTTGAAGCCCATTGCCAAGCACATTGAGGACATGCAGGACAATTTCACCCGGTTCCTGGTCATCGGCCGCACGACCGCCGAAAGGACCGGCAGTGACAAGACCTCCCTCATGGTTTCCATCAAGGACAAGGTCGGCGCCCTCTTCGCCCTTCTTTATCCCTTCGAGAAACATGGACTCAACCTGACCAACATCGAATCCAGGCCCTCCCGCAAGAAGGCCTGGGATTACTATTTCTTCATCGATTTCCTGGGCCACATCGACGATTCCCCAGCGCGCGCCGCCATCAAGGAGATTGAGAAATCCGCACTGACCGTAAAGGTACTGGGATCTTATCCCCGAAGTGAAAGTTGAGATCCAGGTATCAGGTGGCAGGCATCAGCTGAAACCGAATACCGAGAGCCGCCTTTCGAGGTATTGAATAATGTCCTTCCCCGTCGAATTCCGGAAAAACCTTTCAGCCGTCAAACCCTACGTTCCCGGCAAGCCCATCGAGGACCTGGAAAGGGAACTTGGTATTCAAAACGCCTCCAAGATCGCGTCCAATGAGAATCCCTTGGGGCCATCCCCCAAAGTGATCCAGGCTCTCGAAAAGGCATTGCCCAAGATCCACCGCTATCCGGACGGCGGCGCCTACAATTTAAGCCAGGCCTTGGCCCGTCACCTGGAGGTGGAGGCCGGACGGCTTCTCCTGGGACACGGTTCCAACGAATTGATCGTCCGCTTGGGCCAGATGGTATTGAACCCCGGCGACGAGGTTCTTTACGGCGATCCGGGCTTTTTCGTTTATTCGTCCACGGCGCTTCTTTGCGAGGCCGTGCCCCGACCCCAGCCATTGCGTGATTTTACCCACGACTTGAAGGTTTTTGATCGCGCCCTTAACCACAAAACCAAGGTGGTTTACATCGCCAATCCCAACAACCCCACGGGAACCATGATCTCCCTTTCCGACATCGAGGCCTTTTTGAAATCCTGTCCCCCCCACGTGCTGGTGGTTTTAGACGAAGCCTATTACGAATACGTGGACGATCCGGTTTATTTCGAGTCGTTGAAACTGCTTCCCCAATATCCAAACTTCGTGGTCCTCCGGACCTTTTCGAAGGCCTTCGGACTGGCCGGCTTGAGGGTGGGCTATGGTGTGGCACATCCCGAATTAGTGGGCGTCTTCAACAAAATACGCGAACCTTTCAACGTCAACGGCTTGGGCCTCGTGGCCGCCGAGGCGGCCCTCGCCGATTTATCCCACGTGAAGAAGGTGGCCGATTTAAATAAGGCCATGCGCAGGAAGCTTTTTCACGGGCTGAACCGTTTGGGATTGAAACCCGCGCCCACTCAGGCCAATTTCGTTTATTTCGAAGTCCCCAACGCTAATGACCTTTATCAGCTGCTTTTAAAAAAAGGAATCATTGTGCGCCCCATGGGGCCCGGCGCTCTCCGGGTGACGACGGGCACGGAACCGGAAACCGCAAATTTCTTGAAAACCTTCGAGGAAATTCTATCCCAATGAAAGAAAAAATATCGATCATAGGCGTGGGACTTTTGGGCGGTTCTTTGGCCCTTGCGCTCAAGAAACACGGTGACCTTTCCCTTGTCGGATGGAACCACCGCGCCTCGTCCAGAAAAAAAGCCGCCCGCCTTCTTCCGGTCGCCCCCAGCTTGGAGAAGGCCGTGGAAGACGCCGGAGTCGTCGTCCTTTGTTCCCATTCCAGTTCCATGGGGCCGACTTTAAGGCAATTGGTTCCTTGGATTCAGGCCGATACATTGATCATGGATGTTTCCAGCGTAAAGGGCGGAGTGGTGGAGGCGGTCCGGGGAATACCGGGCATCCAAAACCATTTCGTGCCGTGCCATCCCATGGCGGGCAAGGAAAAGTCGGGCCCCCATTACGCCGATGCCGATCTTTACCGGGGGAAAGTCGTTTTTATTACCCCCTTGCCTAAGAATCCCCACCCCTTGGTCCGAAAAGCCGCAGGGTTTTGGAAAAAAGTGGGGGCCCTGCCCGTCGTAACCGACGCCAAGGCCCATGACAAGGGAGTGGCCCTGACCAGCCACCTGCCTCACCTGCTGGCGGCGGCCCTGATGCATCTCTACGGCCAGACCCGAGGAAAGTCCCCAATCTTCCATCAGGCGGTCGGTCCCGGATTCCGGGATTTCACCCGGATTGCGGCAGGCCATCCCGCCATGTGGCGGGATATTGTGGAAATAAACGCAGGTGACATAAAATCCTTCCTCTCCCAATATCGGAGGCAATTGGCCCAACTGGAAAGAAACCTTGGAAAGGGCAAAAGCCGTTATTGGATGTCGTTTTTTGAGAAAGCCAGGGATTTGCGGGAAAAACTCCAGTGAAAAAGCTTGTCGTCCACCCCGTCCAACGCCTCCAAGGAATCCTCGCCATTCCCGGCGACAAGTCTATCTCCCACCGGGCGGTGATGATGGGCTCCCTGGCCTACGGCGTGTCCCGCGTCACTCATTTCCTGCCTTCGGCCGATTGCCTCTCGACCATCGGTATTTTCAAAAGCATGGGCGTCAAAATCAGGCGGTCCGGAGAACGGCTCACCATCATTGGAAGGGGTTTGAATTCCCTCAAGCCGCCGGAGAAAACCCTGGACGCAGGCAACTCGGGCACGACGGCGCGCATCCTTCTGGGGGTTTTGGCGGGACAACCCTTTACCAGCCGCCTGACGGGGGACAAGTACCTGAAGCGGCGGCCCATGCGGCGCGTTGTGGAGCCTTTGGCCCAAATGGGAGCGAGGATCACCGGACCCGAAAACGCGAACCTTCTTCCCTTGAAAATCGAGACGCGCAAGCTCCGGGGCATTACTTATCAGCTGACCGTAGCCAGCGCCCAGGTGAAGAGCGCGCTTTTGATGGCGAGCCTTTTCGCGGAGGGGGAAACGAAGGTGATCGAGCCTACTCCCACCCGCGACCACACGGAAAGGATGTTCAACGCCTTCAGCGTCCCTTTTACCCAGCGGGGAGGTGCCGTCTCCTTGAGGGGCCCCGTGCTGCCCTTCAAGGGCCAAAAGATCCGCGTACCGGGCGACATTTCCTCCGCGGCGTTTTTCATCGTTGCGGGGCTGCTGGTTCCCAACTCCAGGATCGTTCTGAAGAACGTCGGCCTCAACCCTACCCGGACCGGCCTTTTGGACGTCCTTCACGACATGGGCGCCCAAATAGAAGTTTTCCATCACAAAACCCGCGGCGGGGAAGAGCCAGTGGGCGACCTGATAGTGGTTTCCTCCCGATTGAAAGGTGTGGAGGTAAGCGGTGAGGTCGCGCCCCGCATGATCGATGAATTTCCCATTCTCGCCGTGGCCGCCACCCAGGCCGAGGGCACGACCGTGGTGCGGGGCGCGGCGGAACTAAAGGTGAAGGAATCGGACCGTATCCTCATGATGGCCGTAACCTTAAGGAAAATGGGAGCGGTTATCGAGCCCACGGCGGATGGATGGATCATTGAGGGCCCCACCCCCTTGAAAGGCTGCCGAATCTCTTCCGGCGGGGACCACCGGGTGGCCATGTCCCTGGCCGTGGCGGCCCTGGTGTCCCAAGGGCCGACCACCGTCTTGGACACGGAAAACATCAATACTTCCTTCCCGGGGTTCGAGAATCTCCTCCAAAAGGCGTCGGTATCATGAACAAAACAATGATTGTGGCCATTGATGGCCCCGCCGGCGCGGGTAAGAGCACGGTGGCCAAGACCCTGGCCCGTAAACTGGGATTCCTGCACATCGATACGGGCGCCATGTACCGGGCGGTCACCCTGGCGGCCCTGCGCCGAAAGACTGACCTGAGGGACGACGGGGAATTGGAAAAAATCGCGCGGGAATCCAAGATCGAGCTCAAACCGGGGGAGCCCGAAGGCCGGGTTTTCCTCAACGGTGAGGACGTGAGCCGGGAAATCCGCACGCCCGAAGTCACCCAGGCCTCCGCCCATATCGCCAATTCGGTCCCGGTTCGGAAAATCCTGGTGGCCCGGCAGCAACAAATGGGCCGGGAGGACAGCGCGCCTTACGGGGGCGCGGTTTTGGAGGGCCGGGACATCGGCACGGACGTTTTTCCCGGTGCGCAGTACAAGTTTTACCTGGACGCCTCGGTGGAAATGCGCGCCAAGCGCCGGCTGAAGGACTTGGAGAAGGTCGGCGTTGTGACCACCTTGGAAAAAGTCGTGGAAGACGTAAAAGCACGGGACGAAAGGGACATCCGCCGCCCCGTAGGGGGACTTCGCAAGACGCCTGAATCCATCGTCATGGATCATTCCCATCTTTCGGTCGAGGAATCAGCCGAAGAACTGTACCAATTCATCCGACAACATCCGTGCTGACACCCTATCCAGCCGACTCGGACGAAATTCCAAGACGCCGATTTCCTGAACTGCTAAACTAATGGGTGGCAGGGAGAAAATCGTCCCTGAATAGTTAAACGATTTTAGGAAAAGACTATGTCCCTACCTGAACATAAAACTTCCTTCCACTTGGAAGTTTCCGCCGCCGCCCTTTGGTGTTTATTGATCGTCCTCCTGCCGGCAGGTGTTTGTTGGCACTTTACGGGAAACTGGAAAGCTTGCCTGGGCGCGGGCGTGGCGGGAGTCATGGTCCTTCTCTTTTCCTGGCTTGACTTTTTCCATAAGGCCCAAAGGGGACTTTTCGTGGAACTGCAGTTTTTTTTAATCCGCTGCAAGCTGCTGCCTGAGGATTACAAAATACTCCGGAACCCCGCCTCCGGGGATTTGGAAAAGAAGAAACAGGAATTGATGGAGCTGGCCGTGGGACAATTCCAGGAAAAGGAAAAGAAGCTCATCGAAACACGGCATGTCCTGGACAAGTTCGTTGGCACCAAGGCCTCCCAGTTCGCCACCCAAAAGGGGCGGCAGGCCGTCTGGGAGGGGGAATTAACGCGGGCCATTGTGCTTTTCTCGGATGTGCGGGGCTTCACCACCATGACGGAAAAACTCAAGCCCCAGGAGACGGTTCGATATTTAAACCGCATGTTCACCGAGTTCGAGGAAGTCATCGCCTTTTCCGGGGGGGAGATCAACAAGTATATCGGCGACGCCATCATGGCTTTTTTCCCCTTGCCCGCCGATGCGCCGGAGGCTTCGGCGAAAAAAGCCTTATTGGCGGCGTTGAGGATGCAGGATGCCTTCCACCGAATCCAAGGCACTTTCCAGGAAAATTACAGCGAGAGCATCCATACCGGGCTAGGGGTAGGCATGGCGGGGGGGGACGTGGTCATTGGGAACCTGGGCTCGGCCCGGCGCATGGAATTCACCCTGATCGGTGATATGGTCAATCTCGCCTCCCGGCTTTGCGCCATCGCCGAGGACGGGCAGATCCTCATCAACCAGGATTTGGCCCTCATCGCCGGCGACCTGTTCCGGATGGAAGCCTTGGAACCCGTCCGGATCAAGGGCAAAAGCGGCACCCATAGGCCCTATTCGGTCATGGGCGAGAAACTGCAGCCCGGACTGGCCTAAACCCGAAGGCGGGTATTTTTTTATGGAAACCATTCGTTGTTTCCCGTCAAAATAGTTGAAACTATCTCCGGCTCGTTCGAAACACTCAATGACAACTTCTAAAACCCTATTTATCTCGTTTTTAACGGTCTTCTTCAGCCTGTTGAGCCCTCCCGAAATAGAGGCTGTCCGGCCCTTGTTCGCTCCTATCGCCACAGTCGCCGGGGATGAAAGTCAACCCGGGTTCAGGGACGGGAGCTTCGATACGGCCTTTTTCAACGTACCCCTGGGTTTGGCGGTCAGCAATGATGGCACCCGCCTTTTCGTCGCCGATTCCGGCAACCACCGCATCCGCATTATCCACCTTGACCAAAACAATGAGGTCACCACCCTTGCCGGGCAGGATAGGGCCGGGAAATTGGACGGCCCTGTAACCGTGGCCCAATTCAACGATCCCCGTGGGGTGCTTTGCCTTCCGGACGACCGCCTGGTGGTCAACGATTTCGGCAACAAGCTATTGCGCCTGGTGTATCTCAAGGCCGGGACCGTCACTACTTTTGCGGGAGGCTCCCCTAAACCTGCGGCCGCCACGTCCCCCTCCGCAACCGCCACCCCTTCCGACCTGCCCAAGGAACAGGTTTCGATGGACGGCGTCGTTGCCATGGCTTTCATGGCCCGGGCGAATTCCATCTTTTTTACCCAGCCCGATTCGGGCACCCTGAAAGCACTGGATTTAGGGACCGGTTTGGTTTCCGTCGTCCTCAACAACAATACCCAAATTCCACACCCCTCCGCCCTTTGGTGCCAGGGAAGCACGCTTTACCTGGCCGACAGGGATTTGCCAGCGGTCTTCCGGATGGATTGGAAGGGAAAAGCCCCGGTGACCCTTTTGCCGGCGGGAACCCCGCTCGATAAAGTGCTCGCCCTTTGCACAAGCGACAACATTCTTTATGGCCGGTTGGCGTCGAAAGGGTTTCCGGCCGAGCGTTTTATTACGGACAGACGGTATACCCAATTCAGCGATCCCTCCAACCAGCCGGTGACTTTTAGGAATGGTTGGGGTGACACCCTCCCGGCGGACAAATATTTCAAGGACGCGGTTCAATCCAACGCCCCCTTCGCCCCGTGGATGGGTTTTATCCCGGATCCCTCGGACAAACGAAAGTTTTTTGTTTCCGAATCCGAAAGTCACATGATTATTTCCTACCGGGACCTGTTTCAAACACGTGATTATAATTCCAATGGTGTATTCGCGCCGGAGTACCCCGCCCCCAAACCCAAAAACACCTACCGTATCTTCATCGTCGGGGATTCCCGGAGCGTGGAAGCCCAACCTTTTCCCTTTCCCTCCGAACGCCATCCCTTGACCCATCCTCCCGATACCCCGGAGTGGAGCCAAAATTTGATCCTCGCCCCGTCCATCGAGCGGGAATTGAATTTCCAGGCCGCGCTGGAGGATGTTCCCTGGAACTATGAGGTTTTAACCTTTGGCAAGCATTCCGACTTTTTCCTTTGGCCGACCTACGAATTGCCGGAGGCCGTCCAGCGCAACGACGTTGATTTGGTCATCATCTTTAGCCCGAATATGGATGGCATGGCCTATGAGCGATATTTTGATCATCCCCTGACTTCCGACGGCATTCCCAAATTTCCCCCGGACATGGAATACCTCATGAAACCCCCGTTGGACCGGATCCCCGACGGCTTGCCGCGGAAATTTTACGATTATTGCAAGGCCCACCATCTGGTGAACGTCGTGGGAAACAACCTTGTTTTCGACGGCAGCGTCATGACCATCCCGGAAATCCACGATTGGATCCTCGAATTTTATGGAAGACCCTGGGATGTGCTCAATCGGAAGCTTGCTGGCATGAAAACATCCTCCGGCAAACCGCCAAGGCTCTTGATCCTATTCACCTACACGGGACGGGAGGGTTCCCAAAAGTATTGGCCGGCCTTTCGGGAGGAAGTGGCTAATAAATACCATGTTCCCTATTTGGACATAGGCCCTGTCATGAACGCTTTGCATCTTTCCTACTACCCCCTGACAGGCGACGATACCCATTTAAATCCCGACGGCTGCGTCTTTTTCGGGAAGTTGTTGGCCCATGAACTGGCGAAGGAAAAACTGATTCCCTGGAAAGAGGAGCCTGGAAAGAAAAATCAATGAAGTCGGGAAAGGGAAAAGACATGGGAGACAAGATCGTGAAATCCGACGCGCAGTGGAAGGCCATCCTGACGCCCGAGCAATACCGGGTTATGCGCGAACACGGCACCGAAAAGCCCTTCGGGAAGGGAGGGCTTTGGGAAAACCACGAGGAGGGCGTTTACGAATGCGCGGCCTGCGGCGTGGAGCTTTTCGGCTCCGGCGCCAAGTTCGAGTCCGGCACGGGCTGGCCGAGCTTTTTCAAGCCCGCTTATCCCGAAAACGTCGCCACCCGTGAGGACAATTCCTTCCTCATGCGCCGCACCGAGGTCTATTGCCCCCGCTGCGGGGCTCATTTAGGGCATGTATTCGACGACGGACCGCGGCCCACGGGCCTGCGGTACTGCATCAACGGCGTTGCCTTGAAGTTCGTCCCCGATAAAAGCTATAAAAAATGAGAATCCCATGAACTCCCACTTGGTGGTGGCCACGCCCTGTTACGGCGGACAACTGACCGGCCCTTTTTTCTTCTCGTTGTTGGCCCTCCAGGCCGCCTGCGCCCAAAAGGGGACCGGGGTCACGATCCTTTTGTGCGAGGACGAGGCCTTGATCACCCGCGCCCGGCAGGACCTGGCGGCCCGGTTCCTGGACATTCCCGGCGCCACCCATTTGCTGTTCATCGACGCGGACATCCAATTCGCCCCTGAACAGGTCTTCCGGCTCCTCCAGTCCGGCGCGGAGGTGTGCGCGGCGGCCTATCCCCTGAAGCGCATCGACTGGGGGAAAGTGAAGGCCCTGGCCCTGGAGGGCCGGGACCGGCTTGAGACCGCGGTCCTGCGCTACGTGGTGGAGCTGGAAAACCCGCCGGTGGAAAAAAACGGGTTCGGCCGGGCGCGCTACGCGGGCACGGGTTTCCTGATGATCCGCCGCCAAGCCCTCTTGAGGATGGCTGAGCGCTATCCCGAACTTCACTATGGGGCCGTGGACCGCCAGGACGATCCCCTGGCGGGAAGCCCCCAACGCTTCGCGCTTTTCGACTGCATGGTGGACGAAAAGACCCACGAGTACCTCAGCGAGGACTACAGTTTTTGCCGCCGTTGGACGGACATGGGCGGTGAAATCTGGGTGGATTTAAAGAGCCGCTTAACCCACCTGGGCCAGGTGAACTTCGAGGGTGATTTCGCCCTCCGGGAAGCCGGGGAAGGGAAAAGCGCCCCGTGAGCCTTCCCTACGTCATCGTGGGCACGCCCTGCTTCGCCTCCCAGGTCACGGCCCAATACGCCCGGTCGGTCTTGAAGCTCCAGATGGCCTGTTACCGCCGGGGGGATGTGGGCTTCAACGCCCTGGCCCAGTGGGGGGACGCGCTTATCCAGCGGGCCCGGCAGGACATCGTGGCGCGGTTCCTTTCCAATCCCACCGCGACGCACCTCCTTTTCGCGGACGCGGACATCGGGTTCGAGCCCGAACAACTTTTCCGGCTTTTGGATTTCGGGGTGGACATGGCTGCGGCGCCCTACCCGGACAAGCGCGGAAAGCCCGTCGGCCCTGAAAACGGGAAAGACTGGGACAGCTCCTTTGAACTGTTGGAGCCCCCTGTGGAGGTACAGAGCGGCGGTTTTGCCCGGGCCCGGCGCGTGGGGCTGGGGTTCACCCTGATCCGCCGGGCCGTTTTTGAGCGGATGATGGAACGCTATCCGCAGCTACGCTATTCGGGGACCTTCACCATGGGCGACCCCCTGGCGAAAAGCCCATACCGCTACGCTTTTTTCAACTGCGGGGTCGAGGAGGAGCGTTACCTGAGCGAGGACCACGCCTTTTGCAGGCGGTGGACCCAGATGGGCGGGGAAATATGGCTGGACCTTAAAAGACGGGTGAGGCACGTGGGCCCGGTGGCGTTGGAGTAAAGGATCGGCTGAAACAGGCCAAGAAATAGATGATTAAATAAAATCGTTGGTAAGATGCGATATATGGCTGGGGGTATGAATGCGAACACTCGTCTTAGCGGTTTTATTTTCCTTATCAGTCTATCCGCTTTTCGCCGACGAGAGCAGCTTTTACTACCAGGACGCCTTGTTCCAATACGCAGGGGGCCGTTATTCCCAATCGGCGGTCAACCTTCAACTGGCCCTTCGGGGCGATTCCCAAAATTGGAAGGTCCGCCAATTGCTGGGCTATTGCTACTACCGAATGAACGACGAGAAGGCGGCCTTGGACGAGTGCCGGGAGAGCCTCCTCCTCCACGGGGGCAACCCCCGGCTGAGGGATTTCGTCCAATGGCTGGAATCCCCGTCGCCCAGGGCAATGCGGGTCAACAGCAGCGTGGCCTACATGGAAGGCCCTCAAGAAGCTGAAATGCCCCCGCCGCCGGACCTTGTCCCTGAAAAAAGCCCTTCCTCTAAAGTACCCGCCCCAACCGATCCTCTTTTGGACGTCCTGAAGCATTTCCGTTTCCAAATGGGGCCGGGATTGGATTTTCTGGGGGAAAATTATGATACCTCCTTCCGGACCTTTGGACGGGGCGGGGAATTCGCCCTGGGATACGCCCTAGACGACCGGTGGTCCTTTTGGCTGGGGGGTGGTTTTTACGGTCTTCCCGAGATCCAAACCGCAAGCCAGGTCGTTTTCCCCGCAACCCTGGATGATGGCTTTTTGGCGGCCCGGTATCGGTTCGGGGGGGGACTGCTCAGGCCTTATCTCACGGCGGGTTTGGGATGGACTGCCCCCCTTTACGTTGGTTACGGCCTCTTCACTTACCAGTACCCATTCTATGCTCCCGTGTATGCGCCCCCAGCCCCGACCCTCCGGGGAAGGGTGGGGCTGGAATGCCCCTTGGACCCGGGCCTCAGCCTTTTCCTGGAATCCGGGGCCAATGTGGCATTTGAGAACCTGACCTACACTTGGTCTTCTCTCCCTCCTTTCCGTTTCACGACATTGGACTACCCAATCGACCTCGGATTGATATTGAGCCCTTGGAACGGTCAGGGCCGCAGCCCAGCCCCGGCCATGCCCAATGGCGGGTTTTTCGTGAAGACCGGCGGGGGATTCGCCCTGGATCCAGTTTCCTACAACGGGTCGTCGCAGGCCCTTGGGACCTTTTTCGGGGCTTTGGGTTATGATTTTCCCGACAATGTTTCGGTTTTCGCCGACCTGGAAAGATTCTCGCAGGAGTGGGCGGTGATGGCCAACCTTCAATTGACCTCTCCCACCGACACGATCGTGGAGCCCTACCTTTACGGTGGGGTGGGATTGGACCTGCCCAGCAGCGCGGGTTATTTTATCGGAGTGGCTTTGCAGGTGGCCATGGGACTCCAATTCCAGGTGGACCGGGACTTCGCGTTGTACACCGAATTGAGGGATTACGCTTCCTACTTGTATGACCCCTACGTGGACAACCTGCTGGGCAACACGCTCTTAGAGGCGGGGTTTAAGGTTGATTTCCCGGATCTCCCAGCCTCGGCCAAGACAAGACCGTAGGAATGGCCAGGACTTTCAGAAACCCGCAATCATACCCAGCCTGGGAATCAACCCCAAGAAAACCTTAAAATTCCCGGTTTCTTTTATATAATTTCCTCTCCTTAACCCCCTTTGGAAGGCGCCATGGAAGCCTATAACTTCACCGACATCGAGCAACGCTGGAAAAAGCATTGGAAGGACCGCCGTGTCTTTTCCTGCGACCTCGCCAAGACCGCCAAGAAGTACTACACCCTGGTCATGTTCCCCTATCCCTCGGGGGACTTCCTGCACGCGGGCCACGGCCGCAACTACATCATCGGCGACGCGGTGTTCCGCTATTTCCGGGCCCTGGGCCACAACGTACTGAACCCCATGGGTTTTGACGCCTTCGGGCTGCCGGCTGAGAACACGGCCATCCACAAGGGCATCCACCCCGAGGACTGGACCCTCAAGAACATCGAGCGCATGAAGGGCCAGTTCTACGACTGGGGCATGGGCTACGACTGGGACAAGGAAGTGGTTTCCTGCCTGCCCGATTACTACCGCTGGACCCAATGGATTTTCCTGAAGCTCTACGAGAAAGGCCTGGCCTACCGCAAAAAGGCCTACGTGAACTGGTGCCCCTCCTGCCTGACGGTCCTTGCCAACGAGCAAGTGATTGAAGGCCATTGCGAAAGGTGCGACAGCGAGGTTATCCAGAAGGAGTTGGAACAGTGGTTCCTCAAGATAACGGCCTACGCAGAGCGCCTCCTGGCCGACATCGCCCGGCTGGGAAATTGGCCCGAGCGGGTCAAGACCATGCAAAAAAACTGGATCGGCCAAAGCGAGGGCGCGGCGGTCAACTTCCAGGTGGAAAGCCGTTCCGAAATCATCACGGTTTTTACCACACGGCCTGACACGCTTTTCGGGGCCACCTACATGGTGCTGGCGCCCGAACATCCCATGGTTCCGGAACTGGTGAAGGGGACGCCCAAGGAAGCCGAGGTCCGGACCTTCGTGGAGGACGTCAAAAAGCAGAGCGCTCTGGACCGAACCGGCGAGAACGCGGAAAAGCTGGGCCTGGACACGGGCGCGAAGGCCGTCAACCCGGTCAATGGCAAGGCAATTCCGATTTATATCGCCAATTACGTCTTGATGGACTACGGTACGGGCGCCATCATGGCCGTGCCGGCCCACGACACCCGCGACTTCGATTTCGCCCAGAAATACAAAATCCACATCGTGCAGGTCATCGACCCGGACGACGAGGTCAAGCGGGCTTGGAAAGCCTCGGGCCACGTTTTCGACCCCCAGGAGGAGGCCTACACGGACGATGGCAAGCTCATCAACTCTGGGTTCCTGGACGGCCTCAAGGTGGAAGTCGCCAAGACAAAAATGACCGAGTGGCTCACGGAAAAAAAGCTGGGCAAGGGCGCGGTGACCTACCGCCTGAGGGACTGGCTGATTTCCCGGCAGCGCTACTGGGGCGCTCCTATCCCCATGATCCATTGCGGAAAATGCGGCTGGGTTCCGGTGCCTGAAAAGGACCTTCCGGTCAAGCTTCCCCACGACGTGGAATTCAAGCCCACCGGCGAGTCGCCTTTGAAGGCCGTGCCCTCCTTCGTGAGGGCCGCCTGCCCCAAATGCGGCGGAGAAGCCCGGCGCGAAACCGACACCATGGACACCTTCGTGGATTCCAGTTGGTATTTCCTGCGCTACGTCTCGGCCAAGGATTCCAAACAGGCCTTCGACCCCCAAACCGCCAACCAGTGGCTTCCCGTGGACCAGTACATCGGCGGCGTGGAGCACGCCATCCTGCACCTGCTTTACTCGCGCTTCATCACCAAGGTGCTCAAGGACCTGGGCCTTATTTCCTTCGACGAACCCTTCCGGCGCCTCTTCACCCAGGGCATGATCACCAAGGGCGGGGTGAAGATGTCCAAGAGCAAGGGCAACTCGGTGCAGCCCGACGAACTCATCCAAAAGTACGGCTCGGACACCTTCCGACTCTACACGCTCTTCATCGGCCCTCCCGAACGGGACGCGGAATGGGACGACCGGGCCGTGGAAGGCGCCTTCCGCTTCCTCAACCGCGTCTGGAGGCTCTTCCAAGAACTCTTGGAAAGGCCCGACTTCAACGCGGGCGGCGCCCCCCAAGCCGCCACGGAGCGGGACAAGGAAGTGCGCCGCAAGACACACCAGACCATCCAAAAGGTCACCCAGGACATGGACGGCGGCTTCAAGTTCAACACGGCCATCAGCGCCATGATGGAACTCATCAACCTGCTTTACGATTACAAGGCGGACCCGGCCGCCCGGACGCCCATCCTCCGCGAGGCCGTGGAGTCCCTGGTCAAGCTCTTGGGACCCTTTACCCCCCATGTCGCCTCTGAAATATGGAGCCGCTTGGGCAAGGGGGAATTGCTGGACGCGGGCTGGCCTAAGCACGACCCGGCATTGATGAGATCTGAAGTCGTAGAGATCGCCGTTCAGGTCAACGGCAAGGTGCGCACGCGGGTGAGCGTGCCCGTGGGGCTGGAGGAAACCGCCATCCGGGAGCTGGCCCGGACGGACGAGAGGGTCTCCAAGGCCGTTACCGGGGAAATCGTCAAGCTGGTTTGGGTGAAGGACAAACTGGCTAATTTCATCGTCAAAGGCGGTTGAGGGTTCACGGTTGGCCGTCGGCAGCCAGGCGAAACCGGACATCACCACAAATTTTTCAAATTGTGAATGTATAAAATTTGGGAAAATAGCTATAACTGAAAAAAGAGAAAGGGTTAGAAACAGGAAAGGGTGAAGGTTCGATGGAACGAATGAAAAGGCTGAAAATTTTTCCCTGGATTCCCTTAACGTGCCTTTTGGTGGGAATGACCGGTTGCCACCCGGCGGCCCTAGTGGTGCCGTCCTACATCCAAAGCGTTGGCGTGGCGCTGGTGGACAACCGGACCAGCTATTACGGGCTGGATACCATCTTCACGCAGGCGATCATCCACCAGTTCCAGATCGACGGGAGGCTGCCGGTGGTGGATCCGGACAAGGCGGACATGGTGGTCAAGATGACCCTCCGCCAGTACGTCCAGGAACCCCAAATGTACGCCACCAACAACTACGTTTTGGAGTACCGGCTTTCCGTCGTCTACGACCTGGCGGCCGTGGACGAGCAGGAGAAGAAAACCTTCGTGGAGGACGACAACAAGATCCACAGCTATTTCTTCTATACGCCCCAATACACCGGAGCGCCCAACATGACCATGGACCAGGCGGTCACCCAGCTGGCCGGCGACACGGCCTACGTGGTGGTGCGAAGGGTGCTGGAAGGGAACTGACCCATTTGGCAAAGCCAAATGGGAATTTTGAATTCTCAATTTTAAATTTTTAATTAACGGTGGAAAGACGAAAGATTGGAAATGGTTAAATTCAAATTTAAAATTTCCGCCCGGGTTTTGGCCGTTCTGTTTCTTTTTTTTGCGGCCAAAACCGGGGCCGATTTGGAGTGGATCACCGGTGGGGTGCCCAAGAACGCCGGCGAGAACCCGGCCACCACGGTCAAGGACGCGCCCGCCGACCAAGCCTCCAACCCCGCGCCCAACCAGGATATCATCGTCAGCCACATGATCACCTGCACGCGCGTCGTGGACGACTATCCCGCGGACAGCGTCAACTATTTTTACCCGGACAAGAACAACCAGGTCTGCTATTTCGCCTATTTCCTCCTCAAACCCTCCAGCCGAATCCACACGGCCACCGTGGAGTGCTACTCGCCCTCCAATATCCGTATCGCCAAGTTCGACCAGGAGTTCCAGGTGGGATTCACCGACCGGCTCCTGACGGTGCAAAACGAAACCTACCAGTGGTTCCTGGTCAATTTGACCCTTGGCATGGATCACATGCACTCCGAGTACGGCCAATCCGGCCTGCCCCGCGACTTGGGCCTCTATACCATCCACCTGACCGTGGACGGCCAGCTGGTGGGCATCACCTTCTTTTACGTGAAAAATGAGGAACCCAAGACGCCCACGGCTGTTTCCACCATTCCACCGGTGCCACCCCAGGCCACACCCCTGCCCATGGCCACACCGATTTCCCACGGGCCCATCCCCAGAAACATCCCATAGCCAATTATGTATTTTGACGATTTTTTGAACCGATTGAAGGGCGGCCTGCCCGCCCTGGTGTTGCTTTTCGGTGAATCCGACGGAGTCATCGCCGAAGGCGCCCGGGCCTTGAGGGAACAATTCCGGAAGCAATCACCGGACGGCACCCTCCAAACCTATGACGGCGGTTCGGACAAGCTGGGGGAAGTGCTGGCCGCGGCACAGACGGCCTCGCTGTTCTCGGGCGCCCAGATGCTGCTAGTGCAACACGGGGAAAAGATTCTGGGGGGGCATGCGGAGGCGGCCCTGGAGCAACTCAAGGAATATTTCCAAAATCCCAACCCCTCCTCCCACTTGGTCTTCCTGGCGCCGGGCCTGCGCAAAACCGTTAGGGCCGTGGCCGCGGCCGAGCGCATGGGTTGGGCCGTGCAGTGCTCCGACATGCCCGAATGGAAACTCGCCGGATGGCTCAAGCAGCAGGCTCAGGCCCTGGGCCTGGCCCTTCCCGAGGAGGCGGCGCAGCTCCTGGTGCAGAAGACCGGCCCGGATATCGCCTACCTGCGGCGGGCCCTGGACCAACTGGCCCTTTATGTTTATCCCCAAAAGGCCACTGATGTGGAAATGGTGAAGGAACTGCCCGTTCCTGGGGTGGAATCCGAAATTTTCCCATTGCTGGACGCGGTGGGCCTGCGCCAGGCCGAGAAGGCCCTGGGGCTCATGGCCCGCCTGGGGGAGGGTGTGGACACGGGCACCATCATGCTGCTTTATGGGCGCATCCGGGAACTATTGGCCGTGGCCCTGGGCCGCTCCAAGGGGATGAGCCAGGCGGACGCGGCCCAAAAACTGGGCCTGCATCCCTTTCGGCTCAAGGCCCTATGGGAGCAGTCGGGCCAGTTTTCAACGGAGGAGCTGAAAGGCGCCCTGCGGGATCTGATCCGCCTGCAGGCCGGCGTAGTCACCGGCCGCCTGGGCAAGGCCGTGCCCGCCGTTTACTTGGAGATGTGGGTTTTGAAATGGGGAAAGAAACGCCCGTTCACAACTCACAGGTGACAGATGGAAGGGAGCCAAGCTGTCAGCCGTGAACTGTTGCCTGTGAACTACTTCGAACTACTTCTTGAATTTCGCGTTAACAAATGAAGAAAGGCGGGAAACATGGCGGGAGGCGGTATTGCGTTTGAGGATGCCGTGCGCCTGGGCCTTGTCCAGTACCTGCATGGCTTCCTTCAATTTTTGGGATGCCTCCTCGGCGCTTGGGGCCGCACGGACGGATTTCATGACGGTTCGGATCTTGTTCTTTTCCGCCGAGTTGCGGGCGGTGCGGCGCTTGATGCGGCGGACATCCTTGATCGACGACTTGATGATCGGCATGAATCCTCCAAAAAGGCAAGTTCACAGTCGACGGTCGACAGTTCACAGCCAGGCCCTCCAAGCGAATCCTTGCCGGCCTTGCTGTCGACTGTGGACCGTCGACTGTGGACTGCCTTTATAAACGAAGGGCGGAGGGCTGTCAATCATGGCCATTGAGGGCGCGGGCGTCAAAGCCGGGCGCCGGACGGCCCACCAGGTGGCCGGGCATTTCCGGGTGGTGTCCATCGCCACTTCCATCAGCCGCGTCGCGGGTTTCGGCCGGGACCTGCTCAATTCGTGGATTTTTGGGGCCGGGCTCGTTTCCGACTCCTATTTCGCGGCCCTCCGGATCCCCAACCTGCTGCGGGATCTTTTTGCCGAAGGCGCCTTCTCACCGGCCTTTGTGCCGGTCCTTTCCAAAGCGATTAAGGATGGAAAACCCGAAGAAGCCTGGAAGCTCATTTCCCAGGTCTTTACCACGCTGCTTTTGGCCGTGGGAGTGACGCTAGGCCTGGGAATCCTGGTGGCGCCGCTCCTGGTGCACGTGGTGGCCCCGGGGTTCTCCGGCGACCCCGCCAAATACGCCCTCACCGTGTCGCTGACGCGCATCCTTTTCCCGGTACTCCTTTTCGTCTCCATGGCGGCCCTTTGGATGGGCACCTTGAACTCCTTCAACCGTTTCGCGGTACCGGCTTTCGCGCCCATGGCCATGAACCTTACCCTGATACTGACAGGGCTTTACCTTTATTTCTGGCCCTCCCTGCGCTCCTCACAAGATGAGACGCTCAAAATCTACCTTTGGACCATCGCCACCACCGTGGGTTTCGCCTTCCAATGGATCATCCAATGGCCCGATGTGCGCGCCCTCGGAGGGCGGTTCCGGCTGGCTTGGCCTCCCACCCATCCCGGAATCAAGGAAATCCTCACGCTCCTGGCGCCCGCGGTCATCAGCCTGTCCGTCACCCAGGTGGATTTCCTTCTCAACCAAATCTTCGCCTCTTTTTTACAAAACGGAAGCATTACCTGCCTGAACTACGGCAACCGGCTCATGCAGTTGCCCTACGGCGTTTTCGGGGTTTCCATCGCCACCGTGGTCCTGCCCCTCATGTCCCGGCAATGGGCGGAAGGAGACCGGGACGGATTCAGCCAGACTTTGGGACAATCCTTGGAGGCGGCGGCCTTCATCATGGTCCCTGCCACCGTTGGACTCTGCATTGTCAGCCAGCCCATCTGCCGCCTGGCCTTCCAGCACGGTCACTTCGGCGAGGAGGCCACCCAACTGGTTTCGGAGGCCACCTGCCTTTACGCGCTGGGGCTCTTCGCGCATTCGGGCATCAAGATCGCGGCACAGTCCTTTTACCCCCTCCAAAAACCCCAATGGCCCTTTTGGGCGGCCGTGGTGAGCATGGTTTCCACCGCGCTTTTGAACCTTTCCGCCCTCCTTTTCCTCAACGACCCCCACTTGAAATTCCTGGCCCTGCCCCTGGCCACCACCGTCGGGGTCTTTTCAACCTTCTTTTTCCTTTGCCACGGGTTGATCCGCCAGGGGGTGAAGTTCGACTTCCCGGCCGTGTTCCGGGAAGGGGGCAAGATTCTTTCGGCTACTGTGGTGATGGCCGCGGTGACGGAAGCCTTTTTGTGGGGCCTAAAAGCCTGGAATCCGCCGGGAAACCGCGTGTGGGAGGTCTTCCTGCCCATTGGCGCCGGGGCTGCGGCTTATTTCCTATCCGCCAAAGCCTTGGGCTGCCAAAGTTACGATTGGATCAACGCGCAAAGGGCAAAAAGAAGAAAATAATTTGAACCGGTAAAGTCTTTTAATAGAGTGCCTTGGTGATTCAAATGCCGAAACTACGCTTTGGTTTTTTCCACGTGGGCCGGGAATGCTGCGCGGCGGCATGGACGGCCAAGGGTCTCGCGGCGCTGGTCCTACCCAGGCCCAGCCGGAAGCAGGCCCTCAAGGGGCTGCGCGGGTATTTGCCGCCCCTGCCGGAGGAAACCTGGAACCAGCCCGCCGCCCCCGTTCCCTCTGCGGTCCAAAAACAGACCCGCCTGGCATTGGCCGGAAAGCCCTTTGATTTCAGGAGGTTCGACCTTTCCTTCCTGACCCCCTTCCAGCAAAGAGTTTTAAGGTCCACCACCGAAATTCCCTGGGGCCAGGTGCGAACCTACGGCTGGGTGGCCCAAAAGTCCGGGTCGCCGTGCGGCTTCCGGGCCACGGGACAGGCGCTGAACCGCAACCCTATTCCTATCTTTATCCCCTGCCACCGTGTTATTGCCTCGGGCAACTTCTTGGGCGGCTATGGCAGCGGGTTGGAATGGAAAATAAGGCTTTTGGCGTGCGAAGGCATCGCCGTCAAAAACCAACAAATCACCGTGGATTTAAAATTTTCGCCGACTTAAAACCCTGGAGGGAGGACTTGAAAAGGTCCTTTAGTCTCTTAGTCGTGAAATTTTATACAAAAAGCCGAAAATTTCCCGACCTAAGGGATCGGGCGCTTTTACAGTGGATTCACCCGTGAAAGTAGCGGATGCAACCCTGTTTGGTTCCGGCTCGTCCAGGTTAAGATGGTTACAGGCCGAAAAAGCTCTGATAAAATAAGCCAGTCTGACAGTGAGGGGGCCTGATGCTTCAGGGAAATATCGACAAATATAAACTCCTTGAGATCAAGGGCAGCGGCACCTTCGGCACCGTCTGGCTGGCCGAGGACACCTGGATCGGCAAGAAAGTCGCCATCAAAATACCCCACAACCAAAAAGAAGAGTTCACCAACCTCATCGCTGAACCCAAGCTGCTGGCCTCCCTGGACCATCCCAATATCGTCCAAATCCTGACGGTTGACAGGGCCGAGAACATTTTCTTCATGGTCATGGAATACGTGGATGGGAAGAACCTCGCCCAGCTCATCCAGGAAACCCCCCTCACTTTCAAGGAAGCCGTCGATATTGTCATCCAAATCCTTTCCGCGCTCCAATACGCCCACGACAAGAATGTCATCCACCGGGACCTAAAGCCCGGCAATATCCTCCTGACCTCCGACCGAAAAGCCAAAATCACCGATTTCGGCACGGCCGTCATCCAGGCGGGGAAAAACGGGGCGGGCATTGGGGGCACCCTTTACTACATGGCCAAGGAACAGGTGCTGGGGCACCCGGCCAAGGCCTCGGATGTTTATTCGGTAGGGGTCATCCTGTACGAAATGGTGACGGGTAAGCTTCCCTTTTACGATGAGGTCCCCATGGTGGTCCTTAACAAGATCCTCAAGGATGACGTCACCGAACCCCACAAGTTAAACGCCAATTTGCCCAAGGAACTGGAAGCCGTCATCATGAAAGCGTTGCAAAAAGAAGTCTCTAAACGTTATCAGACGGCCAATGAGATGAAAGCCGACCTGGAAAATCTGCCGCTCAAGGTATTAGACGCCCCTATTGGCATCGGCAGTAAAACCCAGGAGGTTTTGACCCACACCATCATTCAAGAGGAAACCAAGAAAGAGGCGGCCAAGGATCCGGGGGACATCAACACCCTGCGGTACCAGGGCTACCATTACAAGCTCATCAAAGCCATCGGGACTCGGGGCAAGGAAGACGGCAACTTCATCTCGCCCCTGGCTGTGGCCGTGGACTCACAGAAACGCATTTACGTCTGCGATTCCCTCAAGTGCAACATACAGGTTTTTGATTTTGACGGCAAATTCCTTTATTCCGTGGGCAAATTCGGGAAGGAGGTGCAGGACCCCAAGGAAATCTCCTTCTTGATGCCGGTTTCACTGGCCGTGGACCAGGGGGGGAACCTGGTGGTTTTGGACGCCAAGACCTGCAATGTCCAAATTATCGGAAAAATGGGGCAACTTTTGGCGAAATTTGGCGAGCCTGCCTCGCCCACAACGGGTAAAATTGAGATCGGGACAGGGGGGTTTTTCCACCCCCAAGCCCTGGCCTTGGACGAAAAGGACAACATCTACGTCTCGGATACGGGCAACCACCGCATCCGGGTCTTCAATTCCGCCGGGAAGGTGATCAACAAGTTTGGCATCCAGGGCGCGCGGCTGGGCGAGTTCAACTGCCCGACGGGCCTGACCACCGACAGCGCCCAGAACCTGCTGGTGGTGGACGAGAAGAACTACCGGGTCCAGGTCTTCACCTACCGGGGCGTCTTCAAGAACAAGTTCGGCAAAAGGGGGTCAGGGAGGGGCGAGTTCGCCGCGCCCATCGGCGTGGCGGTGGATTCCAAGCGCAACATCTTCGTGACCGACCGGGACATGCGCATCCAAGTTTTCGACCCGGAGGGGTATTATTTGACCGAGTTCGGAACGCCCCAAGGCAATTACCGCACCGCCCCCAAGTATTACGGCGTCACCCTGGACGCGGAGAACAACCTTTTCGTGACGGACATCGCCAACTGCAGCGTGCTGGTATACGCGTTGAAAAAATAAACAAATTCTAAGTTTTGAGTTGTGAGTTCCGAGTTATGGAAAGTGTTGAACCTTTGGATCAAAACTTTCAACAATTTAAAATTAAAAATTCATAATTCGCCTCGAAAGGTCATGAAATGCCTTCTCCCCAATCCGCCGAACCGTCCACTCCGGGCCGCATCATCCTCACCCCCCCCAAGTCCACGGGCAAGCCGCAAATCACCCTGACCGTCATGGCCGGGCCGGAGCAGGGGCAGGTGTTCAAGGTCTCCCGGCCCACCACCATCCTGGGCCGCTCCACCACCTGCGAGATCGTCGTCACCGATCCCCTGGTCTCCCGGCAGCATTGCCAGATCATGCTGGGGATGGGCGGCATCTCCCTCAAGGACCTGGGCAGCACCAACGGCACCTTCCTGAACGGCGCCCGCGTCACCGAGAACCCCTTGCGCAGCCAGGACGTGATTTCCATCGGCGGCACCCGCCTGCGGTTCGCCCTGGAGGTCTCCAAGGACTCGGAGGACTCGCGGACCCCTAAGATCGACGAGCTGGCCCACAAGAAGCTCCTCACCCTTTACGAGGTGGGGAACATCGTCAACTCGGTGCTGGAACTCAAGACCCTGCTTTCCATCATCATGGCCATGGCCATCAAGGTCATGCAGGCCAACCGGGGCTTCCTGCTCTTGCGGGACAAGGCGGGCGACCTTAAGCCCGCGGCCACCCATGCCTTGACCCCCGCCGAGGCCCAGGCCCCCTACAGCCAGACCATCGTGGACACGGTCCTGCGGGAGCGGGTGCCCGTGCTGGTCCTGGACGCCATCCACGACGTGCGTTTCTCCGGCCGTGAAAGCCTCAAGGCCCTGCCCCTCTCCTCGGTCATCTGCGTGCCCATCTGGGAGCGGGAAAACATCGTGGGCGTCATTTACGTGGACAAGGCGGAAGGCACCACCACCTTCAACGAGGAGGACATGTACTTCCTCTCGGCCTTCGCCAACCAGGCCGCGGTGGCCATCGCCAACGCCAAGCTCTTCGACGACGTGAGGCGGGAGGAGCGCCTGCGCACCTCGCTGCAGCGCTACCTTTCCCCCAACCTCGTGGACGAGATGGTGGAGAAGACGGGCGCGCTTTCCTTGGGCGGCGAGAAAAGGAAAATTTCGGTCCTGTTCTGCGACATCCGCGGTTTCACCACCCTCACCGAGAAGGAGCCCGTGGAAACCATCGTGGGCCTCCTCAACGAGTATTTCAGCGCCATGTCCGAGGTCATCTTCGCCAACAACGGCACATTGGACAAGTTCATCGGCGACGCCGTCATGGCCATCTACGGGGCGCCCCTGGAGCTGAAGGACGGGGCCTATAAGGCCGTCAAGACGGCCATTGAGATGCGTGACAAGCTGGCCAAGTTGAACGAGAAGTGGAAGGCCGAGAAGAAACCCCAGATCCAGGTGGGCTACGGCCTCAACACCGGCGAGGCCATCGTGGGCAACATCGGCAGCGAGCGACGGATGGAGTACACGGCCATCGGCGACATGGTGAACACCGCCTCCCGCGTGGAAGGGGAGACCGAGGGCGGGCAGATCTTCATCACGGAGGAGACCTTCCAGGAACTGGGAAACGCCGTCAAGGTCAACAAGTTGAAATCCGTCTCCCTCAAGGGTAAGTCCGCGAAGGTACAAATCTACGAAGTCATGGGCCTTACCGGTCCCTCCTGACCCCTTAGCTCTTGCTCCTTCAATACATTTCAAGTTCGTGGGATCGGCATACGGCGAAAAATCCGTTTGGTTATGGGGAGTTCGGTGGGAGCCTTCTTTTGCCGCCGACCCTAGGAAGCGTTTTCCCTTCCAGAGGCGTGATCAATGCAAGGTTAATTTTCGTAAAAATCCCTGTTTTTGGAAAATTTAATCGGAGTTTCACCTAAGATTTGGCTTGTTTTTGATATGCTTAAATTGTAAACAAGAAAGGGCCCGTGGGCCCAAGGGGTTCGTATGAAACGCTTGCTCACACTTATAACGTTCCTACTGATCCTTCCGGGATTGGCCCTGGCCGATACCGGGGCCGTTTTCACTTCCGTCACGGGCACGGTCACGTTCACGACCGCCAAAAGCCACAAGGCCCATCCAGCCAAGGTCAATGGACAGGTTTCGGAAGGGGACCGTATCGAGGCCGGGGCCGACGGCCAGGCCACCCTGAAGCTCTTCGACGGGTCCCAACTTCAAATCAGCCCCAATACCGGGTTCACGGTGGAAAAGCTCCAGCAACCCGGACCCAAGGACAAGGTCATCCAATTCAAACTGGAACTGGGCAAGCTTTTGGCGAGCGTGAGCAAGTTGCTGACGTCCAAATCCTCCTTCGAGATCGAGGCCGGGGGCGTGGTGTGCGGCGTGCGAGGCACGGAATACTCGATGTTTTACGACCCCTCCACGGGCAAGGTGGACGTCTTGGTGCTCGACGGCACGGTTTGGTCCACGGCCAACGGCCAGACCCAGGAATTCCACGCGGGCCAGGGAGGCACCTACCTGAACGGAACCTGGACGCCGCATACGCCGCCTTCCACGGGAACCAATCTGCCTCACCCGGGCTTCATTGCCTCCAACCCTTTTTACGGTTTCAATGGCACAGGTTTGGACGAGTTCAACACTCCTCTGACCGATCTGCCCAGTGGGTTGCCTGGGATCACCGGCCAGGTTCACAACACGGGAATCGCGGCGCTGGGCGCCCACAACTTGCTGAATTTACAACTGGGATTCCCCCAATACCTTCCTTTAACGAAATAACGAAAGACCGACTTTATGAACCTGAGACAATGCGGTATCACGGCGGTCCTGGCCTTGGGCCTGTTTTTAGCCGGGGGACCGTCGCGGGCCGACCAAGAGGAGCTGCAGGCGGGCTATGTCTTCGATTTTTGGAATAGCAACTCGCTTTACAACGGGACCGAGAACCGGGTCCCCCTGTCCTATTATTTCTCCTCGCCAGACCTTTCCCTTTCCCTGAACACGGCCTTCGTGGCGGGGGACTATGTGCAGGACGCGGACCCCAGCTTTGGCATCGCGGGCTCCAGCTATAGTTCCAGCGAGTTTTCCGACACCAGCCTGGGCGTCAACTGGGGGCTGGACATGGGCAACTCCGTGCGGTCCACCTTTTCCGGCATCCTGAACATCCCCACGGGCGACAACCGGTGGGAAATCGCGGAGCTGGTCGGGGCCATCCCCTTTATCTTTGAGCCGAGCTACTACCATGGCGCGGGCTGGGGTGGCGACGTTTTTTACACCCTTTCGGTTTCAAGTCCCGGCGTCGAGTATGGCCTGGGCGGTGGGTTCATGTCCACGGCCACCTACGACACGACCCTTTCCGCACAAGGCACCTTCAGCCCGGGCGACAACGCAGTGGCCCTAGCCACCCTAGGGCTGCGCATGTCGGCCGCCGATATTTGGGCCTTCCGCTACGTGCGCACTTTCCCCTTTGAGTCGACCTATTCCACCGCGTCGGAGGATTTTACCGAGGATGCCAGCAATATTCTCACCACCCAATGGATCAGCCAAATGGGGAAGGACAAGCTGGTAATCAACGCCTCCTACAGCTTTTACGGGACCGGCAACACGGCCCAGACAACGGCCCCCTATTCCCTCGCCGCGGACCCAGGGCCTTATTTTGGGGACAAGCTGGAAATCCATCCCATCTTCGGCTATTCCGCGGGCCCGGGCGTGGTGCTGGAAAGCGGGTTGGTTTGGGACTGGATCCAGCCCAACGGGTATCCCCAGTCCAGCACGGAATATTACGAGGGAGGGGGAAACCTTTTGGGGGCCGAACAAAGCATCACCTTCCAACTCTCTTCTTCAACCTTCTGGAACCTGGCCGGGCTTTACCATTACATCGCTAATGTCAACGCCGGGGTCAACAACCAAACCATCACCTACCAGCGGTTCACTTTCGGAACGAACGTGGGATTCAAATGGTGAAAAAAATTTTTTGGGGGGGGTTAGCTTGTTGCGTCGGAATGGCCTCCATCCTGGCGGGTTGCAACAAGTCTTCCAGCCCCGTGGTGCCCGTCAATGCGGCGGTGCTGAACCTAGTGATCCCGCCGCAAATCCTTAATACTCTTTCCAATGTGAAATCCCAGGCCGTCCCCGTGACCCCCAGTTCCTCGGGGGGTGTACCCAACCCCAGCGCGGGGGCTTTGGAGTATTACCTGGCCACGGCCGGGGAAACCCCGGTCACGGGAGTCATCACATTTACCAGCGGGTCGGATGTGGGGAATATCTTCATCAACCTGCCCAAAGCGGGGGTGTGGGTGGTATCGGCCGAGTGGTTTCAGTTAAATAGCCTCACCACCGCGGGCGTGAAAAAGGCGGTAAGTGCCAAGCTGACCGTGCCAGGATATTCCTCCGCCAGTCCGGAGTTCGTGGGGGCGGACGAGGTGAATGTCCAAGGGACCACCTCCTTCACCCTGAGTATGGAGGACATCGGCTACGATGAAGACAGTTGTTACACCACGACCATTACCGACAATACCGATTGTGAGGTGACTTTGGGCTTCGGTGACCTTTATTCATTCAACTCAGGAGTCACATCCGATTCAACATCCTTAGGAACTGGAGACGTGCAAGCCCTATTCGACCAGACCACCCTTTCGACTTACCTGGCCGGGCCCGTAAGCCAGGATGTGGCCATCTCGCCCGCTCCCTCCATCTTCACCTATTTGGGCAATGGAGACTTGGTGGATTTCCCCTTGATCCCCTCCAACGCGGTTTATTACCCCAATACGCTCCAGGCCAAGACCGCGGCCGTGGGTTCGGCGGCGGCTACCCTCGCGGCGAACGATATTTTCGCGGTGAAGGTTTTATCCACGAACGCGACCGCTTGGGTCCAATTCACGCCTGAAAATAATTGCGGAATAACTCTACCCGGCAGTACCCAGCTTTATTTTTGGTTTGTTTATAACAATCAAGGGCTGAACTACATGAAGTTCGACCAGACCACCTACGGCGCGACCTACTGCAACCAAAATAATCCGACCCCCACTCCCCCTCCTTGAGCCAGACAACGGTAGTTTCTTTTCCCTGTTGACACTTCCTTCCGAATCTTCGATAACCACTCATTATGGGAAAAATTAAATCCCTCCCTGTAAAAGTCATCAACCAGATCGCGGCCGGCGAGGTGGTGGAGCGCCCCTCCTCGGTGGTCAAGGAACTGGTGGAAAACGCCCTGGACGCCAAGGCGACCTGGGTGGAGGTGGAGATCCAGGAAGGCGGACTCAAGCTCATCAAGGTCTCCGACAACGGGGAAGGCATGACGCCCGAGGACGCCCAACTGTCCGTCCAAAAGCACGCCACCAGCAAGATTTTCTCGGTTGAGGACCTGTCGAACCTCCATACCTTCGGGTTCCGGGGCGAGGCCCTGGCCAGCATCGCCTCCGTCTCCCACTTCGAGCTTTCCACCCGAACCGCCGACGCCCTTTCGGGCGTTTCCCTGAAAATCAAGGGCGGGGGCGCTCCCAAACCCATTGAAACCGGCCGGCCCGTGGGCACGACCCTAGCGGTCTCCAATCTTTTCTTCAACACCCCGGCCCGGCTGAAATTCATGAAAAAGCGATCCACCGAGGAAAACCACATCGTCATGGTGGTCAGCACCTACGCCCTGGCTTTCCCGGAAGTCGGGTTCAAACTGACCCTGGACGGCAAGGAGGCCCTCCAAGCCCCGCCGTCGGATTTCCCGGGCCGGCTTTCCAAGGTTTTTGGAAGGGAAACGGCCCAATCCTTCCTGCCTTTGGACTACGCGGGGCCGGGGGCGCGGATCCGCGGCGTGGTCAGCGGGCCCACGGTCACCAAACCCACCCGCGAAAACATGCTTTATTTCGTCAACCGGCGCTGGATCACCAACGCCTCCTTGGGCCACGCGGTGATGACCGCCTTCCATACCCTGCTTCCTACCCGGCGGTTCCCGGTAGCCGTTCTTTTTTTGGAAGTGCCAGAAGACGAGGTGGACGTGAACGTGCATCCCACCAAGAGGGAAGTGAAATTTTCCCAGGACCGGGCGGTTTACGACGCGGTGGTCAAGGCCGTGCGGGGAACCTTGTTATCGGCGTCCGGGGCCCTTCAACCCGCCCCGGCCTCTCCAACTTCCCAGGACTACGGTGACGCCCCGGTCCAGCCGGGTTTCCTGAACGAAGCCCCCGCTGCCACGCTTTACGATCGGATCGCCGAAAAACATCCGGGGAATGAGCCGAAAAGCTCCTTCCACCCCCCTTTGACAAACGGGGAAGGGGGGGCTTCGGCTCATATGGCCGCTTTTGAGGAATACGGATTGGGAAAAGCCTCCTTGCAGGCCCGCCGAATCGACCCTCAAGTACCACTTTATAATTTCAACCAGTTGTTCAATACCTTCATTGTTTTCCAGTCCGACAGCGAAATGTTCATCGCGGACCAGCACACCGTGCATGAAAGGCTGAATTACGAGCGCCTTATGAAAGGGGCGCGGGAAAAGGCCTTGGAGGTGCAACCCCTGCTGATGCCCGTCACCGTGGAGTTAAGCGCCAAGGAAGCCCAGGTTTTGAAAAACAACCTGGACACGCTGATGGAATTGGGCATGGAAGTGGCGCCTTTTGGCGGCAACACCTTCCTCGTACGAAGCGTCCCGGCCGACCTGTCGGGGAAGAACTTGGTAAACCTGGTGAGGGATTTGGTGGATGACCTGGCCGCCCAGGACGCCTTGGGGGTCAAGGCCTCCAACCGCCTGGACCAGGCGCGGGAAAGGGCGGCGACTTTCATGTCCTGCCGCAGCGCGGTCATGGCCGGGGACAAGCTCAATGAGGAACAAATGCGCCGCCTGGTTGACCAGATGAGGGCCGCCAACCTGCCTTTCACCTGCCCCCACGGAAGGCCCACGATCCTTTCCATTCCACTCTCCGAGCTTTACCGCCGGTTCGATAGGCATTGAGAACGGCAGTTTTAAGTTTTGAGTTCAGGGTTTTGAGTTATTGTATGTTTTGAACCAAAGGTTCAAAACCAGGGATTTTTGCCGGCCTAGAATACATCTTGAAAAACTCAAAACCCGGAACTCAAAACTTAAAACTACCCATCCTGGTGGGGCCCACCGGCGTCGGTAAATCGGAAGCGGCGTTCCTCCTGGCCAAAAGATGGAAGGCCGAAATCCTTTCGGCGGATGCTTTCCAGGTCTACCGGGGTTTGGAGGTGGGTACGGCGCAGCCTCCAAAAGAATGGCAAAAGGAAATTCCGCACCATCTGGTGGGCACGCGGGATCCCCGCAAAGCTTGGAACGCCGTGGAGTTCGCACGGGAGGCCAGCCGCGTCCTCCAGGAAGGACAAAACCATGGGAAACGCTTCATCCTCGTGGGAGGATCGGGCTTTTACCTGCGCGCCCTCGTGGAAGGCCCCCCGCAAGGCAAGGCTCCCCTGCCGGAAGTCCGGGCCTGGGTTTTAGCGAAGGTCCTGAAATTGGGAAATGAAAAGGCCCATGCCTGGTTGGAGGAAAGGGATCCCGCGGCCGCCCGAAGGCTCCATTCCAACGATCTCCAGCGGCTCTGTCGGGCCTTGGAAAAGACCTACGAAAAGGGGTCGGAGGACGCGGGTTACCGGCCCTTGGGCGATCCAGTGGTTTTATTTTTGGGTTTAGAGCGCTCCCGGGACCGCCTGGACTTGATGTTGAGGGCCCGGGTGGAATCCATGTGGAAAAACGGCCTTTTGGAGGAAGCCCAAAGGCTTTCCGGCAGGGGCCTGGCCCCGGACCATCCGATTTGGGGCGCCATCGGCTACGCCGAAGCCCTGGCCTTCCAAAAGGGGGAACTGCGGGAAGGGGAGGCCTTGGAAAGGATGTTCCGCCGCACGCGCCAATACGCCAAGCGCCAGTGGACATGGTTCAAGCACCAGCATAAAGTTCGGTGGATCAACCTGGATGATTACGAAAACATGGGGAAGGCTGTGGATGAAATCGATAAAATAATGGCAGCCGGAGAAAGCTGACAACCTGAATTTTCAATGGAGCCCCACGGGCATAGCCTGTGGGGCCTTTTTGCCCTCCTTCGCCAAGGCTTCGGAGGGCATCCGCCGACAGCCTGGCGGATGGAGGATTTTTTGCAAAATATCCGCATCCGCGCCGCGGGAATCCTCGTCAAAGACGGGGAAATCCTGCTTGTCCGCCACGAAAAAAATGGCAAAAGTTATTGGCTTCTTCCTGGTGGCGGCGTTGATTTCGGCGAAAGCGTGGAGGAGGCCCTCATCCGGGAATTCCGGGAGGAAGTGGGCCTCCCCATCCAGGTCGGGAAACTGGTTCTGGCTCACGATTCCATTCCGCCCAACCGCCACCGGCAGGTATTGAACCTTTATTTCCTGGTTTCCGCGCGCCATTTCAACATCCATGTGACGCCCGACGCGATTTTAAAGAGCGCCGCCTTCCATCCGCTGAAGGACTTTGGAGGAATGTCGGTTACCCCGGACGTGAAAGCGGAAATCCTGGAAGGATTGGCTAACCAATGGCCCGGGGGATGCCGGTACCTGGGGAACCGATGGAAAGACTAGAACCTGTTTCAAAACCTCTCTCACCACGAAGTACACGAAGACCACGAAGTAAACCGAATTCTTTTTCAAGACATTTTCGACTTACTTTGTGTACTCAGCTGGTTCCAGCCGGAAAAGGCGTAAGCGAAAGCGATGGAAGTTTAATGATACAAAGGCCCTGAAATTGCGTTTTTTTAGGTTCGATAGCTGGTCGTGGACTCCATGGATCGCGGCCGAACTTGACACGACCGTCTATAAGCTTAAAAATGTATGTCTCAGCGCAGGATGCCGATATGAAAAAATATTTAGCCGTCTTCATCCTTGGCTTTTCCTTAACCGCACCATGGGCATGCAAAAGAACCTATTTGGTCACACCCCTGTCGCCGACTTCAATGGCGGCCACACCATCGCCCACGCCTAGTTTTTCGCCTTCCCCCATTTACACTTATTATTTCCTGACGACTTCAATAACGGCCGCGCCATCGCCCACGCCCACTTCCACGCCCACCTTTACGCCTTCCACCCTTTCCACTTTTACACCAAGCTTTACTTCCACCGCCACCCCGACTCCCTCGCCGACCAATACCCAGGTCCCACCCACCCCTACCCCCACTTGGACCAATACGCCTACGACGACTTCCACACCAACAGTTACCTTCACCCCGATCGCCACCAATTGCGGATTCACGTCGGTCTCCATGCCCACTTGGAACGTCCCTTACGCCCCCCTCACCGCCGGTGACTTTGTCCCCATTGCGCCCGGTCAACCAGTTTCAGGAACGACCCTGGTCATTACCAATCAAGCCGCCTGGCAGTCGATTTATGGGTCCTCCACGCCCCCGGCCGTGGATTTTTCCACCCAAATGGTTCTTGTATACGAGCCTCCGACCAACCCCACCACTGGCGTCGGAGTTTTGAGCGTTTGTTGGAACGCCACCCAAGTGACAGTTAGTGTTTTTTTGGTTTACTCTGAGCTAACCTCGACTCCCGCACCCCTAATACCGTACGGGTACGTGGCCGTCGTCGTGCCACTGATGAACCTGCCGGTCCAATGGCAGGTGGGTTCTTCCGCCATTTCCGTATAAGCCAGGCCCTCCCGATAGGGCCATTCCATTATGAAAAAGTATTTAGCCGTTTTCATCCTTGGCTTTTCCTTAATCGCCCCACGGGCATGCCAAAAAACCTATTTGGTCACACTCTTTAGTTGCGAAAGTCAGGTTAATTTCGTGCGACTTGTGCACCGCCGATCAAGGTGCGAAAACCAGTTCCGGCAGAACGACTTCCCAAGTTTCACTGCGGCATTGGGCCTGATATTCCGGCGCGCTGTCAGATTTGCGCCAGACCAGAATGGCGCGCACCCGAGCCGCTTGGCAACGCAATCCGGGCGGCGGTTCGAAATTTTTCGACAAGCGCCCGACGGTCACGCCGGACGTGTTTTCGAGCCGATGACCCAGTTCGTCCCCGACGTAGCGCAGCGCATCACCAATGCGTAGGCTGGCGATGGCGCGGTGCACCCGGTGGCCTACGTCCTGCCGACCCGCGAAACCGAGGTTGATCTCTTCCAGTCCGGGCATCCGATAATAGCGTTCCATTGGTCCGGGGGGTGGCAACCATTGCGTTAGAGGACGGCGCAACAGGGCAGGATGATCAGCCAGGCCATCGAGCATGGCATTCCCCGTATTCATGCGCGCCAGCGCCAGGGTGGCGCGGGCGCGGGTCATGGCGACGTAATAGAGGCGTCGCGCCCCATCCTGATCCTCGTTCTTGCCGGCCTGCCATTCGCCGTCAAGAATGAACACATGGTCGAACTCCAGCCCTTTAGCGCGGTGCGCGGTCAGAAGCAGGATGCCGGTTTGCAGGCGGCGGCTAGCGCGGCCCCATTCGGCCAACCAGTCGCGGAAGGAGGCAAGCAATACTTCCGCACCCTGGGTGTCCTCGGCAAAGGCGGCTATGGCTTCGCTGAGCATGGGCCACCAGCCCGTGCTGTCCTGCGTTGCCAGCCAGGATTGAAGGTCATCCGCTTTGAGCAACCGGGAGCCGGAAGCTGTTTGCCGTTCATCGAGAAAAGCCAGCAGCGCCTGCGTTTCGCGTAAACGCCACAGGAGTGGCGCCTCTTCATCGGCCATAGCGACGGGGATATCGGCGGCTTCCAGCGCCGCGCGCAGGGGATCGAGGAATTTCCACTGGCGGGCGATGACCGCCGTTTTGGCTGGATCGAGGCCAAGCGCCATCATGCGCCGCAGTTCGGTGTAGATGGCCAGTGCCTGCTGTTGCGCGCTGTTGCCAGTGGGGAGTATCTGTACGCGGCCCTGTACCACAGGGTCGATCCGTTGCCAATCGCCGCCAGGCGCGCATTGGGCGCGGGCGGTGTTTACTCGGATCGCTTCAGTCTTCATCCGCGACGCAGCACGGATTATCACGCGGTTGGCGGCGTCGATGATGTGGCGTGTGCTGCGGTAGTTTTCGACCAGGAGTTCCGTTTTGGCCTTGTAGTCCTCGGTAAAGCGGCGGATGAACTCTACCGAGGCACCCGCAAAAGCGTAGATGTTCTGATCGTCATCGCCCACCGCGAACAGGTTGAGGCGTCCATCCTCGTCGTTGCGCTTGCGCCCAGCCAGCGCCGAGATCAGCGCGTACTGGCCGGGGTCGATATCCTGGTACTCGTCCACCAATATCCAGCGAAAACCCGCCAGCAGGCGGTCGCGCTGAACGTCGGCATCTTCCGGCGGCAAGCCGTGGCCTTCGAGCAGGGCTGTTGCCTCCTTCAGAACGGCGTCGAAGTCGGCATCCTCGCCTCTGCGATTTGCAAAGCTCGCACCCATCAGGCGCATGGCCAGTCCGTGGCAGGTGTGCACAGTGACGCCGCGTGCGTCGCCGCCGATGAGTTCTATCAATCGCTTGCGGATCTCCAGCGCCGCATGGCGGTTGTAGGCCAGGGCCAGAATGGCCCGGGGGTTTTCGCGGCGTATACGCACTAGGTAGGCGATGCGGTGGACGAGCACGCGGGTCTTGCCCGAGCCGGGTCCGGCAAGCACCAGCACGTTGGTGTCCTCCCGGTCATCGGCGACGATCCTGCGTTGGTGAGGTCGGGACAGGGTTTCGACGATGGTGTCCCAGGACTGGGGCGTGGTCTGGCGGGTTAGTTCGTCTTCGCGGCCCGGCAGCCATCGCCGACAAAACTCCTCGCGTGACAGGCGGAAATAGTCCACCGCCAGGCGCAGAGCATCGGCCATTTTCTTGACGCCAAGCTCGGCGTATTCCGCCATGATGTGGATTTGCCGGGTCAGTTCGTCGTAGTGCATGGCCAGTGGCTGGTAGTTGTTTTTTTCAAATTGCAACTTCCAGTTGGGTTCCAGATGTAAAGTCATTGCGGCGCGAAAGATGGCCAGCCCCTTGTTCAGGCGTAGCACTTCCTGCTCGTGCAGCCATAGCAGAGCCCGATCGACTAGCTTGCGTATGTCCGGGGTTTCGGCGGAGAGGATGGCATCGCCCGCGACGCTGGCGGTTAGTTTGCCGAGCGTGGTTTCCGCCAGTTGATCGACGCCGCGTGCACCTTGCGGCAGGGCGGACAGCCAATGCTCCAGCAGCCTTCGGGCGGCGCTGCGGCGACGCTCGGCAATCTTTTCCAGAGTGTTCCATGGACGGTTGAGCGTGACATGAATCGTCTCGGGATCGGCACCGCGCTTCAAGGTAAGGCTTCCCTTGCCATCCTCGCCGTCGCGACCGTCACCCGCCAGCCCAGCGATGACCTGGCGCAGCCGTTGGGGCAGCGCAGGAAAGCCCTGGTCTTTCAGCCGCTGGGCCAGCAGGCGCAGGTGCAACGGCGAGGCGTCGCCCGCCCCGAGGTCGGGTGCTTCTTCCCGTAGGGCGGCGATCACGGCCTGCTCCAACGCGCAGGCTTCGTCAAAACGTTTCTTCGACGAATTTTCGACCGCGACGTGGACGTAGGCGGTCATCGCCGTGTCGTTGCCGGCAATGTCCAGGCGGTCGAAAAGGAACAGGGTTTCGCGCAGGGCATCGGCATGAAGGCCGGTGGCTGCCATTAGTTCGTCGGTGGACAGTCCTTCATTCGCTGGGGCGGCCAACAGGATTTGGACCAGGTCCAGGCATTTCTGGCGGTATATGGCATCGACGCCCGCCAGCTTGCGCTCAGCGTCGGCCAGGTTTTTGACACGGAGCGACGAAGGGAAGATTTGAACCGTGTTTTCCTCGCGGCGCAACAATCCGGCTTCCTCCAGCCACGCGACGGCTGTGCGCACGCGGGTGTCGTCGGTGGCACCGTCGCGTTTGAACTCGCCTTCTTCATTCTCGTTCAGGATTTCACCGGCAGTGGCGACCAGCGCCTGATCGCGTTCCTTCTTGCGCTGCAACTGGCGCAAGGCGCGCAGTACGCTCTGGATGTCGCGCCGCGACAGGCGAGAGGCCGCCGACATGCCGTGCTGGCGCTCTACGTCATCGGGGGCGTAGAGCAGCACGCAGCGCGCCTGTGCGCGGTCACGCCCGGCGCGGCCTGCCTCCTGCAAATAATTTTCCAGCGAGCCGGGAATGTCGGCATGGACGACAAGACGCACGTCGGGCTTGTCGATCCCCATGCCGAAAGCATTGGTCGCCGCGATGACGCGTAGCGTACCCATAATGAATGCTTTCTGCGTCTCCTTCTTGGTTTCCGGTTTCAATTTCGCGTGGTAAGGGGCGGCAGCCATCCCTTTTTCGCACAGAAAACCGGCCAGGTCTTCCGTCCGGTTGCGCGTGGCGCAGTAAACGATGGCCCCGCCGAACATTCCGGCGGGCAAGTCGCGCTCGATCAGGTGGGCGACTTGGTCGAATTTTTGGCCGGGGGTGGTTTCGATCACATCGAATTCGAGGTTGTCACGCTTCGATCCGCCGTCGAACACGCGCAGCTCCACACCAAGTCTTTCGCGGAAGTGGCCCACGATGTCGGCCACGACCTCGGGCTTGGCAGTGGCGGTCAGGCATTGGATCAGCGGCAGTTCGCCGCTTGGACTGGCCTCGGCGCTTTCACGAATGAAGCGGGCGACATAACGGTAATCGGGGCGAAAATCCTGTCCCCACTTAGACAGGCAGTGGGCCTCGTCGAAAATCCAAGCGCCGATCTCGCGCTGTGCCAGAACTTTTCGCACGCTCTTGTTGCGCAACTGCTCCGGCGCGATGAGGAGGATGCCGACATCACCCAGGCGTGCCCGGTCCAGCACGTCCGCGCGCTCGGGCATGGACAACAGGCCGTTGATCGCCGCGCAGCCTTCGATGCCGCGCTCGCGGAGTCCCATTACTTGGTCTTCCATCAGCGCCACCAATGGCGAGATGACGATGGACAACGCTCCGGTGCGCACGAAACGCGACAGGGCGGGCACCTGGTAACACAGCGACTTACCGGTGCCGGTGGGCAAAATGCCTAACGCGTGCTCGCCGCGAATTGCCGCTTCGACGATCACCCGCTGCAAGGGCAGGCCGCTGGACTTATCCACCGGCTCGGAGCGAAAGTCGTAATCCTTGCCGTACCACTGCTTCAACTGGGCCAGAGAGTCGTGTTCGCGTCGGCACCAGGCGCAGGCCGGATCGGCGCAGGGCGTGTCGCGCAGGGCCCGGATCAACCGTCCAGTTTCAGGGAACTGGTGACGCACCCACGGCGACACCACCGAATTACCCCCCGCCACGGATATCCAGGCGAGTGCATAGGCCAAAGACCAGGGGGATTGCGCCGCTTCGGAGATGATTTTTGCACTGGCTCGTGTGCAGGCCGTGTTGTCCAGCAAACGGCTAAATGCAGCCCCAACCTGTGCCGCATCCGGCTTGCCGGTGCCGCGAACTTCGGTAAAGAAGCGATCAAATCCGCCAACACCGTCATTCTGGGCTGTCAGCCAATGCCACGCGAGCAACAAGTCGGGCATGGTGTGCTGCATCGCTTTCAGGCTGGCGTGTTGGTCGGCAAAGACTTGCAAGGCGAGTTCAGCGTCCAAAAATGGATTATTGCGGCGGTTGCCGAGCAAGGCGCCGTCCTGGTAGTGCTTGACGAGGTGGTGGTAGGGGTTTCGCGGGAAGGCTAGGGGATTGAGGCGTAGCGTATCAACCGCGGGTTTATCCAGTAGCCGCAGATTGGGCTGGGCCGCGCGCAACTGCGGCAAGTCGAAGGCGATCAGGTTGTGCCCGATAACAAATGTAGCGCCGTCGGCGAGGCGATCCAAGGCATCAAGCGCATCAGACAGCGTACCGGGCGGAAAGGCAAGGGAGGCGATGCCATTGCTATGTACCCCAGCCAACTGGTGGATGCGTCCGCTGTCGCGGCCGACTTCCAGGTCAATGGATACGAAAGAAGCGGTTGTCATAGACCGGCCCGGCTCAATGCCGGTCCCAAGGCCGTCCGCAGTCGCTCCACGACGGCGGCCAAAGGTTCGAGGTCGAGTCCGTTCCTCTTGACGAACGCACGCCATAGCGCCTGTTGCGATGGATCGTGCGAGAATTCGTCCGTGAGACCGATCGGCAGTTCGGCGGGAACGGGCATGCTGCGGCGCTTGAACGTTGCCTTAATCGCTTGGGCCAGCATGTCGGCGTCGAGGGTTTCGCCTTTCAGGAGCACCGACAGGTCGAAGTAATCCTTCAAGCGGCTGTTCGTCATGCCCAGTAGCACGATGGCATGGAGCTTTTCCGCGACCACGGTTTCTTTGGCATAAGCCAGGACATGTGGGGATGGGAAACCCAAAAGGGTCGGGTAACGGATGCGCTTGGGCTTTGGCACAATCGCGTCGCCGAAACCCACATCTACTTGGAGGGGGATGACCGCCGGGGTCAATTTGGCCTTAAAGTGAAGGCGGACCCCATGATAGGCTTGCCCCTGCCGGATGGCTCCCCACTTAATCGACTTACCGTTGAAAACCAATCCGTCATCTGGGACTTTTGAATTCAACACTTCCCGGATAGCATGGACGACCTTTTGGGCTTCATGGTTGTTGGAATCCAGGAGGTCCAAATCCCTGGTCATACGGTGGATCTCGGGTGACCAGGCTTGGAAAAGCATGGCCCCTTTCAAAACGAACCTCTTTTGGTGGACTGACCGGCCCAGGCGGTAAAGGAACCTTTCCAGGGCGTACCGTGTGAGGACATATTCGAATTCCTCCTTGCGAGTTTTGGAGATGTTATAGAGCCGCTGACGCACAGAAGCTGGGAGGTTTTTGATCTTTTTTTTTTCTTCAAGCCAGGGCCTCCAAATAAGGCCGGATGATATTTGACACGCGGCAAACGCGGGCGCTCCTCCAAAGATCATCCATCTTTCCTTTGTGGCCGGTTTGGAAGGCTTTCAGGGCTTCCAGCGCCACGTCCAGGCCGATCTTGTTCCGGTACTTGAAGCAATCGGCAACTGTTTTCGCCGCGCTATAAACCCGGATGCGCCCGCCTTGGACGGTGTGTTCCTCCACCTCGGAAGCGAGGGATTTGCCGGAAGCACGGACAAAACGGATGGGAAGATGTTCCGCATGGGGCTTGCGGGCCCACACGTCAATCGCCATCCAGATTTCATGGGGGAATTGGGTTGTCATGCCATGGAATTGGAGCGCCGTCAGCAGGCAAAGAATGCCGCCCGGCACTCTTTCGCAGGCCTGGACGAGGCTTTCCTTTTCGGAAGGTTCATGGCCGGGAACGCGGTATACCCCCCGCGCCTCACGCACTAGGACGCCTTGGTCCACCAGCCTTTTCAGGCGCATCCGGCTGATCCCTTGTTGGAGGATGTCGCGGGGACGCAGGACGCCCTTTTGGAAAAGGGTTTTGGGGATAGAGATTTTAGGTGCTGTTTTCATGTCTTTGCCTATGTTATAAATTGTATGTAGTTATTAATAAGTACAGTCATATTGTAACATTGTTTAAGACGACGTCCGGAAGTTCTTTTGAAAAAGGGACATTCTCTTTATTGGCATTTTTGTAGATTTTCAGTACTGAAAAATCATCAAAAACCATTTCACTATTTTTCGTTATTTGTTCATTTTACATTTATAATTGTCCCTCAAACAATTTTGGGAGGAGTCCATGAAAAGAACCCTCATCCTATCGATCCTCTTGGCCTGCGCGTTTTTCCCCGGAGGTTTGCGGGCGATTTCGGAAAACGAGACCATGGACCGTTTGGAAATGTCGCAGGTTTGGGTGGACCGGCACAACGCCAAACTGGACCCATCCCTCCAAAGCGCCATCCGGGGTATCCGGGTCAAGCCTCACGTGTACTTCATCGCCTCGCGGCACCGGCGCCTGGTGGCCATGCGGCGGCTGCTCCCGGGGCTGGCCCCAAGGTTCGGCATTCCCTTGACGGCCCTCACTGCCAACGGAGCGGAGGTTCCCCTGGTCTTCCTGGGGTACTCCAAGGCCGAAGGACAATCCTTCCTGACGGCCGATTACGCCGACGAATGGGACATCCGGCACTGCAGCTCGGAGATCTACATCAAAATCGGGCTGGAATGGCGGCACCTCTTCCACGGGCAAGGTTACCCCGGCTGCGCCCGCCTGGTCAGCCTGGGCAAGGAAATGCCCGTTTTCTTCGAGGTGGGCACTTACGGCGGGGGAAGCCGCTGTGATAGGACCTTTTACCGGCTGGTCACCGACGCCCTCCAGGGCGTTCCGGACGAGCTTTACAACCGTCCCGAACTGGTGGACGTGCAAAAATACGTGAAGGAAGAACTCGAGCTGAACGTGTGGCTGGAGGGCTACACCCTTTACCGGGACCTGAACCACGACGGCACCCTGGAGATCATCAACACCACCGACGTCCTTTACCCGCCGGATTTGAAGACGCAGGCCCAGGAACGCTACCAGCTGACGGACAACGACTTCGCCGGGCCCTTCCGGCGCATGACCACGGTTTACCAGTGGGATGCCTCCAAATCCCAATTCGTGGACAAGGGCGATTACTACCACTAAAGGCAGTCGCCAGCTAACAGTCCACAGTCGGCAGCCAAAAACGCCCCTCAACTGCAAATGGACAACTGTGGACTTGGTCATGAAATTCCCGCCACGATTCCTTTTTTTCCTTTTTACCTTTTTGACCTCATCCCTTTTTATCCGGCCTTTAACGGCCCATGCCTACAACATCCTTTTTTACTACAATAGCGGCGACGGCACCAATGGCGCGCTTTTGGAATGCGTGACCATCCTCCAGAACGCCGGCCACCGCGTGACCACCGTGGACGTGGACGGGAAGAACCGCGACCCGCGCAGCGACGATTGGGGCGCCCCCTACGACCAGGTATGGGATATGCGGTTCGTGGACCGGGATTCCAGGGAGTGCGGCAGCGGCCAGCCCCAGGCCGCGGATTACTTCGACGGCCGCTGGCGGTCCAAGGCCGTTTCCTTCCTCAACCATTGCGGCAAACTTTTCCTGGCCGCGGAATATTTCCCCTACGCGGACCGGGATGAGGGGGTCTATGCCTTCCTCCAAGAAATCCACGCGGTCAAGCCGGGATATGATCCCTGTCCGCCATCGCCCCGGGGCAACAGCAGCACCACCGGCGAGGGTTTTTACAAGGTCCGGAACGGCCTGGGCCCCCGCCGATTTTATGGAAATATGGTGGGAGGAATCCCGCTGGACTATTTAACAGGAACCAACTTCGTGGACACATCGGAGGATTGGGTCAGCGACCAAGCGGACCGGTCCATGGTTTCCGGCTGGTCGGGCAACCAATTGGGCGGGGCCGTGACGAGCGGTTTGTGCGGCCGAGGCAGGTTTTTCATGGTTTGGGATGCCACCATGTGGACCCTTTGGCAGCCGGGGATGTACGGCGGGGCGGAGAACCCCCCCCCCATTTGGGACGATTCGGCCTGGGCGCCCGGAAACATCCGCTCCACCGCCTCCCTGGCCCAGCACGTGCGGGAGGCCAAGGAGGTGACCCGGGCCTTTTTCCCCGCCGTGGCCCAATGGCTGGGGGAGGGTGGATGCCCCTGCACGGAAGCGGCCTTGCCGGCGCTTTCCGGCCAAACCCCGGTGGGGAAGGGCAAGCCCATTCCCACGGCCTTTCCCACCCTACCCTTGCCCTCTTTGACACCGACCGGTGGAAGTTTCCTGTCGGTGGGCGGTCCTTCTCCAGCCCAAAATATTCCCATTTCCGCGGGGGCTCCCTCAACGTTGGTCTTCAGTGTTTTTCCCATCAACATTTATATGGGCTTCCGGGACGGGGTAGGGGAGTACCAACTCTGCATTTGGGACAACCACGGCCAGTTGATACAAACGGTTTTCGATAAAAAAATCACGACGGAAAAGGAAGCCTGGGCTTCATGGGATGGGCTGGAAGGCCTGGGCCTGGAAGCGCCGCCTGGACTTTATTCCGCCGTTTTGTCCAAGGATGGCCGATTCTTAAGGAAGATGGTTTTAATGCGCAGTGGGCCGTAGCGCCCCAGGGGCAAGCGGCGCGGCGACTCAAAGCTGCGATGAGCCTCTATCATCCCGATTGGCGTGTTGCATCGGTTTTAGGGGTCTGTTACCATAGCCTCCTTATGGCGACTTCTACCGTATCCCCAACCCCCTCACCGGCCACGTCCCGAAACCATGCCCTTCTTTGGGCCATGGTCATCCTCGTGGGCCTGCTTTTCTTGAGCCTGGTCGTGGTGGTTTTCGCGGTCCAGCACGCCTTGACCGGCACGGGCGCCACATCCCTGATTTCCGACGGCAACGAGATCAGCCTGGTGGAAATCCAAGGCCCGATCTACGAAAGCGACGACTTGGTGCGGCTCATCAAGCGGTTCCGTACCGGGTCCAAAAAGGCCCTGCTGTTGCGCATCGACAGTCCGGGCGGGGTGGTGGCCCCTTCCCAGGAGGTTTATTCTGAAATTTTGAAAGCCCGGGAAGACAAGAAGATCGTGGTGGCCAGCATGGGCAGCCTGGCTGCCTCGGGCGCTTATTACATCGCCTCCGCCTGCAACAAAATCGTGGCCAACCCGGGCACCTTGACGGGTTCCATCGGGGTCATTTTCGAGCTTCCCGAAGCCGCCGGCCTCCTTAAGAAGATAGGAGTGGATTATCAGGTGGTTAAAAGCGGCAAATTCAAGGACACCGGTTCCATCAGCCGGCCCATGACCCCCCAGGAAAAGGCCTATATCCAGGGCACCATTAATGAGGTTTTCAACCAGTTCTTGAATGCCGTGATTGACGGCCGCCGTAAGGTGCTCCAGCAGAAACTTTCCAAAACCCTGGGCAAGAAGGCTTCGGCCGTCACGGATTTGGAGATACGCAGCTACCTTTTGCCCTACGCGGATGGTCGGGTTTTAACCGGTCAAAAGGCCTATGAATTGGGCTTGGTGGACCAACTGGGGGACTATGAGGACGCCGTGCAATTGACCGCCGACTTGGCCGGAATCAAGGGGGAACCGACGGTGCGTTTGGACCGGCCCTCTCCCGTCGAGGAATTCCTGAAGAATATGACGCCTTTTTCCACCCTGAAATCGATGTTCCAAAACGGCTGTTTGTTGGAATACAGGGCCTTTTGACGTCAGTTTTGAGTTCAGAGTGCTGAGTTATGAGTTTGGGAAATTTTCATCCGTTTCACGGATGAAAATTCTCATCAACTCAAAACTTTTTTGATGGAGGGCATCGTGGCCGAAACAGCGAATCCGTCCAACGCACCTGCGGCTCCACCGCCGGCCCCGGCTGCGGCTCCACCCGCACCCCCCGCAGCACCGCTTGCCGCGTCCGCTTTCCGTAGTGCGGCCAGACGTTTCCTGGCGAGATTTGCCCGGCTTTTTACCTCAACCTTTTTCCTGCTTTTGGGCCTTGGGCTGGTTCTGATTGGAATCCTGATCCGCAAGTACCCCCAACTTCTCCCTGGAGCCTTAAAACCCCCCCTGGAGATGATTTTTCCGCACCCGCCTTATTTCCCCGTCGGGGTGGGCTTATTTTTCCTAGGTTGGGCCCGTAGTATGGCCGTGAGCGGGCTGATCGCCGACTACCGCAAGAACCGGCGTTTCCCACACGCCTGGAAAATCCCACTGGTGGGATTCCAGGTCTTCTTGTTTGAAATAGCTTGCTTCCTCTATGCCCTCCCCGTGAGCCTGGGGGGATTTCCACCGGTTGAAAACCTGATGGCGATGGTTTGGATCCTTTTCCTGGGCTTCCTTTACGCTTTGTGGTACATCATCGCGCACTCCGTGAACCGCCTTCCCGCCATTGCGCGGCTGCGGATGGCAATTGTGACCTTGTTTCTCTCGTTTTTCGCCTTTTTCCTTTGGTCCGTGCCCCAATGGGTTTTTCCTGCGCTGCTAGTGGGGCTTTTGGCCATCTTCGCTCTTTTGGCGGCCGTCCTCATCCGCATCAAGGGAGTCGAGCAGAAAGGGTTTTGGCCCCACAAACTTATGCTGGCCGTTTCGGTTTTCATGCTGGGCCACATCACCTATTATGCCCTTCCTTTCGGCTATCCCACCGCCGACCTGGTGGATTTGAAACTGGCCACTGAGAAGCTTCCAGGTGAGGTCCAGAACCTCGATTATTTCGCCGAGGCGGATCACCTGAAAGACGAAATCGCCTTTGCCCAAAACGAAAAAGGGGAATGGAGCCTGGCGATCCTGACCGCCCTGCTTTCCCGCCAATACCTCCTGAATCCAGCCGCTTCGTCGCCCGTGTCCACGACCCTTCTTAAAGTCCAAGCCGGGGAGGAGGCTTTTCGGCCTCTGTTCATTGAAAACGGAAGCCTGGTGCTGGCTGACCTGTCCCGAAACGGCGGGCGGGGGCTTTGGAAGGTGAACACTGCCACGGGCAAGGCTACGCTCCTGAGGCAGGAGATTGAACCCATTGAGGACGGCGTGCCATGGTCTAAAACCCGCGGACAGTTCCTCTATGTGACTCATCCGGGCGAAAGGTACTTTCTGAACGCGCTCACCTTGGCCACCGGTAAGTCGAAGGTGCTCATGACCTCCGAAAACCCCATCCATACCCCGTCCTGGGTGAGGCCCTTGAACCCACCCTACAATCCATCGGGGGTTTACCCGGAGCAGGAAGTGGCTTACGCCGACGGGATCCACGGCTTGTTTTACGTCGTGGACGTGAAATCCGGATTCAAGGAACCCCTGATGTCCGAGGCGGAAAGGGACCTGGGGAATAAGTTCTCCGCCGTAGGGAAGGTGGGGGAAGTCATTCCAGCGCCAGACGGGTTCCGCTACCTTTACCTCGAACAGGACGGCAAAAAAAGCACCCTTTGGCTGGTGCTGGCCGACGGAACCAAGCGGGTCCCTATTTTCCAGACTAACGCCGGGGTCCGGGACCTGGTGTGGAACCCGAACGCTCAACAAATCCTCTTCGAGGAAGTTCACCCCGGCTGGGACTTTGGTTTCTTCAGCACCGTCACCACGTCCAGGCTTCTGGACGCGAACCTTGGAACCTGCCAGTACCTGCTCCCGCCGCAATTTTCAACGGGGTCGCCGGCCATGGCTTCCGACGGGGTAAAGGTGGCCTTTATCGCCGGCGAAGGTTTGTGGTACCCTTCGTTGGGACATGGGATTTGGGTGGCGGCCTTGCGCTGACGGGCGGAACCCGGTAAACCCATGGATGCGGAAGTCCCCCCGCTTCATTTTACGTTTTCGGAGAGAACCCTTTGTGGGACCCCAGCGCCCGAATTGACGGTCCGCCCGGGAAAAGCCGGCGCCTGAACCCCGCAGCCGCCCTTTTCCTGACCCTCGCCTTTGTAATCCCTTTTTCCCCTTGCTGGGGCCTGGATTTCGGTCAAAACAAGGTCCGTTACCACACCGACCACCATTGGAAATGCATCGAGACGGAGCACTTCGACGTTTATTATTACGACCACTGCCAAGCGCTGGCCGAGGCCGCCGCCGACATGGCCGAAAGGGCCTTCGTGGGGACCTGCCAGGCCTTCGACTATGTGCCCAAGACCCGGATCCCCTTGTTCGTTTACGCCACCCCCCTGGAGTTCGAGGAAACCAACATCACCCCGGAGATCCTCTCCGAGGGCGTGGGGGGGTTCACCGAAGTGTTCAAGAACCGCATCGTGGTGCCCATGGACGGCTCCTACCACGAGTTCGAAAAGGTCATCCACCACGAGCTGACCCACGCCTTCCAATACGACCTCATCTACGGCGAAGGGTGGCGGTCGGTAAACCTCCTAAGGCCCGTCTTCGTACCCACTTGGATGATGGAGGGGATGGCGGAATGGAACGCCCAGCACCTGGACGCCCAGGGAGAAATGGTCCTCCGGGACGCCGTATTGAACGACCTGGTCATGCCCCTTTCGCTGATGGAATCCTTCGATCACTTTCCCCAGGTGTACACGGCTTACAAGGAATCCCAGAGCGTTTTGGATTACGTCACCCAGGTGTACGGGAACGGAAAGGTCGTGCAGTTGTTCAAGCACATGGCGGCCAACCAGTCACCGGACACGGCCACGAAGGCCGTGCTGGGGGTTTCCCTGGACCAGCTTTACAACAACTGGCATTTTTTCATGCGTACCCAGGCCTGGTCCCGCATCAACGGCCTTCCCGCGCCGGAAAAATACGGCGATGCCCTGGAAAAGGGAACCCCCACCTCGGCCCTCAAAGGGGCCCTTTCCCCGGACGGCAAAACCCTGGCCCTCTTGAAGGGAAGGGAACTGTCCCTCCTCCGTCTGGCGGACAAGAACAAAACGGTCCTGCTCAACCGGCATTTCCAGACCGAGGGGTCGGGCGTGGCATGGTCGCCCGACGGCAAGACGCTGGCTTTCGCCGCCGACCGGAACGGTGAATACCGTCTTTGCCTCTACCGGATCGACAACCGCCAATTGCGGGAATGCCCGCTCCAAGGCCTGCCGGTCATCGCCTCGCCGGGCTGGTCGCCCGACCAAAAATTCATCGTCTTCAGCGGCTTCGACTACGAAACCACCGATCTGTACCGCTACGAGGTCGCCACGGGAAAGGTGGAACGCCTCACCCACGACCGGGACTACAAAAGCTGGGCCCAATACGGCCCGGACGGGAAATCACTTTACTTCATCAACGAAGAGGCGGGGCGGCAGGAAATCCTTAGGAGCGCCCTCAACGACCAGGGGATTCCCACGGGTGGACCCCAGGCCGTGGGAAGGAATTTAGGGACCCTGACCTCACTTACGGCGCGCTCCGGCCACCTGACCTTCACCTCGGATTTGAGCCGGAGGATTTTCAACGTCTTCCAAACGGATTTGGACGGGGGCCACCTGACCCAGCTCACCAACACTTTCGCCGACGTGGTGAGCGCGTTGCCCGACCCGGAAGGGAAAAAACTTTACGCGGTTTGCTACCAGAAGGGCATGGAGTCCCTCTACGCCTTCGATGGGGCCAATTTGGAAGGGCAGGAATGGCCCAATTCCGTTTTTGAGACCATGACCCAGGAATTTTCCTACATCTCCAATTCTTTCCAGGACGCCTCCAAGGTGATCGCGGTCCATCCCGTCACGGAAACCGTCCAGGAGGTGGAGCTGCCGCCCAACCCGGCGGAACGGGAGGAACCCGAGATCGTCGTCGAGAAGAAAACGCCGACCCATGCCCCCGCCGCCGTCGCCAGCCTGGCCGTGGCCGAAGAGTCCAACATCGTGGAGCTCCAATGGCCCACCACCGGCGCCACGGAGGACTCGGTGGACAGTTACCGCGTTTACCGCGCGGCGGCGGCCGGGGCCACCTTCACCTACCTGGGAACAGCCCCCAGCCTCCGGCGCGGCTTGTACATTGATTACGACGTGCGGATCGGAGGCGCCTATTTCTACTACGTTACCGCCGTCAACAAATTGGGGGAAAGCCCCCCCTCCCCCACCGTGGAGGCCCGCCCGTCCTTCAAGGTAGCCGCCAAGGACTACCAGTTCAGCCTCACCCCCGACCTGCTGCTTTTCCTGGCCGGCTACGACAGCGCCTTCGGCTTCGTGGGCGGGGGGCTGGTGGAAATGAGCGACGAGTTGGGGGACCACCGCCTGGGGATTGAGGGCGACACGGTCCCGGGGGTGGACACGGGGGTGGACGCCAGTTATGAATTCTCCCAATGGCGCACTACAGTGGACTTGAACTTCTTTTACTACCAGAACTACTACAACCTGTACAACCCCCAAACGGGGCTCCTCACGACGGCCTACCATTTCAACGCCAACGGCTTCACGCTGAATTTCAGCTATCCCATCGACACCTACACCCGCGTGGAATATGGGGTAGGCACCGAGCGGTTCCTGGGAAGCCCGCTTTACCTGCAGTTTTCCGAGGGCATCTCCAACTATAACCTCAACCAACAGTGGACGGTGGCCAATTTCTACCGGCTCTCCTTCGTTCAGGACCGGCGCCAGGGCACCCAGTTCTGGCCCAGCAGCGGGTACGGCCTGAATTTCACCCTGCTGCACGCGCTCCCGGTCTTCGATTACAACGCCTCCTTCGCCAACCTGTTGTTCGAGACCGACGTTTTCGCCGACTTCAGCTTTCTCAACCACCTGGTCTGGGCCAACCGCGTCATCGCCATGACCTCCCAAGGACCCAATCCCCAGACCTTCTTCATCGGCGACGACGACGTGGCCAACACCTTGCTGGGAGGCTACTTCACCACCATCCGGGGCTACAACGGCGCCACTTTTTTCGGCAGCGACCTGGGGCTCGTGAATTCCGAGTTGCGCTATCCCATCGCCACCAACATGAACTTCATTCCCCAGCCCCTTTCCTTCCTGCTCATCAAGGACGTGGAGCTGGCGGGATTCATGGACGCGGGGATTGTTTCCAACGAGGTCCAGGACCTGCCTTATTCGCCGGTGCTGGCCAGCCTTGGAACGGGAATCCGCTTCTATACCTTTTTCGACCAGAGGGCCCTTGTGATGTTCCGTTTCGATGTGGCTTGGGCCCTGACCCAATCGAGTCCCCCGGAATTCGACTTCAACCTGGCCCCGATGTTTTAAAATCGACGCGCTCCCGCGGCACGCGGGCCCTAGGGTGGGGGAATGCCCGGCCTTAAAAACCAGTTGGTGGGGGAGGGAGAGGGGGGCTATAATGATGCCCGTCTTTGTCCGAGCCTCTCATTAAGATCATCCTTGCAAAGCTTAGCGCGGAAGCCTTTCAAACCCTGTCCATTGGTGGGAGCCGGTTCGTGAAAAAAGCCGCCCTTTTAACCGCCTTTGCGTTCCTTCTGCTGGCCGGTACCCTGGTTGCCCAATCCGAGTCCCGGGATTACATCTCGGACTATGGAATCATGGACCTGGATTTCCTGAGGACCCATTACACCGAAATCAATAACGGCCGCCCCATCCAAATCGAGGGAACCTTCGATTCCTACAAGTGGCTTTCACCCTACGAATACAAATCGAGGCTTTCCCGCATCGGGGACAACGTCGAGGACTATAACCTCGTCCAAATGACCCTTGAGGAAAAGGACGGCTATCATTATTCCTTTCCCATCCTGCTTTTCCACACGGCCACCGGGGACCTGCACCAGTTGGACCAACTTTCCAAAGGACTGAAAGTCGTCATTTATGGCCGGTTTTACAACCTAGTGGAGTCCGAATACGCCATCGCGGTGGACGTGATCGAGGTATCCCAGGTGTCCTCGCACGTGGACCCGGTGGGAACGCCCGTTTTTAAGACCGGCGGGCACGACACGGTCCTGCTGCTGGACGGCCGCATTTCACCTACGCCGACCCCTAGCCCCACCGTCACCCCCACGCCCCCGCCGAGCCTGTGGCAGAAGATCACCAATATCGTCAATCCCAAGGAAACCATCACTCCGACTGGGACCGTGACCCCCGGCACCTAACCCGCTTGGCTTGAACCACCTGGTAAAACCGCGTAATATCAGCCCTCCTGCCGTCTTTCCTGGTCCCCGAAAGGTTTCACCGTGAAAAAACGGGTTTTGATCACCAACCAATTGCCGGATTCCGCCTTTCTTCTCCTCCGCCAAAAATACCAGGTTGTTTGGAATAAGCACCAGTTGACCGAAACCCAGCTTATTTCCAGATCCAGGCTCTTTGACGCGCTTTTAACCACACTGGCCGATCCCGTCACCAAAATGGTTCTTGCGGCCCCGCGTTTGAAATGCGTGGCCAATTGCGCCGTGGGATTCAACAACATCGACCTGGAGGCAGCCCGAGCCCGGCGCATATGGGTGACCCATACCCCCGAAGTCCTGACCGAAGCAACGGCCGATACCGCCTGGGCGCTCCTTTTGTCCTGCGCCCGGAGGATACCAGAGGGGGACCGTTTGGTCCGGGCTGGAAAATTCCAGGGGGCCCATCCCCTAATGCTTTTGGGAGTGGACTTGGCGGGAAAAACTCTTGGGATCTACGGCTTTGGGCGCATCGGGAAGGCCGTAGCCCGGCGGGGAAGGGGATGGAACATGAAAATCCTCTACCACCAGCGACACCGGGAAAACCCAAAAGTTGAAAGGGGATTAAACGCGCGTTATGTGTCCTTCAATACCCTTTTACGAAATTCAGACTTCCTGAGCGTGAACAGCCCCCTCACCCCGGACACCCGCCAACGGTTCGCCAAGAAGGAATTCCGGAAGATGAAGAAAACCGCCATCTTCATCAATACCGGGCGGGGAGCCATCCACCGGGAAAAAGATCTGGCGGAGGCGCTTGAAAAGAGGTGGCTTTACTCAGCCGGGCTTGATGTTTACGAAAACGAACCCCAGATTGAAAAAAGACTGTTGCGCCTGGAAAACTGCACGCTGTTGCCGCATATTGGGAGCGCCACAGTGGAAACCCGCACTGCAATGGCCCTCTTAGCCGCCGAGAATATCGACCTGGTTTTGTCGGGACGACGGCCCAAGACACCCGTTTTCACCTATTAATCTATAATCTCAAGTCTTAAAGTAAAGCTTCAAGAATTCATGGTTAAATCAAAGATTTAAAAGGGTTTTCATGGCTGTGCCGTCCCTTCACTCCAAAGTCATTGGAACCGGAAAACCCCTTGTGCTTTTGCACGCCTTCCCGTTGTCCCACCAAATTTGGAAAAACCTGAAATCTCCCAAGGGATATTCGCTGATTTTGACGGATTTTCCGGGCTTCGGAGGGGCTCCCTTGGCCCCAGAGGGATTGACGTTGGAAATGGCGGCCCAAAGCCTGGAAAACCACCTACACGAATTGAAAATCAAAGGGCCGATTTCCTTAGGCGGCATCTCCATGGGCGGTTATTGGGCTATGGAGTTCTTGAGGCAATTTCCATCCCAAGTGAACAAGGCCTTGTTCATCTCGACCAGGGCTGGGGCGGACAAACCTGAAGCGCGGGAAAACCGCTTGAAGATGGCGGAAAAGGTCCTGAAAGAAGGCACGGAGTTCATGGTGGCCGCCATGATCCCGGGCCTGCTTGGTAAGACAACTTTATCGGAAAAACCCGAAGTTAAGGACCAAGTGGCCCAATGGATCCAGGGCACGTCCCCGGAAGCCGTGGCCTTGGCCCAACGGGCCATGGCGGTCCGGCGCGACCAGACAAGCCTTTTGCCAGCCTTAAGGGTGCCCACGCTCATCTTGGCTGGCCGGGAGGATGCTTTGATCCCGGTTTCCGAGTCCGAGGCCATGGCCAAGGTCATCCGGCTCAGCCAACTGGAGATTTTGGAGGGCGCCGGGCACTTGCTTCCTCTGGAAGATCCAGGTTCCTTCCAAAAAATCCTGGACCGTTTCCTGTCCAAGACGCTGTAAAAAAAGCGCCGTTCGACGGAATATGACGGCTTACCTCGCCGTATGATCGTCGAAAAAAACCGCCTTCAAATGCAAAATCGCCAGTTGAGAGGACCCTATGGGTGGACCTAGAAGAGGTTATTACGAAGAAAACCTGGTCTGCACTGTCTGCGGAAAAAAATACAAAAATAATTCTCTTCCCATTCGGTTCCAAAACTTGGTATAATTACAGTTATACCGAGTTTATGAACCCCCAATCACAAGCTCCCAACCCGCTCAATCTTTTGGAAATCAAGCCCTATGATGGTTTTCTGGCGTTGTGCAAATCCTCCCACACCAAGGAAAATTATCATCAAGACCTTCGCGTTTTAAAGCTATTCCTGGACCAGAACGACATCTTGGGCCCTGCTGGCGCAAAACCAGAACATATGGTCCGCTTTGCTGGGTCTTTGACCAAAGCTGGCAAAACCCCGAGCGGTAAGTTCCGGAACGCTTATTCCACTCGGTCCATGAAACGCATTCTGGCCTCCACCCGGTCCTTTTACCGTTTCTTGGCTTCGACCCAGCACATCACCAACGATCCTACCGCCGTTTTCCACAACCTTTCCATCCGAAGCCCCCAGAGAAACCCCCATCCTTTGTCGCCCCGGGATCGCGAAGCATTAGTCAAGAGCCTCCAAACAGATAACTTAGAGGGTCAAAAAATTAGTCTGACCGTCCTTTTAGGCTACCATTGCGGCTTGAGGGTTTCGGAGATCGCCCATTTGCGGACCCGTGATTTGGACCTTGCCCAGGGCTTGGTCACAGTCATTGGTAAGGGCGACAAGGAACGCACCGTGCCTATGACCGAGACCTTGAAGGAGTTGCTAAAGCGTTATTTGGCAAACCAGGACAAACCCCAGAGCCCCTATCTTTTCGCAAGTCCAAGAAGCGCCCAAAAACCCATTCATCCGGATTACCTGGAGTCATGGGTCAAGAAAGCGGCAAAGTGGGCCCACTTGGAAAACCCGGACGAACTGACCGTGCACGTGTTACGGCATTCCTTCGGCACCCAATTAGCCGAATCGGGCGCCAGCGTTTATGAAATACGGGACTTGATGGGCCATTCCAGCATCATGGTCAGTGAAAACTACGTGAAGCTGGCCTCCACCAAGGCCCGATCCGCCCACCAAAAGGCTTTTGGGGATGGTGGCAAGCTTCATCACCTGAGATTGGAGGATTATTCCTGGAGTTCCTTGCTCCTGAAACGCCACCGGGCTTTGAACCGCTAGTCCCTTGTGGGTTACTCCCTGGGCACCGACAACGATATCCCCAAGCGTCTTTGGGACTTACCAGATGTTCCTTAAGTGATGGTTTATGAGAATAAATTGGCCTTTCCAACAAGGTCGCGGGACGGTTCAAGACTTGGACTAAAATCAAAGAGCCCGAAATGGGCCGATTTTGCATTTAAACGGTGTTTATTTGAAAGATTTTTTACCGTTAGCGATTCCCGTACTTCTTGTCTCGACGCCTAAAATCGGCTAGAAACGGCCTTGGAAAACTTCGCGGAAACGGCTCGAACTCTTCCCCGCTGGAGCTCAATACGGCTTAATGTTTGTGCAAGAGGTTTGGTTTTGCCTGAAAGCCTTGAGATTTTCAACATTGAAGGCTTTACGTGAAGATCTCCTATAACTTTCCTTGAGCCCCTAAAGTTTTACTTGAGGTGTATGGAATGGATTTTTCCAGCCGGACTCCCGGGGATTTAAGTTCCAACCCCGTCGCCCAAGCCATTCAGCGGGCGGCTGGAAAAGGAATTTTGGATCTCACCGAATCCAATCCAACCCAATGCGGTTTTCATTACCCCCCTTCTCTCCTGGACTCCTTGGCTCAACCGGACGCGTTCACTTATGATCCCCATCCCTTAGGGCTTCCCTGTGCCCGACAAGCCGTGGCGGGCTACCTAAAGGCCAAAGGACAAAAGGTCGATGCAGAAAAAGTCGTTTTGACCGCCAGCACCAGCGAAGCTTATTCCTATCTCTTTAAGCTCTTGGGAAATCCCGGCAACCGTTTCCTCGTTCCCACGCCCGGCTATCCCCTCCTGGAGCACTTGTTACGCCTGGAAGGCTTGGAAATGGTCCCTTATCCATTGCGTGCCACGCCTAATTGGCCCGTTGACCTTGAAGCGACGAGAAAGGCGGGGACCGCCGCCTGCCGGGGGCTGGTGGTTGTCAATCCCCATAACCCGACTGGCGCCTTTTTAAGCGCCGCGGACCGGAATTTCCTGGGCCGGCTCTGCGAGGAAAACCAATGGGCCTATATATCGGACGAGGTCTTTTCGGATTATGCCTACCCCGGCCATGCCTTCACGCCTTGGACCCCCAGCGGAACCCTTTCTTTCCGCCTGGGCGGCCTTTCCAAGAGCCTTGGATTGCCTCAACTAAAACTGTCCTGGATCGTCATGGACGGCCCCCAAGAGGCCCTTGCGGAATGCCGGGAGCGCTTGGAATTGGTCGCGGACACTTACCTGTCGGTGAATACACCCGTCCAGTTGTCCCTTCCCCAACTGTTCAAATCCACAGACTCTTTCCAGAACCAGTTGCTGAAAAGGGTGTTGGGGAACCGGCAGTTCCTAGAAGAAAGACTTCAAGGGGTGGGCCAGACCCGCCTTTGGCCCTCCCAAGGGGGCTGGTACGCTTTGGTGGAAATAAGGGAAAAAGGGGACGCGGATGACACTATTGTGCTGGAACTATTGGAAAAGCACCGGGTCCTAGTTCAACCCGGGGCCTTTTATGACTTTCCAGAAGGTTGTTTCTTAGTTTTAAGCCTTTTACCCCCGATGGAAGTGTTTCAGGAGGGGGTGGTCAGGATCCGAAAATATTTAGAAAAGGCGTAAAAATTAAAAAAGCATGAAAGTGGAAATTCTACCGCCGAGCGTTCCCGTTTGAACTTTCACACCTTCGCACTTTTTGAATGTGTTTAGGATTGCATTTCCTTCAGCCGCCGTTCAGCTTCCTTACCCCAATCATCATCGGCATCGGTTTTGGCGAGGGTTTTGAGTTGGTCCATGGCCCGGGCCTTGTCGTTGGATTTTAGGTAAATATCCGAAAGGTCCAGTCTTATCTCAGCGGTCAGGAAACTGTCGGGATGCTCCTTGAGGAAGGTTTCGGCCCAGGTCGCGGCCTGGGGGAATTCATTTTGGGCCTCCAGGCATAGAATCTTACCCAAATAGGCCTCCTCCCCCAGTGGAACGTCCCTTAATTCCTGGGTGCAGAGGTCGAAATTGGCGTAAGCCTGGGTATATTGGCCCAAGGAATACTGGCACTTGGCCACGTAATAGCGTGCCAGTTTGGCGGCCTGGGTTGAGGAATAATCGGTCAGGATGCGCTGAAAAGTTTGGAGGGTTTGCTGCAGGCGTTCCACATCGGTTTTGAAAGGCCCGTTTTTGGGGTCCACCGGAGAGTGGAAGTAGTATTGGCCCAGGGAAAGAACGCCTTGGGCGTCTTTTTCGCTTTGCTCCCGGCTGTGGAGGACATAAGGAATGCCGATCGCCAACAACAAAAGGACAATGCCCGTCACCATGATGAATTCCTGGTGGGCTTTGGCCCAGTCCAGCCATTTCTCAGTCTTGGATTTTTCGCGCAACAGCGGTTTCAAACCGCCCAAATGAGTCGCCATTTCAAAGTCCTTGTGAAGGCACGGGTTTCTGGCGAAGAACGCCTTTGAACAATGCCTGGAAATCGAAGCCTTCCCGGATTGGGAAGGCCTCATCCGAATGGTACCCTCGACGCGAATCGAACGCGTGACCTACCCTTTAGGAAAGGGTCGCTCTATCCAACTGAGCTACGAGGGCCTTTTCTTGTAAAACACCTTGGTAAAGGAAACCTTTAAAAATCAGTAGTGGAGTATAGAGAAAACGGGGATGCTTTTCAATTTTTCATGGCCGTTCAGGAAACCCAAATGAATGAGGAAACAGGCCCCCACAACCTGGCCCCCGGCTCTTTCCACCAACCGGACAGTGGCTGCGGCGGTGCCGCCGGTGGCCAAAACGTCGTCCAAAACCAGCACCCTATCGCCTTGGGCGATGGAATCCTCGTGGATTTCCAAGGTGTCCCTGCCGTATTCCAGATCGTAGGTTTCCCGAAGGGTCTTCCAGGGCAGCTTGCCGGGCTTGCGCACGGGAACAAAGGAAACGCCCAGGTGGGCGGCCAAGGCGCCTCCCAGGATGAAGCCCCGGGACTCCATAGCCACGATGGTATCCACTTTTTGAGCCCGATATTTTTCTCCCATCTGGCGGATGACTTCCCGGAAGGCTTGGGGATGTTTTAAAAGAGGAGTGATGTCCTTGAAGATGACTCCCTTTTTGGGGAAATCCTGCACGTCACGGATGAAGTTCTTGAGGTCCATGGTTTCCTTATAACTAAGGAATGAAAAGTGAAAAGGTAACATAATAGACAAAAGGGTTCTTTGTCTCCCTTCACACTTTTAAAATTTTCTTACTTTTGGATGTTGGGTATTTTCTAACAGGCGGGAAGTTTACACAAATTCGTTTAAAAGTTCACGATATTCTTCACTGCTGGACTTCATCAGGAAGCGGATTTTTTGAAGGGCCTTTTCCTCGATTTGGCGGATCCGCTCGCGGGTGACCCCCAAGAGGGATCCGGTCTGTTCCAGTGTCTTGGGCAGGTCCTGGTCAAAACCGAAGCGCATCAGGATGACTTTTTGCTCCTTCTCGTTGAGCGCGCCGATGAGTTTTTTGAGCTTTTCGGAACGTAACTGGTCAAAGACATTCTGAGCCGGGCTGCAGACCGATTTGTCTTCGATGAAGTCGGCGATGGATTTGGAATTCGCCTCGTCCCCCACCGGGACTTCCAAGGATATATTCCTTTGGGCCAAGCGCTGTAGGCGATGGATCTTTTCGAATTTCAGTTTGCCGGCCTTGGATATCTCAATGAGGCTTGGGTCGCGCCCCAGTTTACGGGTGAGGTCGCGGGAGATGCGTTCAAAACGGTTGATGTCCTCGGAAACATGGACAGGAACGCGCACCGTCCGTGATTGGTTGGAAAGGGCCCGGGTGATGGCCTGGCGGATCCACCACGTCGCATAAGTGCTGAACTTGAACCCCCGGCGCCAAGAAAACTTCTCACTGGCCTTGATGAGGCCCAAGTTGCCTTCCTCGATCAAATCTTGGAAGGAAAGGCCCTGATTCATGTATTTCTTGGCCACTTTGATGACCAAGCGGAGGTTGGCGGCAATCAATGCCTGTTTGGCCTTCAAGTCGCCCTTCTCAATGCGCTTGGCTAAGGCCACTTCTTCTTGGGCAGTGAGTAATTTGACCCTGGAAATCTCGCGAAAATACAGTTTCAGGCTATCCGTGGTGACGCGATCAAAGGACTTGGATTCGGTTGCGGGCGTCTCTTTTTCGATCAGGGGGACCAACGGCGTAATAATCCGCCGTGTGGAACTTACCTTCAAACGTTTTTTTAAGCCCATGGACTCACCTTGCTATTAAGCTCGGATTTCAAACCCTTCTAGCCTTTCCGTTGTTTCCAGCCATTGGAACTTGGTCTGTTCAACCCGGCTTCCAATGGGACCCACTTTTAATCTTTGCATAAACTGTTCCAGCGCCGACAGTGGGCCGTTGGCAAATATTTCTACGCTTCCATCAGGCAAATTCCGCACCCAGCCTGTTAAATTCAACTGTTCGGCGCAATCCTTGGAAAAATAACGAAATCCGACCCCCTGGACTCTTCCATGGACTGATCCTGTGAAAGCGTTAAACATGTGAAACCTCCATGAAAACCCAAGGTTCGTTTTGTCAGTTTTTTGAATTAAGGGGGCTTTTTTTTGACTTTTTAAAGATTTGTGGTAGGGGGGGAAACTGGGAAAAGTAAGGTTTTGATTCGAAGATCCGAGAAACGACCCTTTTAAATGGTCGGGGCGGCAGGATTTGAACCTGCGACCTTTTGCACCCCATGCAACTGCGCTACCGGGCTGCGCCACGCCCCGACGGATCATCCAAGGAACTTAACCACCGGACGGTAAGACCAGCCAGAACAGTTTTCTGGTCGGGGTGAGAGGATTCGAACCTCCGACCCCTTGGTCCCGAACCAAGTGCGCTAGCCGCTGCGCTACACCCCGTCCAGAAAACCTCTCCCTGAGGGGAGGCCTACTATAAGTGAAATCGAGGCCTTGATCAAGAAAAGAAGCGTGCGAAAAAAGACCCTCAAAGGGCCTTCAATTCAACCCGTATTTCTTCAAAATCGCCTTGGTGGAGGCGATCAGATTTTTCATTTCCCTGACTTTTTCCTTGAGGATGGGCGGTAAGTTTTCCTCCGCCTTGGGCGGAAGTTCGGGCGCACGCTCATCGGCCGGTGAGTTGGAGGGCCCTTCCAACTGCTCCAGAGCCCCTTTTTCGTCCAATTCGTCCAGTTTTTTTACAGCTCCCGCGATGGTATATTTTTCGCCGTACAAAAGCCTTCTGATAGTCAGGGCCACCTGAAGATCCCTTTTGCGGTAGGCCCGCTGCCCTGTCACGGATTTTTGCGGATTGAGTTTGCGGAATTCCGTCTCCCAATACCGAAGCACGTAGGGTTTAACATCGATCCGTTGGGCCGCTTCGCCGATGGTGTAAAAGAGTTTTTCTTCCTCCGGCATTCACCTCTCCGTGAAATTGGAATTAATCCCTATCGCTAGGTCTATTCAATTTTTGGCGAAGGCTGGGCGCAGGTTTGAAGAAAAGTACTTGCCGGGATGCCAGGGCCATCCGCTTTCCCGTCTTGGGGTCCCGGGCGATCCGGGCCCGCCTTTTGCGCCATTCCCACGATCCCAAACCCACTATAGAAACTTTGTGTCCCTCTCTCAAGGCGGCCGTAATGGAACCAAAGAAGGAATCCAAGGCCGATCGGGCTTGCGGCCGGGCCAGTCTCAGTCGCATAAGGCTTTTAATCATTTCTTTGCGGGTCAATCGAACCCCTTCAGCCGAGTTTCGGGCGCCTTGCTTACCAAACCGTCGGATCCTGCTCAGCCTTGGCCGCCCGCGCCAAAAGCGACTTGACGGCTTCCTTGGCGCCTTTTCCCTCGAAAAGAACGCTATAAACTTCCCGGGTGATAGGCACTTCCAATTGGGCTCTCTGAGCAAGTTCCACGGCAGCGTGGGATGTTTTGATGCCCTCGGCCACCATCACCATTTCCTTCAGGGCTTGTTGAAAAGTAGCCCCCTTCCCTATTTTTTCACCCAAGAGGCGGTTTCGGCTGTGCCGACTGCAGCAGGTGACAATAAGGTCCCCCATCCCGGCCAGCCCTGCGAAGGTAGGAGGCTGGGCTCCCAGCGCCACCCCCAGCCGGGTGATTTCATGTAATCCACGGGTCATGAGGGCCGCCTTAGAATTGTCGCCCAATCCCAGGCCGTCCGAAATGCCTGCGGCAATCGCGATGACGTTTTTCAAGGATCCACCCAGTTCCACTCCGATGACATCCGGGGAGGTGTAGACCCTGAAATAATCGGAGTGGAAAATACCTTGGACCGTATGGACCAGGGCTTGGTTGACGGAGGCCGACACAACGGTTGTCGGCATTTTTTGCGACACTTCCTCGGCATGGCTTGGGCCGGATAAAACAGAAATCAAATCCTCGTCTTTAATGTATTCCTTTAACACCTGGCTCATGCGCAAGTGGCTGTTCTCCTCCAAGCCTTTGGTAGTGCAGACCACCCAGGCGCCTTGGGGCCAAAAAGAAAACGCCTTTTGGATCGTGTCCCGGACAACGTGGGAAGGAACCACCAAAACCACCCCTTCCCCGCCCTTGAGTGCCTCTTCAATGCTCGAAGTAACCTGAATGCCGGCTGGCAGTAAGATGCCCGGAAGGAGAACCTTGTTTTCCCGGCTTTGCCCTAGTTTTTCGGCCTTTACCGGGTCATGCTCCCAAAGGCTGATATTATGCCCTGCGCGGTAGAGGTGAACACTTAACGCGATTCCCCAACTTCCGGCCCCTAAGACGCAGAGTTTCATCGGTTAAGGCCTTTTTTCCCGATCTTGTTTTCCGTGCCGTTCAATATCCGTTTAATGTTTTGGCGATGGGTCCACCAAATTAAAATCATGGCGAACAAAGCCAAGCCGGAGAACCAATTGAGGCCTTTTTCCAAGTAAATGGTCAGGAGAGCCATGGTAGTCACGCCCAAAAGACTTCCCACTGAAATCATCCGGGTGGCAGCCACGGCCAGAGTAAACGCCACCAGTCCTGCGGCGCTTTCCAGTGGTAAAAGGGTGAAAAACACTCCCACGCTCACCCCAATGCCCTTTCCCCCCTTGAACTGGAGGAAAATCGGAAAAATGTTGCCCAAAAGCCCAGCCAACCCACAAAGTACCTCCAAAAGGCTGTCCAGGGGGGCGAAATGCTGAGGCAGCCACACCGCAAGGGCGCCTTTGGAGATGTCAAGCAACAGGGTTGCGATTCCCCACCCGGCGCCGACCACCCGCCAGACGTTGGTCATGCCGATATTGCCGCTTCCCTGGGTGCGCACATCCACGCCCTTGGCCCATTTGACCAACAAGAAGCCGAAGGGGATAGAGCCCACACAGTAGGCGGCCAGCAAGATGATCCCGCGGAGCATTTAAAAATCCTTTAATTTTTGTTCTTTGAACTCTTCGCTTCGTTCTTCTTTGATTTTTGGTTTTTTGAGGCTTTTAGGACGAAGTTTCGCTTGAAATTCTTGTTCTTAAATTCGTGTTTATCAGCTTTTTCCTTTAAGACGATCTGTAAAGGCGTATTTTCCAGGTCCAATGCCTTGCGTACCTCGGCTTCCAAGTAGCGAAGGTAAGCCGGCGTAGCACTCGCGGACTGGTTGGCAAAAACTTCAAACGCGGGTGGGTGTCCCACCCTCTGATAGCCATAAAGTATTTTAATCTGGTGCCCGCCCCGAAAGGGCGGGGATTGCTTGGAAACCGCCTCCTGGAGGGCCAAATTGACCTTGCGGGTGGGGGTTTCGCGGCAGCTTTCCTCGTAAACGGCGTAAACCGTGGGCAGGATTTTCTGAAGGTTCAGCCCAGTCTTGGCCGAAACGAATAAAACCGGCGCGAAATGAATGGACCGCAGTTCCCTCTTGGCGATCCTCTCGGCCCGGGCCTGTTCCGCCCCAGGGGGATGTATATCCCATTTGTTGACGACCACCACCACGGGCCGGAAAGCCTCGCCGATGATTCGGCTGATGGAAACATCCTGGTGCGTGATGCCCTTTTCCCCGTCCACCACCATCAGCACGACCTGGCAGGTTTTCAGCTCGTAAAGGGCCTGCTCCACGCTGATTTTTTCGATGCGGCTGTCCTGTTTCAATTGCTGTCGGATGCCGGCCGTGTCCACCATAACTATAGGTGTATCCCCCGTTTCGATAATGACGGGCACAGCGTCATGGGTGGTGCCGGGCAGGTCGTCCACGATCACTCGGTTTTCGCCCAAAATGGCGTTGACCAGCGAGGATTTGCCCACATTGGGTTTGCCCAGCACCGCCAAGCGCAAGGGTCGTTTTTCCTCTTTTTCCGGTTCCTTGGGGAGAGGAGATTTGAGAAGGCTTGACACCAGCGAATCTAGCAGGTCGTCCACGCCGATGCCGTGCATGGCGGATATGGGGATGCAGTTCTCAAATCCAAGCTTTAGGAATTCGGCGGCGGATTCCCCGGCTTTTTCAGGCTGGTCGGCCTTGTTCACCGCCACCCAGGTCGGCAGGCCGTATTTGCGGATAGACCGGGCCATCAGCTCATCCGCCGGGGTCATTCCCTCAAGGCCGTCCACCACCAGTAGCAGGGCTGAGGCCTGGCGAATCTTTTTTTCCAGCATTTCTCCTACTTTCAGGGCGATAGAATCCTTCTCGCCCGGTACCCAGCCGCCCGAATCCGTCACGGTGAAGGAAGTGCCATTCCAATCCGTTTCGAAACTTTTCAAGTCCCGCGTGGAACCGGGCTGGTTGTCCACCAAGGCCAAGGATTTTCCGGCCAGCCGGTTGAAAAGGGTGGATTTGCCCACGTTGGGCCGTCCCACGATAAGCACTTCAGGCAAAGAGGAAGGCACGAGAACTCCGGAAAAGTATTAGCCCCAGGGAAGGGGAAAAGACAACGGATGCGTTTGGGATTCTACTTTAAAAGGAAGGCCTTAGGAACCAAAAGACACGGCTTTTACAAGGGCTAAAATAACATGGGGTAGCAACGGTTCAGGCTGATTAATAAGCGTCGGCGGGGTTGGTCTGGTCCCTCATCACTGCAAAACTCTGCATCTTCAGGATCTGGCTTTGTCCAGTAGCGGCGTCTATCACTTCGGTTTGATAGTAGTAAATGCCTTCCGCGACATTCTTTAAACTCCAAAGAATATCGAAAAGACGGTCCCCTTCCCCCGAGAGGTCGGCGACCTTACTGAAGAACCGGTCGTAAACCACAACGCGGGCCTTGGCCGGGCCTTTGCTCATCACCCGGAAGATCACTTTATCGCCATAAGCCGGATTGGGGATAGCCGTCACTCGGGGCAAGGACGGCGTCGGGGTTAGGGTGGGCGCGCCGCCAGGATGGGAACGGGGAGAGGGGGTTTTTGTGGCGGTCTTCGTGGGTGTCGGAGAGGGGGTCGCTGTTGGAGTCGCAGTTTTAGTTTGCGCTGGAGAATTTTGGATTCCAACGGATGTTACCAACGGGGTAGGAGACCTGGAATCATCGGGAGTTTCCAGGGAGGTAACCGTGGGCTCTGCGGCCGGAGCCGGTTGGCCGTTTGGGTCAACCACATCCGCGGGCGCGGCTTGAGTACCGGCGCCGCTTCTGGAAAATGGATTGGAACCGACGGCGTTTAATGGGATAGCCGGGGGAGGGGTGGGCGCTGACAAGGCGTCTTCCTGCGCCCAAACCGGAATATGAATAATAAATATCACCGCGGAGATCCGAAGAATCCGAAGAAAAGGAAAAAAGGCGGTTCTTAAAGAAACCCCAAATATGATGTTGCTTAATTTCAAATCCATGTTGTTTTCGAGTTCTTCGCCGTCATGGTAGTAAATCTTCAGCCGGTGACCTTGACGGTGGTCGAAAGGCTTTTTAAGTCTTCCACGTTGGTGATCCGGTTGTCCGTATCGATTTTCCGCACTAAGGTGCCGTAAATTCTTCCCGGCCCCACTTCCACCCATGTGCGGAATCCCCGAAAATTGACGGCGTGGACGGTCTTGACCCAATCCACGGGCCGGGAATACTGTCTGGTCAGGACATCCCGAACCATCTCGGGGGTTCCAACGTATTCCCCATCATTGGCGCGGTGAAAGGTGATTTTGGGGGGGTTGAGTTGCTTGCCATCCAGGCATTCGGTCAAAAGCCGGTCTAAATCCGCCTCCAGTTCGGCGGCCTTGGGTGAAAAAAGGGGGCCCCGGGGCGGCTGAAAGTTGGTTTTGATCTGCCTTATCCCCTGGGCCTCGGCCCGGAGGGATTCCACGGCTTCCTTGGGCCCCCAAACGATAAAGGTATCGGGCGCCAAGTATTGGGTGATGGTCAGTTCCCCCTCCTCACGGGTCAAAAGGGGCTGGAGTTGCTCCAAGGGAACACCGGTGATGAAAAGCGCGGCCCCACCCGCCTTTTGGCTGAATTTTTCCAGCAATTGCGCCCGCTTCACCACATATTGCAGGGCGTTGGGATAAGGTAGGCATTCAGCGGCTGTCAGTGCCGACACTTCCCCCACGCCGATGCCGGTCACGACTTCAGGTTTTCGGCGATTTTGCACGAGAAGATCGAAAAAGGCGAAGTCGCACAAAAAGGTGATCAAGTGGGCGTTCACCAGTTGGTCTTGCTCTTCCTTGGGGCCCAGGAAGCAAACCTTGGCAATCTTACGCTCCAAAAGCTTCTCAGCCTTGTCAAAGGTGTCCCGAACGGTGAGGGATTTCGCATAGAACTCCTTTGCCATTCCTACGTACTGGGAGCCTTCATTGGGAAAAATGGCGGCAATGCGGGCCATGGTCGCGAGTCCTTTAAGAGCTTGAAATAAGGCCGTAGTTTAGCAGGTTTTGGGACCGTGAGAATCCCGGGTTTTAGGAACGAGGCCTTAGATCGGTTGGACGTGGTTTAATAAGGTCGCCTTCGCGATTTTGAGCGGGCTTGAATCGTTTCCCTTTCCGCGGTATTTGAACCGTTTTCTTCGGCGGACCTCATTGCCTCATTGGTTAAAATGGCTGCCCTTTTCCCGGCACCAGAAAAATAACAAGGAGGATGGTTGAGGAATGAAATACGTAAACATCTGTAGATCCCATCAAAGGTAATCCGTTTCCCCGCTCAGCATTTTCCCGGAATTTAAGACCGCCTAAATTGTGGCTTTTTTGTTTTGATGTATACATTTTAAAAAAGACACTATTCCATTCACTTCGCTTGACGAAAACTAGCTTTAAACCTTACCCTGTTACCGAAGCATCAAGGAGAAAGTTAATCATGGAGCCTATGTTTCCCCCTTTTGAAGTTTCCGATCCCTATGCAGAGCTTTGGAAAATTCTCCCGCCTACCGCCCAAGTGCAACGAGTTCAGAGCGGCTATGAATTCCGCATTTTTCTCTCAAACGCTGAGGCCCCCACGGTGATTTATGGGGCCATGGCCGCCGTAGAACACTTGAAGGAAACGGCCCTTTTACCCGGCGGCCCCGCGCCCGATTTCCGCTATGCCCAGGCCCTTCCCCGTCTGACCAGTGAGTCACGTCAAAAAATGGCCTTGGAAATGGGGTTGAGGGAGGCCCAGAAGAGGGCCCAGGCCCCCCATCGTCGTTTCGAATAAAAGTGTAAAGGCGGGAATGGCGGTTTCCGGCAAATGTCTCCCGGGTGTGGGCCCAATTCACGGGCGAAGGGTTTAAGCCGTTTCGGCTTCTCCCATGGCTTTCTTGGCGGCCAGCATCATGTCGCGTGTCATTTCGGCGATGGCGGGATAAAGGTTTATTTCCTTGCTGGCCAATGCTCTTCCATAATAAGTCCGCGCCTCCTTGAATTGCCCCAGTCGGCGGTAAAGCTCTCCAATGAGGTATAAAACCCCCGGTTCCCCCAGCTTTTCCGGCAGGTCCGCGCCTTTTTCATGGAATTCCTGGTAGGCCTTGACGGCATCGGTCATGGCTGTCCTTTCCTTTTCGCGGTTTCCCGACAGGCGGTAAATCCACACTAAGTGCATGTATAGGCCGGCCAAGGCGCCCAGTTCAGAGTAAGTGCGCATTTTCGTGAAAGCGATGGCCAGCTCGTGCCGTTTGGCGGTGGCTTCCGGCGTCAAGTGCCCCAGCGTGAAAATGTCCGGCCTTTTCACGTTGGCTTGGCGGATCTTCTTGGTGGCTTCAACCACTTTGGGTTCGTAATCGGCGCGGATGGAATCGAAATCCTTGTTTAGGGCCGCGAAAGTGCATTGGGGACAGACCGTGACCGCGTAGAAATAGGCGCATTCGCCGTCGTAGATATTGCCAAAATCGGTCATTTTTTCCTTAATCTTGATGACCGAGGAGCGCATGCGCGTGGTCTCGAACTCGAACTGGCAGAAGGGGCATTTGACTTTTTTATTCCAAAGGGGGGTGGTCATGAAGGCTCCGGAGTACGGGTTTATAACGTTTCAAGCAAGCCGTTGCTGAAAGCTCGATTAACTATACAATGAGCTGAGGTTAAACCAGAAGCGTTAGTTTGGGGGAAGTGGGGGAGGATGCCTCAGCCGCCGAAAAGGGTCATGATGCGGCCCATATGCTTGAGGTAGTTGGGCACCACATCCACGCAAAGGATAAGGGGCACGTCGTCACGATCCTTGAACCGGGTGGCGATGGTTAGGCAGAAAAGGCCGGTGGCGGGGGAGATATAGGGTTCGCTGGTGTAGGTTTCCCGGTCGAAATGGGCTTCCACTAGGTGGTAGTAGTAGTCCCGCATGGAATAATCGGTTCCTTTAGGCGGCAGGCGGAAAATACCCTTTTGAATGCGTTGGACCTTTTTGCAGGCCATGAGGGTGGCCTGGAGCCCCTTCTCATCCAGGACATAAAGGGCTTCGGCGATGGAATGGCTGGCTAGGGCGCCTGGAAGTCTTCCGTCCATTTCCCCCAGGGAGAAAGTCGAAAAATCCCCCACCAGGGATTCCATCACCAGGCTATAGCGTTCATGTTGCATCTTGCGGATGTTGAACTTGTCCACCATGCGCTTGCGGAACTTGCCGGCCAGGGGATCCAGGACATGGGTGGCCACCTCCACGAACTTCGCGGTGGCCTCCTGGGGTTTGGAGATGTAATACCCCTGGATGAGGTCCGCGCCTAGTTCCATGGCCTCCAGGGTCTCCTCCTCGGTTTCCGCTCCCTCGGCTAAGACCATGGCCCCGATCTTATGGGAAAGGCCCACGAGGGCCTTGAAGACCTCCTGGCGGTGATAGTCCGATTCCAGGTTCATGACCAGGGACCGGTCGATTTTGAGGATGTCGGGCTGGATGACCGGGATGCGGTCCAGGTTGGAGTGGCCCTTGCCAACGTCGTCGAGCGCCACCAGGAAACCGTGTTCTCGGTAAATGTGCACGAAGCGGCTTAAGGCTTCGGTGTTCTTGACCTTAGATTCCAAGATTTCAATGACGATGCCCGAGGGGTCCATGCCCAGCTGGCGGCAAAGGTGAAGCAGGTTAAGCGTGCCAATTTCCTGGTCGATGACGGAGGTCTCGAAGTTAAGCGTGAGGATGAGTTCCTGGGGCGATGGACAGCAGCGCTTGAAAGTTTCCAGGACCTTCTTGCGGAAAAGCTGGTCCAGTTCCAGGGTCAGGCCTGAATCCTTTGCTGACTTCAAGAGCGCTAAGGGCGGGATCAGATTTCCCGATTCGGGGTGGACGCCGCGGGAGAGACCCTCAAAACCGACGACTTTTTTTTCGCGGATGGAGAAAATGGGTTGGAAATGGACTTCTATCAGTTCGCGGTTCAAGATCGCCTTGAAATCCAGGTCGCTGAAATCGGAGGTATAAATCAATGGTGGTCCTTTAAAAATGGAAATACGGTTAACCTATAGTAATTATTGTATAGCACTTCAAACGTTTTAATGTTTCAACTATGAGAATTTTGGATTTTTTTCGCCTAAAAACCGGCCGATTTTAAGATTTTAGGCTGGTGAAAGCCCTTTTTTACTTTTCAGAGGGCCGTAAAACGAGCAGGGAAAAAATCACCAAGGCTACCGAACCGGCCAAGAGCAGAAAAACACCGCCGTTGATGGGGATTTTCCATAAGGGATCGGGCGTGTTTTGCTGGTAGACGACCTGTTCGGCGAAAAGAAAGGCGGCATTGGTAAAAATGGCTGCAAAGGCCAGAATCGCCGTGACCCTCCGGCGCAGTTCCGCCGCCCTTTCCGGTTGGGCCAGCCAATAATCCTTATTGGGGATGTTCATCCGCGAAACCGGAATCCGGGACACCAGCAAAGAAACCAACCCCAGCAGGGCGTTGATCATGAAGTTGAAGGTGAGGGAAAAAACAAGGTAGCCGGTTTTGGTCTGGAAACCATTGGGGTTCCCCACCGCGTCAAAGTGGGTTGCGAGCCTGTCGGGAAGGTTCCCATAGGTTCCAAAGAAATAAGCGGTCGTGACTCCGAAGGCCAACAACCAAACCCAAGCGGCTTTTTTCACCATAAGCCCATCCTACAGGAAAAATTTTGGCGGTGTCCCTTTGGTTTTAAGATTTAAGATTAAAGAGATTTTATTATAGGTTCTTGGTCTGTGGTTCGAGTTGGGTTTTATTGGTTTTTAAGGCTAAAGGAAAAAGTGATGACGCCCGATTGGTCCACCTGCGGAACGCTGGGGTCCAGGGGCTGGAATTGCCACTGCACAAGGGCGTCATAGACCGCCCGGTCCAGTTCGCGGTAGCCTGAAGTTTGGTCCAATTGGAGGTCATCCTCCCTCAGGAGCCCGTTGGGCAGCACCGTCAGCCGGAACTTAACCACGGCCTCGATGCCCTGCTTTTTCGCCCAATCCGGATAAACCGGATCCACTTGGTGTTTGATGGCGCGGGCCGCCAGTTCGCCCTCGATGGTGGGGCTACCCTCAGGCGAGCCCGCCACGCCCGATGGGCCCACACCCGTGGAGGTCTTGATCTGGTCATTGGGATTTTTTTGCTCTTCCAGGCCGATAGGGGCTTCGTTATTCAGGCTTTCCAGGTACTTCTCCGACGGCGCGCTGCCCGAGTTTCTTTTAGGACTCAGGGGCCTTTTGACCGCAACTTCGGGCTTTTCGGCGTTGGGCAGGGGTGGATTGGACCGGGTTTGGCTGGTGGATCCGAATTCGCCATTGGTGGCCGCCGGTGGAAGAACGTTGGGCGCCTCCCCGCTTTTCGCCTCGGGCGAACCTAAACCGTATCCTTTGGACATCTGGCCGATCAAGGTCAACTGCATCATGAGGGGCGTATTCGCCACCAGGAAGGAACGGTACAGGAGGAATAGGACAAGCAACAGCAACCCATGAAAAAGGGTGGAATAAAAGAGGGAGTTTCGGAATTGTTTATCCATTCAACGCCTTGACTCAAAGTTATTTTGGATCGCTGTTGTCTAATTCCACCGCGATCCCCACTTTTGTCACGCCAGCCAAATAGGCTTTGGACATGACCTCCGCCACAGTTCCATGGGAAACATTCTTGTCGGCGTTGATCATGACCAGGGCCTCGGGCTTGGAGCGCATCATCTGGGTCAGGACCCCAGCCAACTCGTCCATGGAGGTTTCCTTGTCGTTCAAGTAGACCTTACCGCCTTGGGTGATGGTAAGTGTCACGGTCTCGGGCAGGTTGGGCGAAGGTGCCGCCACCTTGGGCAACTTCACCTGGAAATCCCCTTGGAAAAGGAAAGGCGTGGTCACCATAAAGATGACCAAAAGCACCAGCACCACGTCCGTAAAGGGCACCATGTTGATTTCGGCCATAAGTTTGGTAGCGGGTCTTAAGCGGGATTGCATACATTCCTCCGGGATGAGTGAGGAGTTAGGGTTTGAAATTAGGAGTTTTTTTTAACCTTATCTCCAAACCTAATTCCTCAGTGAAATTTAAGGCTCTATGCGCTCGGAAATCTCCGAAATGACGATTTCCGCCTCTTGGGCCATGGCATTCAAGCGGGCCTGGAACCAGTTGTAGATGAAGACCGCCGTAATGGCCACGAAAAGCCCCGAGGCGGTGGCAATCAAGGCCTCCGCGATGCCCTGGGACACCACGGCCGCGCCGCCGGCGTTGGCCAGGGCCAGGTCGCGGAAAGCCCGGATAATGCCGATCACCGTCCCAAAAAGGCCCACAAAGGGGGCGATGGAGCCGATGGTGGCCAAAAGGGGCAGCCGCTGCTCCAGTTTTAAAAGCTCGATTTTGGTCTCCCGTTCCATGCCTTGGGCGACATCCATCTTATCGGCACGGGCCTTGAGGCCGGCCCGGATGATCCGGGCCAGGAAAGACCCGTTCCGGTCGCAGGCCTCCATGCATTCCTGGTAGTTGCGCTTGTTGAGGAACGGCTCCAGGTCGGCGAGGACTTCCTCCCGGCCTTTGAATCTCGCCTTGAAATAGATCCAGCGCTCCCAAAGGACCGCGAAGACCACGATGGACATGAGGATCAAAACTCCTATAGTCCATCCCCCTTTCATCATCACGGCGATCAACGAAAAATCCTGGCTCATCGAAACCTCCCAACGGAATTGATCTTCAGAAGATGACTTCCACTCCACCGCGGATGTGATACTCGGGTTCCAGATAACCCGGTTGGATCTCGTAGGCTTCTCCCCACAGGTTGTCCGCGTTCAGCCACAGGGAAAAAGTCTTGCTCAAATGGTAGGTGGCGTCAAGGCCCAGGGTGGCGTAAGCCGGAAGTGTTTCCGGGAGGGTTGCGAAGGCCTGCCGCGGAGAGGCCAATTGAAGCTCCAACCGCGCCTCCCAAGTCTCATCGCCCCGGTAAAGGGAAAGGACGCCCTGGTTCACGGGGAGGTTGGTTAGATTTTGCGTTCCGCCCTGGTTCAATCCCTGGGTCCACTCATAGGTGGCAGAGGCCTGCCAGTCTTTTTGGAAGTTCCATTGAAGGTTGGCCGCGGCCTTGTTCATCTTCACTTGGGCCAGGGTGGAATAATCCTGTAGGAAGACGGGGTTGGCCGGGTTGATGTCCGTCCATTGGTGGTAACCCTGGATTTGGGCCGTGGAAGCGGACAAGGAGAACAACACGGCTTCCGCCAGCTTTTGCGTGAACCGGCCACCCCATTCCCCGGTCACTTCGGTGGGCGAGGGGAACCCTTCCACCGGGCTGACGTGTTCCTCCCCCATGAAAGTTTTGTTGAAGCTATCCACGTATCGGTCGGACTTCCAGTAAAGGTTCAACTGGCTGTTGCCGAAAACCCGCCACATGAAGTCGGCCTCCGGGTAGAACTTAGCGGGCAGGTTGAGGCCGTCGCCGGCCTGGGCCTGCAGCTTGAGGGTCAACCCCAAATTTTCCCCGCTTTTCAGGTAGGCCTGGGCCCCCAGCCAGCCCCAGTCGTAGTCGCTGGCCGCGGGAACGGCGAAATCCGACGTGGCGTGCCTTAGTCCCGTGTCCAGCGTGAACCGGTTGAAAAAGGCGCCCAGGCCGTCGGCCACCAATTTAAAGTGCCCTTCCCATTCCTGGGTCTGGTTGGTAAGGGCCGATTGGTCCCAATAACCGAGGTAGGTGTCCTGGTTTGTCACGTTCAGTTGGGCCTGGGTCAAGTCCGACAGCTTCCAATGCCCTTCCAGGTTGAGGTTGATCCCATCATGGGTTTCCTGCGTGGAGTTTTGATAAGGCAGTTCGGCGTCCAGGCGTTTGAAATCGCCCGACAAAATCAGGTTTTGGGGGGCTTGGGGGAAAAGGCTGATCTGGCCGCCGAACCCATATCGTTTGTCCCCGTCAAACCCGGAAGCCGTGGCTTCACCGCCCCAGGTGGAATCAAACCCCGACAGGAGGTACTGGATATCCTTGAATTCCTGCCCGAAAAGGCCCCATCCACCGTAGGTGCCGGGGATCCCACCGCCCAGGTGCAGCACCAAGGCGGTATCTTGGGAAGGCCCCGCTTCCTCCGTGGCAAGGGCCGTGAAGGTCTTGCTCAACCCCGGAAGGTCGTTGAAGGCCCGGTCGACGCCCGTCAAGTCGTGGCTTCCCAAGGTGACGTCGTTTTCTTTGCGGTCCAGCCGTTGGGCGCTGATGGTCAGTTCATTCTCTCCCGTGATCACCACTTCGGGCAGGGAGAACTCGGGCACGGCCGTGGGGCGGCTGATAACGGGCGCCTTTTCGCCCTCCCCTTGGGACGGCTTTTGTTCGGAGGAGGGGGATTGGCCGGCTTCCGTAGGAACGGCCTCGGGATTGGAAAGCGTGGCGGGGGCCTCGGAAACCGTTGTCGCCGGCGCGGATTCGCCGGTGAGGTCGGCCGCCGGCGTCGCCGATGTGGGGGAAGGCGTGGGCGAATCCTGCCCCCATAAAATTGAAAAAACTAAAAATGCGGTCATTGCGAGGAATGAGCCCCGAATAGGGACTCGCCGATGACAGGCCAACCACGCTTGGCCCTTTAGGCCAATGCACAACCCCAGTTTGAAAAGGACTTTTCCCCGGCCAGTCATGATTTTTTTCATGGCGGGGTTCCTCCACTCGTGGAAGCCGGCGGTTGCCCTCCCGGATTTTTCGATTTTATCTTCAGGAAGGGCTTCAAGGCCCTCAGCCGCTTGTAAGTGGCGTCGCGGTAGACCTTGACCCTGGTGTATTTCAGAATCTCCCGGTACTCGGCGGCGGCCTTGGCGTATTCCCGTTGCGCCTCGTAGCTTTCCGCGATCTTGGCGTAGGCCGTCACGACCCATTGGTCCTCGGAGGGGAAGTCCGTGATCAAACGGTCGAATTCCGATCGGGCCGCATCGTATTTTTTTTCCTTTTGCAAAAGGTCCGCATGGTAATAGGAAGCTTCCACGGCGAGGTCTTTATCCGGGGATTTCATGGTGTCTTCGTAGGAGTGGAGGGCCTCTTCGTCGTTCCCTTCCTTCTCCAACAACAACCCGGCCTGTAGGCCCGCTTCCTGGGCCAGGGGGTCATTGCCGTAATCTTTCTGGAGTTTTTGGTAGTCCTCGATGGCCTTATCCAGGTGCTTGAGTTGTTTTTCGCACACCGCGCTGTTGAAAAGCGCGTGGGTGGCCAGCCGGTGGTCGGGGTAATGGGTATAGATGTCGGTATAGGCGTTCAAGGCCTTGGGGTAGTCGCCCGCCTCGAAATAGACCGTTCCCAAACTAAATTCCCCCTCCAGGGCCAGGGGATCGCTGGGGTATTTGGACAAAAGTTCCTGGAAGACGGGCTCGGCGTCCACGCCCTGGTCCTCCTTGACGAAGGCCGTGCCCATCCAGAAAAGCGCGCGGGGAGCCTCGGCGCTGTCCGGGTACTTGGCCAATAAGTCCTTATAGGCCTGGACGGCCTCCTCGTATTTCCCGTCGTGGTAAAGCCCCTCGGCCATGCGGTACTGCACGGTGGAGGCGAAGGGACTGGATGGAAATTTTTGCAGGAAGTCCTTGGCCACGGCGGCGGCGACGTCCTTTTCCCCCAGTTTCTCCGCGGACCACTGCAGGCCGTAAAGCGCGTCGGGCAGAAGCGGGCTTTGGGGATAGGTGTCCAGGAAGCTCTGGTAGGCCTGCTTGGAATCTTGGAACTTTTGGAGGTTAAAGTAACAGTCCGCCTCCCGGAGGTGGGATTCGGGGGCCAGGGGATCCTGGGGATATTGGGCTTCCACCTTCTTGAATTCCTCCGCCGCGTCCGCGAAATCCTTTTGGCGGAAATACGCCCAAGCCGTCCAATACAAGAGCCGGGACTGGCGACTGTCGGTGCCGGGTTTTTGCATCAGGCCGGCCCAAGTCTGGATGGCCGCCTGGAATTTTTCCTGGCGGTAGCTGCACCAGCCCATTTGCTCCAGAGCATCCAGGTCGTAGGGGTCCGGCGCGTTTTTTTCCACCAACACCTTATAGGTCGCGTCCGCCTCGCCGTAACGGTGGAGGTTGTACAGGCAGTCGCCGGCCCTCAACTGGGCCTCGTCGCCGATGGGCGAGGAGGAACCTTCCTGGGCGGCCTTTTGGAAGGCTTGGAGGGCGTCGGCGTATCTTTCCTGCTGGAAATGGCTCCAGCCCAATCCCGAATAACAATTGACGGCCAGCTTGCCGGAAGCCCCGTTGTCGAGGGCTTTTTGGTAATCGCCGGCGGCCCCCGGGTAATCCCCCAGCGCGTAGGTGGCCTCGGCTTGGGACCAAAGGGTCCGGCACTTGAGGTCGCCCACCGCGGCCGACGCTACATCCTTGAATTCCGCAATGGCCTTGTCATACCGGCCCAGGGCGTAGTCGCACCAGCCCTTCCCGTAGGCCGCGTCCTGGGCTAAATCCCCGGCCGCGCCTTGGGTCACCAAGGCGTATTGGGCCTTGGCGTCGTCATATTTTCCCTGCAGGTAATCGCAGCCCGCCAGGAGGTATTGGGCTTCCCATTTCAGGCCGCTTTCAGGGGAAAACCGCGCGACGCTGGAAAAATGCCCGGCGGCATCGGGGTATTTCTGGTCCGAGTAATCCAACCATCCAAGGCCGTATTCCAGCAAATCGGCGGGGGACTTGCCCTTGGCCAGCTCTAATCCCTTGGCATAATCGTTTCGAGCGTCCCCGTATCGAGCCGCGGTGGAATCCTCCACTCCCAGCCGCACCGCCGCCCAAGGAGCCAGGGGATGGTCCGAATCTTCCGACAGGATTCGACCGAAGGTCTTGGCGGCCGCTTCGTGGTCGCTTTGTTTTTCCTGTGTCCAGCCAAGGCCATAAAGGGCCGGAACTTGGAGGAAATCCTTCGGGTACTTACGCAGGAATTCCTCGTACCGTTCCTTGGCGTCGTCGTAATCCTCCAGGCGGAACTGGGTTTCCGCCACCTGGAAAAGTGTCAGTTTTTTAAGGGTTTCATTCGAGGTCCCCCCCAGCACCACGCCGAAGCCCTCCAGGGCCTTGGCATAATCCTTTCGTTGGTAAAAGCACCAGGCTTGGAGGTATTTGACCAGGTCGGTCCATTGGTAATGGGGGTTTAAGTCGATGATCTTTCCATACCGTTCCGCCGCGTCCAAATATTGCTCGAGTTGGAAATAACACTCGGCTTCCCAGAAATAGAGATCGCAAAGGGTGTCGGTTTCATAAGCCCTCTTCTCCAGGGCCTGGAATTTTTCGACGGCGAGCCTGTAATCCTTGAGATAGACCAGGGCCACGGCGGACTTGAATTCCAACCCCAAGGCGCCGGTCGTAAGGGGGTTTAAGCGCAGGGATTGCTGGTAAGCCTGGTAAGCCGAGGCGTAATCCTTGTCCCGGAATTGGGTTTCGCCGATAAGTCGAAGGGCCATGGCCTGCTCGGCCACGTTTTCGCTCTTTTCTTGCACGAGCCGGAATCTTTGCATGGCCAGGGCATAAGCGCGGGCCCGCAGGAGGGCCCTGCCTTCGTCGGTGGGCGACGGCGGCGGAACGCCGGGCGGCCCCGCCACGGTTGGGATGGTCGCGAGGAGAAGGCCCAAGGCCAGGAGGGGGGGGCTAAACCGGTTCTTCGATCGCATGGAAAGGCAATTCCATTTCGGTGGATTTGAGGCCTGAGTTTAAAGAAGAAACCACCCCGCCGCAAGGCCGCCCGTCATCCAAAAGGCGGTTTTCTTTCCCGGCGGGGCGGTTTTCGCGCAGGAAGCGCGAAAAACGATGGAAGGTTTAGGATATGGTCGTTACCTGGAATTCGGCGCGGCGGTTTTGGGCCCGTCCCGCCTCCGTGGTATTGTCCCCCACCGGATCGACGTCCCCCTTGCCCAAGGCCGTGATGCGGTCCACCGATACCCCCTGCTTGACCAATTCTTTCTTAATATGGTCCGCCCGGCGCTGGGAAACCTTCAGGTTTTCGGCGTCCCCGCCGCTGTTGTCCGTGTAAACCGCCACCGTCACCGAATCCGCCGGGTATTTCCCCAAAACCGCGGCCAAGGCGTCGATGGTTTTAACGCCTTCCTGGTTCAAATAAGTATGGCCGGGTTTAAACAAGCTGTCGCCCGCGACGGCCAGTTGAACCTCCCCATTGGCCAACGAGGCCTGGCCCAGCGCCGAAAAATCCGGCAGTTGGGCCTGCATCTTGTTGGGGGGAACGGCAGGGGCCTTGGTGACGCTGCGGGTCGTTCCACAGCCGGCCAAGGCCACCGATAATCCAAACCACATCCAAGACCAATTCTTTTTCATGATCTTATTCCTCCGTTTGATTTCCTTCGGGACCTTGCCGCTCAGGGGCGGCTTTTCAACTTGAAAAACTCGGTTTTCGGGCTTCCCACTTTTCCTTCCACCCCTTTCCTCCCCAAGGGAAAGGGATGAAAGAAACGCGTCATTGAGCGGAAGGTGTGACTTGTTTTTTAGTGGAACTTTTTTTGTGTTTGGTCCCCTTATGGGTTCCTTTTTTGTGCGCCGAACTACCTTTCTTTTTCATGCTTTTGGCCGTGGGTGTTGCCGCCGTCCCGGTTTGGGCGTACATCACAGGGGCCGAAACCGCCGTTAAAAACAAAACGGACGCCAACGAACAAACCAACTTTTTCATAGCCAACCTCCTTTTCGTTTTTTTTTTTGGAGAGGAGCCGCGGCTCCCCTGAGCCGCGGCCCTTGCCAACCTTCCACTACCCCCGCTTCGAGCCGGGGATGGATCAAACGCCCGGCCTTGGGAACCGGGCGCGGCTCGGCCTTGGGGTACCGAGCCTAAGGGGAGGTGAGGAAATCAGAAGTAATCCAACGGCAGGGTCTCCCGTGGCTTGGAGTGGGGGACGTATTTGGGCGTCAGTGAAGCCATTTGCCGGGCGTGGCTGATTTCTTCCGCCGAAAATCCCCTCGCCACCTTCAGGACCTGCCGCGGGTAGATCAAATCCGGGTCCTGGATTTGGTCCCGGTTGGCCTTGAAAAGCAGCGGCCATTGGAACGAATCGCCGTAGATCATGGGTTTTTCAGCGATCGTCCAAAGGCAATCTTGCCTTTTCACGACGTAATGTCCCGAAGGCGCGGGCGCCTGGGCCGCCTCCGGCGCGCCCGGCTGCTTCGGCACCTCGGTTCCCTCGATCCGTTTCTGGCCGCAGCCGCAAACCCCCAAGAGGGAGGCCATACCGACGGCCAGGAAAATTCCTTTTTTTCGGTTCAACATGTCTTTTCTCCTTTATCTGGTTGGGAGCCTTTCCCCGCAGGGAGGCGGGGGGCTCCAGAAAATTCAGGGCCTTGGGGCTTTTCCCTAGGTTTTCAACCCCACGGCGTACAACTGGACGAATTCCTCGACCCGTTGGAAAAGATGGACCACCTCGGTGGGGTTCAAGCGCCTTTCCAAAAGGCTGCTCAAAGCGGTGAAGGCTTCCCCTAAAATCCGCAGCCTCAATAGACTGGCCCAACGCTCCGGATCGGACACCTTCCCTTCGTCCATTTCTTCCAGCAGTTTTTTGATTTTTTTGTTCCTCATCAATGTTTCCCGGCACAGGTACCATTTCAAGAAAAGCGAAATAACCGGGAACGTATCGGTCTTCAGCATGACGGGGTTTTTCCTTGTCGATTCCACTAGGACCTCCTTTTGAACCAACGGTTGGGAGGGCTCAGGGCGGGACGCCCGACCCCCGGCGCGGTTCAAGGGGGTTCTTTCGTAGAAACGGAAACCAAGAGCGGGGAGGAGCCCGGGTGAAATCCAATAAAGCGGGCCGGATAGGCCGTCGGATAAAGGCAGCTGGAGTTGTTCCACGAAAAATCCTCCTTTTGGCGCGCGAAAAAACGGAGCGCAAAGGCCCTACGCCAGGATCACCGGGCGCGGCCCAAGCGCGGGCTAAAAGGAGTTTTCAGATCCTTAAAACGAGGAACTTCCGGGGAGAGAAAGCTTTGAAAAGGCAGGTCCGGAACGGCAAACGGCTTGAATCCATCGACAGCCCCGACTCCGCGAAACAAGGGGCCAGGCTTATGACGCTCACAATCTCCTTGGCAATGACTTTGAAGCTGGAATCCACGTGAAAATAGGAAAGGAAGCACTGGGAAATGGACGGGGAAAGGAAGGCCGGGGGACCGGCCAGGGCATCGAGGCAGGCGCCTCCGTGGGAAAGGGTCGCCGAATCGACATTAACCACCACTGGCCGCAGGGCGACGGCCAGCATCAGCGTAAATACGGCGGTTTTAATCAGCAGTTTAAAAGACTTTATCATGATCTTCCTTCGCGGGAGAAAAGTCCTGATACAAAAGAGACGATTCGGGGGGAAAAAAAGTTCCGGATAAAATTCGGATTTTCAACCAAAATCGTTATCGTCCTCCTCTTCCTCTCCTTCGGATTTGACCTTTTTCAGGAATTTTTTCAGCATCTTTTGGAACGCGCTGGTCTTGCGGTGGATCGTGTGTTCCTCGTTCTCCGTTTCCTCCGGGGCTTCCCCGCCCTTCTGGGTGAGGGCCTTAATGCTCAAGGCGATGCGGCGTTTGCCCGTGTCCACCGAAAGGACCTTGACCGTCACTTCCTGCCCCACCTTGAGGGCATCTTCCACCGTTTTCGGCGGTGGTGAGGAAATTTCGGTCTTGTGGATAAGGCCCTCCACGTTCTTCTCCAGTTCCAGGAAGGCGCCGAATTCCACGAGGCGTTGCACTTTTCCGGTCAAAACCTGGCCGGGCTTATAATGGTCTTCCACCTTGTCCCAGGGGTCCCCCTCCACCTGTTTGAGGCCAAGGGATATCCGTTTTTTCTCCTGGTCGATGGCCAGCATCTTGACGGTCAGGACCTGTCCCGCCTTAAATTCCTTCTGGGGAACCTTGACGCGTTTGTCCCACGTGACATCCGATTGATGCAAGAGGCCCTCCAACCCGTCCTCGATCTCCATAAACAAGCCGAAATCCGCCACGTTGGTCACGGTGGCCTTTACGTTGGAGCCGATGGGGTGTCGTTGGGCCACGTTCTCCCAGGGGCTTTTCTCCAGGCGCTTGAAGCTGAAGCTGATCTTGCGTTTGTCAAAATCGATCTCGATGATCTGCGCCGGTTTCTTTTCCCCTATCCCGAGCATCTCCGAAGGCTTTTTCGGTTTTTTAGACCAGGAAAGCTCGGTGATATGGCAGAAACCCTCCAAGTTGTCGGAGGTCTTAAGGAAAACGCCGTAATCGGCGGAATGAGTGACTTCCACGGTGACGATCTGGCCCACACGGTAGTTTTTTTCGGCCTGCGTCCAGGGGTCGGCGGTCATTTGCTTGATGCCAAGTGAAATCTTGCCCTTTTCCTTATCCACCTGGAGCACCATGACCTTGAGGGGGCTGTCGGATTTCACGAAATCCTCGACCTTGCTGACCCTCCCCCAGTCGATATCGGCGATATGCAGGAGGCCGTCCACCCCACCTAGGTCCACGAAAGCACCATAACTGACAATGCTCTTGACCCGGCCCTCGATGACGTCGCCCGGGTTCAATTCGGCCAGGCGCTTGTGGCGGTTCTCGTCCCGTTCCAGCTCTAGCACGGGGCGGCGGGTCACCACCACGTTGGAACGGCTGCGGTCCAGCTTGATGATCTTGAAATCGTAGATCTTCTCCAGGTGTTCTTCGCCCGCCTCGGGGTTCTTTTGGAGGGTGACCTGGCTGGCGGGTAAAAAGGCCTCCACCGCGCCCAAATCCACCCGGTAGCCGCCGTTGACCTTCTTGGTGACGCGGCCCTTGATGAGGCCGCCCGAATGGTGCAATTCCTCCAGGTTCTGCCAGACGCGGCTTTTGTCCACGTTGCGCTTGGACAGCCGCAGGCGGCCGTTGGAGTCGGACATCCGCTCCACCGACACCTCCACCTTGTCGCCGACCTTCACCGTCAGTTGGCCAGCGATGTCCTGGAACTCGGCCCGGGGGATGACGCCTTCGGTCTTGTACCCCACATCCACGACGATCTCATTTTCACCGATTTTGACGACCTCGCCGTTGACCACCTGGCCCCGCGCGACGCGCTGTTCCTCGTTCAAAAGTTCTTCCATTGTCATTTCTTGGGTGGGTGAATCCGCCATAGTTGACCTCATGTTTCTTTTACTCCGAAGGGGAGGAAAGTGGATTTACTTTGGAAGGGCCATTCTACATCAGGGGAAAGGGCTCTGGAAACCCTTTCGCCGCCGGCGGCTTATTCGAAACGTTTTAACGTGGAGTGGCGCCCAAAAACCTCCGATACCGTTCACCGGACGTTGATCCGTCCCCTTGCGTTGATTCAGGCTTTGAGCGGTCCGGGAGGGGGCTTTAAATGGGAAATATGCTTCATGACGCGCTCCGCAATTTGGGCATAGGTGGACTTTTCCGGCTTCCGGACGTAAAGATCGTCCAAGGAAACGGGCGGCCCGTAAGTGACGGAAGTAGGCCCCGGGCGGGGTAACAGTTTACCTTTGGGCCAGCAGCGGAAGGTTCCGTCAATATAGGCCGGAATGACGGGCACCCGGGCGTTATAAAGAAGCATCCCTGAACCCTTCTTAGGCTGTTGCGGTTCACCGGTCAAAGTCCGGGTCCCTTCCACAAAGATCACCAGGGGTTTCCCGGAGTATAAAAAGTCGTGGAATTGGCGGATGGCCTCCTGGTCCCGGCCTCCGCGGGTCACCGGAAACGCGCCCAAGCTGCGGATGATCGGGCCAAAAAGGGGTATCCGGAAAAGTTCCACCTTAGCCATGAATCCCACTTGTCTTTTCAAGCTGGTGTAACCAATGAGATAAGGGTCCAGAAAACTGGCGTGGTTGGAGACCACCACGAAGGGGCCCGTGTCGGGGATGTTTTCCGCGCCGTAGGCGCGGGTGTGGAAAAGAAGTTCGACGAGCCAGGTGGTGAAAAAGCGGAGCTTGGGAAAAGAGGACATAATAACCAATCCTTTCGGATTGATTATAAGTGTGAAGTTCGAGGTTCGAAGGTGGAAGTTCAGGAAAATTTTCGGCTAACGCCGAAAATTAACAATAACTTTGAACTTCGCGCTGCGGACTTCGAACTGGGTTATCGGCTCCAAGGTTTCTTGAGCCGCTGGTGGGCCGAAAGCAGCAGTTCCTCCGTGGTGACCCAGTTAATGCAAGCGTCGGTGATTGAAACGCCGTATTTGAGCTTGGACCGGTCCTTCTGCAGTGGCTGGTTTCCTTCGTTCAGGTTGCTTTCCAGCATGAACCCTATTACGGAGGAGTTGCCCTTCTCGATCTGGTCCAATACGGCGTTGAAGGCGGCCGGCTGGAGTTTGTAATCCTTGTTGGAATTGCCATGGCTGCAGTCCACCACGATGTTGGGGGGGAGGCCTGCCTCTTCCAGGGCCTTTTCGCAGGCCGCAATGGAGGAGGCGTCGTAATTGGGCTTGGCGCCCCCGCGCAGGACGATGTGGGCATAGGGGTTGCCGGTGGTCCGGAAAACGGCCGTCTGGCCGTTCTGGTGGATCCCAAGGAAATGGTGCGAGGTCCGCGCGGATTTAATGCCGTTCAAAGCCACTTGGATGCTTCCGTCCGTGGCGTTCTTGAATCCCACCGGCATGGAAAGGCCACTCGCCAGTTCCCGGTGGGTCTGGGATTCGGTGGTACGGGCGCCGATCGCCGACCAACTGATGAGGTCGGCGATATATTGGGGGATGATGGGGTCCAGCGCCTCGGTGGCCGTGGGAAGACCCATTTCGGTGAACCTCAAGAGTAGGCGACGCGCCAGCAGGATTCCCTTCTCGATATGGAAGGAATCGTTCAGGTCCGGGTCGTTGATGAGGCCCTTCCACCCGGTGGTCGTTCGGGGTTTCTCGAAATAAACCCGCATGACCAGCACCATCGTGGACTGAACCAGGCCCGACAGGCGTTTGAGCTTGACGGCGTATTCGTTGGCGGCCTGGGGGTCGTGGATGGAACAAGGCCCCACCACCACGAAAAGCCGCCGGTCCTTGCGGTCCAGGATGGCCTCCACTTCCCTTCGCCCTTTCAGGACGGTCTCATAGGATTTACGGTTGCCGGGAAGCTGGGCCTTGACCTTTTTGGGCGTGATGAGGACTTCCGCTCCCGCCACATGGACGTCCTGGGCCCTAGCCCGCAGGGAGACCTTGCCGATCTGGGTGATTTTTCGTTTCGGTGCGCTTTTGGTTGCCATTGGAATTGCCGTTCTTTCGGATCAAGTTGGAGCAGGGATTATAGGGAGTTCGAAAAGCCCTTCCAAGCGGCTTTTTCGCGGGAGGGCCCGGTTTATTACGGATGGGGGTGGGAATCCGTCGCGCGGCGGTGGGGGGCCAACTGGGGCTGGAGGATGGCCTCTACTTTGGGTTGGATAAAAGAAATGAATTTACGCGGCTTGGGGCAATTCAAAAGCACCAGGGGCCCCGCGGGGCTTCCCGTGTCGATCTCGATGTGGCCGTAATTGAAAAGGATTCCCAACGCGCCTTGCCGGAACCCGACCCTCCGGACCGCCCCATAAGGGGTGGAAACCACATGGTGCGCCGGGAACCAATTTTCAACGGTGAGGTCATGGCGCGAAAGTTTGTACCGCGTGCCGACCTGCCAAAGGTTATGGTACAACGCCGCGGCGGCGGCCACCGCTATCACCCCGCGTTCGGCCCAGAAAAGCCCGAGGTCGGCCCAAGCCGTGGGCAACCCCTTGAGGTTCATAAAAACCTCCCGCAAGTAGGGCGGGAACCAAAGGAAAAACCTGTGGGCCAGCCAGCAAAAGCCGGCGGCCAGGGCATAAGCGAAAAGGACCACCCACCAGGAAGGCATGGCTTGGAGGGCAAGCTCGTGGGACGCGGGGACCGCCGCCAGCGCGGCCGCTTTAGGGCGGGTGAAGTGATCGCCCGCCGAGGGTTTGGACGTTTCCGGGTGTTTCTTGAAGATGTTGATGACCGGCGACTTCATGGCGGTCCTTTACAAGGAATGCAATAATTTACCAGAAAAAGAACGCCTTTTCATCCACGGGGCTTTAAAACTCCGCCCAATTGACGGCGGTGTTATTGATGCCTGCCAAAATAATCGAATATCGCTTAAACCGTACTCATCGGCCCTGAGCGGCGCTAGCCCCGCCGAAGGAGTTAGGACCCGGCCCAGGAGTCGTCCAGGGCTTCCAGGGTATCGGGTTTCAAGAGCGCCCTAAACAAGCCCGCCGAATCCTCCAAGGACAGCTCGCTTCGGATCAGGTAGCCCTTCCCCACTTTTTGGATCAGGAGCGCGGCCTGCTCCGGGTGCTGGGATAAAAGCAAGGGGGCCTTCCATTGGTTTCCCTGGGGCAGCAGCCCATGATCCACTCCCAAGTCCTCCTGCGGCGAAAAACCCAGGATCTGGGCCAGGGGCGGGTTCACCGCCCCTTCCAGCTTGTACATCCAAAGGTGATAAACGTTCACTTCGTCCCCGGTCTTGGAGACCAGGCGGAACACGGTGTGGTCGGCCGTGATGAGCTTTTCGGGAACGTCGAAATAAAGCGGGAGGAACTGCCGCGTCGGGCCGTCGTTTTGGGTCCGCACCCCCACTTGCTTCCATTGGCCGTCCACTTGCGCCTCCAGGGCCATTCCCTTGATGTTGCGGCCGGTGTCCACCCTCAGCCAGATCCGGTGGTTGAAGCCCGGTTCGCTCTTCATCGTGAACTGGTAATAGCCCGTGAACCCCCTTCCCCGGTCCTGGATCATTTTTTGTCCGTCCTGGCCGCCCGGGAGGTTTTGGCTGTCCTCATAGGTCTCGCCCGCGAAGGTGACGGCATGGGACCCCTCCGAGCCCAAATTGTCGACGCTGACCTCATCCAGGTATTTTTGGTTGGGCTGCGCCTTGCCGGGCTCGGCGGCCACCACCTGGTCGGCCAAGGTGCCTTCTTCCCATCCGCCGCCCGTCAGGTTGACGAACCAGTCAGGCAAATCCTCGCGGTTGGGATAGGAAGGCCCTAAGAAGAGGCAGCCGCCCGCTTCCAGGAATTTTTTGACGGCCTGGCCGATCCGGGGGTCCGCCCAATAGGAATCCGGCTTGAAGTGGTGCTTGCCCGAGGAAAAAACGCCCCGCCCGAAAACGGCCAGTTTAAATTGGGGGGCGCCCTTTTCGGTCAAGAGCGCGTGGGCGACATCGTCGGGTGAGATGGGGAGGTCCATGTCCAGGAAGCCGACCGAATGGCTGACCTTGCCGAGGAGTTCGAGCTCGCTCCCCCCCACCGGAATGAAATTCTCCGGGTCGACGTATTTATACCGGCGCCGGTTCAGCACCGCCGTGGGCGAAGTCAAAAGAAGGAGGTCCCCCCCCTCCACTTGGTAGGGTTCGGGCTGGAAAGGCTGGGGTTTGGGCGGGTTCGATTCCTCGTCGGGAAGCCTTCCCCCCTCGGAAATTTTGAAGGAAAAATCCTTGTCCGCCTCCAGGGTGAACCGGCAAAGGCCTTCCCGGCCTCCCGTATCGGCCAGGTTTTTATCCCAATCAACCTCGCCCGAAGGCTCCGCGCCCGCCAGGAAGCGTCCGGTGGCCCAAAAATCCAGGGTGACGTCCAGTTGTTCGCCGCGGTCCAAATGCAAGGTGAAGGTCCAGTCCTTGGGGCCCAGGCGCTGCATTTGAATGGAAACCCGGGCCGGCCCCACCCAAAGGCGGGTGGCCCCGAAATTCTTCATATCCTCCGGCAGGTGGGGCGAAAAGGCCACCCGTCCGTTGCCCGCGTCCGGTTCGAAACCCGTCAGGTATTGCAGAACGGCCTCGGTGTCCAAGCCGCCCTCCCAGGGCCTAACCCGGCCGCTGGTCCCAAGGCCCAAATTGGGGGGGTTCCACGGGTGGTATTGCCCGTCGTACATCTCGGCGAAATCGCCCGAGGGCGAGGCAGTTTTCAACAGGTCGGGGTAGACCTTCCAGGCCCAAGGCAGCCGCGCCTTGCAAAGGTCGTAAAGGAGCTGGCCGGGGTTCATGCCCACGAAGAAATCCACCGTGGGAGTGGTTTTCCAAAAGCCGTCGTCCCGCCCCAACCAAAGATAGGCGCTCTTGATGGCCTCCACCGCCCGCTTGGAGCTCAAGGCCGTTTCCCCCAGGGGGCTCAGGTCGTTGCGCGCGTAGCCGCACCAAAAGGGGTTGAGCAGGATGTTGGCGAAGGGCGCGTTGTACAGGGGCCCCAGGAGGGATTGGGCCGGCGCCCAATAACCCTCCTTCTCGTTCCAGTAGTTTTCCTCCGTCTTGGCCCGGACCTCCTCGGAGAATTTCTTCAGGTCGGCCACGTCCTTGTCCATTTCCAAATACTTTCCCAGGTACGCCAGGTGGTCGGCGGCGGAAACCAGCTCAAAACCCGAATCGGTGGAAAAGGCGAAGGTGGAAAGGTAGTAATTGGGGAAAGTCACGTGGTCGAAAATGCGGGATTCCAGGCACCAAAGGTAGGTTTCATCCCGCTGGAAAAAATAACGGTCGTCCACGTTCAACTGGCCGAAAACGCACTGTTTCAAATAGCTCCAGCGCGCGCGGATCAAATCGATGTCCCCCGTGCTCAGGTAATACCACCAATACTGCAGGACGATCCAATCGGGCGTTTCCGCGTGCTCCACGTGGATCTTGGAAAGGTCCTTGATATGGTAATCCAAGGGATGGTCCACGCTGATGCTGTTGGGCAGGGACCCCAGAGTGGAGGCCACCCCGTAAAAAAAATCCATGGCCCGCTTGGCTTCCTGGGGATGCCCGGTCTTCAGGAACCAGCGGATGGGGCCGTTGTTGTCCCGGATCCAGGTATAGGAATAGCCGATGAGGGGGGAAAAGCCGCCGCTGTAGGACTGCTGACACTTGAAAATGGTGGACTCGATCTCAAACAAATCCCCGATCCGGGGGTCGCCCGAAAAAGTAGTCCCCTTTTCAAACCAATCCGCGTAATAATCCCGCGTCTGGTCCAGCAGCGGCAGGGCCCCTTGCTTTTTCACTTGCCCGGCCTGCGCGAAACTGTCCGCGGAAGAGCCCGCGGCCAGGAGGTAAAAGGCCGCCCAAGCCTCGCCTCCGGGCGGCAGGGGGGGGACGCTGTAATGGAGGTTGTCGTCCCAAATCCGCACATCCTTGGAGCTGAAGGCGCCCAGGCGCCAAAGGGTCCGTTTTTTCCCGTGGGACGGCAGTTGCTCCACGATGAGTTCCTTCCCCTCGGTTTTTTCCTCTAGTTTCGCGTTCCATTCGGGCTGGATCTTCAGTTCCACATCCAGGTCGTTTTCCGGCTGGCTTCCCGTGTTCAGGAGATGCACCATCCTCACCAGGACCGCCGTGTTGTCCCAAGCGTTGTCCTCGGAGGGGAAGACCGGCGCGAAGTCGTAGGTTTCCACGGTAAGGCCCTTCCCTTGCGCGCGCACCCGTACCACGCCCGACCGCCGCACCCAGCCGATTTGCTGTTTGGGCAGCTCGATCGACAACCCGGCCCGGGTGACGTCCATGCGCAGGCTCCCCAAATCGGGTTCCTGGTAGGACGCCCCGTAAAGGTTGGTCCAGGTCCAAAGCGGGGCGGAAAGGCCGATGAGCGCGAAGGCCCGGCCGTTGCCGATGCAATAGGCGCCGCTTTGGTTGGCCTCCACCTGCTGCTGGTCCAGGTCGAAATTTTCGTTCCACGAATACAGGTCGGTCAGCCAGGGTCTTTCCGCCAGCAGGTCGGCCCCGGCTTTCTCCAAGGAACGCACGGAAGGGGTGGGGGAAAGGGTCGGTTCGGCGGTCACTGCGGGGCTTGGGCCCAGGGGCACGGCGGTTTGTCCCCAAAGGGGGGAAACCGGCGCCTGGAAACAGGCACCCAGCCCCAAAAACAATAGGAAAGCCGGCCATCGGAAGCTTAGTCCCTTACTCGTAAAATCTTCTACCAATGGATGAAGATTTTCCGAGCTAAGGGACCGGGCGCAATTACCGTGATTTCGCCCATCCACTTGAGGATTTGATCCCCGTTGGTTCCGGCTTGTCCGGGTTAGGCTCATGACGGCCCACCTTGTTTCACGGCGTTCTTGCGTTTCGCGCCCGGTGTCGCCGTCGCGGACGGGGTTTCCGAGGCCGGCGTTGGAGCGGCCGCCAGGGGAGGCTTGAGGACCTCGTAAAAATAAACCCTTCCGTTGTAGGTCACCGGTTGGAGCCGGTATTGTTCAAAAAAATCCCGCACCCTTCCCTCGGGCAATTTCAGGGTTTCCTCCAAAAGCGGGCGGCCGCCGTCGAAATCATCCACCGCCTCGGTCAAAACCCAGACCTTCCGGCGGCGTTTCCAGGTTTGCTGGAAAACGCGGGAAAGATCGGCCCAGGGATCGGGATAAGGTCCCATCGCGCCGCTCTCCTTTTGGGGGTTCCTCCCGGTTTCCTTGTCGCCGACGGCCTTATAAGGCCGCAGGAAGGCGTAAAGATTCAAGTATTTCCGTTTTTGGAAACGGTCCACGTAATAGTGGACGTTGTTGATCCCGTCCAGGATCAAAAGGTCGTCCGCCCTCACCTTCCAGTCCAAGGCGCCCAGCAACGCCTTATAATCGTAATGGTTGAGGAGGCGGCTTTTCACCGCGCTGCCTTGCACGTTATAGGCGAAAAGGAGGAGCAACAGGCAGGACCAAGCCGCGAGGGCCGCGCCGCGGTTGGCCAAGCGGAGGACCGGGCTTCCAAACCATTGGGAAAAATCCGAACCCACCAGGCCCATCAGGACCCAGCAGGGGATGGTGGAGGAAACCCAGAATTCGATGTTCCAGGGTTCCCACCAGACGAAAAAGGGGACGAAGGCCGCCAGCCAAAGGACGGAAACCCAGACGGCCTGCCGGTGATGGGCCCAGTGGCGCCGGAAGCGCGCCAGCAGGAAGGCCAGGAGTACCAGGACGGCGCTTTGAAGGATGGTTTCGGCCGTTCCATAAGTGAGGGATCCGTAGAGGGCCTTCAGGGATGGAACACCCGGCAAAAAAGCGTGCACCATGGCGCCGCCCCCACGCTCGAACCCCGACGACTTGAAATAGCCCCCCCATTTTTGCGAGGCATGGAAGTAGGAAAACACCCACCAAAGCCAGTCGTGGTAGGTTTTCCGGTAATAAATGTAACGCCCCACCATGGCATAGGCGGCCAGGACCAGGGCCGACAGGGAGGCCAGGTAATAAAGGCTCGCCCTCAAGCGCTCCCACCAGGTCTTCTCCCCGATGAGAAGGATTCCCCCCAGGAAGGCTGGAACCAGCAAAAGGTTGGTTTGGTGCCCCAGCACCGCCAAGGCATGGGCCCCGCCCAGGATCCAGCCGAAGAAAGGCGGCTTATTCCGCAGGTAAGTCAACGCGTACCAGGCCAAAAGGGGGGTGACGGTCGCGAAAACCCGCACGCCGGGGATCGTCGAAAAGTACCAATAGCTATGGGTGAAGGCCAGCCCGGCGGCCGTGAGCAGGGCGGCCAGGCGGTCGTTGGTTTCCCGGACCATCAAGTGAAAGGCAATCAGGATCCCCGCCACCCCCGTCAGGAGGTTGAGAAACTGGAGGGCGACGAGCCCGTCCCAGGCGGCGCCATGGGCCCTTCCCCAAAGGAAAAAAAGCCTCCCCAGGAAGGTGTAAAGCAGGTGGTGGGGATGGAAATAGAGGTGGAGGGGAAGGTTGTCTTTTTCCACCTGGGCGGAGAATGCCAGGCCGTCAAAGGTGTAATTGAAGGAAAGGTGGGAAAGGTAAAGGTAAAGGCAGGAAATTCCGAGTCCGAACCCCAATAAAAGGGTGGCGGCGGGCTTGCTCCATTCGCGCATTCGGCGGTCCTTTGAATCCGGTCGAACCTATCTTCCAAATTCCGGAAACGGTTCAAACCCGGTATTTAAGGACAAAAACCGAAGTTACGCAAGCGCCAAGGTCCTACGGATGTTTGCGTTAGTGAGTGACACCATAAACATCGCACAGGTTGTCCAAAGCTTTAGCGTAGGTGGACTCATCCCTAACCCGGGCGAGCCGGAACCAACGGGGATCAAATCCTTAAGTGGATGGGCGAAATCACGGTAATAGCGCCCGGTCCCTTAGGTCGGGAAATTTTCGGTTTTTTGTATAAAATTTCACGACTAAGAGACTAACTGGGTTCCCGTTCTTTACAAATTGTTGAATAGGACCCCCGCTTCAAATGGAACATAAGAGACCGCCCCGTAGTTGCCGAAAAGGAGGTCGCCCTTTCCCTCCACGAAAAGGCTCAAGTCTTGCTGAAGGGGGAATTCGAGTCCCGCTCCAAATTCCACCACCGGCGCCAACGCCAACGCGCCGGTACTCCCCCCATAGTAAGGCCCGCTGATTTGGGCGGCTGCGGAAGCAATGCCCAAGCCCCCGCCCCCGACCAGGTAAGGACTCACCACTTTCCCCCCGAATTTTAACTTAATGGCCGGGACCAGTTCAAAAACTGTGCCGCCGCCGTCCAAGAAATAAAAATGGGTCCACCCGCCCAGTCCTACCCCATCGCCAAACACGTAAAATACGCTTCCACCGAGGCCGAACCCGTCAATTCCAAAGATGCCAGCCACGATTCCGTTCAAGTCTCCTAACACGATTCCAACGGAGGGAGCCAGTTCAAAATGCTCCAACGAGGCTCCACTGCCCTGCTTCAGGAATTTTTCCTCCTCTTCCGTCAACCGGGCCGATTTAATCTTCTTAGTGGAGGCGTCCATTTTGGCCCGCAGGGATTTCGCGAAGGCGGCAAGGGGCGGATTGTCCGGGTGAAGGCTGAGGCTCCTCTGGTAATTGGCCAGGGCACGGGCGTTGTCGCCCTTGGCGTAATAGCAGTTCCCCAGCCCCTGGAAGGCCTGCCAATTTTCGGGGTCGGAGTCCAGGGCCGCCCTGTAATAGCGGATGGCCGTGTCGTATTGTTTTTGGGTAAAAAGGGCGTTGCCCGTCTGGCAGTCCTGGAGGACGATGGTCTGGGCCCAGCCAAGGGGAGCCCCTAGCAGGAGGGCTAAAAGGACTAGAGCCAAATAGTGAAAACGCTTCAAGCGCATGCCCATGAATTTTTTGGACGAATTATATCACAAGTTCATTCGCGGCCAGGAAAACCGGACTTCTCAAGTAACCCCGTTTCTTAACGCGTTCTTGGAATGATTCCTTTCCTGTCGCGGACCGTTAAAAGCAGGTGCCAGGTGTCAGTTAAAACTCCTAACTCCTCGCTCCTCATTCCTCACTGCCTTTCCGATGAAGGCCTAATTCAACCCCGGCACTTCATCTTTCCCCGCGAGGAACCGGAGGCTTGAGCCCTGGAAGGCGTTCCCGATGGGCTCGGCCCGGCCGCCCAGGTACTTCGCCAAAAAGGCCTCGGTGACGGACATGAAGGCCAGGTTGTTCTCGGGCCGGGCGAACCCGTGCCCCTCGTCGGGGAAAAGCAGGTAGGTGACCGGCACATTGCGGTCTTCCAGGGCTTTGACGATGGTGTCCGATTCCGCCCTTTTCACGCGGGGGTCGTTGGCTCCTTGGGCGATCAAAAGGGGCTTGACCATGTCCCCGGCGTGGTTGAGAGGCGATCGGTCGTCCAGAAGCTTCTTCCCCTTGGCCGTGCGGGGGTCCCCCATGCGCCGGTAGAACATTTGAAGTTCGGCGGACCAATAGGGGGGGATGGTGGCCATCAGGGTGTTGAGGTTGCTGGGGCCCACGATGTCCACGCCGCAGCGGTACAGGGTGGGCGTGAAGGCCAGCCCCGCCAGGGTGGCGTAGCCGCCGTAAGACCCGCCCATGATGGCCACTTTGTCCTTATCGGCGATGCCCTCCCGGACGGCCCATTCCACGGCGTCCGTCAGGTCGTCCTGCATCTTGCGGCCCCATTCCAGGTTGCCCGCGTTGAGGAACCGCTTGCCGAAGCCCGTGGAACCCCGGTAGTTCACCGAAAGCACCGCGTAACCCCGGTTGGCCAGCAGTTGGTGGTCGCGGTTATAGCCCCACATGTCGCGGGCCCAGGGCCCGCCGTGGACGAGCAGCACCAAGGGCAGGGGCTGGTCCGGCTTGTCGGCCGGTTCCCCTTCGGAACCCGCACTGCCAGCCGGGGCCCTGGCACCCTTCACCCAGGCGGGCAGGGTGAGGTAGCAAACCATCTTGAGCCCGTCACGGGCCGTGATGATCTCGGGCCGCATGGGGGCCAGGGGTTTGTCCAGCAGGTTCCTGCGGGCCGCCATGAGGAACTTCAGCTCCTTGGCCCCCCGGTCATAGAGGTAGAACTTGACGGGCCCGTCGTCATTCCATTCGATGATGGACCACAGGCGGCCGTCCAGGGTGCGGCTGTTGATATCGAAGTCGCCCTTGAGTCGCTGCTTGAGGAATTCGAAGTCCCCTTTCACGGCCGGGCTGCAAGGTTTCCATTGCTGGCGGAGGTAATGAAAGGACGCGGCCTCCAACTCGCCGGTTTCGGGGTTTTGCATCACGCCGGACACGTCGCAGTTTTTGTCGTCGGCTTCCAGGCTGCGGGCCCCGGTCTTGAAGTCGCACCGGTACAAGGCCGCCTTGTCCCGCCCCTGGCTGCTTTCCAGGTAGAAGGCGCCGCCGGACTTGAGGAACCCATCGGGGCCGGTCGTCAGGGCGTCCTCGGCGGCCACCTTGAAGAAGGGTTCCACCTTCCCCGGGGAATCCACCTTGTAGTACTGGACCCCCCCATTGGAATCGTACTTGGAGACCATGCGCAGCTTTAAATCGTAGTCGGGGTAGAACGCCATGTACTGGGCGTCGTTGCGGAAAACCTCGGTCAGCTTGCCGTCGGGCAGGCGCATCAAAAAAACATCGTGGTACTTCTCGTCGCGCCGGTTGAGGCCCACCAGCGCTTGGTCGGGATGGTCGGGGGAGAGGCCCAGGATCCAGGCGGTGGTCTTCGGAAAGGGGGTCAGGTCCACGTCCTTGCCGCCGACCGCCGGCACGAGATGGATGTGCCAGTCCTCGTCCCCGCCCAAATCCTGGCTGTAGATGAGATAACGGCTGTCGTAAGTCCACGCCTGGTTGCGCACGCCCCGTTTCAGGTCGTCCGTGAGGGGTTTGGCCTGGTCCAAGCGGCCGAGGGGGGCCACCCAGATGTTCAACACTCCGTTGCGGGGCGCCAGGTAGCTGATCCATTGACCGTCGGGGCTGACGCTTACACCGGCCACATCAGGGTTTCCGTACAACAGTTTACGGGGGATCAAGGGATCCACGGATTCCCCCGTTGCGGCATGGGCCGGCTCGCCCCAAACCGTCCAGGATAAGGCCGCCGCGAGTAAAACCACGGCGCAGCCGACCAAAGTTTTAAGGGTGTTTTTCATTCGTGGGCTTCGTTACTGGGGGTCGGGCACCGATTCCGGCCCGGCGGCTATCGATGACCGGGCCATCTTCGGGGACTCCGAGAGCGATATCATGAGGAAGGCGGTCCCTCCCAGCAACACCGCAAGGCCGATAAAGGATGGGATGTAAGAATTATGGAACGTTCCCCGGAACGCATCCATCAGGACGATCAGGAGGCCGGACGCCTGCACGACCAGGGCGAAAATTCCGTTGCTCGTGCCCTCAGGGGCCGGAAAGGTGATTTCGGCGCCGTATTGATAGGCCACCGGCGTCACGCCCGTGACGGCAAAACCCATGACAAAGAAACAAATGATATCGAGTACGAAACCCCTCCCGAGCACCAGCCCCAGCGTGGCGGGCACGGCCAGGATCACCGCGACGAGCAGCACCAGCTTCCGGCGTCCCAAGGCGTCCGAAACCGCTGGAATCACGATGCTGCCCACGATTCCACCCAGGAGCAGCAAAGCCGTCAGCAACACGCCCTGGTCCACCGTGAGCGAAAGCTCCTTGCCGAGCCCGTCGATGAGCGTGAACACGCCGTTCACAATGCCGCTGGCCAGGAACAGCGCGAGGGAGAGGATATAGACGTTTTTATTTTTCAAGATTTGCTTCAGGCTGTCCAGCACCAGCGCGCGGACCTCCTCTCCCGGCGGGCTCGCCGGGGTGGGCGGCGCCGACCGGGCCAGCACTAGGAATAACAGGGCGGACGCGGCCGAGGCGATGCCATAAGTGAGCTGCATGCCGGCGAAACCGCAGGTGGAAACCAATCCCGGTCCCAGCACTTCGCCAAGCCCGATGCCTAAAAACACGGCAAGGAAAATGACGCCCGTAATGGTGGCCCTGTGTTTTTGCGGGAACCAAATCGCGGCGAATTTGGTGAACGCGTTCATCAGGAAGGGTTGCCCGACCGATATGCCTATCGATCCCACGACCGCCACCGTGTAATTCGTGGGAAACACCGCGCGGAGCAGTCCGAACCCCCCCATTAGCAGGGCTCCGAACCCGACCGCCTTCTTGAAACCGTAGGTATCGATCGCCCACGACGCCGGGAGCGAAACAACGAGGTAAATGAGCATGAACAGGTTCGCCAGGAGGTCGATGTCCTCGCGCTTCACTCCATAGGCGGAAGCCGCCAGCGTCGCGACAGGCGCGTAACAGATCCACAGCGCTTGCACCATGACATTGATGAGCATGAATACGGCGAGCACCATCCATCGATACGGGTACAACTTTACGCCTTGATCTTCCATGACCCCTCCATTCTTCGATCCCACGAAAGAATCCGCGAAATAGCGGCAACCCGTTAGTCTCTTAGTCGTGAAATTTTATACAAAAAACCGAAAATTTCCCGACCTAAGGGACCGGGCACTATTTCCCTGGTTTCGCCAGTGAATCTTGAGGATTCTTCCATGCCTATGCACAAAGCACATGTGCTGTGATGGGTTTTCCCAAGGCACAAGCGGTTAAAGCCCGGTGGAATAAGGATTCCGGGTCATGGCGTCGGTTGAACCGATAAGCGTACTCACTCAAGTAACGCTCCAGATACTTTGCCAACACTCCATGATGGGTCCCGATCAACCAAGCCTTGGCATTGGAAATGAA
>JASHNQ010000058.1 GCA_030041545.1 candidate division FCPU426 bacterium | reverse complement strand
TTTTGGAATTTTCTTTTTTCTTTGTTTTTTTTTCTTCTTTCGTGCGTCTTACGCAGAAAATTTAAGTTATCCAGACAACTTAGGTATTAACAAAGGCGAGCAGGAACTTTTGGATTGGTCAGTCGTTAAAAGTGGGTCATTAACAGTTCATTTAAGCCTGCCCGTTACAATCCTTGACCAGCCAATGACGATAATATCTGAATTTCCCGTTACGGTGGATGCGGGCAATTCGAATCCCGTTACGATCCAACAAAAGATTCCCTTTTCCATGACCGTGTCCAATATTCCCAATACTAACCAAGCCACCCTTTCGGGAAATCTTTCAGTTTCAATCCCAGTATCTTTTTTTATTGATGCCAGCGGAAACACGTTAATCGCTGAGGTTGAATCATCAAAGAAACTTGAGGCTAGTAGCGATGGTTCAGTCACTTTATTGGCTTTTACCAAAAAAGATAATAAGGGAAACTATGAGATTTTTGAAAGAGATTACCCTGAAATTAATGATAGTGCGGTTTCAGTTATAAATACCGATTTTGGATTACCGGTTACAAATAATATTTCTTTGTCCGATAATTTTTCTAATTCTGTTTCAATTTACTTGAAAAAGTTTGGTACTAGTCCATTGAGTATCAATGGAGAAGAAAAAACGGATTATTCCTTCGCTCCAATTATTTCGGAGAACGGGTTGGCGTCGGCACTCCAAAATGGAAATTTTACCTTTGCCCAAAAGGTCATCTTCGGAAAACTTGCTGACCCGAAAATACCCGACTGGTTTATTTATGTAGATTCTTCCAGGGATAGGAGCGGGGATGGTGTCACTGAAGGATTTGCCCACCTTGACGACCTTGAAGGGAAAAACGGAGAAAAAGGGATACTAGACCCGCAAGAAAACAAAAATACGGACCATCAAGTTCAATATTTGAAAGACGCCAATTATCTTTACGCCATTTTGATTATTCACAACAAGAACCCAAAGGTGGTGATTCCCGCTGGGTCAGAACTTTATATCCAGGGGCCGGTCACCATGTCTCTCTTCATGAAGTCAAATAATCTTTCCAAAAGCAAGAACCCCCCTTTTGTTACTCTTAACCAGCCATTGACGATCATTTACCGGACTGAAAGCGGTGAAACAATACCGATACCCTACAATAACCCGGTGACAATGTCCTTTAATAAAAACAAAGCTCCTGCCCTTGGTTTTCTTGGTCAAGATTATTATCAAGGAGCCATGAGTGGAATTATTTCTTATTCCATTCCAATCGTTTCAAATCCACTTCTTCCTTCACCAACGCCGCAGCCTACACCGTTAAGGATTTCAGCGCCTTGTACTTTTAGTTACGAGGGGCCTCTGATGATAGCATTTTCCGGAGGTGCATCTATTTTGGAACAAGTTGTCCCTTCGACCCAGTCTTTTGAGATGCCTGTGTCCCTTAGTGGTTCAATTTGCGTTCCTTTCACCGACGCTCTACCTCTTACTATGAGTTCTTTTGCTCCGGAACCAGTGACGAATGTTGATATGGATTATCCTACTCCTCCTCCCACGCCCACTATGACGTGGACATCCACCCCTACTGGGCAAATACCCGTTACTGCAACTGTGACACCAGCGGTTCAAAAAACTCAAACTGCCGCGACAACCCCAAAGGTATCCGGTAATTGGAAGCCAAATTTTGTGGAAATGTCTCCGGAAATATCAAAATCTAAATCTGGCGAACAATCCGCTTCTACTACTAGTGGAGCTACTACACCGACAGGTTCTAATACGGGTTCTGGAAAAGGTGGTCCAAATTCGGGTGGTGGTAACCAAGGTGGAAACTCGACGGGTCCGTCAACTGGAGGGGGTGGCGGAGGGGGTTCCGGAGGAAGTATTGATCCGACCCAAGATATTTACATTGACGTTTTCAGCCTTCCGCGTTATCAAAACACTTTTCAAAATCTCTTCGCATCAGTTGCGGGGACATTGGGGGGGAAATCCCTTTCCGGTTCCGGTAACCCCACCACCCCTTCAGATCAGCAATTAATGCTCACTCCCATACCCCTTGACGTAAACGGCGACTATTATATGGCCGTGACCCTTATTAACCTGAATCCTGACAGTCTCAACCGGATGACTGTCCACTTTCCCAATAAGATGGTTTTAGTCAACCAGTTCCCGGATTCCGTGGGGACCGATATTGTCACAATGGATGGAACAATAATTGGAGCAAGTATTGCTTTAGGATGTAGCCTTTTGCCATCGGATTCACTTTCGTCTTTTATCTCAAATTTTTTTCCTAATTTTCAAGCTTTCCAGGCTGACATTCTTTTGCATTGTTATTTTGAACCTCAAAAACCCTTCAGAAATAGCTTTAATATTCATTCCGCCAATATTTTTTTGGCGACGCCTATTGCAGGAACTAAGTCTGATACACTACAAGCCCTTTATTTGGGATTGGGAATGAGCGATTTTTGGGACCAAAACGTTGGCATCGACATAGGATATGGGTGGGATTGGTCCGCAGGCGGAGGTGGAATTCCGGGCTTGTTTTGTGATTTTTTTGATTTGAGAGTCTTATAGCCCCTCTTTTAAGGTTCGAGCCCCAACAAAGAAAGCCTTGGTGGGTGGTTTTGCTACAGTCTCTTATATGGGGAGAATGCTTCCGGGAAAACTATTTTATTTTCCGGGTTGCGTAAAAGAACATGTCCGAGGCTATGAGCACGACTCGGTTTTTACTTCACATAATTCTCAGCGGTTCAACAACCGCTTTTATGTTCACTCTGACGCGCGGCGGCACTTTTCCCCCGAGAGCACGTCCAAATTCCAAGCAATGAAAATCTTGCACTTTGAATGAAATCCGGTTGAATTCCGCCCCGCGATGGTTTCCGACATCATTCCTTACCCCCCCGGTTCACGGGCCCTGCGTCCATCCCTGCGGCCCGGGTTGGGGCCGGAACGCCTTTTTGAACCGCTCAAAACACCGGAGGTGCCTTGTGAAAAACAGAATCGGACTGGGTTTGCCCATTTTGTTTTTGGCGTCCTTGATGGCGGGGGGTTGCGGAACGGTGGGCGTGAAAAGCGTCTGGATGGAAAAGGCCCCACCCTTCAGCGGGGACATCCAGGGCTGGAACGGCGGCGTAACCGAGGTCAACGGCCCAAAGGTTTCTCTGGGCGCCGCCAATAACGAGGACTCCCTCTTCCTCGCCATGGTCTTCCGCGATACGGACACCGAGGAAAACCCGGATTCGTCCCTTCCCGTCACCTCCGTGGGTTTGACGGCCTGGTTCGACCCCGAGGGGGGCTCGGCGAAGGCCTTTGGAATCCAATTCCCCGAGGTGACCACCGAGGACACGACCGGCGCCACAGCGGTCACGGCCCAGGGCCCGGCCGCCCCGCCATCCCCCGGCGCGCCATCCCCGGCGCAGGGGACGGCCCCTCAGGGCGGATTCATCCCGGAGGATTTGGAAATCCTTGATGGGCAGGGAGGCACCGTGACCATAACCTCCCAAGCCCTGGCCCAAAACGGCTTTGAGTCCTGGGCCGCTTACCTGGACAACTACACCTTTGTTTACGAGATCAAGATTCCCCTCCGTGGCGGGGGTCAATCGCCTTTTCCCCCGGAACTGGCGCAAAAGGGAGCCTTGTCCCTGGAAATGATCGGCGAGGAATTCCAGAGGCAGAAAAAGCGTTCCGGCGGCGGCCGGCACCATGGAGGCGGGGGCATGGGATTGGGCGGCGGGTTCGGCGGAGGAGGATTTGGCCTTGGCGCCCACTTAGGCGGTGGGTTTAGTGGCGGCGGTGGCGGTGGGGAGAATGGCGCAAGTTCCCAGGCCACGCCGGAACCCGAAAAATTCGACGTCTGGACCCGGATCGATTTGGCTGCGGGAAAACCCTAACAAGCCGCCCAACATCATATGGAGAGAGGACCGCGTGCAAATAACCCACACTTTTAAAATCCTCAACAAACTTGGCCTCAACATGCGGGCGGCCACTGAATTGGTGAAAACCTCATCGAAATTCAAGTGCCGCATCCTGGTCAAACGACAGGAAGGCTTTGTGGACGCTAAAAGCCTCCTCAACCTTATGACCCTGGCCGCGGGTTACGGCCAAGAACTAAACCTCATATTCGAGGGAGAGGACGCGCAAAAAGCTTGGGTGGAGATCCAAAACTTGTTTTCAAGCAAGTTCGGTGAAAAGGAATAAAAATTAACCGCCAATCAAATCCGATGGACGCCGATAAGAATGCGGACATTAATATCGTTTCAGCCGCCATCGGACGTGAATTTTGCGCCAATCCGGTATGGGGGCTTGAAGGCTAGGTTAAGGGAGGAATAAGGGAACTAGCCGCCGCCTTCGCCGATGTGCCTTCGTGACCGAAGGCGGCGGGTTCATTGAAATTATTTAAAAACCAAGATGCCTTATTAGGGGTAGCTCCGATGGCTACCCCTTTTTTGTTGGGATAACCGCTGGTTCCTTTGCAGCCGGAAGGCCTCCTATGGCACGGGCGTCATGGCCGATGCCCGGAAACGTGAAAATCACCCGCTTGAAGATTGTCAGAAATAAACATATAATTCTGACAAAGGAATATCACCCATGAGTCCCTTGTTCCAAACCATCCTCAATTCATCTAAGGCCTTGCCGGAGGGTAGCGTGTTGTCCCCCAAGGAGTTTTTGGGCCCCAACACCCGCGCCGCCGTGGACCAGGCCTTTACCCGCCTGACGAAAGCCGGGAAATTGATCCGGGTTGGGCGCGGGACCTACGTGGCCCCCGTGGAGGGCCGCTTCGGAAGCCGCCCCCCGTCCCCGGAAGCCGTCATCAAGTCCCTCGCGGCCAGAAAGGGCGAGAATGTGGCCCCCAACGGGGCGGTGGCGGCCAATGCCCTTGGCTTGACCACCCAGGTTCCCGTCCAGGAGATTTTTTTCACCTCGGGCAGGAACCGGACCCTGAGGCTCGGGAAACGCACCATCCGTTTCAAGCACGCGCCACGGTGGCAGTTGTCCTTGGGCGACCGCCCCGCCGGGATGGCCGTGCGGGCCTTGGCCTGGGTCGGGCGGGCCCAGGGGAGGGAAGCCCTCGCCAAAATCCGGCGGAAACTTCCCAAGGAAGAGTGGGAACTGATGGTCGCCTCAAGGGCATCATTCCCGGAATGGATCGCCGGATTGCTGGGGGAAGCCGGCGGCCTTGGCTGAACCCTACTTTTCCCTCACTAGGGCGGACCTTGGGCTGCTATTGTAATAAAATTTACAATTTCTCCAATGGTTGGGAAAACCGTGAAAAATAATACAATGGTCTACTTGAACCCGAATGAAACCAAGGCCATCGCCCGGCTTTCCTATGAGAAGGCTGCCGTGGTGACACTTGAGCAAATGAGGTCCTGGTTCAAGTATCCACCAGTGGTCCTGGCCAAGACGGTGGCCCGACTCAAAAACAAGGGCATCCTCACGGCGATCACCAAGGGTGTTTATTTTTATTCGCCCCTGGAAGCCGGGCCCTCGGGGACGAGCCTCAATGAATACCTCGTTCCCCCCATCCTTTTTCCCAAGGGGAACTATTACGTCGGTTATACGGGTATGTACAACTATTACGGCTTCCTGGACCAGATACCCCAGACCATGTACATCCTCAACACCGCCCTTCAACGGGAAAAATCCATCGGGAAAATGACCTTCAAGCTGGTGAAAATCCCCCCTTCCCGCCTGTATGGGACCGTGAAGGTATCCCTCCATGGCGGCGAAGTCCTGGTCGGCGACCGGGAAAGAACCCTGGTGGACTTACTGTATTTCCCGGACGCGGTGGGGGGGCTCAAGAAGGCCTTCGAGATCCTGGAGCAACAGGCCCAGTCCCGGAAGGCCGACGTTGGGAAGCTCGTCAAATACGCGGCTCTTTTCCCTAACAAATCGACCCGTAAAAGAATTGGATATGTCTTGGAAAAAGCAGGCGTGAAAGAGGGGTTGTTGAAACCACTGTTGAAGAGCGTGGAGAAGTCGGCCTTAGTCACCCTTTACGGTTCCAAATCCAGGAAAGGGCCGATCAATAAAAAGTGGAAGGTGATCCTGGATGCCGCGTGAAAACAGGGAGGAGTTCCTTAAAATCCTGGAACGGGCCGCCGCGCAAACCGGGTTTCCCCAGAACCTCCTGGAAAAGGATTATTACCTGACGCTCCTGCTTTCCAAGTTGGGCGCCTTGAGCGGCAAGCTTTTGTTCAAGGGCGGGACGGCCTTGAGCAAGGTCCATTTTTCCTACTACCGGTTGAGCGAGGATTTGGATTTCACGCTGGAGTTGCCGAAAGGGCCCATCACCCGGACGGTCCGAAGCGCGGCCTTCAAGCCGATCAAGGCGAAAATACAGCCGTGGGCGGAAAGTTGCGGCATGGCCGTTGAGTCTGAAGCCGCCGGTCATAGGGAGTCCAGCCAGTATATTTTTCATCTCCACTATGATTCCGCCACCCTTCCGGGCCGGCAGTCCGTCAAGATCGAGATCGGCCTGCGCTTCCACCCGCTCATGCCGCCTGAAACGGGGAAGGTCCACCATAAGTTCCTGCATCCCTTCACCCAGGAACCCTTGTTTAACGGCGGCGAAGTCCGTTGCCTCAACCTCAAGGAGATGGTGGCCGAAAAAACGCGGGCCGCCGCCACGCGGCTGGGCATAGCGCCAAGGGACTTTTACGACCTGGGCTACCTGCTCAAGGCGGGATTCGATTTCGAGGACGGCGAATTCCTGCGGCTTTTCAAGGCCAAACTCGCGGAAGACGGTTTCGATACCGACCTCAAGAAATACCGCTCCAACCTGGGCCGCCCGGACAAGGAAATAGCCCATATGAAAAGCAGGGTTAAGGTGGAACTTCTGGACGTGCTGACGCAGGCGGAAAGAAGGATTTTCGACATGGGAAAGACCTTGGAAGCCCTCAACAAGGCTTTCGCGGAGTTATCTTGAACCCGCCGGTTGATTCCGGATCAGTTTCCCAATAAATGTTTTTTTAACGGTCTCGGAATACCCGGAGAGGTTTCCACGGTTGTCTTCCGCGTCAGGTGGGAAGATTTTGGAAGAGTATTTATCCAACACCGAATCCAGGGGGATTCGAAGGTCGGCCACCCGGGTAAGCTCCCGATTCTGGCTGTCGTTGAAGGCGCCCAGTTCAATGTGACGGCCCAATTCCTTGACCTTTTCCAAGGCCGGGTAATAATCCCCATCCTCCGTCACCACTATGGCCGTATCAAAGGCATTCCGGGCGGCGTAATAGACCAAGTCGGAAGCCATTAAAACGTCCACTCCCCTCTCTTGGATGTTGCCGTCAAAGGTCGAAACAAGGCGGCCTAAGCGAAGCTCCAAATATGGGGTATGATCCAGGGAGTCCAGGAAGGACATTTGGCTTTTGGCCTTATCGGGGAATTGGTTTTTGTCGTAGGCCACGTTGTAGTAATAGGTGCGAACGAGGGTCCGGTCGGGACCGGCAAGGGCGAGGCTTAACTGGTGATAATCCACCCTGGTGGCCCGGTTGTTGCGCTTGAGGCCAAAGTAAAAATTGCTGCCATCGATAAAGATACAAACCCTTTCCATAAAAACCTTTCTTGGATAGTGTTCTAAGGATTAGACGAGACAAAAGGGCGTTGGGATTGAGGAAAATCTAGAAAGATGGGATATAACTTTCAAGGCAACGGAAATCACTTTTGAAAGCGAAGAAAAAAGTCATTTTTTAGGTGGCCGCCCCCGTTTGGGGTGGCCTATTTGGGGAGATTTGTAGAATTCCTCGACCCTGACTTTAAGCGCGTCCGCGAACAGGAAAAGGGATTGGAGGGTGATCTGGCCCTTTAACTCGGCCACCTGAACGAAATCCAGGGACCTATCCATCATCTCGGCCAGCCGCTCTTGGGTCATGCCTTTTTTGGCCCTGATTTCGGCGATCCGCCTTCCCATCTCCAATATCCGCGTTTTTATCGGTTTTTCCCGCATAGGGGCATGGTGCCTTGCGTGGAAGCCATATAAAACCGATAATCCATCGGTTATTAGATTGACAAGGGGCTTTTGGGGGAATACCTTTCAAATAAGGTGTTCCATGGAAAAGTTGGCCCGCATCAGGGGAGTCTTGGACACCCGTCTGACAACGGAAACCCTCTGTCAAGTGTACCCACAATCCAGGATTTTGGAGGAAGTCCTCCTTAGCCCTGAGCAGTTGGTGGCCTGTCATAAGGCCGTCCGTATTGACCTGCTCGAATATGTCGGGAATTGGGTGGAAAAAGAGACGGGTGAACCCCTGGGTGGGGAAGGGCTTGCCCTGGTGATGGAGGCCGTGGACGGGTTTTTGATAGGCCGGGGATTCAGGATCAAGGGATGATTCGATTGCAGGCGCGTCTTTATTCAGTCGGTTAAATCTTCAATCGGGAAATATCATGAAAAGCCCTATTATCGTCATCAACAAGGTCTTGGATTCCATTTTGGACCGGAAAACGCTGGAGGAATTGGCGGAGAAAGGCGAAATTCCGGAGTTTTCCTTCAAACGGAAATCGGATGATTTTTGGAGGATTTTCTTTGAATTGGTGGAATTTTGCGGCAAGCGGGTGGAACAGGAAATGGAACGGGGCCTCAATAAAGGCGAAATTATCCTGATATCCGAAAAAATCGAAAAGTTCCTCAAAGTGGCCCTGGTGTCGTGAGAAGGCCGACAAACTGGTCAGGAAGATGACAGCTTTTGGGATAATGACTCCGCAATCCCTTCCGGGATTGCGGAGGGCAGGGAAAAGGCCTATCCTGAATTCAGGTTTAAGAGTGAATGAGGTTCGTGTCCATGAACTTTTTAACTCACCTTTCATTCAGTGTGTTCCACTTGGTCCTGACCGGAGCCGGTATTTTTCTTGTGGTCTGCGCTGTGCTGGCCTTCATCGGATGGGCCGGGCCGTTCCTAGTGGCGACTTTTTACCCCGTCTATTTCGTGACCCTCAAGCCCTTCGTGTGGGCCATTCAGAAACTTTTCCAGAGCCGTTGCCCGCAATGCAAGGGGTTCTTTAAACGGAAGATGGTTGACTACGACATCTCGGATGAAAGGGAAGTGTTAAGGACAATCAACCGGGTGGACCAAGGCACACTTTTTTCCCGCACCCTTTTTGAGCCCAACCAAACCATTGAAATTAACCGCCAAGAACAGGTTGTTTTCGTTGAGAAAACCATCCTCAACCATTGGGCCTGCAAGGACCCTCTTTGCGACCACAAATGGACCACCGAAGAAATCATCGATCATGAAGGCTCTTTAACCTAGGTGATAGCAACTTTGCTACTGTCACGCAGGAGGTCGCGGGTTCGAGCCCCGTCAACCCCGCCATTCAAAATTTTCATGTCACTGGCATGATTTTAGAAGCCTTTGCCTGTAAGGGTTTAAGAGACCCGGCGGGCAAAGGCTATTTTTTTGGTCCATGACCATACCTGGTCAACCATGGCAATCCATGAGGCCCGGTGGGTCTCACAGACTTCTCGGATCGCTTTTCGGCGTTTTTCCGGGCTTAGGAGTTTCCCCGGGCCAAGTCTTTCAGGATGCGGTTATCCAGGGAAAGGTCGGCCACCACCCGCTTGAGCTGGGAATTCTCCTTCTCCAGCTCCTTGAGGCGCTTGGCCTGGTCCAACTTGAGGCCGCCGTATTCTTTTCGCCAGCGGTAGTAGGTATGTGGGGTGATTTGAAGCTCTCGGCAGACTTCCTCAACCGAACGGCCCTTGGACTGCTCAACCTCGGCCTGGCGCAACATGGAAATGATCTGCTCCGCGCTGTGTTTCTTCCTTGGCATAAAAACCCCCTTTTTCTTGGCCCATTATAGAAAAGTGTGACTTTTCAACTGGACCAACTTGAGGGGGGCGGGTCAGACGCAAATGGCATTAAAGATCAAGGTGACGAGGATGTATCCCTATGACGGGGAAAATACCCAGGCGTTTTTCGACGCGAAAGTAGGTATCGCGGGTTATGAGTTTTTTTTCAATGACCTGACTTTGGTGAAGACTAAGGAAGGAAACGACCTGTTCGTGGGGTTTCCTTCCAGGCCTGGCAAGAACGAAGGGGATTATTTCCACTTCTGCAACACCAACAAGAAAGCCAAGGAAGAGATCAAGAAGGTAGCCGTGGCCGAGTTCAAGAAAAAGGCCAAGGAGGCCGCCGAAGCCGAAGGATGAACGGAGGCTTGGCCGGAGGGATTGGATTTATGAAGGATCGAAGAAATGGAGACCGAAGGCGAAACGGCCGGGACTACTTGATGACCGATGAGCAGGTGGCCCTAATGGCGGGGGTATCGGTCCGGACGGTCCAATATTGGCGCTTCGTGGGAATTCTTCCCTCCGTAAAAGTCGGGCGTCATCCACGGGTATGGTGGTCCGTGTTCCAAAAGGTCTTCCACAAGCCAAGCCCAAATGGCGCTTGGGAGATTGCCCCTGATTCTGTTAATATGAAAACTGCAAGGGGCATTAGGAGGAAGTCATGAGCAAACCTAATGTCCACGGTTTACCCCAACATCTCAGGAAAGATGAGGGGGGATACTTCCTGGATTATTTCATCCAGGAGGGAGGGTTTAAGAAGAGGACAAGGGTAAGGTTGGGACAGATCCCTTTGCCGCAGGCAAAGAAGATTTTGGCCCAACACCTTCAAGCCATCGTTGAGAACAAGTATCTGGCTCCTGAGAAGCCGAAAGTAACTTTCAACGAGGCGGCAGAGGCGTTTTTGGGTTATTCCAGGTCCAGGAAAAAGACCTTCCGGCGCGACGAGGAATTCGTCCGCAATCTCAGGGCTTTTTTCGGGAACCAAACCTTGGAGAGCCTCACCCTTGACCAAGTCGAGAAGTACGTTGTTTTCCGGCGTGAAAAAAGCAGGCAGGCGAGGCGGAAGGAAATAACGGGGGCCACCCTCAACCGGGAGACCACCTGTTTAAAGACCATCGTCCGCCGGGCCGTCCTCAACCGGCAACTGGACCGGAATCCCCTGATTGGGCTCAAACCCTTCAAGGAATTCCCAAGGTCCAGGACCCTGACACAGGAGGAATACAACAGGCTTTTGTCCCAATGCGCGCCGCATTTAAGGGCCATGGTGGAACTGGCCTACGTGACGGCCATGCGGAGGGGGGAGATTTTGAATCTCCGGTGGAACCAGGTGGATTTCAAGCACCGGATCATCCTGCTGGAAGCCGCCGACACCAAGACCCAGGAAAAAAGGGAAGTACCCTTTGACGCCAAGCTGGTGGAAACGCTCCAGAGGGTTCCACGGACCCTGGGAAGCCGGTTCGTATTTACCTTCAAGGGAAAGCCGATTAAGGACATTAAGACCGCGTTTCGGAGGGCCTGCGCCAGGGCCGGGATCGGGGATTTTAAGTTCCACGACCTCCGGCATTGCGCGGTGACGAACCTGCGGAAGGCGGGTATTCCTGATAACGTCGTCATGAGCATCAGCGGCCACAAGACGACCGCCATGTTCAGGCGATACGATGCCGTTGACCGGTCCGACCGCCAGGGTGCCATTGACCGTTTAAGGCCCAATGACACGGATATGACAAAAGCGGCTGAACCGGAAATAGTTAAAAACCAGGGGTGAAGGAAACCATTGTAATTCAATGCGTTTAAGACCTTTGTCGGCGGGACCTAAGGGTTGAGCTTTGTACTCATAATCCGTAGGTCGAGGGTTCGAATCCCTCCCCCGCTACCAACTTTCGCTTCCTTGTGCATTAAATCACATTGCGGAGATTGTCCGGCGTAGTCGAAGACGAAGCCGGGCGTGAATGCTGCTGGCCAGCTTCGCTTGGCAAGCCAATTTTCATCTCTTGGTGAAAATGCGGTCAATGGTTCCACTGCCCAAAGCCTTTTAATAAAATTCAACCAAAGATGCCGCCATGATCTCCCTCCTTTCCTTGCCGACTCCCCCTTTTTCCAAAAGCAGCCGCTTGATCGTGGGCGTTTCCGGTGGCGCGGACTCCTTGGGATTACTGTGCCTGTTGAAGGAGCAACTCCCCAAGGAGGGAAAACAATTGGTGGCGGCCCACGTGAATTACGGGTTACGGGGCCAGGATTCCCTGAAAGACGAGGAAATGGTCCGCCATTGGTGCGGAGTTTGGCATATCCCCTGCCGGGTGTTTCGCGTTAAGAATTTGAGGGTTGGAATTAAAAAAGGAAAAAGGTCACCGCAGGATTGGGCCAGGGAAATCCGTCATTCCTATTTCCTCCGACTGGCTAAAAGGGAAAATGCCTGGGGTGTGGCGGTCGCCCATCACCGGGAAGACCAGGCCGAAACGGTCCTGGACCGGCTTCTGCGGGGAGCGGGGGCAAGGGGACTGGCCGGGTTGAGGCCGCTCCAAACGCTTGGGTTCCCGCAAGGGATTGTACTTCGGGTTTGGCGGCCGCTCCTTTCCTATTCCAAAAGGCAAATCCAGGATTACCTTGAATCTCGCGGCATTTCCTGGCGGGAGGACGCGTCCAACCGGGAAACAAAATACCGCCGGAACCAGATCCGTCATGAGATCCTGCCGTTCCTTTCCCGGTGGAACCCGAATTTGCCCGAAGTACTGGCACGGGTGGGAGAGCTCAACGCGACGGAGGACGCCTTTTTGGAAGGGCTCTTAAAACCGTTGGAGCGGAGGGTCCGAAGCCGTTGGCGTCGGAACACCTATGCCTGCAACGCCCTGAATTTCAGCGGGATTCCCTTGGCCCTTCAGCGCCGGTGGATCCGGCATGTGGGTGAAAAGTTGAATCCCTTAGCCAGGGGGCTCTCCTTTGATCGGATTGAGGAAATCCTCCGGATTTGGGATGGGAAAGAAAAGGGCCCCCGGGACTTGGGGTTTGGTTTGGCGGCTGATCGGCGCCAAAACCAAGTGATTTTGTGCGTGAAAGGGACTTAGCCGGCCATTTCCAAGGAAATCCGCACGGCTTTTTATCGGATATTCCTAAATGAGAATTGTGTTACCCTCATTGACCTTCCCCGGGCTTCGCCCGATACTTAAAGAGAAAATAAGGGTATACTATTTTCTGAAATAAAACCTTGGGCCTTCGGCCCAACGGTTAAGGGAAAAACTATCATCCTCATTACCCCTTGTTCGGGTTGTACCCGATTTATTTTTTTAAGGGAAATGGGGGTACCTTCTTTAAGCATGACCTTCCCAATAAGGTAATTCGTTTTAAGGAGCGTTCTTTGAACCAGACCTTTAAAATCCTCGCCGGATGGCTTCTGGCCTTCGTTATCGGCATGTATTTCGTCCAGCAATTCAACAAGACCAAGTCCCAAACCGAACTGGATTACTCCCAATTCATCAACGACGTCCAATCCAGCAGCGTCGAAACCGTAACCCTTCATACCGAAGACCACTTGATCACGGGCACCTTGAAGGATAAGAGCGATATCCGGGTTTACATGCCGGATGACCCCAACGGCAACCTCGTTAACCTCCTGGTATCCAAAGGCGTCCAAGTGAAGGTGGACGCGCCCAAGAACAATTTCATCTGGGCGCTGATCCTCCAGTTGGGCCCTATCGTGCTAATCATCCTCTGGTTCGTTTGGATGATGCGCCAGGCCCAGGCGGGCAGCGGCGGGGCGCTGGCCTTCGGCAAAAGCCGAGCCCGGCTGATGACATCGGGCCAGCAGAAGGTGACCTTCGCGGACGTGGCGGGCGTGGACGAGGCCAAGACCGAGCTGATGGAAGTGGTGGATTTCCTCAAGGACCCCAAAAAATACCAGCAATTGGGCGGGAAGATCCCCAAGGGCGTCATCCTGCTGGGCCCCCCGGGCACGGGCAAGACCCTTTTGGCCAAGGCTGTGGCCGGCGAGGCTGGCGTGCCTTTCTTTTCCATCTCGGGCTCGGATTTCGTAGAAATGTTCGTGGGGGTTGGCGCGGCCCGCGTGCGTGATTTGTTCGAGCAGGGGAAAAAACACGCCCCCTGCATCATCTTCATCGACGAGATCGACGCCGTGGGGCGCCAGCGGGGAGCGGGCCTGGGCGGCGGACACGACGAACGGGAACAGACCCTGAACGCCATGCTGGTGGAAATGGACGGCTTCAACACCAACACGGGGGTCATCCTGATCGCCGCCACCAACCGCATGGACGTGTTGGATCCGGCCCTCCTGCGTCCCGGCCGTTTCGACCGGCAGATCGTGGTGGATCGGCCCGACCTGGGCGGCCGGGAAGCCATCTTGCGGGTGCACGCCAAAAACGTGAAACTGGCCGAAGGAGTGGACTTGGCGGTCATCGCCCGCCGCACACCCGGTTTTTCCGGCGCCGACCTGGCCAACCTCATCAATGAAGCGGCCCTTTTGGCCGCCCGCCGCAACAAGAAATCCGTGGAAATGCCGGAATTGGAGGAGGCCATTGACCGCGTCATGGCCGGGCCCGAACGTCGTACCCGCGTGATTTCGGACGAGGAAAAGAAGATCGTGGCCTACCACGAATCGGGCCACACCATCGTGGGCAAGATGGTGGACAAGTCCCACTCGGTGCACAAGGTTTCCATCATCCCACGCGGCCACGCGGCCTTGGGGGCCACCCGGTACCTGCCCAAGGAAGAACGTTTCCTGGCCTCCAAAACCGAGCTTTTAAACCGCATCACGGCCCTTTTAGGGGGCCGCACGGCCGAGGAACTGACCTTCGGCGACGTCACCACGGGCGCGGGCGACGACCTGAACCGGGCCACGGAAATGGCGCGGGCCATGGTCTGCGAGTACGGCATGAGCGAAAAACTGGGCGCGATCACCCTGGGCAAAAAAGACGACATGGTCTTCATCGGCCGCGACCTGATGAAGGAAAAGAATTACTCCGAGCAGACCGCGCAGATGATCGACGCGGAGGTCAAGCGCATCGTGGAGGATTGCCATAAAAAAGCCGTGGACATCCTCAAAAAGAACCGCAAGTTCCTGAAGAGCATGGCCGAGGCCCTCTTGGAACGGGAAGTGCTCGACAGCTCGGACGTGGACGACATACTGGCGGGCAAGAAAATCGCCCCCAAGGCCGTGGCCAAGGACACCCCCCCACCGCCGACGGTTCCTCCGCCCACGGCACCGGTCACCCCCAACGTGGTGCTCAAGCCCCAAACCTCCCCCTCGCAGACCTGGGGAGGCGGAGGGCGGGTTGGATAAACACCGAATCGAGAAAGCCGTCCGGGAAATCCTGGCCGCTATCGGTGAAAACCCCAACCGGGAAGGACTCAAAGGCACTCCTAAACGGATGGCCAACATGTACGAGGAGGTCTTCTCGGGCATCGGCATGGATCCCGCCCACCTGGTCACGGTTTTCAAAACCGAAGGCCATGAGGAGATGGTCATCCTCCGGGACATCCCCTTTTATTCCATGTGCGAGCACCACCTGCTGCCCTTCAACGGGCAAGCCCATGTGGCTTATATCCCCCGCAAGGACCGCCTGGCGGGCCTCTCCAAGCTGGCCCGCGTGGTGGAAACCATCTCCCGCCGTCCCCAGTTGCAGGAACGCATCACCACCCAAATCGCCGACACCCTGATGGAGGTATTGAAGCCCCAGGGGGTACTGGTCATCGTGGAGGCAGAACACCTGTGCATGACCATGCGGGGTGTTAAAAAACCAGGTTCCCGCATGACCACCTCCGCGGTCCGGGGCGTGTTCCAAAAAAGCGAAATCACCCGCAAGGAAGCCCTTCAGCTGATTGGGAAATAACCGGATGCCGCGCGAAGCCGGGATTTCCTTCCGCATCCTCCATCCCGACCCTTTTGATATTTCCCGCCCCATCCGTTTTCCCAACGAATTAAGCCTTTGTGTTGAATTCGCCTCAAAAGCCCAGGCCGAAAAATTCCATCGGCTTCTCGCGGGGTTATCCCATGCCCGCTTTGTCCGTTTTGAAAGAGACAAGCTTTTTAAAGTTCTTTGGGCGATGGCCCTTCGCCGGGCTCTTCGGTTGCCGGAAGATTTGAGGGGGTTTTCGGAATTGTCCGACCAAATAGCCACGGGTTTAAAAGGTTATATCCAAAGCGGCCTTTGGGATTTAAAGGGACGGGGAAACCGGCGGTTTAAGTGGGCCCACAAAACCCAAATCATGGGCATTCTCAATGTCACCCCCGATTCTTTTTTCGACGGAGGACGATACCTGGATCCCTTGGCCGCGGCCGACCAAGCCCTCCGGATACAGCAGGAGGGGGCGGATTGGATCGACATCGGGGGGGAATCCACACGGCCTGGAGCCCAAGCGGTCACGGCCTCCGAGGAGAAAAGAAGGGTGCTTCCGGTTATTCGGGCCTGCGCCAAGGGGCTCCGCATTCCCCTTTCCGTGGATACCTATAAGGCGGAGGTGGCCCAAGCGGCCGTGGGGGAAGGCGCCCAAATGATCAACGACATCGGCGCCTTGGGGCTCGATGCCCGCATGGGCAAGACGGCGGCCCGGCTCAAGGTCCCGGTCATCCTCATGCACATGCGGGGCATGCCCCGGACCATGCAGAAGAAACCAGTCTACCGGGATGTGGTGGGGGAAATCCTTTTCTTTTTCCGGCAAAGGATGGCCTATGCCCGGAAATGCGGCATTCCGGAAGACCGCCTCCTCTTGGACCCGGGTTTTGGCTTCGGCAAGACGCCATGGCACAACATCGAACTCACCCGCCGCCTTTGGGAGTTCAGGGTTCTGGGACGACCCCTGGTTTTCGGGCCCTCCCGAAAGTCCACCTTGGGGTTCCTCCTGGGCGGCGCGCCTCCCGACAAGCGGGTCGAGGCCACGGGCGCGGCCGTCACCGCCGCCATCCTCCAAGGGGCCGATTTCGTGAGAGTTCATGATGTTCAAAGCATGGCCGCTGTGGTAAAAATAGCGGACGCCCTGCGTTATGGCCGGGGACTGGCTTAAAGACAATTTTGAATTATGAATTTTGGAAACCCTCCGACGTGGCTCAAGGCCCTGAGTTTATCGAAGGGTTTTCCGATCGGAATTCAATCGGGAAATATCATTAACTCAAAACTTAAAACTCAGAACTCAAAACCGATTTTTTTGAGAGGGACATGAACAGCCTTATCACCCTTCTTTCCAACTTCCGGCTTGCGGACCTGCTCGATATCGCGATCGTCTCCCTGCTGGTTTACCAGCTCCTTCTCCTAATCCGTGAAGTACACGCCACGCGTATCGTCCTGGGTTTCGCCATCATTTTCGTGGCCACGGCTTTCGCCAGCCAACTCCACCTTTTGACCCTGGATTGGCTTTTAAGCAACCTGGGGCCCTTTTTCCTGATTTCCTTCGTGGTGGTGTTCCAACCCGACCTGCGGCGCATCATCACCCAAATCGGCCGGGGCGGCTTTTGGGGCGGCGTGTTCCAGGGGGAAGCGGCCCTTTTCAAGGAAATCACTTCCGCCGTCAAAAGCCTAGTGAAGGGCCGCCGGGGAGCTTTAATCGTGATCGAGCGGGACGACAGCCTCCAAAGCATCGTCGAGTCGGGCAGCCGAATCGAGGCGGATGTCACCGCTGAACTCTTGGCGACGTTCTTCGTGCCCCACTCCCCGCTCCATGACGGCGCCGCCATCATTCGGGGGGGCAAAATCGCCGCCGCCGCCTGCATTCTGCCCTTGAGCCAGAATCCTAACTTGAGCAAGACCTACGGCACCCGCCACCGGGCGGCGGTAGGCATCACGGAGGAAACGGACGCCCTGGCTATCGTCGTATCGGAGGAAAACCACACCATCGCCTTCGCCATGGCGGGAAAGATCACCCCCGAAATCGACGCGGAAACCCTGGAGGAAATGCTGACCCTTTATGGGACAAAGGTGGATTGATGAAAAGGTGGATTTTTGAGAATTTCGGGTTAAAGGTACTGGCGGTTTTCATCGCCTTTGCCCTTTGGGCCTACGTGGGGTCCCGGCAGGTCTTGGAGCGCCGAATGACCCTCCACATCGAGTTCACCGATATCCCGGCAGGGGTGGCCCTGGGCCCCGACGTCAAGACCGTTGTCCCCGCCGTCCTCATTGGGCGGCCGGAAAGCCTGGTGGACCTGGATCCGGACGATTTGAAGGCAGTGGTCAGCTTAAAGGGATGTCAGCCAAGCCAAAAGATGGTGATCGTCCATCCCAGGATCCCCGATTTGCCCAACGGCGTTCGGGCCAACATTTCGGATCTCCAGGTTCCACTCGTCTCAGCGCCCGTTCCCAAGGATCCCGCCCGCAAAAAGTCCAGGAGATAGTTTTGGCCTACCTTTGTGTGAACATCGACCATATTGCCACCCTGCGCCAAGCCCGGCGCGAGGAAGAACCCGACCCCCTGGAAGCGGCCCGGCTTGTGGAAAAAGCCGGGGCCCACGGCATCACCGTGCATTTACGCGAGGATCGTCGGCACATCCAGGACCGGGACGTGGTGGGACTGCGGAAAACCATAAAAACCAAGCTGAACCTGGAAATGGCAGCCACCGACTTTATGGTGAAGTTCGCCCTCAAAATCCGTCCCGACCAGGTGACCTTGGTGCCGGAAAAGCGGCAGGAACTCACCACCGAAGGCGGGCTTTCGCTAAAATCCACCCCGGGCCGGTTTGAGAAAGCCATCCATCTTCTCCAATCCAAAGGCATCCCGGTTTCCCTTTTTATCGATCCTTCCTCCCAAGTCATCCAGCTTTCCGCGCGCCTGGGGGCCGCTTTCATCGAACTTCATACCGGCCGGTATAGCCGGGCTTTCCGGTTGAGGGGGAATGTGCGCAAGGAATTCCAGGCCCTGGCCGCCGGAGCCCGCCTGGCCCAATCCCTGGGGCTCAAAGTGCACGCGGGCCACGGGTTGACCTACCAAAACGTCAAGCCGGTCGCGGTACTGCCCGAAATCGAGGATTTGAACATCGGCCATAACATCATCGCCCGCGCTTCTATGGTAGGATTAGAACGGGCGGTGAAGGAAATGCTCAACATCTTAAAAAGTGTTTCTACACAGTTCGTCCATTGAAGTGGGCCTCCGGCCCCAAAAGGAAAACTGTGTCATCCTCATTACTTTCATCGGGCGAAGCCCGATATTTTTAAGGAGAATGAGGGTAAATTTTAAGTTCGTAGTTCGAAGTTAATGAGTGTTTTTGAACCAAGAGTTCAAAAATTTCCGAAACTCAAAACTCAACACTCAAAACTTTTTTGAGGGGGTGGCCATGGGCTGGAAAACCATTTTCTTCGTGGCGATGCTGATCGCGGGCGCCATCGGTTATTACCTCTGGGGCAAGGTTGAACAGGCCCCTCCTGAGGACACCCTTCCCGGCTACACCAACGCCCTCAAGAACGACTTGCAAAAGGCCCAGGCCGTTGCCGGCACCGAGAACCTTCGACAGGTCCAAGAGGCGGTCCATAAATACCGGGGTGATAAAGGTTCCAATCCCTCCACCCTCCAGGACCTGGTGCCGGATTACCTGGATCATGTGCCGGGCGGTCTCCAATACGATTCCTCCACGGGGACCGTTTCCGTCGCCGGACAATAGTTTCAATAACAACAATTTCAGGGGCTTTTTCGACCTCAAAGGGGCCCTTAAGTCCGGTTAAGGCCCAAACCACCTCCGGGTTACCTCATAATGGGCTTTGGGGGTGTTCAGCGGGTGATTGAAATTCTCAAAAACCTTGCCCTGGGCGGGACCGGGTTACCCCCGGTTTTTTGTATATTCTGACGCAAAGTGCCCATCCAATCCGATTCAATGAACAGCTTTGGCTTGACCAGCTCGTTCATCGGGCAGGGTGTTCAGCGGGGTCATAATCCCCGCGTTTCCAACACGGCTGGGTCCCCTTTGAAATAAGCCCGGCCCTCGCCGTCATTGACGTTTTCAGCTATAATTCCCAACCTCTTAACGCAAGGAAATGAGGCGGAATTAATTATGGGCGTTCCAACCACCGGAAATGAAATCAGGCAGGCTTACCTGGACTTCTTCAAGTCCAAGGACCATAAGATTGTGCCATCGTCCTCCCTGGTGCCCGAAAACGACCCCACCCTGCTGCTGGCCAACGCGGGCATGAACCAGTTCAAACCCTATTTCCTGGGCACTGTGCCCTTCCCCCATAAGGTGCCTTACGCGGCCTCCTGCCAGAAATGCTTCCGAACCGGCGACCTGGAACGGGTGGGCTATACGGCCCGGCACCATACTTTTTTCGAAATGCTTGGCAACTTTTCCTTCGGCGGATACTTCAAGAAAGAAGCCATCGAATGGGGCTGGGAGTTCGTCACCCATATCCTCAAAATCGAAAAATCCCGCCTTTGGGTGTCGGTATACGAGAAAGATGACGAGGCCATTGAACTTTGGAAAAAGGCCGCGGGGCTTCCTTCCGAGCGCATCGTCCGCCTGGGCGAAGATTCCAATTTCTGGACCATGGGGCCCACGGGCCCCTGCGGCCCTTGTTCCGAGATCTACGTGGACTTGAATCCTGAAATGGGTGATCCGAAAGATTTTGAGTACGAAGCCGAGGTAGGCCGATTCCTCGAAATATGGAATTTGGTCTTCACGCAATTTGACCGGCAAGAAAATGGGACCTTAAAGCCGCTTCCGAAACCCAATATTGATACGGGTATGGGCCTCGAACGCGTGGCTAGTGTCATGCAAAAGTTGCCTTCGAACTATGAAACGGACCTCATCCATCCGCTCATGAGAGCCACTGAAAAGATTTTTGGATTGGGTCCCGGTATTCCTAAAAAAGATTATCCGTCCTTGCAGGTCATTAGCGACCATCTCCGCGCGGTGACGTTTTTAATCGCGGATGGGGTCCTCCCTTCCAATGATGGGCGGGGTTATGTTTTGAGGCGGATTTTACGCCGGGCTGTGCGTCACGGCAAATTACTAGGGGCTACGGGGCCTTTCCTCAATCATCTTGTCCCGGAAGTCGGGAAGATCATGGGCTCGGTTTACCCGGAAGTCATCGACCGTCAGGCCCATATCCTTAATGTCGTGAAATCCGAGGAAGAACGCTTTTTGGAAACCTTGGACGCCGGAAATGAAATATTAGCCCAAAAGGTGGAGGTCCTTGATAAGGCTGGTAAGAAAATATTCCCGGGCGAAACCGCCTTTATGCTTTACGACACTTATGGGTTTCCACTCGATTTGACCAAAGAATTCCTAAAAGAAGTCGGCGGCGGTTGGTCGGTTGACGAGCAAGGTTTTCAAAAAGCCATGGAGCGCCAGAAAGAAGTGGCCCGTACCGGATGGAAAGGAAGCGGCGACGCGGCCCTTCCGCCCCTTTATAAGGAACTGGATTCCAAGCTTGCCGCCACGGTTTTCAAAGGCTATGAGAAAACCAAGGACACAGGCACGGTCGTACAGATTGTGCGGGTCCAGGATAAGAAGCATGAGCCCGTGGAGAAGCTTAATGAGGGAGAATACGGCTTTGTGATCCTCAACCAGACGCCTTTCTACGCCGAAAAAGGCGGGCAGGTGGGAGACAAGGGCGTACTGCAAGGCTTCAATTCCGCCGAGGTTTCCTGGGCCGATGTGTTGGACACCCAAATGGTCAGCGACAACCTGATCGGCCACTGGTGCTTCATGAAGCGGGGCAAGCTTTCCCAAGGCCAGAAGGTGGAGGCCACGGTGGAGGAAAGCGAGCGCCGGGAAACCATGCGCAACCACACCGCCACCCACCTCTTGCACGCGGCCCTGCGGCAGGTCTTGGGCACCCACGTGGGCCAAGCCGGAAGCTACGTGGGGCCGGACCGTTTGCGGTTCGACTTCACCCATTTCGAAGCCGTGAAGCCCGATCAGTTGCGGCAGATAGAGCACCTGGTCAACCAGCGCATCTTGGACAACATCGAAGTCACCAAGCAGGAAATGAGCTTTGACGAGGCCAAAAAGAAGGGCGCCTTGGCCTTTTTCAGCGAGAAATACGGGGAGAGGGTCCGGGTCGTGGACGTGCCCGGTTTCTCCACCGAGCTTTGCGGCGGGACCCACGTGAACCGCACGGGCGACATCGGCCTGTTCAAGATCGCCAGCGAATCCTCCGTGGCCTCGGGCGTGCGCCGCATCGAGGCCGTCACCGGTGAGGGATCGCTTGCCAAGGTTAATCAAGAAGAGGACACTCTCAAGGATATAGGCCAAATCTTGAAGAGTTCTGAGGCCGAGATCAAGATCAAGGTTCAGGCTCTCCTCGACGAGATGAAGGCCAAGGATAAAGAACTTTCAAGCCTCAAGTCTAAGTTGGCGGGAAGCAAAGTTGATGAAGCTTGGGATAAGCGAATAAGAATTGACGACAAGATAGTGCTCGTTGAATATAAAAATGATGACCTTGGAAAAGATGGGTTACGTCAACTTTCGGATAATTTGAGAGATAAATTTAGTCATATAGGTACGAGTGGTATTGCCATCCTAGCAAGTGGGAATCCAACTTATCCTGGATTTATTACAACTGTAACTGAGGATTTGACTAGCCAAATAAAAGCTGGCGAACTAATTAAGGAATTGACCAAAATTACTGGTGGCGGTGGTGGTGGTCGTCCCGATTTTGCCCAAGCTGGAATTAAAGATGTTACCAAGATAGGCGAAGCTTTTGAAAAAGCCCCTTCTTTTATTTATAAATTTTTGGGAAAAGATCCTCTTTGAAGCGATGGCTAGGGCTTGATTTGGGTAGTGCCCGCATCGGGGTAGCCTTGTCGGACCCCCTGGGCGTCACGGCCCAACCCCTCACGGTCTTGAAATCCGCCGGAAACCAAAAAGACATCATCGCCATCGGCGGATTGGTCAACCAATATGAAGTCACCCAGGTCATTGTGGGGCTTCCTTTAAACATGGATGGAACCGAAAGTTCCACAACGAAGAAGGTCCGGGATTTTACCCTCAAACTATCCGAAAAATTGAACGTGCCCATTTTTTTCGTGGATGAACGCCTGACCAGCAAACAAGCGGAACGACTGATGATCGAGGGGAACAGCCGCAGGGAAGACCGCCGCCAAAAGATCGACAAAGTGGCCGCGTCCTTGTTGCTCCAGTCGGCCCTTCAAGGGGCTTCCTTGATACCCGTTAAGGAAGTTAAATAACCACATGAGAATCCTCAAAATCTACGGCTACGCCTTCCTCGCGTGCTTTATCCTTTGCACCTTCGTTTTCATCCCCCCTTTTTTCCTTGCGGGGCCGGACCAGGATATTCCCGTTTATTCCAAAACCACCGCGCGGGAAATCGCCAAAAGCCTCCAAGAAAAGAGAATCATCCATTTCACCTATCCTTTCCTGGTTTTGACCAAGTTGACCCACGCGGACCGTAAATTAAAAGCCGGGCTTTACCGGTTGAACCCCCGAATGAGCCTTTGGGATGTCCTCACAACCCTTTCCGAGGGAAAAAGCGAGCTTTTGGCCTTGAAGGTTCCGGAGGGCTTTACGGCTGAACAAATCGCGCAGGAACTGGAAAACCTGAAGGTCATTACGGCCGCTGATTTCATGAAAACGGCAGAAGATACCCAGCTTTTGAAAAGCCTGGACATCAAAGGGCCGACGGCGGAAGGGTTCCTTTTCCCCCAAACCTACCGCGTACCGGTGAGCGCCGATGGCCAGGCCCTGGTGGAGCTCATGGTCCGGCAGTTTTACGATACGGTGGGGGGGGATTTTGCGGCCCAATGCCGGGCGCGGGGTTTGACCCCGTACCAAGCGGTCATATTGGCCTCCATCGTTGAAAAGGAGGCCCAAAAAGCCGACGAAAGGCCCATTATCGCGGGAGTGCTGTTCAACCGCCTGCGGCAGAAAATCCGCCTGGAAGTGAACGCCACCCTTAATTACGTTTTAGCCAACAAACGCGCCTGGCTGACGAACGACCAGTTGAACACCCAGTCGCCCTATAACACCTACCAGCACCGGGGCCTGCCGCCGACCCCCATTTGCAACCCCGGCTTGGCTTCCATTGAGGCGGTCCTAAGCCCGGCTGATGTGCCCTACCTTTATTACGTGGCCCAGGGCGACGGTTCCCACCTTTTCGCCACGACGTTTGAGGAGCACGAAAAAAATGTGGCCCTGGCCAAGCGGATTCGACGGGCCAAAAGACGGGCTCAAGCCCAGGCCCCGGTGGCGCCTTAAAACCGCATTTCCCTTGCGGGTTGGGGCTTCCTGGCTTAATTTAAAACCATGCGGAGTTCCTCCCAGACAGTCCAGGTCGTCACTCCATGAGGATCCAAGCTTTCCACCTCACCAAAATCCACCCTTCGGGCGTCAAAGTCCTGGACGACGCCTATTTTTCGGCTCCTGAAGGTTCCTTTACCGTTGTCTTGGGGGATTCCCGCGCCGGCAAAAGCACCATTCTCAAAATATTAGGCGGCGAGGAAAAACCCACCTCGGGTGTCCTAAAAATCGACCATAAGGATATTTACGCCTTTTCGGAAAAAGAAAAACGACAATGGCTCCAGGGAGTTGGGATGATTTTTCCCGACTTGAAGCTGTTTCCCGATAAAACGGTTGAAGAAAACATCCATTTTGTTCTCCGAGCCAAGGGCGCCTCGGGGGAAGGGGAGAAGGAAGCCATCGCCAAGTTGCTTTCCAACGCCGGGCTGGCGGGCAAGGCTTCCTCCCAACCCGTGGGGCTTTCCTCCGGAGAGCAGCGCATGGTGCTGGCCTTAAGGGCCATGATTTTCAGGCCCCGCCTCCTTTTGGCCGACGATCCCTTCCAGGGGCTGGACGACAAATCCACCTCAATTTTGTTCCATCTTTTCCGGGAGCTGAACCGAACCGGAAGCACCATTGTCCTTTCTACCCAGCAAATGTCTTTCCTGAGCGCGGCCAAAGAAAAATTAAGCCCTTCCATCCAATGGATCAAATTGGACGAAGGGAAACTGGAACCCCTGGAAGAAAGCGTCTCATGAGTGCACCCACCAGGCTGGGTTACGTTCTAAAAGAGGGATTCCTGCAGGTTTTGAGGGCGCGGGGCCTGTCCACGGCCGTCATCGTGATCGTGGCCTGCACGCTCCTCCAGTTATCCTTTTTCTTGGGCCTTTCCCGGGTTTTGGACCACGCCCTGGGGTCGGCGAGTGAAAAATTCGAAATGACTGTTTTCCTCACCCCTGCCGCCGAGGCCGTGGACCGGCAGCGGATTGAAACCCTTCTGCTGGCTGATCCCCGAGTGGCCTCGGTTCGCCTTGTCACCAAGGAAGAGGCCCTCCAGGAATTCCGGAAAGACCCGGAGATCGACCAAATGGTCCAGGCGCTGGGGGAAAACCCCCTCACCGATTCCTTCACGGTGGTCCTCCGGAAGGACGCAGCGGCGAACCTGGATGACCTGGTTTCCAAGATCAAACAGGATTCCCGTGTTGAGGAAGTGGATTACGGTAAGAACGAGTGGGAAACCGTATCGAACCTGACCCGTTTGGCCCGGTGGGTGGGTTTGGTTCTGGGTGGATTCATTTTTTTAACGGCCCTTTTCATCGTGTCCAGCACCCTTACTTTGGCGTTATGGGCGCGGCGGGAGGACTACATCCTCATGGCCCGCATGGGCGCGCCCCTATGGATGCGCTGGGCGCCATACTTATGGGAAGGAATCCTGGAGGGGTGGGGGGGCGCCTTGGTGGTGGTCGTTTTATTGGAAGCCTTCCGGCGAGGGGCCGGGGTGGCGCTTCCAAAATACTCCGGGATCGACATGGTGATGGCCCTGCCCGCCGCCGATTGGACCGGCCTTTACCTGACCCTCCTGGCCTTGGGAACCGTCCTTGGGTTCCTGGGGGCTTTCTTGGCGCTGCAACGCAAATGGATAAGGGAGATTCATTGAAGAGTACCCGCCTTTATTTGAGAGTGACGCTTTTTTCCGGATGGTGCCTGCCCCTTTTGCTTTACGCCCAGGATACAAGTCCAAGCGCGGCGACGACGACCACCGGACAGATCAAGACAAAGATCCACCAGAGCAAAGAAGACCTGGAGGCCATCGAGCAAAAACTGGGTGAGGAGGAAAAACGCAAGCGCCAGGACGAGGCCAAGGAAAAGAAGGAACTCAGCCGCCTGCAGGCGGTGGACCAAGCCTTGGGGAAACTGCGGCGGGAAAAACAAGCCAACGAGGAGGACCTCCACGAAACCCGGACCCGGGTGGCGCAATTGAAAAGCGAAATGGCTGAAAACCGGGAGCAACTGGCCCAGTGCCGGGATTTAATGAGGCGCCGCCTGGTTGCGCTTTACCGCATGTCCGCGCGTCAGCCTTTTTTAGGCGGCCTTTTGGACGCGGAAAACTTCAGCGATCTCGCCCGTAAATTGAAATTCGGGATGATCCTTGCCGAAAGCAATGAGAAGCTTCTCGACCAAACCCTTCAAACCCAACAAGCCTTCGAACAGGAAACCGCGCAGTGGGACGACAACGCGCACCGCGAAAAACGGATTTTGTCGGCTTTGGGCCAGCAGGAAACCAATGATTCCCAGGAACGCAAGGAAAGGACGTTCTTTTTGGTTTCCATTGAACGTCAAAAAGAAGAGAAAGAAAGGATGATCGAGGAGTTAAGCCAGGCCGCGCACGACCTGCAGGATAAAGTATCCGCCCTCCTTAAGGAAGCCGATGACGTCAGGCAACGGCAAACGGCCTGGGTTCCGGCGGGGCAGGGCTTGATGGTGAGGCGAGGCAGGATTCCGTGGCCTGTTTCGGGCCGGATCATCCAACCCTTTGGAAGGTACCGAAACCCCGAATTTAAGGAAGTGGTTGACAACAGCGGCATCCAAATCCAGGCTCCCCCAGGAATGCCCTTCCGGGCTGTGGCGTCGGGGGTGGTTCGTTACGCCGACTGGTTCAAAGGTTATGGAAAATTAGTGATTTTAGACCATGGGGAGGGGTATTATTCCCTCTACGCCCAAGCCTCGGAATTGGATGTTTCCGAGGGCCAAAGGGTCCAGGCGGGCGAGGTGCTGGGGGAAGTTGGGGACACCGGCTCCCTGGTGGGACCAAGCCTTTATTTCGAGATCCGCAAAAACGGCGTGCCCCAAGACCCCGTGCTTTGGCTTAAGCACCGCATGTAACTGCAAACACAAATTTTGAATTATGAATTTTGAATTTTAAATTGTGGTCCTTTTCTTCCGGCTTCGCCCGAAGAAAACACCAAGGTTTTCTTAATCAAGGGTTTCGCCTTTGATTCGATGGATAAAAGGGATTTTCAAGCCGATTTTGGATTGAAAATGACCGCAATTTAAAGTTCAAAATTAAGCATTTAAAATTATTAGTTCCTTGGAGGAAGCCATGGATCGTCGTCCGTCCTTGTTAACCACGGCCTTTTTGTTGTTGGCCCTTTGCGGGGTGAGCTTCGCCGCCGGCGCGGCCAGCGAATCAGCCGCCAACCCCAAGGAAAGCAATGAAGACGTCTACAAGTACCTGAACCCCTTCGTGGACGCCTTGGCCATCATCCGCGAAAAATACGTGGACGTGGACAAGACCGACCCCAAGGACCTGGTTTACGGCGCCATCCAAGGCATGGTCAATACCCTGGATCCCTTCAGCCAGTTTATGACCCCCGACGAATACAAGGAAATGCAAACGGAAACCTCCGGCAATTTCGGGGGGCTCGGCATCGAAATCGCCATCAAGGACGACCACTTGACCGTGGTCTCACCCATCGAGGGGACGCCCGCGGAAAGGGCGGGCATCAAGGCGGGCGACGAGATCGCCAAGATCGGCGATACGAGCACCGCCTCCATGACCATCAACGACGCCGTCAAGCTGCTGCGCGGAAAGGTGGGCACTAAGGTGACCATCACCATCGTCCGGCCCGGAATGGACGAACCCTTCGATGTGACCTTGGTGAGGGATACGATTAAGATCGAAAGCATCCATTCGTACATGCTGCCCGGAGACATCGGTTACGTCCGCATCACCGAGTTCATCGAGAACACCACCGACGACTTCATCAAGGCCGTGGATGACCTGGAAAAGAAAGCCCCCTTGAAGGGCCTGGTGATCGACCTGCGCAACGACCCGGGAGGCCTCTTGAACGAGGCGGTGGGGGTTTCCGATTTCTTCGGCAAGAAGGGGGACATGATTGTCTCCACCAAGGGGCGCAGCGAAAACCAGACCCAGGAATTCCGCGCCTCGGACGGGGAGAAATTCCCCGCCAACAAGCCGGTGGTGGTGATGGTGAACGAGGGAAGCGCCTCGGGCGCGGAAATCGTGGCGGGGGCCCTCAAAGACTGGAAGCGGGCGGCCCTGATCGGGTCCAAGACCTTCGGCAAGGGATCGGTGCAGACCATCCTGCCCCTGGACAACAGCGACGGCGCGGCCCTGAGGCTGACGATGGCTAAGTACTACACCCCCTCCGGGGTTTGCATCCACGGCATCGGCATCGAGCCCGACCTGGATTTGCGCGACCACGACCTGACCGAATCCACCATCAAGGTTTACACCAAGGAAATATTGGAGAAATTCGCCGAGGTACTGGCCAAGGAGGGTTTTAAGCCCGCATCAGAGGAGGATTTGAGCCCCAAGGTCATGAACCGTTTCTACGATTATTGCCTGGCCAACGTGAAGAAAACCGACCTGGACGAGTTAAAAAAGGACGGCGATGAGTTGAAAAACAGCCTCTATGTCGAACTCGTCCGTCAGGAGCGGGGCGAGACGGAAGCCCGCGAAACCGCCGTGCTGGACGATCCGCAAGTGAAGGTGGCCGAGGAAATCGTCGATAACGGCGGAAAGATCAGCCGCCAGCTTTACGCCCAATATCCCAAGATCAAGGACACCAGCATCGCGGGCGAGAAGAAGCTGGAAGAGGAACGCTCCAAGAACCAGGACGACGACGGGGAATAATACCGAAATGAAAATTATGAATTTTGAATTCTTAATTTTGAATTTTGGAAGTTTTTAACCTTTGATTAAAAACTTGTTTGGTGAAGAAGGCGGCGTCCGTGGTTTTTTGTTGAACCTGCTGGGCGTGATAATATTACTGGCCTTGGCCGTCCTCTGGTGGCGACGCCATTGGGAGGCGCCACCCCCGGTTGTGGTCCAAGCTACGCCCCTTGCGGCCCCTTCTTCCGCGTTCCAAGGCGATCCCGCCAAAGCCACGCAAAAGCTCCTGAAGGCCTTGAACCAAAAGCTGGAGTCCATGGACCTCTTGAAGCTTTTGGAGAAAGACGTCCAAGCCAGCCCCGTCACCGTCCAAGGCAGGGTGTTTCCGTCCTACGAAGAAACCTTCCGCATGCCCCGGCTTTTTTCCCCCCTCCAGGCGGCGGAAGCCTTGGGGGGAGCGGCCCAATCCTGCGGCGCAAAGCTGGCGGCGGCCGCCACCTTGAACGGGGCGGACCGGTTTGATTTCGCTTATGACGCCGAATGGACACCGGTACGGATCGATTTTGACGCCGTGAACGCGCCCCGCATCTGCCTGATCATCGACGACGGGGGTTACCAAAAGGGAGGGGCGCTGGACCTGTTATATGGCTTCAAAATACCGGTCACGGTGTCCATCATCCCCGACGTGGAGTTTTCTAAGTCGCTGGCCGAGGAGTTCCCGAGTCATGGCGTGGAAGTGATGTGCCACATGCCCATGGAGGGCCATGAGCAAGGGATGGTCGGCGGAAACTATAAGGTATTGTTGAAAAAGGGCATGGACTCCGCCGTGGCGGAAAAGGACGTGGAGGAGGCGCTGGACGGCCTGCCCAACTGCCGGGGCCTGAACAACCACATGGGCAGCGTCGCCACCGAGGACCCGGACTTGATGACCGGCGTCTGCCAAGCCGTGAAGGCTCACGGGCTTTTTGTCATCGATTCACGGACCTCGCCCAAATCGGTGATGGAGAAGATCGGGCGGGAAGAAGGGCTGCCCACGGCCCACCGGAACGTATTCCTGGACAATTTGGATACGCCCGGATCCATCCTGGCCCAGCTGGACAAAACGGCGGACTACGCCCAAAAGCACGGCTTGGCCGTGGCCATCGGGCATTTCAAGCTGGTGACCCTCCAGACCCTGGAGGTTGCCATCCCCAAGTTAAAGGACGAGGGATTTCAGTTTGTGTACGCGTCCGAAGTTGTGAAGTAGAAAAAACATGGAAATTCTTTATCTTGATTACAATTGTTTCCAAAGGGGATTCGATGATTCCCGGCAAAGAAGAATCCGGAATGAAGCCGCGGCCTGTCAGGAAATTTTCCAAAAAGCCGAAAGTGGAAAAATTGAGTTGGCGTGGTCGTTCATGCACGAAGATGAAACGGAGTTATGTCCTTTCCCTGAACGCAAATATGAGGTGGGGCGGCTTTCCGATCTTTGCCGGCTCAAAGTCGCGGCGGTTCAAGAGGTTTATCAAACCGCCAAAAGACTTCGGTTCCATTACGGGATTTCTTCAAAAGACGCCGTTCATGTCGCGTGTGCCCTTTTTATAGGGGCGGATTATTTCATCACTTGCGATGATTCGTTGATGAAGAGACTCAAAATCGCCGAACTTGAAACACCCCTTTTGAATCCGTTAGACTATATTCACTTGTAAAGGATGGATTATGAAAACACTAAAAAATAATGATGAAAAGATAAAAACAGCGGGTATTGACGCCTTGAACAAGTCCTTGGGGCCGGCCAAGGCTTTGAGGTTCCTTGCCCTCTTACACCGTGAACCGACGGATTACGTGAAGGTTTCCAGGAAACTCTACCAACATCAAACCATCGACGATATTTTCAAAAGGGCGGGAAAAAGCCGAAAGAACCATCCTCCCCATTCATGATGGATTTTCACTCCTCTTCCCGCTAAAGAAAGCCGTAAAATTCAAATGAATCTTCTGATGCGCGGCCTAATCCTAGGCATTGAATCCTCCTGCGACGAGACCGCGGTGGCGGTGGTGGAAAACGGCCAAAAGGTCCTGGCCAGCGAAGTGGCCTCCCAGATGGACCTCCACCGCCGCTATGGCGGCGTGGTGCCGGAAGTGGCCTCACGCGTCCACCTGGAAAGCCTGCCGTTCCTCTTGAAAGAAGTCCTGGTTCAGTCCCAGACCACTTACGACGACCTTGCCGGGATCGCCGTGACTTCCGCGCCTGGGTTGATCGGGGCCCTTTTGGTGGGCCTTTCCGCGGCCAAGGGGCTTGCCTTCAGGCTCCACCTGCCCTTAGCCACCGTGCACCATATCGAAGCCCATCTCTACGCCGCCCAACTCGATGCCGCCTCCGTGGAGTTCCCCGCCCTTGGTTTGGCCGTTTCGGGCGGCCATACGGAGCTTTACCACATGGAAGACTGGGGACGGTACCGCCTTTTAGCCTCCACCCGCGACGACGCCGCGGGAGAGGCATTTGACAAGGTCGCCAAGCTCATGGGGCTGGGTTACCCCGGGGGGCCGATGATCGAGAAATTAGCCAAGGCCTGTCCCGACTCGCAGGACCATTTTCCCTTTTCCAAAATGAAGGATAAAAGCCTGGATTTTTCCTTTAGCGGCTTGAAAACCGCCGTCATGTTGGAGGTGAAAAAGAATCCCCCGAAGGGCGAGCGGGATCTCCAGCGTTTGGCCGCGAAATTCCAGAACACCGTCCGGGAGGAAATCACCAGCCGGGTCCATGCCTTCTTGGTCGACCTCAAACCCAAAAGCCTGGTAGCGGGCGGCGGGGTGGCCTGCAACCAAAACCTGCGGGATGCCCTGCGCAAGGAAGCCGAAAGCTTTGGCGCCGTGCTGCGGGTGCCCCCGCCGAAGTATTGCTCCGACAACGCCGCCATGGTGGCGGGATTGGGAGCCTACCAGTTGGCCCAAGGCCGTAAAGCCGCGCTTTCCGCCACGGCCCAACCCCAAGCTTCCTTTCACTAAACCTGGTTTTTAAGAAGCGTGTAGAATAAGGCGCATGCAAGACATACCCTTTTCCCCTTATTTGGGCATGATCGCCATGAGGCTGGCCATAACCCTGCTTTTAACCGGGTTGATCGGCTGGGACCGGGAACGCCTGAGGAAACCCGCGGGACTTCGCACCCATGTCCTGGTAGGGCTGGGTTCGGCCCTGGCCATGCTCATTTCCATCCTGACAGGGCCGGTCGTGAACGGGATCTATCAAATGGACCCCAGGATCGCCCAGAATGTCCTGACCGGCATCGGCTTTTTGGGCGCGGGAACCATCCTGCACCTCCGGGAAGGGGTGGTTTCCGGCCTGACGACCGCCGCGACCCTTTGGACCTGCGCGGTCATCGGCTTGGCCGCGGGATGCGGCTTTTATTCCGGGGCCCTTCTGACAACGGGCCTGGTGCTGTTAACCCTCTATTTCTTGAACCTGCTGGATGACTACATTGTGAGCCGTGTTTACCATAACCTGACCCTCCGCTCCAGGGTGAGCGGCACCCTGACCGAGACGGTCCGGGAAATCCTGAGAGACAACAACGTTAAAATCATCCGAACGGAAGTCCAGACCGGAAGGGAGGGGGAAAGGTTCGTGGTGATCCATTTCAAGCCCATTCCCGTGGCGGCGGCTAAAGCTTTGAACCGGCGGATCGACCGCTTGCCCGGCATCCAGGAGGCGATATTTAACTGATGAGCGTGCTACCCCATCAAAACCCAAACGAAACGGATTCGGTTACCCAGCCCCAGCCTGCCGGGGAACTTTCCGAGGCGCCTTTAACCGCCCTGGGGAAGGCCGCGCGCGAATTCAAGCTCGGCAACGTCACCCTGAACGGCCGCGTCTTCCTGGCGCCCATGGCCGGTTATACCGACACGGCCTTCCGTCGCCTGGCCCGGCGGCACGGGGCCGCCATGGTGGTGACGGAAATGGTCAGTTCCCGTGCGCTACTCGCGGGAAGCGAGAAAACCAGCGACTTGATGGAATTCACCGAGCCCGAAAGGCCCGTTGGAATCCAGCTTTTCGGCGGGGATCCCGTCATCATGGGCGAGGCGGCGGCCAAGGTGGCCGAGGAGGTCAAACCCGATGTCATCGACATCAATTTCGGCTGCCCCGTGGGGAAGATATTGAAATGCGACGCCGGAGCGGCCGTCCTGAAGGAACCCCAAAGGGCCGGATGGATCGTGGAAGCCATGGTCAAGGCCACGGAGGGAAAAATGCCCATCACGGTCAAGACCCGGGCGGGCTACGACGCCATGGACAACGCGGTGTTCGAGGTCCTGGAGGCGGTCCAGGATGCCGGCGCCTCGGCTTTGGCCATCCACGCGCGTACGCGCAACCAGATGTTCGAAGGCAAGGCTCATTGGGAAGTCATCGCCCGCCTGAAGGTGAAAGCCAAAATCCCCATTATCGGCAATGGGGACGTGAAGTCCGCCGAGGATGCCTACCGTCTTTTCAAGGAAACCAACTGTGACGGCATCATGATCGGACGGGGAAGCATGGGCGCGCCCTGGATCTTCGAGGAAATCAACCATTACCTTGAAACAGGCAAGCCCATGCGGGCTCCCTCGCTCAAATTCCGCATCGGAGTGGCCCTTGAACAATTGAAATGTTCCATCGAGGTGAAGGGCCCCCGCCTGGGCCTCTTGGAAATGCGCAAGCACTTAACCCATTATTTGAAGGGTTTCGAGGGCGCCCGGGATATGCGCCAAAAACTGTTGACCTCCGACGACGCGGATTGGGTGGTGAAAAGCCTGGGTGAGATATATGAATCACTTCCCGAAAGCGAATTATGAATTATGAATTTTTAATTTTGAATTGTGGTCATTTTTGCCTTTGGCGAAAATCCCAATTCACAATTCATAATTCGGCTTTGTAGGTTCCCTTGGAATCGTTCCTTTATTCCATGGATGTGGCGGTCTTCCGTTGGATCAACGAAAGTTGGTCCTCCCCCTTCCTGGATTCCTTTTTTTCCTTCATCACCGACATCCAACATTTCTGGATTTTGATCGCCGCTTTATTGGCTTACTGGCTATGGAAGGGTGGGGAAAAAGGCCGGTGGTTGGTCTTAAGCCTGGTTTTAGCGGTCCTGATTTCGGACCAGACCGCCAGCCACGTTGTTAAGGGGATCGTGGAGCGGGTTCGGCCTTGTAACGCGCTGGACGGAGTGCTGACCCCCGCGGGGAAAAGCGGCGCCTATTCCTTTCCCTCCAGCCACGCGGCCAATATGGGATCTTCCATGTTCCTGCTGTCCATGGTTTTCCGCCCCTTGACATGGCTTTTCGTCCTTATCGCCCTTTTAGTGGGCCTGTCCCGAATCTACCTGGGCCTGCATTACCCCTCGGACGTATTGGGGGGCTATGCCCTCGGGCTGCTGGTGGGTTTTAGTGTCTGGTGGGGCGTGGAGAAAGTAAAATACTATCTCCCAAAGCAGACTGTTGCGACTCCCGCGGTTTCCCCCAAAGGCCGGAAAAAACGTGCCCGAAAAAAGCGCTGAAAAAAACGCCATCCAACCTTCCGCCCTCTACCTGGTGGCCACGCCTATCGGCAACCTGGACGACATGACCTTCCGGGCCTTGAAGGTCCTGAAGGAGGCCAGCTTGATCGCCGCTGAGGATACGCGCAATACCCTCAAGCTTCTGACCCATTTCGGCATCCAGGCCGGAAAGCTCATTTCCTGTTTTGAGCACAACGAGGTCAAAAGAACCGATGAAATCCTGGGCGCCTTGGCCCAAGGCGGCACGGTGGCCTTGGTGACGGACGCCGGCATGCCGGGTATTTCGGACCCCGGATTCCAGGTGGTGAGGGCCGCCGTGGAAAAAGGCTTTTCAGTGATTCCGGTCCCGGGTGCCTCGGCCCTTTTGGTGGCCCTGCCAGCGGCGGGTTTTCCGGCCACGCCCTTCACCTTCGCGGGTTTCCTGCCGACTAAGGCGGGGGACCGGCAAAAGACCCTGCACCAGATGAAATCCCAGGAACATACCTTGGTTTTCTTCGAATCCCCCCACCGCCTTCGCAACAGCTTGAAGGATATGATGAACGTCTTCGGCAACCGAAAGGGAATGGTGGGGAGGGAGATGACCAAGCTCCACGAGGAATTCGTGAGGGGGACCCTGCAGGAGCTTTGGAAGCATTTCAAGGCGGTGGAACCCAAGGGAGAGTTCGTGGTGGTGGTGGAAGGCGCCGAGCACGTGGACCATTCCAACCAGGAAAAATGGGTGGGGGTCTCCATCGCGGACCAACTGGTACAGCTCATGAAAGAACAAAACTTTTCCAAGACCGAGGCGGTCAAAGTGGTCTCCAAGATGCGCGACCTGCCGAGGGAAGTGGTGTACCAGATCGCAACGGAGATTAAGTTCGACCCGAAAGTGGACAGCGAGTCCATGGACTCGGACGAAGGATTGGATTAGAGGCCAATATTTAACGGCAATTAAACATCGGGACCTGAAACACGCCCGTAAAATGCCTGTGAACTTGACGAAAAGAGCATGAAATTTTTGGAGGCCCATGTGAAAACCTCCCGCGCCAAGAACCACCCTGCTTTGCTGGCCCGCCTCAAAGACCCAGCCGTCAAAAGGGTGAAAGTCGCCATCACCGACCTGGACGGCATCCTTCGGGGCAAGTACCTCCACAAGAACAAGTTCCTCGCAGCGGCTGAAAAGGGCTTTGGCTTTTGCAATGTGGTCTTTGGCTGGGATTCCTCGGACGCCTGCTATGACAACTCCCAATACACCGGCTGGCATACGGGTTACCCCGACGCCCAGGCTAGGATCGACCTTTCGACCTACCGGCAGGTGCCTTGGGACGACAACGTGCCCTTTTTCTTGGGGGATTTTGAGAGCGGTTCGGGAGATGCCCTGGAAGTATGCCCCCGCCAGTTGCTGAAAAAGGTCATTGCCCAATGCCACAAGGCCGGATGCGAGCCCAGCGCGGGTATGGAATACGAGTGGTTTAACTTTAAGGAGACGCCCCAATCGGTTTTCGACAAGAACTACAGCCACTTGCAGCCCTTAAGCCCGGGCATGTTCGGCTATTCCATCCTGCGATCCAGCCTCAACCAGCCCTTTTTCAAGGCCCTGATGGAGGAACTTCCGGCCTTTGGCGTGCCCTTGGAAGGACTGCATACGGAAACCGGGCCGGGGGTGTTCGAAGCCGCCATCCTGTACTCGGACGCCTTGGAGGCGGGGGACCGGGGGGTACTTTTTAAGACCGCGGCCAAGGAGATCGGCTACCGCTTTGGCATCCTGCCCACCTTTATCGCCAAGTGGAACACGGCCCTGCCGGGTTGCGGCGGCCACGCGCACCAGAGCCTTTGGAATACTAAGGGGGATAAGAACCTCTTTCACGATGAGAAGGCACCCCATCACATGAGCGCGCTTTTCAAGAGCTTCCTGGCGGGCCAGCTCAAGTGCCTGCCCGAAATCCTGCCCTTTTTCGCGCCCAATGTGAATAGCTACAAGCGCCTGGTGGACGGCTATTGGGCGCCCACCAAGCCCCTTTGGGGCGTGGACAACCGCACCGTGGCTTTCCGGGTCATCCCCGGTGGCCCCAAGTCCACCCGTTTGGAAACGCGTGTGGGTGGCTCGGACACCAACGCCTACCTGGTGCTGGCCGCCTGCTTCGCCAGCGGGCTCTACGGCATCCAAAAAAACCTGGCTTTGAAGGAGGCGCCGGTAGAGGGCAGCGGTTATCAATCGCCAGTTGCCCGGCTGCCCCGAAACCTCGCCGAGGCCACGCAAAAGATGACCGAGTCCAAGATCGCCCGGGAGCTCTTTGGCGAGGCCTTCGTGGACCATTTCGTGCGCACCCGGCAATGGGAATGGCGCCAGTTCCAGGACACGGTCACGGACTGGGAACTAAAGAGATACTTTGAAATAATATAGAAAAGCTAATTATGAATTAGTAATTTTGAATTATGAATTGTGGTCACTTTCGCCTTTGTCGAAAGTCCCAAGATTTATTCTATAAATGAAAAAGATTGAAGTTTTCAATTGGTGAAGCCAATCGAAAACCAACCTTAATTCAAAATTTAGAATTTAAAATTCATAATTCGCTTTTGAGGAGTTTTATGGTTACCGCTCGTTTCAGCTTCCCCACCCTCATCCACTTCGGCCCTGGCGTCCGGGCCAAGGTCGCTGGATTCCTCAAGGATCAAGGTTTCAAGCGCCCCTTGTTGGTCAGCGACAAGGGCCTGGCGGCCCTGCCGGTTTTTGCGGAAGCACTGAACTCCCTGAAAGCCGGGGGGCTGGAACCCGGCACTTTTTCGGGCATTTGGGGAAACCCGGTGAAATCCCAGGTTTTGGAAGGTTTGAAGGCCTACGGGGCGCACCAGGCCGATGGCCTGGTGGGGCTGGGGGGCGGCGCGGCCCTGGACGTTTGCAAGGCCATCGCCCTGATGGTGAACCATCCCGGCGACCTGTTTGATTACGAGGACGGGAAGCCCGGGGCCCTGCCATTCAAGTACGAAATCCCCTATTGGGTGGCCCTGCCCACCACCTCAGGCACGGGCAGCGAGGTGGGCCGCAGTTCGGTCATCTCGGACGACGCCACCCATTTGAAAAAAATCATCTTCGACCCCAAGCTCCTGGCCAGGGCGGTTTTCGCCGATCCGGAACTGACCCTGGGCCTTCCCGCGTCCGTAACCGCGGCCACGGGCATGGACGCCCTGACCCATTGCGTGGAATCCTACCTGGCCAAGGATTACCACCCCATTTGCGACGGGGTGGCCCTCGAGGGCCTCAAACTGGCCGTCAAGAACCTTCCGGCCTGCGTGGAAAAACCCGGTGACATCGAAGCCCGGGGTTCCATGATGATGGCCTCCATGATGGGGGCCATCGCCTTCCAGAAGGGCCTGGGACTGGTCCATTCCTGCGCCCATGCCCTGTCCACCCTCAAGGATATGCACCATGGCCTGACCAACGGCATCATGATCGACCATGCCCTGCCTTTCAACGCCAGCGCCGTGCCCGAAAGGTTCCGCGCCCTGGCGCAGGCCGCGGGCCTGGAAGAGGAAACCCCGGAGGCTTTTTTGGGCTGGCTTAAGGACTTGAAGAAACGGATCGGTATCCCGGCGGGGCTTTCCCAAAGCGGAATTCAAGCCGGGGACGTCCAACGGCTTTCGGAATTGGCCTTCCAGGATTCCTGCCACCTGAACAATCCCCGCCCCTGCACCCGGGCCGATTTTGAAGCCATCTTTACCAAGGCCCTGGTATGAAATTAAAAATCGGCCTGTCGGCCTGCTTTTTCCAAGCCGACCCCAAGAGACCCCTCTTCAAGGGCAAGACCCTTCTTTACCTGGAACAGTCGTTGGCGCGCTGGGTGATGGGGGAAGGGGCCTTGGTTTACATGATCCCTTCACCCGCGCCGGATTCGCCTGTGACCCTGGCCGACCTGGCTTCCGAAATGGACGGTTTGGTCCTGCAGGGTGGTTCAGATGTTTCGCCCAAAAGCTACGGGGAAGAACCACTCAAGCCGGAGTGGGAAGGCGACTACGCCCGCGACCAATATGAAATCGCCCTTTTGAATGAATTCCGAAAGCAGGGCAAACCGGTCTTGGGCATCTGCCGGGGAGCCCAGTTGATGAACGTGGCTTTCGGCGGCACGCTTTACCAGGACATCAAAACCCAGGTTCCAACCGTGGTGGAGCACCGTAACTGGGACATTTATGACCAGAATTTCCATGAGTTGAAACTTTTAAGGGGCACTATGACCCGGGTCAACAGCGTCCACCATCAGGCCATTAAGAACCTCGGAAAAAGCCTTACAGCCGTGGCTTGGTCCCAGCCGGATAACCTGGTAGAAGCCATCCGCGCTGAGGAGGGCCCCTATTGTTTAGCCGTCCAATGGCACCCTGAATTCCAGGACCCCAGAGATTCTTCGCTCTATGATGGCCGGGTTTTTCTGAGGGAATTTTTAAAGGCTTCTGAAAAAAATAAAACTTAAACTGCTGTCATTGCGAGGAATGTCCGCCGATCCTCACATTTCCGTAAATTTAATCAAGGAATGTGGGAGTTTATCCCATTTTCCATTAACTCTTTCAAAAGGATAATGGAGCTAGGCGGACGATAATGACGAAGCAACCCCGGTTGAAAATACTTTCTACCGAAAGACTAACTGGGATCGCCACGTCGCCAATCGCCCCGATTGGGGCGGCTCCTCGCGATGACAAAAAGGCAAAAAGTGACTCTTAGAATCATCAACCCCGCCAATGGGGAACTCCTCAAAGAAATGCCGGAGGACAGCCCGGCCGATATCGCCAAGGAGGCCCAAGCGGCCCGGAAAGCCCAACCCGGTTGGGCCTCCAAACCCATTTCAGAGCGCATCGCCATCCTTCA
>JASHNQ010000008.1 GCA_030041545.1 candidate division FCPU426 bacterium | reverse complement strand
CGGCTGTCCTGTGAACGTGAGGGTGGAGGACAGGAAGGGGCTCAAGATCAACTACTTCCGCCGCCGGTCCATCCTGGAAAAAGACGAGTCGTTTTTCAAGTGGCAGGGATACAACAAGGTGGGGGCCTTCGAGCTTTTCCTTCTGTCCACCCGGGACGGGAGCCTGCTGTGGCAGGCGAACGGGTGCTATTCCACCCAACACATCACTTTTGAGTCCTTTCGGGTCACTGCCGACCATGAGATGTATCTTTTTATGAAAACTTTGGTAGGCAAAAAGTAAATTTATTATTATGAAAATTTCCAAAAAAATGTTTCCCGTTTTGATCCTGGGGGCGTTAAGGGTGAACCCCTTTTCGGCTGCGGACGCGGGGGAATACCGGTTCGTGACCCAGTGGGGCGGGCAGGGCGCGGGCGACGGGAAGTTCAACGCCCCCGTGGCCGTAGCGGTCGGCGCGGGGGGCGATGTTTTTGTCTCCGATTCCGGGAACAATCGCATCCAGAAATTCAGTCCCAGCGGGAAATTCCTGTTAAAGTGGGGAAGTCAAGGGAAAGAGGAAGGCCAATTCCAACGGCCGGCCGCACTGGCGGTGGACCGGACCGGAAACCTGTTCGTGTTGGACGCGGGAAATTTCCGGGTGCAGAAGTTCGACAAAGACGGCCATTTCCTCCTGGCCTGGGGAAAACCCGGCAATGACTCGGGGGATATCGGCTATTACGACGTGGACCCCAAGGCCATCGCCTTGGACCCGGCCGGGAACGTCTATGTCGTGGACGGGCGGATCCAAAAATTCACCCCGGACGGCAGGTTCATCACGATGTGGGGCACCTCCGCGAACTTCAACGGCAACCTGACCGATAATTTCACGGATACCAAGGGCTTGGCCATCGACCAGCACGGGACCATTTACGCCGACGACACCCATATCCAAATATTCGCCCCCTCCACGGATTTCATTACCGAATGGGGAAGCCCGGGAAAAGGCCCGGGACAGTTCCATATCCCATGGGGACTCGCCGTGGACGGTTCCGGGAACCTTTTCGTCGCGGACATGGGGAACGACCGTATCCAAAAATGGAGCCCCCAAGGGGCTTTTTTGGCGCAATGGGGAAGTCCCGGCAAGGGCGGGGGACAATTCAACGGTCCGTACGGGGTCGCGGTGGACCGGCGGGGGAATGTTTACGTCGCGGACCTGGGAAACAACCGCGTTCAAGTCTTTTCGCCCTGATCCGGGACCGGAACATTCCAGGGCCCTCTTTTATCCTTTTGAAATTTGTTTTAGGTTATATTCATTTTACCCGGCCCGGCTGTCGAGTGTGAACTGCCTGGGAAGCCTTGGCGTAGTCGGGTCAACTGTGAACTGGGGTTCTATGCTTCGTCAGCTTTCCATCCACAATTTCGTCATCGTGGAATCCGTGTCCATGGAGTTCGGGGAGGGCTTCAACGTCCTGACCGGCGAAACCGGGGCCGGCAAGTCCCTCATCGTGGACGCCCTCTATTTCCTCCTGGGCGACCGCATTAACGCCGATATGCTCCGCTCCGGGGAAGAGAAGGCCGTGGCCGAGGCCCTTTTCAGTGTTCCCACACGAAGTCCCGCCGTTAAAAAACTGGCCGAATGGGGCATCGGGGCCCCCGAGGGGGAGATCCTCATCAAGCGGGAATTCAGCCGCTCCTCGGGCAAGACCAAAAGCTTCGTCAACGGCCAAATGGCCACCACCGCCATGATCGCGGAGTTGGGCGACTGGCTTCTGGATATCCACGGCCAGCACGAGCACCAGGCCATCTTCAACGTGGGGCGGCACCGGCAATTGATCGACGCCTTCGGCCGGCTGGACCCCCTGCTCAAGAAAACCTTCGAGGCCTACCTGGCTTTGTCGCAGTTGTTGGAGGAGCAAACCCGACTGGGGGGCGATTCCCGCGAGGTCGCCCGGCGCACCGACCTGCTGAGGTTCCAGGTGGAGGAAATCGAGGCATCGGGGCTCGAATCGCTCAACGAGGAAGAACTGCTGGAAAAATACCAGCGCATGAAACACGGGGAAAAGATCACCAAGTTCCTCACCGAGGCCCAAGACTTGCTGGACGAGGAGGGCCGGGGCGGCGCCACGGGCCTTTTCGGGACCGCCGCGGCGCGCCTGATGGACGCGGCCAAGCTGGACCCGGGGCTGGAAGCCATGGTGGAAGCCGCCCAGTCCGCCCAAGAGGCCTTGAACCAGCTTTCGTTCGACCTGGCCGGGAAGCTGGAGGGCTATTCCTTCAGCGAGGAGGAGTTTAAGGAGCTTTCCGACCGTATCGACGGTTTGAACACGCTCAAGAAAAAATACGGCGACTCGGTGGCGGAGATCCTGAAATACCTCAAGCAGGGCAGGGAAGAACTGAGGACCCTGCTGGGCCGGGAGGGCCGGTTGAGGGCCCTGGCCGGGGAAATCGAAAAGGCCGCGGAAGAGTACCGGCTGGCCGCCGGGCAGGTGAGCACCCAAAGGTCCAAGGCCGGCTGGGAATTGACCCAACAAGTGGAGGCGGCCTTGAAAGAGCTGGGCCTATCCCACGCCCAAATGGGGGTCCAGGTAACGCCCCAGGAGGAGGAATCCAGCCCGGTGGTGGAAAAGGGCAAGCGGCTGCATTTATCACCCCTGGGCTGGGACAAGGTGGAGTTCCTGTTTTCCGCCAACCCTGGCGAGCCCATGAGGCCCCTGGCCAAGGTGGCCTCGGGCGGGGAAGCCTCGCGGGTCCTGCTGGCCTTGAAGACCGTGCTTTCCGAAAGCGACGAGGTGCCCACCCTCATATTCGATGAAATCGACACGGGCGTGGGCGCAAGAACGGCGCCAGCCGTGGCCCAACTGCTCTCGCGCCTGGCCCAAGGGAAGCAGGTTTTATGCGTCTCCCACCTGGCCCCCATCGCGGGATTGGGCAAAAACCACTTCCACGTTTCCAAATCGTTCCAGGATGGCAAAACTTCCATCCAGGTTAAACAGTTAACGGATGAGGGCCGCATCGAGGAGTTGGCCAAGATGTTGGGCGGCGAGCCGGTTTCCTTAACTTCGCTGGAGCACGCCAAGGAGCTGTATGTTAAAATGCGCGGCAAATAAGGCAGTGGCTGTCCCAGTTTAGATTCGTTTAAGCAGACAACAATTTTTATTTTTAGGAGGAGAGACTTATGGGGTCTTTGAAACGATGGATGACGGCCTTGTTGGTTTTGGCGGTGGGGTTGGCGGTCGCGGTTTCGCCCGTGAACGCGGCGCCGAAAAAGAAGAAAAAGACCGAGGAAGTTAAGCACTATGAAAGGCACGAAAAGCGTGTCATCGATGGCCTCAATATCTTCGGCAAGCCTGGTTATTTCTTCAGCGATACGGCGGATGTCCTGCGCCAAAGCCAAATCGCCGGTGTCGC
>JASHNQ010000057.1 GCA_030041545.1 candidate division FCPU426 bacterium | reverse complement strand
ACAACTATCTATTCGGGCTCTTAGGCCCAAAAAAGTTGATCGCGGGAGGCCACTTACCAAGCGGGGTCTTCGTCGCCCCAGTAGGGTGTCGGCCTTCCCTCTCTTCCCGTATGACTTTGCTAATCTCGATTCTAACCCCCTCCAGGAGGGGTCTTCGTTATCATCTCCTTACCCTCTCCCGCAAGGGGCGAGGGTTTTTGCGGGTTTTCCCCCCTCTCCCTTGAGGGGAGAGGGTCGGGGTGAGGGTGCAGTGGATTTCCCATCAAACTGATGCACTACCGGATTTCGCTCTAAAGCGGGCCTATTAAACCCGAAAGCGTCACTTCATTTTTGAGGCATTGCGGTATTCCTGGGGGGTTTTTCCGGTCTTTTTTTTGAAGACGTCGAAAAAATATTGGAGGTTGTTGAACCCGCATTCCTGGCTGATCTGGGTGACCGACAGCCGGCTGGAAGCCAGCAGTTTCATGGCGTTCTCCAGCCGGGTCTTCCGGAGGTAGGCCGAGAAACCCATGCCCGTTATTTTCTTGAACCCGCGGCTGAAGACCGAGGCGGAAAACCCTTTCTCCTTGGCCACTTGCCCCAATTTAAGGTCGAGGTTGAAGTTCTCGTCGATGTACCGGCAAACCCTCTCCAGCCGGATCTCCTGGGAGGCGGCCTGGGGTTTCAGGTTCAGGGTCAGCAGGCGCTTCAGGAACTCCCGGAAAAACAGGATGAGGTCGGAGACGGTTCCCGCGCCGTGGAGCTGCTCCTCGAAATCGCCGAAGGCGAAGGAAAGGTGATCGGGCGGCACCAGGGACCGCTTGCGCAGGGCGTCCACGATCTCCCCCGCGGCGTAGAGGAAGTGGAGCCTCATGATTTCCGGCCGCCCCGCCGACTGCGCCAGGACTTGGTCGACATACTCGTTGCGCACCGCCTCGGTTTCGCCCGTGAAACCCTTGGCGTAGGTTTCGATCAGGCGTTTGGAAAGCTGGTAAAAATTCTCCGGCAGGGGGATGGTGGGGTTGCCGCGGACGTCCTCGTAAAAAAGGATGGGCCTGCCCAGGGGCCCGCAAAAGCCAAGGGCCGTGACCGCTTCCCGGTAGACGCGGGAGATGTCGTCGGTGGGGCCCGCGCTGCGGCTGACGCCGGCCAGCAGTTTGACCTTAAGCCGGCCCTCGGCGAACTTCGCGATGGCGTCGATTCGGTCGAGGATTTCCAGCTTGCTCTGGACCGGGTTCAGGCCCGTGGGCGGGGAAAGGAAAAAAAGCGCGCCGTAATCGTCCAAGGGGCTGCAAACGGCGTTGGGGAGGGTCTTGGAAAACTTGAACATTTCCCACTGCAGGCGGTAGTCCCTCAGGACCAAGTCCAGGTCGTTTCCCGGCTGGGTCCGGAGGTTGTCCACGCGTAACGCCAGGACCATGTCGGGCGGCCGCTGGATGCCCATTTCGACTTTTTCCCAATCCATCACCTTCCCCCCCTTCCAAGTAGGGGGATAGAAACGGTTGTTCTTGATGAGGACGTCCAGCCAGAACCTTTGGGGGAGATGCTGGGAAAAGACTTTTTCCCTCAACTCCTTGGCCCGGCGGCAGGCGGCTTCCGGATCGGCTTCGCCCATGAGGACCTTGGCGTGAATCTCCATCACTTCCTGGAGGGCGCGGTAAACCGGCTCCTCCACCAGGGGGCATTCCAAAAAAGTCCTGACGTATTTGAGGAAATCAGGGTTGGATTCAACGGCCTCGGCGCCGGCCAGTTCCCTCCAATGGCGGACCAACGTTGGGGCGTCCGGGATCTTTTTCAGGAAAACGCCCGCCAGGAGGGTTCCCACGACTTTCCCCTTGTGGAAAAGCGGCACGTAAAGGGTGGAAAGCCCGCCGTGCTCGGCGCTGAAAACCTGCCCCTTTTCCATGACCCGGTTCAGCTGGGCCTGGTCGTAGCGGTAGCGTTCCTCCCTTTTCCCGTAAAAAAAATCGAAATCAATGGGCCAGGCGGCCCGCTGGTGGCGGCGGACCTCAAACCAGCGTTCCGTGTTTTCGTGGGAAACAATCCAGACTTCCAGGTCGAGGTAATACGTGAATACGCGCAGGAGTTGGTAATAGGGAAAGGCCCGGTCGACCCAGTTGGTTTTTTGGGGAGGCATCCCAAATCCTTGTGTCGGGGATTGGACCGCTTTCCAGGGATGGGAAGGTCACTTCCCAAGGCGGTCACTCAGATTATCGGGAAGCGCCCGGCGAAAGGCAAAAGAATTCAAGGGGCAAGAAGCGTTACTCGTTCAACCGGTTATCGCGGCCTGTTTTTTTACCGCGTTCCCGGAAAAACTTTTCCGGCCGGAGGCTCAGTGGATCAAGAGGATGCGTTTATATTGCCGCTCGAAGGGTTCGACCAGGTAAAAGATGTAGACCCCGCTGGCGCAGGCATCCCCGTATTTGTTCTTCCCGTCCCAGGTGTAGGCCTGGCTGACGGGCGCGCTTAAATAGGTGGACTCCAGGGTTTTGATGTGCTCCCCCGCCGAGTTGTAAATCCACAGGTCGTAGGACCCCGGGAACTTGGTGTACTGCACGAAGATGGAAACCGGGCTGTCCGACGTTGGGTTATAAACGTTCTTGGAAACGTAAAAAGTATCGATGTTGGGGATGGTGGGCGTTGGCGTAAACGTGATGGTGGGCGTGAAGGTGACCGTGGGGGTGTAGGTAATGGTGGGGGTATAGGTGGGGGTTGGGGTGAAAAGCGGGGTGAAAGTGGGGGTCGGCGTGAAAGTAAAGGTGGAGGTGGGCGTGGCCGTCGGGGAGCCGGGGGCGCAGGGGATGGTGAAGGTGACGACGTTGGAGCTCACCGGCGCGCTGGCGTTCTGCCAATCCACCACCGCGATGGCGGTGACGGGATCGCAATAATCGTTCGGATAATAGTAATTAATGAGGTTCACGGTCACGGCCTCGCAAGCCCCGTCCCCGGGAAGGCCCACGGGGAATATGGCGAGGTAAGGGGAATTGCATTGGTATTCAACCCCCTGGCCCCCGCTGGTGGGCGTGGGGCAGTAACCGGTGTTGGAATTGCCCTGCATGCTGCTGGAAAAATAATCCGTGACGGTGACGGGAACGCTCTCAATGGGCATGCCGCTGTCGCAAACCGTGACCGCGTAGGACGCGTACAAGTAATTTCCGTTCGTGGTCACCGAGCCCGCGATCAGGCTGTTGGTGACGGTGACGTTGGCGGGGCCCAGGGTGGGTTCGGGCGTGGGAAAGGCCATGACCTCGCGCCAGTAAAGGATGCCGCAGCTTCCAACCGGCCCGGCCGAGGAGTTGAAGGAAACCTGGGTGATGGCGTCGCCGTTGACCGGGTCGTAAATCAAGGTGGTATAGGAAATGGCGGCGGTGACGGGGATCCCGGTTTCCGTGAAATAGTTGGTGGTGGGGTTGTAAATGAAGGAATACCAAGAGTTTCCACTGGGGTCGTTGGGCGGGGGATTGGCGCCGGCGCAGTTGCCGTTGGGATCGTAATAAAGGGAATAATTGGCGGGGTTTTCGCTCGTGATCTCAACATGGTCTCCTCCCTGGCAGGTGATGTCCAGGTCCCAAGCGCTGAGGACCTGGCTGGGGTTGACGTTGGTGGTGGCCACGGAAAGCACGATGCTTTGGCCCTCGTCCAAATCGCTCAAGGGCACGGGAATGGGCGTCGGCACGCAGCTGCCGACATGGCAATAGGTTTGTTCACCCGGCACCGGGGTTCCATTGACCCAGAAAACGGTGTTGTCGTCGCCTGAGGAATAAATTTGGGCCGTGACCGGGTCGCATTGGGCGCGGGCCTGGGGGACGGTCAACAATGGAATCGTCAGGCAGAAAAGAATTCCGAAGGAAAACCTAAGAAACTCGGGAATATTTTTCATCATTTCATAATAAATATACCTCATTTTCACGAAAAACAGGCCCGATTAAATCCGAACCGCTTTTCTTCCTTTCTTCTTTGAAAGCGCTTATCCCCGGTGAATTTCCCGGTTCGATCTCCAGGACCAAAGTTCCGTCACGCACATCATCAAGTGGTACATGGAACTGGCCGGAACCTGTCCCGGCTGGGCGGTTCCGTCGGCATCCAATCGGTCGGCCCAGGAGCCCAGCGGCTCACGAAGGAGGTAATATTTTAGGAGGTTGGTCTCGATCTGTTTCACCCGTCCTTCCCTTTCTTCGTCCCGGTCGGGGCGTATCAACCAGGCCTTGAGGGCTTCGGTTTGCGCCCAAAGCCGGTGCGTGGGCTGGGTGACTTCCCCTCGGTCGCTCACCTGGTCCCAGTAAAGCCCGGTGGCGGGATTGGATCCGTACCGGTCGGCAAACCCCAGGATACCGCGGCTCAAGGCCGGGTTGACCTCCATTACCTGGCCCGCCTTCCAAAGAAGCCAGGCCCATTCGCAGTGATGGCCGGGTTCCACCAATATCTTCCCTCCTTCGGCGACGGGCTTCCATTGGCCGTCGAAAAGCTCGCGCAAAGCGCCGGTCTTGGGGTCGATGATGAATTCCTCCGCCAGGCGGTAGATAGCTTCCGCCTCCTCCAGGAAGCGCCGGTCCCCGGTGGCCTCGAAGCAAAAAAGCATGGCCTCGAACCAATGCATGTGGGGGTTCTGGCGCAGGGTTCCCTTTTCACCCAGCCACTGCCAGTAACCCATACCGTTAGGCGTGGATAACCGGGCGTTCACTTTATGCAAGGCCGTCTCTAAGAGGGATCGGGCTTCAGGGTTGTTGGTCAACCGGTAATAGGCGGCAAGACCCAATACCACGAAGGCCGTGTCGTAAAGGTCCATATGTGGGTCGAGGATGGAACCGTCGGATTTGAGGCGCCGAACCCAGGAACCGTCCGGGGTCCGGCAACGGTTCTGGATAAAGTCGAAACCGTGGTCGGCGATGGCGGCGGCGTCTTTGTGCCATCCCATCAAGGCCGCGGTGGCAAAGCAAAAAAGCTGCCGTCCTTGCACCCGGACGCGCTTGAACCCGGGGTCGGAGGGGCCGCCGTCGGAGGCCAGATCCTCCACAAACCCGCCCCTTGGGGTATCCACCCCCCGCGAAGCCCAAAAGGGCAGGGCGGCTTCCCTTATCCACGACACAAGGTCCATTTCGGATGGATTCATTTTTTCCTACTTACAGAGGTCGTAAAAAGTCGTGGTCCGCAGCCGCCGCTTGGCCTCGGCCAAGGACCCTGGGGCCCGCCGGAAATGGGATATCCACCGGAACACGTACTTTTCCCCTGGTTTTAAGGCTTTCCAATCCCCGTCAAAATGGCCTTCCCACCCTTTCAGCTGGGCGTGAAAGAAGGGGACGATATTCCGGCTCTCGGCGCGTAGATCCAGGCCGCCCCTTCCCCACCGCAATTCCGTTTTCACTTGGGGTTTTTCCACCGGCGCCCATTTCCAGGGCGCCAGGACGGCATAATTCTCGCCCTGTACATTCCCGTCATCCAGCCGGGCAAAGCACAGGACCTCCCGTGGGCGCATCCCTTTCTTTAACAGCTTGGCGAAAGGCACGGCCAACAACCGGCGGCTTTCCCCGGGTTTCAAGGCTGTTTTGAGGGATGTTTTGAAAACCATCTTTCCATCCCAAGCGATTGACTCGAAGCTTCCCCCGAGGGCCAGGGGCCGGGGGAGGTCGTTGGTGGCCCAAACCGAAACCGTTTCGCCTTTTATTTCCAAGGATACCAACAGCGGCGCGAAAAACCGTTGGGCCTCATGGTGCAGGGCCTTCCAGCGGCCATGGTAGTCCATCGAGCTCCAGGAGGCCACGGGCCAAAGGTCGTTCACCTGCCAGAAGAGGGTCCCCATGCAGTGGGGCCTCAGGCGGCGCCAGTGTTCCACGGCGGTGCGGATGGCCATGGCTTGGTTGACCTGGGAGGCCAGGCAGAAGCTTTCGAAATCCTTGGGGATGGGAAGTTCCCGCGCCAGGGTGTTCGTGATGAGCAGGTTCCCTAAGGGCGAGCGCTGGTGGTGTTCCATGACCCAACTGGACGGGTTCATTTCCCCGGGCGGCACCACCCTTTCCAGGGTGTCCAGGTCGGGAAAGGACTGGAACCCGAACTCGGAAACGAAGCGGGGCTTGACCGTCAGGTAGTCGCTGAAGGGTTTCCCGCCGTGCCAGACCTTCCAGTAATGCACGTCGCCCCGGGAAGGATCGTCGGGATCGCCCCCAAAGGACCCGTTGGAGGGGCTGGAAAGCCAGAAGCGCCGTCCGGGATCCTCGGCCTCGCAGGCGGCCCGGAGGGCGCTCAAAACCTTGCGGTACATGGCGGGATAGCGCCGGGCCTCGGCGGCGGTGGCGGTGGTGGTATGGGCCGCTCCACCGGGCACCCACCAATGTTTCACCCCGCCCAGGTCTTCGTTGTCGCCGCACCAAAGGGCGATACAAGGGTGGTCCGACAGCCGCCGGGCCTGGTAACGGGCTTCCTCGGCCAGTTCCTCGATGAATTCCGGGGTGTCGGGATAAAGGGCGCAGGCCATCATGAAATCCTGCCAGACGAGGATCCCCAGTTCATCGCAGAGGTCGTAAAAGGCGTCCAACTCGTACTGTCCGCCTCCCCACACCCTCACCATGTTCATATGGGCTTGAACCATGGAAGTCAGCCAATGGCGGTACCGCTCGGGGGCGCACCGGTCGATGAAGGCATCCGCGGGTATCCAGTTGGCCCCTTTCATGAAAACCGGTCGGCCGTTGACCTTGAAAAAAAAGGATTCCCCCGCCTGCCCTGAGGCGCTCGAAGGGGCCGCGTCCCTGGCCGTGATCAGTTCGAGCGTCCTCAGTCCCAGGCGTTTGGAAAGGCGGCTTCTTTCCCCGTTATCCCCCAGCCAAACCGCTTCCAGATCATACAGAGGTTGACCGCCCTGTCCTGCCGGCCACCAAAGCTTGGGATTTTTAAGGGTGATCTCAGCTTTTATAAGGTTCTCTCCTTGTTTTAAACGGGCCCGGACCTTGGCTTCTTGCCCGCCGCATCCGACTTTCAAACACCCGTCTTGGGGGCCATAGGCCTTCAAACGGGCCATAACCTTGAGGGTGACTTGATGGGGTTTTCCAGCCGGGCCCCGGTGGATCTGCCGGGTCTGAATCGATTCGATGCGGGGGGCGTTGGAACATTCCAGGCGGGAGGGACGCCAAAGCCCGGAGGTGGCAAGGTAAACGCCCCAATCCCATCCGAACTGGCACTGGACCTTGCGGATCCAGGCACGGCGGGTTTCGCGCGCCTCCCCCGTTTCCCATTTGAATTGCTTGTCCGTATTGGCCCGGTAGTGGTTTTTCGCCGCCTGGGCCCGGGCGTAGCGGGTGGGGCTTCTCAGGAGGACGCGGATTCCATTGGATCCCGCCTTCAGTTTTCCCCGGACGTCCACGACGACTTGGCGGAACATATTGAAGGACTGTCCCACTTTCATGCGGTTCAGGAATATTTCGGCGACCGTATCAATCCCGTCGAAAATCAGTTCCTGGCGACCCAGGGCCTCTTCCTGGGGGCTGACCCGGACCGTCTTAACCAACTCCCAGTCCTGCTCATCAATCCATTGGAGGCCCAACTCATTTCGGCCGTAAAAGGGATCGGGAATTTTCTTGAGCCTTTGGAGCTGGTAATGGATCGTGCCGGGCATGGCGGCCGGCATCCATTGATCAAGCCCCAATTTCTTGGGGGTTTCGCCCCTCAAGGGGCCGGCGGCCCGGAATTTCCATTCGCCGTCCAAGGAATGCAGGGACAAGGATTCATCTCCATTTTGTTTCAGGAATTCCGCCGGCTGTTTCGGATGGCCGGAATGCAAAAGTGGATCGGGGCCTAAGATAACTTAAACCAGGGCCTGGTTAAAATGTTTTAGGGGCCCTTTTTTCGTATAATTCCGTCCGGGTCCTATAAAATACTGCCATCTATCCGCCGCCGAGTTTCCAAAAAATAACGGAACTATGCACTTGGCACACCTTGGATATTAAGCCTTTGCTTTTCCCCCTCTCCCTTGAGGGGAGAGGGCCGGGGTGAGGGTGATTTTCGGGAATTTAAGCCCCCCTCACCCTACCCTCTCCCGCAAGGGGCGAGGGTTTTTGGTAAGTTATGCCAAGTGCATAGTTCCGAAAAATAATCTAAGGTCAAAATGCTCACCCTCATCGCCGACGTGGACGACACCGTCTGTCCCAGCACCCAACCTATCGGCCCGGAAATGGCCAGGGAAATCGCCCGCTTGGTGAACGGTGGTTGCGCCTTCGCCTTCATCAGCGGCAGCACTTTGGGCCAGATTTCCGCCCAATTGACCCCTTTCCTGGGGGTCCCCCATCACTTGCTCCCCGTTTCGGGCAGCCATTACGTCCAGGTGGAGTACGGCCAGGGTAAGCCCATCTTTAAGGAACAGTACCGGGTGGAATTCAGCGCGGAGGAACGCCGGGAAATCCTCTCGGCTTTTGAGGCCTTGATCGCGGCCTATGCCATCCGCCCCTTGACCTCGAAGGAGGACCAGTTGCAGGACCGCGGCAGCCAGGTGACCCTTTCCATCCTGGGCCGCAACGCTCCCGGGGACGAAAAAAGGGCGGCGGACCCGCAAGGGAAACGGCGGCGGGAATGGCTGGCCTTTTTAAGGCAGCGCCTGGGGGACAAATACTCCATGCGTATCGGGGGCACCACGTCCATCGACGTCACGCCCAAGGGCATCGACAAGGCCTACGGCATCCGCCGGTTCCTGGAAACAATCGGCCGGAAGCCCTCGGAGGCCCTCTTTTTCGGGGACAAGCTGGGCCCCGATGGCAATGACTTCCCCGCCACCCAGGTGGTGGACTGCATTGAGGTCCAAGACCCCACCCATCTGCTGGAAATCTTGGGACGTTTTAAGCCGGGCCCCAAGGGTTGAGGAACATCTATTTCTTAAAAAATTTTTCGTTGACCTCGGCGGCCGCCCTTTTCAGGGCTTTTTCCGGGGTTTCCTCGCCCGCCCAAACCCTGTCCAAGATGGCTTCGATGCGGGCCTTCCATTCGGCCACGTTGGGATCCAGGGGTTGGAAATGCCCGTACTTCACGGCGTCCACCAGGAACCCTTTGGACTTGGGCGGCTGGCCGTCGAGAAAAATGTTCGATTGGGCAAGGGCCTTGAGGGCCGGCTGGGTCAGGCCTGTCGAAGCCATGAGCTTTTCGCCCGTTTCTCCCGCCAAGTACTTCACCAACTCATAGGCCAGCGCGGGGTTCTTGCAGGTCTTGACTATGGCGTAGCCCGCCGCACTCATGGGAAAAGCCCGGCGGCCGCCGGGTCCCTTGGGGAATTCCACAGCGTCCCAGTCGAAATCCTTGATCTGCCGGAATTGGGGCGTCAGCCAGATGCCGGAATAAAACATGGCCACCGTCCCGTTCATGAACAGGTCCGAGTT